>JARRLL010000016.1:0-6545 GCA_037387125.1 Gammaproteobacteria bacterium | reverse complement strand
CAGGAACGGCTGAACGAGCAGGTTCTGGTCGCCCTGCAAACTCTGCTGGAAACCGATGACGTTGCCGTCAGCATCACCGCGACGCACTTCTGCGTGAAGGCACGGGGTGTCATGGATGCCAACAGCCAGACCACTACAACCTCCCTCGGCGGTCGGTTCAAAACCAACACCGATACGCGCAAGGAGTTTCTGCTGGGACTGAATGCCGCTTAAACGGCTATGTGAAAACGAAAAAGGCCGCCTTGAAGGCGGCCTTTTTTATCTCGCGCGAACTGAAGCCTGCTGGTCAACCCGGTTCGCCTAACAACCCCTCAGATAAATCCATTGGTGTAGAGGTAAATCAGATAGGTAATGCCCGTGGAATTACAAATCATCACGCCGTAGTAAATGCATGCACGGACCGATTCTTTCTTAAGCGCATCTTTCTTAAGCAGAGCTGCCGTTGTCATTTTTCTTCTCCTTGTGATTGTTTTTGTCAGGCTCACCGGCTGTTTTTTGAGTTCGGCCGGTTCTCCCCTGCCTGCCTGGACATCCCTCATTCATGGCAAGCGAGGGTTCACTTTGGAGAAATGAGCGTGAAAGCGACTGATTAATCGGTCATTTTTTTATTGTTTTTTTGTTGGGATGACCAAATATGCGTTTTTTAGACCATATTTCGCAACTTATGGCTCAGTACTCCGGGATCAGGAGCCTGCCTAACCCCGCAGTCGCGAAACGCTGCCCGGACCAGTAATCGGACATCCGCGGATCCGTAAGTACCAGTATCTGCGGATAACCCAATTCCAGTGCCCGCCGGGTTTCAGCCGTCGCATTTTCCGGGTCGCCGAGTAGTGCGTAGACCAGCGCTGCCAGATAGTGAACCTCGAAATTTTCGGGCGCCGAGTCCAACGCAATTACCCTGTGCTTAGTGGCGCATTCGACTTCCAATAATGCCGCACAATAGTAAGCGAGGCTGATGCGAGTAAGCGGATCTTCCGGGCTTTTTGCCAGCGAATTTTCCGCGAGCTGCATAGCCCGCCGAAATGAAGCGGCGGATCTTTCCGACTTACCGCTCGCATCGAGCTTCTCATAAGTAACGGCCAGCCCCCCTTCGGCAAAATGATTGCCCGGTTGCAGCTTTGCTGCTTGCCCGTATATGCCCCGCGCCCGTTCGAAGTCACCGCGATAATAGTAGCTATGGGCGATCCTCATCACCGCAGAGTAACGCTCAAGATCGCGGCTGAGAACCTGGCGGCTGGCCTGAATTGCGCCGTCAAAATCACCCGTCATAAACAGCGCTTCAGCGAGGTAGTCGTAACCGTTAACCCGGTCGCGGTCCAGAGCCACCAGGTCGCGGGCCTCGGCCACCGCCTCGACGTAGCGATCCTGTGCGAGCAGGAATGCTGTGTACGCCTCATGCCCCTCGATATCATCCGGCTCGTATTGAAAGGCGGTGCGGAATGCCTGCTCACTGGCCTCGGGGTCGCCGTCATCCCAATAGGCTCGGGCCAGGCCGAACCAGGCGGCCCCCGACGCACGGTCTTGATCCAAAACCCATTCAAATTCATCGATGGCCTGTTCGGCTAAACCCGACACTCGGTAAAAATTACCCAGCGCCAGGTGCGCTGCCGGCAAATCGGGGCTTTGCAGAATAGTCTCGGCGCAGGCCTGGTTGGCGAAACCGTAGGCCCTGCTCGTGCCGCTGAATTCGAGTTCTCTCACACCGGCCTCGCACAGACCGACGCGGGCCATGGCCAGGTGCGGATCGGTGGTCGATGCCTGCTTGAACCAGGCTGCGGCCATGGCGGCCGTTTCCGCATCACGGGCGTCGCGCAGCAAGTTCCTGCCGCGCAGGTAACTGTCGTAAGCGGCCACGTTCAATACCTGGGGCCAGCCCGCCGACTCATTGCTGCCGACGTATTCCACATTCAACTGGGCAGCGACGTGACTGACGATGTCCTGCTGCGCATCGAACAACAGCGCCGCCGGCTGAGTGAACGAATGGGCCCAGACCGGCAGGCCCGTCACGGTATCCACCAGCTCTGCCTTGATATGAATGTTGTCCGGCCCGCGCACCACGGCCCCCTGCAGCAGGTACTGCACGCCCAACTCCTGGCCGATTTGCTGCGGGTCCAGGCCCTGGATGGACTCGCGAAAGGCACGGTTGCGGCTGCTGACGGCCAGTGAACCCAGGTTCGTCAACCTGAGCCTGAGGTCTTCGGCGATACCCTTGCCCAACCAGTTGCCGACCCCATTCGCAGGACTCGCCGAAAACGGCATTACGGCCAACCGGTAGGCCTCGCGTTCCAGCGGCCGTGCGGTTGCGCCCGGCATCACGTCGAGCGCAAAACCCGCCAGGAATGAAATCACGAGGGTCACGAGGACCGTGTCGATACCCCGCCGAGTCCACAGCAGCAGGGCCGGGTTGCCCGCCTGCCCCGGCGGCATTCGAGGCCGGCCGGCTTCGTCAAACTGAATCTGCCTGACCCAGGCAAAAAAGACGGCGACCGGAAAACCCAGCAAGACGATCACGGCCAGCGCCGGCATCAACCAGTCGGGCAACGCTTGCGAGCCGCGCAGACGCAACTCGGTAAACCTTGCTAACTGCACAAACAACCAGGCCAGAATCGCGTAGGCCGCGCCGACCCAGAGCACGCGCTGCCGAGTCACCTGCCAGAACAAACCGGCTTTGTCGGCCTGAATCTGCGGCACGGACTCGAGGCCAAGATCGGGGGCGGCCGTTACAGCCTGCACAAGCTGGTAACCCCGTTTGGGAATGGTCTTGATATAGGCCGGTTCATCGCGGTGATCGCCCAACGCTCGGCGGATCTCATGAATGCAGCGGGTCAGGGGTTCGTCGCTGACCACAGTGCCCGCCCACACCCGGTCGATGAGTTCATCGCGGGTGACGACCTGCCCTGGCTGGGCAGCGAGGCAAACGAGCACGTCCATGGTTTTCGGTTGCAAATGACGCGTTCCCTGCGTCCCTTCCAGCAACCCTTCAATGGGCTTGACGGCCCATTCCCCCAGACGAAACCCCTTCCTTAGCGCGGCGTCTAGATCCATACCCTGGTCACAATTACCAAGAGGTATTTACCATAACCCATTGAAAGCTATAGGTCTAGCATTATGTCAAAGGCATAGCTGACAAGGGCTGCAGCCTTACGCTGTCGGCATTCGAGGCCTCAGGCACCCCCGGCTGCCGCGCTCGCGGATCGGTCGATTGGCCGTCAGGCTTGCTGGAGCACTTCGCCGTGCTCGCGCGTGGCATGAAAACCGACGTCGGGGAAGCGTTCTTGCGTGATCTGCAACTTGTAGCGACTCGAGGCGAGGTAGACGGGATTGCCATCCACGTCTTGGGCCAATGAAGCCGACTCGCGCTGCATGAACTTTTGTTGAGTCACTTTATCGGGAAAACTGAGCCAGCGCGCCGTGTATATATCGGCCGGCTCGTACAAGGCATCGACGTTGTACTCGCCCTTGAGCCGATGCGCCACGATATCGAACTGCAGGCGCCCCACTGCCCCCAGCAGCTTCCGACCCAGTTCGTTGGTAAATACCTGCACGGCTCCTTCTTCACCTAACTCTTTAAGACCCTTCTGCAGCTGTTTGGTTTTCAGCGGGTCTTCTGGCCGCGCGCTCACGAACAACTCCGGCGCAAAATAGGGAATGCCCCTGAACGTGAGCTGCTCACCCTCGGTCAGGGTGTCGCCGATCTGCAACTGGCCGTGGTTGTGGATACCGATTATGTCACCGGCGACCGCGCCTTCACTGGATTTACGTGAGTTCGCCATGAAGGTCTGGGCATTCGCGACGCGCATTTCACGCCCGAGCCGGAGGTGCTGCAGCTTCTTGCCGGGTTCGTAGCGCCCGGAGCAGATGCGGAAAAACGCGATCCGGTCGCGGTGCTTCGGATCCATATTCGCCTGAATCTTGAACACGAAGCCGGTCAGCTCGGGTTCCGCGGGGTCCACGATGCGCTCGTCGGCCGGCCGCGGCTGCGGCGGGGGCGCCCAGGCGATAAGTGCTTTCAGCACCTCCTGGACGCCGAAATTGTTGATACCCGAACCAAAAAACACCGGCGTCTGCATCCCCGCCAGGAACATTTCCAGGTCAAACGGCGAGCTCGCACCGCGGATCAGGCCCACCTCCTCGCGCAGCACCTCGGTTTCATAGGGGAACAGCTCATCGAGGCGCGGGTTATCGAGCCCCGTGAGGATCTCGGTGTCCTTGCTCTGGCGCTCCTCGCCGCCGCGGAACCGCAGCAGCCGATCGCTAAGGAGGTCGAACACACCGCGAAAGCTCTTGCCCATCCCGATCGGCCAACTAACCGGCGCACAATCGATCTTGAGTGTGTCTTCGATCTCCTGGAGAATGTCCAGCGGCCCGCGAACCTCGCGGTCGAACTTGTTGACGAAGGTAATGATCGGCGTATCGCGCAACCGGCAAACCTCGAGCAGTTTGATGGTCTGCGCCTCGACGCCCTTGGCCGCATCGATGACCATCACGGCCGCATCCACCGCCGTTAGCACGCGGTAGGTGTCCTCGGAAAAATCCTCGTGTCCGGGCGTGTCGAGCAAGTTGATCGTATGCCCTTCGTACTCGAACTGCATGACGGAACTGCTGACCGAGATACCGCGCTGCTTTTCGATTTCGAGCCAATCCGATGTCGCATGGCGGGCCGCACGCCGCGCCTTAACCGCTCCCGCCTCCTGTATCGCGCCGCCGTACATGAGCAGCTTCTCAGTCAGCGTGGTTTTACCGGCGTCCGGGTGCGAAATGATGGCAAAAGTGCGTCTTTTGCCGACCTCTTTCAGCAGCTCTGAACTTACAGTTTTGGCGGTCATCGTGTCCACACTGCAACAGGCCGCCGCAAATCGCGGCAGCCGGGGCGCGAGATGATACCACCGCAGGGTGACGCCGGGGCAAATGGGGGCTCGAATCGCCTTTGAAGGGCAGTGCCGATACTAACGCCCGGGCACAGGATCGTTAACAGCAGGTCCGTTAGCGCCGCAAGAGCGCCGCGCCGTAGAAAATACCCCCGCCCATGGCCACCGTCAGCAAGGCCAGGGTTGACTCGACCGGCCGACCCTGAAAAGCCCAGTACATCGTCCACAAACTGACGAGCATAATAAACAAGGGCGGGAACGGATAAGCCCAGACTCGAAACGGGCGCGGCATATCCGGCTTTTTGACCCGCAGCACCAGCACGCAGGAAACAGCCAGCGCCGACATCAGCGCCAGCGTGAAGCCCGCGTATGACAAGATCTGATCGACGCTCCCGGACATGATGATCAGCGAGGTGACCAGGCCTTGCAGGAGCAGAGCATTAATAGGTGCACCCCCCCGGTTCGTCCGCGTCAGGGCACGAAACTTCATGACGTCCTGTTCGACGTCGGCACCGTAGAAGTACACCATGTTCAGCAACAGGTACAAAACGGTAACGATCGTCGTTCCCGCCAGCAGGGCTTTCGGCAGTGTCTTTTGCGGTTCGACGATCTCGCTGGCCACATAGGCCGCCGCATTCCAGCCGGAATAGCAAACCATCACAAACATAAGGCTGGTTGCCAGCGCACTGAAGAGCGCCGATGTGGACATTACCGCGTAGAAGCCCGCCACCTGCACGAAATTTGCCGTATCGCCTTTGCCGAACAGCGCAGCGGCAACAATAATTAATACGATACCGGCTATTTTCAAGAGCGTAATCAGGTCATTAAAACCGATAGCGCCCTTGCGGCCCCGCAGATGCACGCCGACCAGCAGCCATACGAAAATGAGAGCCACCAGGTCGGTGAGGTGAAGTGCGCCGAGCACGGCCGGATCACTTTCCAGCACGGGAAAGAAGGCGCGCAAATACAACACGAGGCTTTTTACAGCGGCCGCAATGGGCGCGGAAAACCCCGCTAACAGCGAAACAAAAGCGCTCATGAACCCGAACGCGCGGCCGTTGGTTTCGCGCAAATAAATATATTCGCCACCCGCGTCGGGCATGGCAGCGCCAAGTTCCGCAAAACACAGCGCCCCGCAATAGGCCAGCACACCGCCGAGCAGCCAGAGGGCCAGGATAATCATGGGATTGCCGAGATCCGCCGCCTGAAACCCGGTCGTCGTAAAAACGCCCGCCCCGATGACATTGGCAACGACCAGCGCCGTCGCCGAACGGAAATGAATATGACTTAACAGGCCTTGCCCATCGCTGCTCACGGAGTCGACGCTTCGGCTTTGAAACAAAATTTAGTGCGCATGCAATGCCTCCTGGAGCGTGTCACGCCCTCGCAGTATTCGTTCGATGCAACAGCCCGATAAAAAGCCCCGGCGAAGTATAAGTTAATTCGTCCGTGGTTATACCGACGAGCTCACGAAACGCAACAACGGAGGCTCAGGCAGCCTCTGTCAGTTTTTTGAGTAAGTCTGAATAGCCCCGCAGCTTGTCAACGGCGCGAGCGCGCTGCCGGTCGGACAGGCCGGTTATTAATTCAGCCATCATGGCGTTAGCGATTTGCCGGTTGGAATCAACGATCGCCCGGTATTCCGCAGAATGAAAACTCCGTGGGTAGACAAGCAAC
>JARRLL010000015.1:0-33612 GCA_037387125.1 Gammaproteobacteria bacterium | reverse complement strand
TCTCCTTGCGGCAGATCGCCGTCTTGGCCGCAAAGGCAGCTGAATTACAGGGGACTGGAAGTGGCTGCCGCAGTCTTTACCCAGCGTTTCGCACCGGATGGGCTTGAGTTTTCGTCATGACTTAAAGTGGGGGCAACGCTTGTTTTATGATTATTGCGCCGCAGATCCGATAGCGGTGCTGACTGACCTTTAGTAGCCCCCGATTGCGGTTCAGGTAGTTGCTGACCTGTCGTAGGTACAGCTACGAATGGCTGGCGTGAACCAAATGGCCGAGCATATATTCAGTTGGTGAGTTTAATGAAACGCATCGTTCCTTAGGGCGTTAGCCAATCCGGGCATGGTGCGGAAACAGGCACAAGCAGGATGGGGATATGGCTGCACCGTTTTCTTATACGGATGAACTGGGCCCGTTCAAGGTCATTCAGGTCTATGAGCCAGGCTGCGGGCTGCGCGGCGTACTGGTCGTGGACAACGTCGCCGCGGGTCCGTCGATCGGCGGGCTGCGGATGGCAGCCGATGTCAGCGAGCGGGAGTGCTTTCGGCTGGCACGGGCAATGACGCTAAAAAATGCTGCGGCAGGCCTGCCGCACGGGGGTGGCAAGTCGGTCATTATCGGCGACCCGAAAATGCCGCGTCCCGAAAAGGAGCGACTGTTGCGCACCATGGCAAGCGCGCTGCGATACGAAGAAGACTATATCTTCGGCCCCGATATGGGCACGGACGAAGAGTGCATGGCCTGGGTTCGCGACGAGATCGGGCGCTCGGTTGGCCTGCCGCGTGAATTAGGCGGAATCCCGCTCGATCAAATCGGCGCAACGGGCTGCGGAGTGCTGCGTGCGACGCAGATCGCACTCGAGCATCGGGAAATGCAGATGACCGGCATGCGTTTCGTCATTCAGGGGTTCGGTGCCGTCGGTAAACACTCGGCACGGTTTCTGGCAAAACATGGCGCGGTGCTGGTGGGGGCAGCAGATTCGCGCGGCGCGATATACAACGCGAATGGACTCGACGTCGAAGCGCTGGCCGCGATCAAGGAGGCGGGTGGCAGTGTTGCTGACTGCACGGACGGACAGCAGTGGCCGATCGAGCAGACAGTCGAGATGGATTGTGATGTATTGATACCTGCTGCGCGGCCTGACGTTATCGATGCCAACAATGTTTCCCGGGTCAGGGCCCGCATCATCGTTCAGGGCGCCAATATCCCGGTCACGGCTGAAGCCGAGGTGACGCTGCACAGGCAGGGTGTTTTATGCGTGCCTGATTTCATTGCCAATGCCGGCGGTGTGATCTGCGCTGCGCTTGAGTACCAGGGTGCACCGGAGTCGGGTGTGCTTGCGACGATCGAAGACAAGATCGGTCGAAATACCAGGATGGTTTTAAACGATGCGCGTGATCGGGATGTGCTGCCGCGCGAGGCCGCGCATGATATGGCCGCCGCGCGCGTGCGCCGGGCTATGAGTTTTCGCCGTAACGGCATTTTCTCAGCGGCGCCAGGCTTTATATAGGAGGCGATGCTGTCATGTATCGCATTCGTTTTCACGGCCGCGGCGGACAGGGGATGAAGACGGCGAGCCGTATCCTTGGTTCGGCCTTGTTCCTCGAAGGCTACCGGGTTCAGGACGCGCCGCGCTACGGTGCCGAGCGCCGGGGCGCACCGATTTTCGCCTATGTCCGTGCGGCGCATGACGAGATTCTTGAGCGCGGCATTATCACCCGTCCCGACCTCGTGCTGGTGGCTGACGACTCCCTGGTATCTATTCCGGCGGCCGGCGTGACCCAGGGCCTGCGTGACCACGCCATGCTGGTACTTGTTAGTCGCGAGTCTGCGGCAACCTGGAGTGACCGCTTGAATCTTTCATGCAAGGTTGTCGTATTGCCGCCGGCCGACACAATCGACGACCCGCTCAAGTTTTCTTATCCGGGCGCGACCCTTGCGGGAGCTGCCGCCCGGCTGCTTGGAATCGTGTCGCGGGCATCCCTGGTCCAGGCGATTCGGGACGAGCTCGAAGCGATCGCGCCTGCCGTGCGACAGGAGAATGAAGCCTTAGCATTGCTTGCTTATGACGAGCTGGCCGATATGGAAGCCGGCGTGATCGAGGGAGAGTCGGTGCCGGTTAGCGGCAGCGTGACGCCGCAGTGGGTCGACGAGCTGTTTGAGGAGGCCAGCGTTGCCGCGCCGGTCATTCACGGAGGCTTGACCAGCGTCGAGGTGCACACGGGTCTATGGCGCACGATGCGACCGGTGATTGACCTCGAGCGCTGTAACCGATGCTGGTGGGTGTGCAGTACATTCTGCCCGGACAGCGCGATCAGTATTAACAAAGAAGGGTACCCGGAGGTTGACTACGAGCATTGCAAGGGCTGCATGATCTGCGTAGCCAAATGCCCGCCCCATGCGATCGAAGCCGTTTCGGAGCGCCGCGCACAGGAGCAAGAGGCATGAGCGCGCGATTATTGACCGGTAATGCGGCTGCAGCCTGGGGCGCGCGTCTCGCAAACGTAGATTATGTGCCGGCGTTTCCTATTACGCCGCAAACCGAAATCATCGAAACCATCAGTGGCTGGACGGACAGCGGCGAAATGGCGGCACGGATGGTCACGCTGGAATCGGAGCATTCGATGATTACTGCGGCCGGCGCTGCGGCGGCTACCGGGGTGCGCGTGTTCACGGCCACCTCGAGCCAGGGCCTGCTGTATGCGATGGAGATGATCTACGCGGTGCCCGGCTGGCGTGTACCATTGGTACTCGCAAACGTATCGCGAGGCCTCGGAGCGCCGATCACACTGGAGTCCGATCATAACGATGTCATGGCGGCGCGTGACAGCGGCTTTCTGCAACTGCACTGCGCAACCTGTCAGGAAGTGGTCGACGGTGTGTTGCTTGCCTACCGGTTGGCCGAAGATTCGCGTGTGCGCTTGCCCGCAATCGTCAACCTCGATGGCTTTTACTTGTCGTTTACTCGTGAGCCGGTGGAACTGCCTGAACCGGATGCTGTCGCGAAGTTCCTCCCGCCCTACGATCCCGAAAACATCAGCTTTCGGGCCAGTCAGCCCGTCAGCCAGGCGGCGGCCGTGCTGGGCGGTTCGCCATACTCGTACTTCCGCTACGAGATGCACCTGGCGGCGCTTGCTGCCGCAGACGTTTATCGGGAGATCAGTGATGAGTTCGCCGACTTGTTTGGTCGTCGCTACGATGCGGTCGAAACCTGGCGCACGGCAGACGCCGAAATCGTCTTTCTCATGCTGGGTTCATTCTCGACCAAGGGTAAGGACGCGGTGGAGCGTTTGCGTGAGCAGGGGATCCGCGTCGGGTTGGTGCGGCCGCGGTTGTTCCGGCCGTTTCCCGCGGCCGATATCGTCGCCGCGCTGACCGGCAAACAAGCCGTCGTCGTCATCGATCAAAATGTATCCATGGGAAGCGGCGGTGTGTTGTATACGGAGGTCGCGGCGGCCTTGCAGGGAGCAACTCGCGGCGGGCCGCTGGTGCTGAGTTTCATCGGCGGACTCGGCGGGCGAGATATTTCGCCAGAAGAATTTTACGAGATGCTGCAGGTTGCCGAGGCCGCGGTTGCCAGCGGCGAGGCGCCGCCCCCGCGGTTGCTGTTCACCGAGGATGAATTGCGCCAGGTGCGCAAATTGCAGGCTGTTGCGCGCGTAGAGCGTGAGGAACTCGAGCGATGAAAGAGACCGTGCTCAAACGCATGAAAGACCTGCCCTCGACGCACCTGCTTGGCGGCGGTACACCCATGTGCGCGGGCTGCGGCGGACTCGCGGCATTGCATGAGATTTACGATCTGCTCGGTGCGAAGACCGTTTTCGTTAATGCGGCTGGCTGCATGACACTGTTGGCCAATTATCCGTTTACGCCATTTCGCGGTTCATGGCTGTATACCGCGATGGCTTCGGCTCCTGCCGGAGCGCAGGGCGTGCGTGATGCGCTGGATATCCTCATTGAAAAGGGACGTCTACCTCCAGAGGAAAACCTTGAGGCAATTGTGCTGACAGGTGATGGGGCGGCCTACGGCATGGGCTTGTCATCGACATCGGGTGCCATCGAGCGGGGTCTCGATTTTATCTACCTGTGTTACGACAACGAAGGCTACGGTAATACCGGCCAGCAATTTTCTGCAGCGACACCGCATGCCGCGCGCTCGGCAACCAGCACCGGCCCGGATGGAAATCCCGGTTACAAGAAGGACCTGTTCGCCATCTGGACTGCGCATCGACCGGCCTATGTTGCAACCATCATCGCTTCCGAACCGCTCGACCTGGCGCGCAAGATTCAGCAGGCCACCGAGCTCGAGGGTCCGCGCATGCTCCTGGCGCTGGCGCCGTGCCCGACCGGCTGGGGTTTCGATCCGCAGTTAACCGTTGATATCGGCAAGCTCGCGGTGCAGACAGGCATCTGGCCGCTGAAGGAATACCGTGACGGCGAAGTCAGGCATACCAAGATGCCTAAAACTCGCCTTCCGGTCGAGGATTACCTGCGTCCGCAGGGTCGTTTCGCGCATCTGTTTGAGCCGACTCGTCGCGATGACCTCATTGATGCCATGCAGGCGCGCGTCGACCGTTACTGGCAGAAGCTGGAGGGCTGAATGATCAAGGCCGGCGAATCGCGACTGCGGCTAAGCTACTACCATCGCGGTGGTGAGCTGCCCTTGCTCGGTAGCACGATTTCTGCCCACTTCGCCGACATCGCACAACGCTTTCCAGACAATGAAGCCGTCGTATCCGTGGCGCAGGGGAGGCGCCTGACGTATGCGGAACTGCAGGCTGAAGCAGACACGCTTGCTCAAGGACTGTGTGGTCTGGGGTTTCTTCCGGGTGAACGCATCGGGGTGTGGTCGACCAACAATATCGAATGGCTGCTGCTGCAGCTTGCTACCGCGCGCATCGGTGCCGTGCTCGTCAACGTAAACCCGGCCTACCGCCCGCGTGAGCTGGCCTACGCCCTGGAGCGCGCCGGCGTGCAGGGCCTGTTCATTATTCCGCAATTTCGCTCCAGCGATTATGTCGGCATGTTGCTTGAGTTGCTGCCCGAGCTGAATAGCGACAACGGCTTGCCGGCTGCGCGGCTTCCCGACTTGCGTCATGTGGTGGTCTTTGACCCGGCAGCGCCCCTTGATACCGTGCGCCCGGCGCCTGGGTTCACGCTTTGGTCAGAGGTGCTGACCGCTGCCAGCGCTGTCGAGTGCGACGCACTCGATGCGCTGAGCGCCCCGCTCGATATGGACGATCCGATCAACATTCAGTTCACGTCGGGTACGACGGGTTTCCCGAAAGCGGTCGTGCTGACCCACCACAATATTCTGAACAACGCCTGGTTCTGCGCCCGAGCCATGCATTTTAGCGAGCACGATCGTTTAGCCGTGCCTGTGCCGTTCTACCATTGTTTCGGCATGGTGCTCGCCAACCTGTTATGCCTGTCGGTCGGTGCCTGCCTCGTGATTCCCAGCGAACATTTCGATGCAGGCGCGACGCTTGCCGCGATAGAGATTGAACGCTGCACAGCCGTGCACGGCGTGCCGACGATGTTTATAGCCGAACTCGAGCATCCCGACTTCGGCAGGTTCGACCTCACGAGTCTGCGCACCGGCATTATGGCCGGCGCGCCCTGCCCGCCCGAACTCCTCCGCCAGGTGATTCGGCGAATGCATTGTCGGCATATCCTGATCGGCTACGGTGAGACCGAAGCGTCGCCGCTTACTCATCTGACCACGCGCGATGATAGCGAAGAGCGGCGGGTGAATACGGTCGGGCGCAACCTTCCGCACCAGGAGGTCAAGATTATTGATGTCGAAACGGGGCGGTTGTTGCCGCTCGGTGAAATAGGTGAAATCTGCTTTCGCGGTTATCACATTATGCGCGGTTACTACGGCGACGCTGATGCGACAGCCGCTGCAATCGATAGCGCCGGCTGGCTTCGGTCGGGCGATCTCGGCACGATGGATGATGAGGGTTATGTGCAGATCACCGGGCGGCTCAAGGAGATGATCATTCGCGGCGGCGAAAATATTTACCCGCGCGAGATCGAGGATCTGTTGTTTACCCATCCGAAGGTGGCGGAGGCGGCGGTGTTTGGGGTTCCGGACGAACGACTCGGCGAAGCCGTGGCTGCCTGGATCGAGCTAAAGCCGGGAGTGTCGATGACCGAAGCTGAAGTACGCGAGTTCTGTGCGGGCCAACTTGCGCATTTCAAAATACCTCAGTTCATTCGCTTTACCGATGAATTCCCGATGACCGTCACGGGTAAGGTGCAGAAGTATCGCATGCGAGAGCTGATGGCCGCTGCCAGGTGACCGTGAAACAGCTGTCAGCGCACGACCAGCAGTGAACAATCGATCCGGGCCAGCAGTTCAGTGACGAGTCCGCGCGTCGTTGCGGGTTCGCTCATCGGCAGCACCAACACACGCGGTTTGGATAATGCCGCCGCTCGCACCAGTGTGTCGATATGCTGGTCTGGCAGTTCACGGTACTCGGCGCGCGCGTATTTCCTTTGGCAGCGGCACTGGTAGTTGAGTAATGCGATGCGCAGGGGTAGCGGCACCCCTGACGATGCAGCTTTTCTCGCGCGAGATATTCGGTGTTCTGACGCATTGGCCGGTTCATGGGAATGCCGAGCCCTCGCAACGAGTCTGCTATTGGAACGGACTTTTAGGGTCATCGATCCATTGGCTGGTGCGATCCAGTTAGTCTATTTTAGACATGCCTCAACTAGCTGTGCTGGCGGTTAATAGGGCATGCCTACCCGCACGGCTTCAGTTTCGAATAACGAGAAACCCTGGGTAGTAACGTTGCTTGGATGGCGGATCGAAGAGCGGTTGATACTCGAACTGAGTGGGATCCAGGGCGAAATTACGGAGGTAACGGATCTCCAGCGCTTCGTCGGTATGGTAATTAAAGGAAAACGCATCGACTGGTTCGTTTTCGCTTTCGAGTAAACGCTTTAAGTAACCATTGAACAGCACTTCGGCGGCCCAGCCATACATTCCATTAGGGCTGTTCGAGCGTACGTCGTATCCCTTGTACTTCGCATACTTCACCATTACGTGGTGATAAAACAGCGAGTCATACAGCATGATAACGGCACCGTTTGGTGCGAGATGTTTATCAAGCCCACGCACAATGGAAAAACCGAGTTCACCGGTGTCGGTTACAGCATCATTGCCAGGTGCATCGAGGTCCAGAGCAAACGGTGGATTAGAAACGATAATATCGAACTGCTCATCTTCGCCTAT
Source organism: Gammaproteobacteria bacterium (assembly GCA_037387125.1). Classification (GTDB taxonomy): domain Bacteria; phylum Pseudomonadota; class Gammaproteobacteria; order Steroidobacterales. The sequence goes on along the minus strand of JARRLL010000015.1, from coordinate 26,374 downwards.
CACAGCGAAGGCAGATATGTCGTCCAGCGACACCAACCGAGCATCGATAATATCTCCATATCCGAGAGCTTTCGCGTTCGTCGTAACGCTTTCGATTGCTTTTGGGTTTATGTCAGTCGAAACAACTTTAGCGGCCCCATGCTTGGCGGCCATCAGACTTATGATGCCGGACCCCGTGCCGATTTCCATAACCCGCTTACCTTTGAAAAGCTCGGCGTTATTCTTCATCAGCGGGCCAAAGGTCCATTCACCCTCGTATGGGTTAAAAACTCCAGCCGGAACAGTTATCGAGGTCTGCAAGTGTTTGGATTTCCATACCAGAGGCTCAGTCAGCAGGCCCTGCTGGCTGGTGTCACCCGGAATACGCTGATCTTCCTGCGGAGCTACCGAGTCGCCCGTAAAACGCATCGGTGCGGACGAAGCGGCACCACTTTTTTCGCCTGGCGCTAGGTTTTGCTTTGCCAGATACGCACCGAATACGGCACTCAAACCCATGAGTACCACAACTACTATTACAGACTTAAAATTCATGCAACTATTACCAAATATAAAGAACAGTAATTTACTAACTTGCTATTTCTCTTAACGCCTAATATCGGCTAACGCCTGGTATCGGCGTGAAGCCAGAGCCTGACCGTGCCAACCACTATGCTGAAATTAGTTAATGTTGGCACGGAGTATACAACCAGTTGACCAAACTAGGCACGGCGCTATCGAAAGTGCTGCTGCGCAGCCCTGTTCGCGGCAAAAACGCACGTCTTCCGGCTGCCATAGCAAGCGCCTATTCCTCGATCCATTCCCGACAGGTCCTTGCCCTTCGCCGGAGCGCCCTGAAAAATCGGCGCGACAATCGGGGTTAATCTGACCCTGCCAACTATTGCTTGCCGAATGAACTTATACAACATTTATCTCGGCATTACATCGGTTTGGCATCACAATTACGGTCAAAACCATCTGCGCCCAAGCCGGGCAATAAGTACGTGAAAGCTGCGCCAAGAATTGGCTGTCAGCGCACGATCAGCAGTGAGCAATCAATCCGGGCCAGCAGCTCAGTGACGAGTCCGCGCGTCCTTGCGGGCTCGCTCATCGGCAGCACCAACACGCGCGGTTTGGATAAAGCCGCCGCTCGCACCAGTGTGTCGATATGCTGGTCTGGCAGTTCACGGTACTCGACGCGCGCGGTGTCGTCGATGATTGCCCCGCACTGAGCTTTCAAGTGCTCACGGCTTTCGTCCGTCAAGCCAGGCAGCCATATGGAAAGCAGCAGGTTTTCGGTAACCGCGTGTGAGGCTGCGCTCCGGAGTGCTGCCGCGCTCGCGTTGCTGCCATCGAAGACTACGGCGATGCATCGGCCGGTGTGCCACTGGTCTTGCACGAACATCAGGGCAGGGGGGCCGCTGGTCAGTAATTCTTCGAGGCGCGCGCGCAAGGTGAGGCGTGGCGCGAGTTCATGGCGCGAGTGGGCAACCATCAGCATGTCGCACGTAGCCGAGACCTTCACCAATTCGGCGCCGGTTTCTCCCCGTATGATGCGAAACGAGCAACTGCTCCCGATGCGGCTGGCGGCCTGCTCGAACAGTTTTTGCAGCCGCTGGCCATGGGCGCGAAACTGCCTTTCGATAGTCCCTTGTTCGAAGGCTCGGGTGGCTGCCGTGTCGAGGGTAAACTCACGTGCCACAGGCAGGCGGGACAACTCCAGCAGCCCGAGGTCTTCGATGAACAACCCGAGGATTTCGTTAGTGGCCCCAAGTCCCGCGAGCGACTGCAACAGGCCTTCCTGCGGCGTGGCCGGGTCAAGCCATATGACGATGCGGTTGCGGTCACTCGGGTTCATTTGGCCTTGTCCGCGCTATTCGTTTTTGTGTCGGCAGCAAAGTCCTTGCGTTTGCTGGCGTATTGCTGCAGCGCTGCCGCAACTCGGCCGTTAACACTGTCTTTCGGGAAACGCCCGTGTGCATCGGCTTCGCCTACATCGCATCCGGTCAGCAAGGCGATGGCCTGGTCCACGTGGTTTAATGGATAAACGCGGAAGCGACCGTCCGCTATGGCGGCCGCGACATCGCTGCGCAACATCAGGTGCTGTACGTTGTCTGCCGGAATCAGCACGCCCTGTTTGCCGGTCAGCCCGCGTGCGCTGCACACGTCGAAAAAGCCTTCGATTTTCTGGTTGACGCCACCGATAGCCTGGACCCGGCCATGCTGGTCCATGGATCCGGTAATGGCCATCGACTGGTGTACCGGAATGGCGGCTATGGCCGACAGCAGGGCTACAAGCTCTGCAACAGAGGCGCTGTCGCCATCGACGGCGCCATAACTTTGCTCGAAGACCAGGCTGGCGGTCAGCGAGAGCGGCACATCGCTTGTGTAGCGCGCGCCCAGGTAAGCCGACAGTATCATTACCCCCTTGCTGTGAATTGCGCCGCCGAGTTCGACTTCCCGTTCGATGTCAATGACTTTGCCGGCGCCCATTCGTGCGGTAGCCGTAATACGTGACGGCTGTCCGAACATGTAATCACTGAGTTGCAATACCGACAAGCCATTCACCTGCCCAATGGCGGTACCCTCTGTGCTGACATGGATGGTGTTGCGTTCTATGGCCTCATAAAGCTCCGAGCGAATTCGGTCATGGCGTGAGATCCGTTGCGCGATGGCTGCTTCCACGTCGCTGCTGTCTACTGTTGGAGACTCACGCTCACCGGCACAGAAATCCGCTTCGCACATCAGGTCGGTCAGCATCCGCATCTTGGTGGTCAGTTTTGCCTGATCGCTGGCCCAGCGCGAGCCTTCGTCGATTACGCGCGCGATCGCATTCACGTCGAAAGGCCGGAGTGCCTTGTCCTTGGCGACCGATGCCAGCATGCGCGCATAAAGTTGCAGGTTTTCGGGTGAGCGCGCGATCCGGTCTTCGAAGTCGGCGGCCACCTTGAAGAATTGCGGGAAGTCCGGGTCCAGCTCGCAGAGGAGGTAATAAAGTAAGCGGTTACCGATAAGCACTATCTTTATATCAAGGGGCATTGCGTCGGGTTCCAGCCCCTGGGTTGATACGAGGCTGAGCAGCTGGCCAATTGATTCGATACGAATCTCTTTGTCCTGGATCGCCCGTTTTAGCCCGTCCCATGCGTAAGGCTGCATGAGTACCTTGTCGACATCCAGAATCAGGTAGCCGCCATTCGCGCGATGCAGGGCGCCAGGCCGAATCATGTTGAAGTCGGTCACCAGCGCGCCAAACTGCGATGTATGCTCGACATGGCCGATAAGGTTTTGGTAGGTGGGGTGATTTTCGTAAATCACCGGCGCGCCCTCGGTGGCAGCGTTGTCGATCAACAGGTTCACTTCGTAACGGCGAAAGCGGTCCTGTTTGTCGGCTTGCATGCCCGGCAAATTGAATTGCGGCCCTGATTCGCCGGCACTGAAATCTTCGGTGTTGTCGAGCACGTCCTGCTGGACGGCATCCAGGTGCGCAATCACAGCCGGGTTGTCGGCGTAACGTTTGCGCAGGTCCTCGAGCAATGAGCCCACCGCAAACATAGTGACGTTGTTGTCCAGTTCTTTAATCCGTTGTCGTCGCTCTTTGTTCAGCTTGGGCATATTGCGAAAGACTTCGGTCATACGTTCTGAAATGCGTTCGATCGCCTCCTGTGCGCGCTTGCGCTCTTCCTCCGGCAGCTCCATGAACTCTTTTTCCGGCAGCGGCCGGCCATCGCGAACCGGCGCTATGCCAAAGCCGCTTGGTGTTGGCAGCAGCCCGAGTCCTGCCTCTTCAGCTTCGGCCTGAACCTCTTCCTGTGCTTTCCTGACCCTTTCGGAAAACTCTTCCTCGATTTCGGCCAGTCGGTTTCGGTAGCTTTCGCTTTCGAAAGCTGCCGGAATGGAGGCCTGGAGGTCTTCCAGGAGCTGCGTCATATCCTGTTTGAAACTGGTTCCTTCCCCGGGCGGCAGCGCGATCCCTCGGGGTTTGACCGGGTCCGAGAAATTATTGACGTAGCACCAGTCGAACGGTTGAGCTTTGTCCTTGGTTTCCTCTTGCAGGAAATGGCTTACCAGGTGGTGGCGATGGCTCCCCGGGTTGCCGAGCACGTAGATGTTGAAACCGTCACCGTCCATTCGCGAGCCGAACTTCAATGCCTGCAGTGCGCGTGATTGGCCCAGGATGCCCGGCAGGGGCTCGAGCTCCGTCGTTGTCGTGAAACCGAGTTCCGCCTGCGTGCAGCGCATCACGACCTGTTCGGCGGTGAGCGGGGCCGGCATCGCAGGCACTTTGTTGTTTTTGGCATTCATTGGATTGCTCTCGGTATGTCAGTCGGCGGCATCGGGCTCGAGTACTTTCACTGTGTAATCAGCTCCCCGCAGTTCTTGCAAAATAATGTCGAGGTGCTTTCGGTCGCGGGTCTCCAGGATGATGTCGACGTAGGTGTCCTTGGCCGGCAGCATCGTAAAAATACGCTGGTGCCGAATTTCGATGAAATTTCCGCCGAGTTGACAGACGATGGCGGATACTTTTGCCATTTGGCCCGGCACGTCCGACAAGTTCACCCGCAGCTGGGTGATGCGACCATCGCGCACCAGTTCGCGCATCAGTATCGAAGAGAGCAGCCGCGAATCGATATTGCCTCCGGATAGCACGATGCCCACCTTTTTTAGGGCAAACTTCTCCGGATAAGCGGCGATGGCGGCCAGACCCGCAGCCCCGGCCCCTTCGACGAGTGTTTTTTCTATATTCAGCAACAGGCAGACCGCATGTTCCAGGTCATTTTCGCCGACCAGCAGCATGTCATCGACGTAGCTGCGAATCAGGGGCAGGGTGAGATGGCCGATTTCCGTGACTGCGATGCCTTCCGCAAGGGTGTCGCCGCCGCATCGCCGCTTCTGCCCATCGAGGGCAGACTTAATGGACGGGTAGAGGGCGGCCTCGACGCCGACGATCTCGATACCGGGTTTAATGGCCCGTGCGGCGACGGCCATGCCGCTGATTAAACCGCCGCCACCGACCGGTATCACCAGGCAATCGAGTTCCGGCACTGTCGCGAGCATTTCCAGCGCGACCGTGCCCTGGCCCGCGATTATCCGCGGATCGTCGAACGGGTGAATGAAGGTTGCGCCCCGATCGGCAGCCAGCGAATGCGCATACGCCGACGCTTCGGCCAGTGTGTCTCCATGCAGAATGACTTCCGCCTGATGCGAGCGGGTGTTTTCGACTTTGACGAACGGCGTATTCGTCGGCATAACTATAGTGGCCGGTATCTCCAGGCGCCTTGCATGATAAGCGACCGCCTGCGCGTGATTGCCGGCCGACATGGCCAGGATGCCCGCGTCGCGTTGCGAGTCCGTCAGGCTGACAAGCTTGTTCAGAGCGCCGCGTTCCTTGAAGGATGCAGTGAATTGCTGGTTCTCAAATTTAAGGAAGACGTTCGTGCCGAGGATCTCTGACAGCGTGATCGATTGACGGCACGGTGTATGTTCAATGTGTCCTTCGATGACGCTGGCGGCGGCCTGAACATCGCCGAACCCGACCTCCGGGAACGGTTCAGTGGAGCTTCGCTCTTCGAGTGTACCGTCGTTCATCATGGGATCATTTTACTGATTCACCTCCCGCAGAAGTGGCTTGTCATCGTGAGATAGGTGTAATTACTGATATTCCGGACGCCATGATCTGCATACTCGGTACAAGCTGAACACTTGCATGCGGTAAGTATTTGCGTGCCAGTGCGTTCAGGAATGTGAATCCGGTCGGTTACCCGCTTTGACCGCGCAGGTGGTCGGCACGGTTCGTTTTAAAAAGCCTGACGGTCAGAGCTGCCCATAGTAGCGGCGGCATTCGCTTTCCCGCCCGCGGACGACTCGCCGGCCGCGCAACGGGCCGCGTGTTTCATCGACTACTGTGCATTGTCCTTCCGCATGGTCATCGTCGTAGAAATAAATGACGACCCAATCGTGAGTGTGGCCGAGTTCATGGGCGCGGGCCGTGTTCGAATACAGGGCGGTGAAGTGCCACTCACCGCGCTGGGTGTGAAGTATCGGCAGCCAGGCTTCACCGTTCGGGTTGAAGCGGCGCGGCGCAATCTTCTCTAATGCGCCTGCATCGGCTTGTGCACGATAGTCTGCGTCGACGTCCAGCAGCAGGCTGACGCCAGGACCGCTGCTGGCGGTGCGCCGCGCCGCATGCCGTCTGCCCAGCATGGTGGCGAGGTTGGCGCGGATGGTGGCAGCACGACGCGAACCAATGCCTTTGACTGTGTTTAACCGGCCGTCATGCGCGGCAATTTCCAGTGCTTCCAGCGTATCCACATGCAGTCCTTCGTGGATCGCATGCGCGAGATCAGGCCCGATGCCGGGTATGGTCTGCAGCAGTTTTTCGGGTTGCAGTGAGCCGCGCAGCCGTTCGAGGCGCGGCCAGTGGCCGGTGCTCGCAATGTCGCGGATCGATGCGGCGATACCCTCACCGATAAATGGTAGCCGTATCAATCCTTCAGTGCCCTCACGTTCCAGCACCTCGCGCACATCGACGTCGAGTTCGTCGATCGCATCCGCGGCTTTCGCATAGGCATTGATACGGAACGGGCTTGCCTGCTGTTGTTCGAGGACATCCGCCATCTGGCGAAGCAGATCAGCCACCGTGCTGTTGAAGTCAGTATCCGGCAACCTGTTTTCGGTGGCCGTGTTCACGCCGGGAAAGCCGTTTCGATGCGGTCGAAGGCCAGGTTGATGGCGTCTTCGTCAACGCAATAGGCCAGCCGCACATGGTGCTCACCCTGCGGACCGAATGCGATCCCGGGAGTGACCGATACGCCGGCGGTGTCGAGCAGGCGTCGCGCGAACTCCCACGAGTCCGCGTGTTTCGACACGATGCGCGGAAAAACATAATAGGCGCCGTCAGGGCGCGCGTACTGAAAGACATGCGGCACTCGGTCGAGCCGCTCGCAGATCAGCTCACGACGCCCCGCAAGGATGTTCCTGAAGCGCGCCATATGGGAGTCCTGATCGGCGAGTGCCGCCATGCCGGCGACCTGCGAGATGCGCGGTGTGCAGATCATGTTGGCGTCATGCACCTTGACGACCTCACCGCGCAACCATTCGGGCACGATCATGTAGCCGACGCGCCAGCCACTCATCGCATGGATTTTCGAGAAGGTGAACAGGTATGCCAGGTTGTCTGCGAACTCCGGTCGTGATGCGAGATTGAAACAACTCACACCCTCGTCATACACATAACATGAGTAAGGGTCATCGATGCAGATGAATAAATCGTGTTCGCGCGCGAACTCGCCGAGCACCATGAGTGACTGTTCGGTGAACAGCGTGCCGGTCGGGTTACTCGGATTGACGACGATGATGGCGCGAGTACGCGGCGTGACAAGGTCGGCCAAGGCGTCGGCGTCGGGTTGCCAGTCGCGGGCTTCGTCGAGTGGCCAATAAACAGGCTGCCCGCCATGCAGGCGAATCTGGATCAGGTGCGACGTGAAACCGGGATCGGTCACGATCACCTCGTCCCCGGGGTCGATCACTGCGCGCAGCACCGAGTGCATGCCCTGCATGTTGCCGGACGTGACGAGCACGTGTCGTTCTGCATCGACCTCGACGCCGGTGTCGCGCAAGTGGTGTGCGGCGATTTGCTTGCGGAACTCCGGTAACCCGCTGGGAAGAGCGTATTTACCGATATCCGGATCGTCATTGAGGGCCGCAGAGACAGCGCTGCGGACATGCGCGGGCGTGCGGAAGGAGGGCAGGCCCCACGCCAGCGACACCGAATCTTCCTTCTGTGCCGCAAGGATCGCCATCTCCTTGATTGCCGAAAGCCGCAGCTGGGCCACCGTTGCGGAGACTCGTTTCGCGCGGCTCATAATTTGCTGCGGCCCGATTGGCTGAACGTGAGTTTAGCTGTGCACGGTCAGCACGGGGCAATTTGCTTCGCGCGCGACGCCTTCCGCTGTGCTGCCCAGCAGGGCATGGGCCAGGGCGCTATGACCGCGAGTGGCGATAATGATCATGTCCGCCCCTATCTCGTCAGCGTAAGCGACGATTTCGCTGGCAGGTCGCCCGACCCGGACGACCGCCGTGGTGCGGTCGGCGAGATCGCCCATATGCTGGGCCACGAAGTTATTCAGGCTTTCCTGCGACAGTTTCTGGAGTTGATCGGTCGACGGCACTCCCGCTGTCGATACGCCCGACATCATGGGCATGTACATCATCGGCTGGTGTACTGCGTTTATGCAGTGCACTTCGGTTTGCTGATCACCGCACAGTTTTTTTACCCACTCCAGCACCGCCATCGAGGCATCAGAAAAATCGGTTGGCACGACGACTTTACTCAGTTTGCTCATGATCGCTTCTCCCCGTATGCGGGCCGCGCATGCCGATGCAGCCCGTGGTTCATCTCATGGCTCATGCTCATGCCGCCCTATTCGGCCGGCTCTTTATTCGCAGGCCGCCTATATCTGACGCAGGCGTCAGTCGCGGTCATCCTCGCCCTGCTGAACGCCGGCGTTATCCAGGATTTCAAGGAGTCGGTTGAGTCGATCTCCATGTTTTCGTTTGGCGTCGATCAGGCCCTCATCGGCGTTCTGCAGCAGCAGCGCAGCCGCCTCGAGCTCAGCAAGCGTAGGGCTCGTCCCTAGAATCTCGACAGCCGCGTGATCCTGAATGCCGGGAAACAGGCGTGCGATATCTTCATGCGTCACAGTCTCCATAACAGAGAGTCTACAGCCGGCTAATTCATGAGGGGATCAGGGTAAATACCCATGCCATCCTGCAGTATCGACGGCGGACCGCCTGCGCTTTGAGTGTCCGAAGTGGCCGGCGTGCAGCCTTTGCCCTCGGCGTTGTCGGGCCACGCATTGCTCCTTAGTACAGCAGGTTGTTGCCGAGCATACCCATGCAAAAGCCCAGGACGGCACCCAGCGGTGGCGCCCAATGGCGCTGCATGCGTGATTGCGGCGCGATGTCCTGGAAAATCAGATAGAGAATCCCGCCCGACGCAAACAGCATCGTTGCGCCCAGCAACCGGACATCCTCGCTAAAGAATGTCCAGCCCGTCAGGCCGATTACCGGTCCGATCGGAACCAGCAAGCTCATGAACCCCAGGATGTTGCGGTCGCGAAATTGTTCTGCCGAACGCAATTCACGGTAGGCGTTGAACCCTTCAGGCAGATTCTGGAGGCCAATGAACAATGCCAGCAGCGGCGCGGACGGCGCGCCTATGGCGAATGCTCCGCCCAGCGCCAGTGATTCGGGAATATAGTCGAGTAACATCGCCGTAAACTGAGGTTTCTCGCGCCGCCGTGAGCCGAGAAAACTTTCCAGCATGAAGCAAGCCGCGCCGCCTAACAGCAGCAAAACAACGCTCAGGATCGGGTGACCAATGTAGGCGACGCCTTCCGGAACCAGCACCAGCGCTACCGCGGCAAGCAGGATGCCGCCGCCAAATGCGATCACGAAGTGCCTGAGTTCGTTATCCAGCCATCTGGGCCGAATTTTTTCGATCTTTGCGAGTGCGCCGCCCAACGGAATGCAGGCGCCCGCGCCTACAGTGCAAATAAGCATTGCGGTGAGATCAAGCATTCTGTGTGTCGCCGCTGTTCAGCAGCAGCACCTCGATTTCTTCGATAATTTCTTCCTGGCGCATCGCGTTGCACTGACGGGTCAGTTCGGTCGATTTTTCATCGAGGTGTTTGATGGCGCCTTCCAGGTGTTTTACTCGCGCGAAGTTCTCGGCGATGAGTGAGCCGTAGAGAATTTCATGCAGCATGGCGAAGAGATAATGTTCGCTAAGCTCGGCAAGCACCTCGTCTGCTTCAAGGTTCATGAACGGCGGCGTGGAGAATCGCGAAGTCTCATCAGCTAGGTCTTCGAAGGTCGGCAACAATTTTTCCATGACCGGCTCTGCTGCACTGTTTTGATGAATGCAATAGACGGCTACAGGGCCATAGCGATTCTGCAGCAATACAAGCTCATCGATCAGTTTGCCTAGCAGCTGAGGCACTTCTTCTGCCGCGCTTGCGCCATTGATCGTGCTAACAACGCGCGTGTCACCTTCGCACAGAGTCTGCAGCTTGTGGCCGATTACTAAAAGCATCGGTTCTGTATCGGCAATTTCCTGCAAGCTAATGTCCAGATGTTGCAAGAGGCTCTGGTTGAAATCGCCGCAGAAACCACGTTCACTCCCCACTAAGAGGAAGACCGACGGTGTGCTCGCTGCGGGCGGCAGTATTTCGGGATAGAAGCTGATCACGTCTCCGGCGACCGTTTTGATATTGGCTACGACGGCTTGTTGTGCGTCGATGAACCGGCCAAGTTTGCGAGTTTCCATGTAGGCCAGGGTCTTCATGGAATTCATTATTTCCCGGATTTCGCTCAGGCTATGGCAGTGCAGTTCCAGCTCGCGTCGACGCGTCATGACGGATTGTTAGTTGTCTCAGGCAGCCATGCCCGGATCGCTGTGCACCATTCTTCGCGGGGGCTTTCAAGGCTAAGCTCGGATCTCTTTGCGGCATCGTCGATCGTCGCGAGCGCGGGTTTGATGGCCGGTTCCTCCAATTTGTCGAACAGTCCCTCGTTAAAGGCAATAAGCCAGACCAATTGAGATTCAGGCGAAAGCGGTGTGAGCCGATCCTGCTTGAGAATTTCGCGCAGTCTGCGACCGCGCACAATGGTAGCTTCCATGGAAGCCTCAAGCCGCGCACCGAAGCGGGTAAATACCTCGAGCTCGAGGAATTGCAGGTAATCCAGTTTCATGCGGCCTGCTTCTTCCTTGATTCGGGGGTGTTGCGCCTTGCCGCCAATCCGCGATACCGAACGGCCGATGTCGATGGCCGGCCGGAAACCACCCGAAAACAGGTCGCGATCCATGTAGAACTGCCCGTCGGTAATCGAGATCAGGTTGGTCGGTATATATGCCGCTATTTCGCCCAGCTGAGTTTCAACGATGGGCAAGGCCGTCATGCTCCCGCCGCCATGGGCAGCATTCAGGCATGTGGCGCGTTCCAGCAGGCGTGCATGCAGCGAAAAAATGTCGCCCGGATAGGCTTCTCTGCCTGGCGGCCGGCGCAGCAGCAGCGACAATTCGCGATAGGTTTTGGCATGCGTGGAAAGGTCGTCATAAATGATCAGGGTATCGTGCCCCTGGAGCATCCAGTATTCCGCAACGGCACAGCCGGCGAACGGAGCGAGATGCTGCAAGCCGGGCAGCCCATTGGCCTCACCCACGACGATCGTTGTGTATTCCAGTGCACCATATTTACGCAGCGTTTCCACGGTATTGACTGCGGTGGAGCGCTTTTGGCCGATCAGCACGTAGACGCAGTAGACATTTTGACCGCGCTGGCTGACCAGCGTGTCTATGGCGACCGAGCTCCGTCCCAGCCCTTCGTCGCCTACAATTAACTGGCGCTGGCCTCTGCCGACCGGAATCATCGTATCGATGATTCGAATACCCGTGTAAAGCGGGTCGTGCACGAAGTCTCGCGCAATGATCGGCGGTGACGGGGCTTCCAGCGGTTGCCAGCGAAGCGCCGGCAGCGGCGCGCCGCTATCGAGCGGTGAACCGAGCGGGTCGATAACGCGGCCGAGCAATTCATCGCCCACGGGAATGTGCAACGGCTTGCCCGTGCGCTGGACTGCCGTGCCCGATGTCAGTGCGTCGGTGTCATACAACAACACCGCCCCGATTAATTCTTCGGTTAAATCGAACACCATCGCGCGACTGCCATCGTCGAACACCAGAACTTCGTCCATGGCAGTGCCCGGCAGACCCGAAACCCAGACGATGCCGTCGCCGACGGCCACCACGCGCCCCTGCTCGCGCACGCGCAGCTCTGGCTGGTAATGCTCCAGCCACTGCCCCTGGCGATCCAGCAGGCTGGCCGTTATTGGCTGGCCGTTATTCATCGCGGCTAAACTCGGTAAAGCCGACGAGCTCGTCGCGTAGATTCGCAGCAAGGACCCAGGCGCCGATCGTGATCTGTATGCCGGCGAGGAGGTCAGGGTTTTCTGAGTAGCTCACCGTACTTTGCGAATCGGTGATCTCCCCGAGGGCCGACTCCAGCCGCTCGCGCTGCTCAGCCGGCAGCGCGTATGCGCTTGTCACAGCTATCGGCGCGGACGCTTGCGCAAAACTAATGCGCCTGCCGTCTGCCCGCTCCAAAGGCAGCTTCGCCAGGTCACTAAGCAGCAATTCAACCAGTCGTGACTCCACGTCTGGCCCGGCTGCCCCTCGAAGCAAGCGGGCCGCGAAACGACTGCCGTGCTGTAATGCCGTTGCTTCGAATCCGCGCAGCACATCGGCCTTCCGCCGCTCATCGGCCACCCGTTGCTTCTCGCGCTCCTGCTCCAGGCTGACCGCAAGCTCCTTTAGCCGGCGCGAGCGTTCATCTTCAAACTCACCGGCCAGCTTGTCGCGCGCCGCCTGCCGTTCACGATCCCAGACAGCTAGCCTGCCTTCATAACGTTTTTGTAATTCTGCTGCATCGGCCTGCATTTTCGCGGCGTCGGCAAGCTCCTGTTCTATCTTGGCCCGGCGGCGAGCGATAATATCCAGTATGGGGCCGTAGAGAAATCGTTTCAGAATCCAAATCAGGACCAAGAAATTGACGAGTTCGAGTACAAAGGTGGACCAGCTCAGTTCCACGACGATGCGCCCCCTGTCAGTGCCACCGGTGCGGACATCAGTGCTCTCAATGGCCTACTGCAGGTAGGCGAGAAGCGGGTTACGGAAGAGGACAATGAGCACGATCACCAGCACGTAAATAGCCAGTGATTCGATCATAGCCAGGCCGATAAACAGGGTGCGCATGATCGACCGCTCGGCTTCCGGTTGGCGAGCCAGTGCGTCCATGGCTTTACTGATAGACCAACCCATGGCGACGGCCGGCAGCATCACGCCAAAGGCGATGCCGATCACTACGGCGATAGTCGATGTCAGCGCGAACAGAGATAGATCGGCCATACGCTACTCCTTTTCCGGTTGCGAGCCCGCGGGTGCAACTTGCTGTGATTGAATTCCGCCGGCTACATAAATGAGTGCCAGCATGCCGAAAATGTAAGCCTGAACCAGTGCCTCGACAATATGCAACATCAGTATCGGCACGGGTGCAAGAAAACCTGCAACCAGAAGTATAAGTAATGCTGCGATCTCCAGGCTCATCATGTTGCCGAACAGACGTATGGCCAACGCGACCGTGCGGGTCAGTTCGCTGACGAGATGGAACGGCAATAACACCGGGCTGGGTGACAGGTAATGTCGCAAATAGCCTTTCAGGCCGCGGATGCGGATGCCGAACCAGTGCGTCGACATGAATACCAACACGGCCAGCGCCGCGGCAGCGGACAGGTCGCCCGTCGGCGAATGGGCGCCGGGGATCAGGCCGGTCAGGTTGGCGACAACTAAATAAATCCAGAGGCTACCGATAAAAGGCAGCAATTGCCGGGCCTCATCGGGGGCTACTTCTGCAATGGCATCTTCGATCGCCCCGACTATGCCCTCTGCAGCGGACTGCACCGGGCCCGCATCGATTTGCAGCTGCCGCGACAGCAGCCAGGCAAGCGCCCCGACAACGAACATGATGACCCACGTGGTAATCACGGTGCCGGTGATCCCGACCGGACCCAGTTGAAAAACTGTTTCGATCATTAAATCCCCTGCAGCCATCCGCCTAATCCTTAATGAAGAGGTACACGTTTATTGCGCCTATTACGACACCGACAATAATCAGGCTAATTGTCCATCTGATCGAGTAGCCGGCGGCCAGACCGTCGAGCCACAGGCCCAAATATGCGCCGGCGATCGTTGGCAACACGAATAGAAGCCCCAGCGTGCCAATAAAAACGGTTTGACCCATTAAAGTGGGCCGCTCGCGCTCGGCTTTTTGCATCCGCCTGGCTTGACGCTCGACCGCTTTTCTAAGCTGATCCGGCTGCTGCATTACTTATTCACGCGGCGCCAATACGACCCATTTCCCAAAGCCGCTTGAGCACCTCATCCTCCATACGGTGCAGGCTCTCCTTGATTACGTGCAGCTGTTCTTCTTCGACAAGCAGTTGTTGCCGGAGTGCCGCGCTGACACGCTGGTAGTCATTGTCCAGCAGATAGTGCCGTGTCGCGAGATTCAGCACGTTGTCTTGAAAATAAAGTACGGCACCCGGCATGGCCAGATAGCTCCACTCATCCGCAACGCGAAATCGCGCGAGTCCGATCACCAGAACTGTAATCATGCGCGCATGGCCGGCCAGGATTCCGAAACTTCCGGATTTGTCCTCGCCGACAAATGAGTGCACATTTTCAATTCGCTCCGAGTGAGTTGCGTCCAGCAGATTCAATGTAAAACCTTGCATCGGCTAACCGTCATTCCGCCCCGGCCATCGTGCCGCGCATGTAGCATTTGGCTTCGGGAATTTCATCATAGTGCCCCTTGAGAAATGCGTCGCAATCATCGAGCGTCTGTTCCAGCGTCACCGTCTCTCCCGGGATACCGCTATGCGATGCCGTTGTCCAGAATGGTTGGCTAAGATAACGCTCGAGTTTGCGCGCGCGCATGACTATCTTGCGATCGGCTGCCGATAGCTCCGCTACTCCCAGCATGGTAATAATGTCCTCGAGCTCCCGGTAACGCGCCAGGTGTTCTCTGACCCCCTCGGCGATCGTGTAATGTCTGGCGCCCAATGTGCTGCGATCCATAGCACGGCTGGCTGACTGCAGGGGTTCGACGGCCGGATAGATGCCTTTGGCGGCCTGGTCGCGCGACAGCATCACCGTCGTGTCCAGGTGGCTGATGATGGCGTTGACCGCCGGATCCGTCATGTCGTCCGCGGGCACATAAACGGCCTGCACCGAAGTGATTGCGCCGCTGCGAGTCGAAAATATTCGATCCTGCATTTCGGCAACCTCGGTGGTTAGCGTTGGCTGGTATCCAACCGTGGCAGGCATTCGCCCAAGGAGGCTCGATACTTCACTGCCTGCCTGCACGAAACGAAAAATATTATCCATCACGAACAGCACTTCTTTCTCGAGGCTGTCGCGCAGGTACTCGGCATAAGTGAGCGCCGACAGACCGATCCTGAAGCGCACGCCGGGCGATTCGTCCATTTGGCCAAAAACCATCAGTGTTTGCGGTAACACACCCGCCTCACGGATTTCGTTCCACAGTTCATGGCCTTCGCGGATACGTTCGCCCACGCCGGCGAAGACCGACACGCCCTCGTGCAGCGTGGCAACGGCATGCATGAATTCCATGATCAGCACCGTCTTGCCGACTCCGGCACCGCCGAACAAACCGGTCTTTCCGCCTTTCACGAAGGGGCACAGGAGGTCGATCACCTTGATGCCCGTCGCCATGATTTCCCCGAAGCCGACAGAATCGCTCAGCGGCAGGGGTCTCCTGTGTATGTTGCGAAACTCCTTGGCATCCAGAACATCGCCGCCATCGAGTGGTTCGCCAAAAATATTCAGCAGACGGCCCAGGCAGTCAGGCGCGACGGGAACGTGCAGGGGTGAACCGGTATCGTAAACCTCCATGCCACGATACAGGCCGGCGGTGCGGTGGAGTGTGATGGCGCGCAGACGATGCTCGTCGAGATGCTGGTGCACTTCGAACAAACAGGTTTCGGCATCGATATAGGCGCGCAAGGCCTGCCTGAGAGGCGGGAGATGATCGCAGGCAATCACGACAACCGGGCCGTGAATCTCGGTGATTACTCCGACCGCTAATGCTTCATTGTCAGTTTCAATCGATAACATAAAGCAATCAAATCGCAACTGTTGCAGATATTGTGAACACCCTGCTTAACCGGCTCAGCTTGCCGATCAAAATCAATGTCAGCATAGCATACGGCTAGGTCGATCTATTCGGGTCCTCTTGCCGTGAGCGTGATGCTCGTTGCATGTATGACAATGGCCTATTTCGGTTCGGAAATATTGACGGCCTTTGTTATATAAAGGTCCTGCTCCATCGCGTCCAGCATGAACGCCGCCACGGATGCCCGCGAGGTCTTCCAGGTTAGCTTGGGCTGTTTGGGTGTCGGTCCGATCCAGCATGCCAGGTCCTGGCGTATTCGCTCATGGTCGGTTAGCTGGGGCGGTCGCACTATCGTCCAGTCGAGATCGCTTGCCTGCACATATGTTTCCTGCCGGTCCTTGTCGTCTATCACGTGGGAGAGCAGCATGCGTTGCAAGTTACGGGCGACGAAATTTCCCTGTCCCCGGCTGTCGCCGGCGCCGAGGGAAGATACGATGCCCAGGCGCAGCACACCATGTCTTTTCATCGCCTGGAGTACATTGAGTGTGCCGTCCGAAAGATCCGTTCGTGGCTTGCGATGAAAAATGCCGAGTGCCGATATCACTGCATCAACAGGCTCCGTGAAAGCCGCTTCGAGGGATGCCGGGTTCAGAATGTTTCCTGCTACGATTTTCAAATCATCATGAGTGGTCCTGATTTTCTTCGCATCGCGGACAAATGCGGTCACTGAATGGCCGCGATCGAGCGCCTGTTCGACTATTCGTTGCCCGGTTTTGCCGGTGGCCCCGAGTACCAGTAAACGCATGTATTTTATTCCTGTAAATTGATATTGGCCGATGGATGTCAAAGATATCAGATATGTTCAATCTCTAGCCGCGCATTTATTTTCTGGGGTGGTGGCCGCCACTTTGGCGCTCATTTATAGTAGATGCTACGCAGTCTGGAAGCGCCTTGATGCAATCATGTTCGATCTGATGAAAAACACATATAGTGCTGACGCGTCTGCCGTGCCAAAGCCCCAAGAAAGATGTTGGTCCTGCAATGGCCGTTAAGCCAACCGAGTACTGCAGCCGGGGGCTCGTTGGAATCGGCGTGCCGCAGGCCAATCCGACCGTAGAGCAAGAGATGTTTGCCCTTCGGCCTGCTGGCCTTGGCCTCGTTACTACCAGGTTGACGAGTGAGGCTGACGACATCGAGCAGCGAGTGCGCGACTATATTGAGCATACCGCCGAATATGTGCGTCGATTCGACGACCTCGCGATAGATGCCTTTGCTATTGCGTGCACGGGGTCTTCCTATCTGCTCGGTGCGCAAGCCGAACGAGATCTCCTGCAGCGCTTTTCCGCTGAGCTAGGTTACCCGGTCATTAGTGCCGCCGGAGCCATCAGCGAAACCCTTGAGTTGCTCGGCGCTAGGCGCATAGGGATCGTTTCCCCGTATCCGGACTGGTTGACCGAGCATGCTCATGAGTTCTGGTCGGCGGCCGGCTATGACGTCGCAGCGATCCGGTCTGTGCAGTTGCGTGGCCCGAATGTGCATGCGATCTACGAGCTTTCGAGCGCCGATGCCCTGGCGGCCGCGGGAGAGTTGGAGCTGCAGGATCTGGATGCGATCCTGTTCACGGGCACAGGCATGCCAACTTTAGGCGCGATTGCACCGCTGGCTAAATCGACGGGATTGCCCGTGATGTCTTCGAATCTGTGTCTCTTGTCTGCCGTTTGCCGCAGGCTCGGGCTGAGTTCTGATCCACTGCTTTCACTGAAGGGCAGCGTGAAAAATGATCCGCTAGACGGCGAATAAAAAAATGATGCATCGCCGCCATGCATACCAGCCTATGGTCATCGTGAGCCACCCCATTGCCAAAGACCGACGCTTAGGGGCATATTCGATCAATGGAATCCGTCCGCGACAATATAGTGCCGTATCGCGCCTGGTGGGGTCTCGCTGCCTGCGGGCTGATCATGGGTATTATTGTGGCGCTGGCGCCTTACCATCAGTTCGAGATTCTGCCTCGCCGCCATGACTTCGATTACCCCTGGAAGCTGACTGACCCCACCTTTTGGAGTCGGTTTTCCGCCTGGTCGCTTTATGCTCTGCACCAGGTAGGTATCTGGTTTCTGATTTACAAAGCCCAGTCGATGAAGCTTCGCTACGTCGACGGGTTACATAGCGTCAATGTCCAGGCCTTGATGCTCAATGGCATTTTCATCGCGCTGCATATACTGCAAACAAAAATTTTCTATGACGGTTTGGCGCAGGATGTTCATGAGGCGACTGCGTTCGGATCAGTGGCGCTGATGCTGTTCGTTATCCTGCTCATGGAAAATGATCGGCGGGGGCTGTTTTTTGGCAAGAAAGTGCCATTTCCTAAAGGCGTCGGAGCTGCGGCTCGGAAGTACCATGGTTATTATTTTTCGTGGGCCATCACCTACACGTTCTGGTATCACCCGATCGAAGTAACGCCCGGCCACCTGATGGGCTTTTTCTACATGTTCATGCTGTTGCTGCAGGGCAGCCTGTTCTTTACCCGCTACCATATCAACCGCTGGTGGACAGTGTTCCTTGAGTTTTTCTTTGTTATTCATGGAACAACCGTTGCCTATTTTGCCTTAGCCGGCCTGGAGTCGCGTTGGGGCCGGTTCCTGTTCGGCGGGCTTGCCATTTTCCTGATCACGCAAATGCACGGTGTTCCGTTCAAACAGTGGCACAAGTGGCTGATCACTGCGGTGATGGTAGGGGGAGGCATCTGGTACTACATTCTTCGGCCGGAGACGCTTGGAGGTTTAGGCAGTAGTGTATTTTTCCACTATGTTGCCGTTGGGATATGTGCCGGGATTATATGGCTGATCATGCGACCATTTATCGGTCGTCGTGGGTTGCCAGAATCCGCAGTTTGAGTTTTGGGGCGGCCGTTCCGAGGCTCACCTTGGTGTGTGACTTGTATCCTTGCACCGGCCAGAAGGGCGGCACTTGCGGGCCGTCTGCAGCCAGCCCTAGTCCCGCTTCGCTGTGAAGCCGGGTGTCAATTCAGACCGTCATCGATCGAAGCAGTGATCCACTGTATGAAATTTTCGTGTTCGATAAGACCTTTGCTATTGAATTTGTAGTCAAGCCCGCTAAGCGCACGCCGTAAACCCGACTGCACAATCCGCGTGCCGAGCAGATTCGTTACAATCAGAACGTCCCTGCCGTTCTGATTGGCCCTAAACACGCGCTCACGAAGTTCGCGAATTCGGGCCATCCTGACTTCCCGGGGCGCATCGTCCTGCAGGCTCGCAACATGGACGGCCGCAAAACGCTTTTCCGCACGCAAGTAATCGGCCAGGTTCTCCATCAGCGCCAACTGCTCACGGTTGTCATCGTCATCGACAGGGCCATGACCGACGATAATGACTTCCTCGCGTGCAGGATCCGTGCTGATTTCGTTGGCGTAATCCACCAATATTTCCCCTACCAGCGGATGATCGTCGAGCGGCTCCACGATTTTCAGCTTTGCCGAACTGGTCACTTGCGGTACCCGGCCATACTCGGGCGTATCGTTGAGCCCGAAAATGAAATCCCATTGCCGCATGAGCGTGTTGTGGCGGGTGCTGACCACGGGTACGACGACTATTTTACGGGCACCACTGTCTTCCAGCGTTTGGATACCCGCCTGGATATGGTCTGATGTCATCATGCTCATGCCGATCGCCAGCGTCGTCGGTTGCCGCTCGCTGGTCGGGCTAAGTTGGTTTCGCAGGACAGCATCGCCGTGCCCGCCAAACCCGTGCACCAGTATCAGGGCACCTTTTTTTGCCGACATACCGGGGTCACTGACTGGCCAGGTATAGTTCGGGCCCATCAGGCTCATAACTTTAACGAGCTGCTCGTCGGTATATCCGGAAAATACCGGCTTTTCCTTCAGTTCGGCCAGCATTTCTGCATCCATTTCGTGCTTCATGCCATACAGCAGTCGGCCTTGCTCATCAGGCTTCACGTCGATCATATGACTTGCATGATGATCATGGTCCGATGACGCTGCAGAGCGTCGCTCAGCCTGGGAGCAGGCTGTTAGTAGCGAAATCGTGGCGAGCAACAGAATGTTTACGCGCATCATGGGGGCTCCTTTGCTCAGTAAGGGCTTAACACCGCTGAAGTCAAAGCACCCATCCTCGCACAAAGACGCCATGGCGAGAACCATGACAGGTTTTCAGAGGGTTAGAAAAACTCGCAGCGAGCGGGCGTCATAAGGCCAAAGATCTGCAGCCTTCCGTTAACGCTCCGACGGCGACTGATGCCCGGCCAATATAGCCTGATTTTCCCGCCGCAGTATATTTCCGCACAGGTCGGCTGCCAGCGCAATGAACCATGCCGCTCCCCATATGACCGCTGCAATATACAGAGCTCCCCAGTAGTAATTGAATGGAAGCCCCGCCATGCTGAAAAAAAGCACATAACAACCTAATGCCAATTTCGCGCGTTTTGCACTGGCAAGCGGACAGGCGAAGGCGCCCAGCAACGCGGTTGGCAGAGTCAAAGCCTTTAGCCAGGCCGGTGCAATCATCAACAGCGGATACATCCCGACCGTGTTCTGCAAAAATTCAGCACCACCGAAGGCAAGCCAGTTTCTCTGCTGCGTTTGATCAAAGACCCCGATCGCATCTTCTACGGCTAAAAAGTGCAGGTAATAATATCCTGCATAGGCCGCCAGCCCGACGCCTAGCATTGTCAGTTCTCGCTTATTGCGCTCCTGCAGCGCTATAAACAGTAAAACGAGTACGTAAATGGCCGCTAACTCGCGAAAGAAAAGCGCCGCGATCGCGGCGGCACTGCCCAAAGAATTAAAGCGGCAGCCGTAGCAGCAGATCGACGTCCAGATAAACAACCCCGCCCAGAACTCTGCAAAATACATGGCCATTGGATGCGCGACTACGCAGAGAGCGGGCGCGACCAGTGCGGCGGAGAGGTAGCTGAAGCTTTTCGGAACGCAGCAACTATCTGCCCAGCGCATCTGCAGGCAAAGTGCGAGCAGTGCTAAAGCGAGTGCCATGGCCTGCACCAACCCCGTCGGTAACGCCGCCAAAAAGTTGAGGTGTAATGGTGTTCGCCAATTGAATACCGGTGATAGCGGGTATTCTCTGGTATGCAATTCGTCCCCGAGCGCAGCGTAATAGCTTTCTCCGGTCTCGATGCGCGTGACCACTGCCTGATAAAGAGCCAGATCGTTTCTGCCCTGTATTGTTGGTGCTGCAGGATCACTGCTTGCGGGAATTTCTGTCGTCAGAACAAAGATGCAACATGCCGCGATCCAGATCAGGACGATGGCCAGTGAGGTGGTTCGATCCGCGCGTCGGCAAATGGTTTGAGGCAGCAACATGTGGGCAAGGCGATAAAAATCGCTGAAAAATAATGCTTTACCCTATCCAATCGCAGCCTCACGGGAAACGATGCGCCTCACATTCTGCGCCGACCAGGCGCTGCAGCTGGCGGATGCTTGCAACGAAAATGGTTGCCGCCGGCTCGCTGTCACCTTTCGGTCTAGGGCATCAACACCAAGTCCCCGTGTTGAGGAACTCAGAACCGGGCAAGATCCACTGGATGACGGTGCAAGGGTTGTCGTCAACTGCGTTTGTTTAGCTGACGCCGGATTAGCCGCGGTACCCCTTGAAAATGACGTGCAATGGTCTTTAAGACATTCGTCGTGTTAACGATACGTACGCTATAGCTGACGCTATCGGTCAAATTGCGTGTGGTATGCCACCAGTCTGCGGGTAAAAACATCGCCTCGCCGGCGCGCAGCACGATGCTCTGCGGGGAGGCTTTGCGCAACAGCGGAAAGCGCTCGAAATTTTCAAGTTCCGCAAAGTGTATTTGCGAATTTCGTAGCTCGTACGGAAACTGCCGGCCGGGGATACGATAAAGATATTGCCCGTCCTCGGGCGGAAAAATAATGAATTCCTTTTCGCCTTCGAGCTGGACAAAACCGACGTGCACCGCCACCTGGTCTTGATGGACATTTCCAAAAACGGTGTCGCGCTGACCTATAAAGAGCTCTGGCCCGCCCAGCCGGTCCAGCCACGGCCGGTCAGCCCAGTTCGGTTTAAACTCGTCCGGCTCCTTTAAAAAAGGGCGTAAAGCCGGCAAGGCCCGGTTCAAGGACATATGCCGAAGATACGGCAGGCGAATCCCGCCATGACGGAACGCGTCGAGGTATTCCGCCAGGGTCGTTATGCCGAGCCGCTCGTAGTCTTCGACCTGCCGGTAACGCACAGGCCAGCCATAGCTGCCGCCCAGGCTGTCGAGCTTCCTGTTGCCGTAAATGTCCCGCAATGACTGCAGTAACGGCCGGTCGCCCTGCCACAAGTCGGCATAGTCAAATACCTGCGGCTGCAACTGTGTCGCTCGGGTACGCCGCTTGAGCCCCGTCAGGCATTCGAAACCGTTATTTATTGCGTGTTGAGAATTCACAGGCCTGATCTTCACACTCGTTGAATGTATGCATTCGTCCAATTCAAGCCTACGGTTTCGGCTTTCAGGTAAACTTCTTGAGCTGTGTATTTAATGGTAATCGAAGCTGCGAAGCTAACGAAATTGACGGATGGTGGTGGGCGCCTTGACTGACCTTCTGCTTGGCGATATTGGCGGCACGGGCTCTCGGCTGTTGCGTCTGGTCAACGGCAAGTCCGATGGCGAACCGCTGATAGTCCTGAACGAAAACTACGCGTCCTTCGATGCGGTGCTGGACGATTTTCTGGCCGATACGAAAGCACGCCCGGACCAGCTCGCCCTTGCGGTTGCCGGTCCCATCCACGACAACCAGGTCACGATGACCAACCTGAACTGGTTTTTGTCCGCCCGTGATTTGGCGAAGGCCCATTCGATTCAGCGTGTGGATATCGTGAACGATTTCGAAGCGCTCGCCTGGGCGACGTTGCGGCTCGACGAGTCGGAGCTCTGCCAGGTGGGCGGCGGACAGGCTCGTCCCGAAGGCAATCGGGCGATACTCGGACCGGGCACGGGTCTGGGCGTCAGCGGCCTGATTCGTGCGCGGGGTGGTTGGGCGGCTATCGCAGGCGAGGGCGGGCACGTCACGATGCCGTCCGCTACGGCGGAAGAAGCCCGCCTGGTCGCGAAGCTGATCGGCAAATACGAACACTGTTCGGCTGAGCGCCTGTTGTCCGGACCGGGGCTTGCTTACATTTACCATGCCATCGGCGGCACCGAGTTAACGCCCGAACAGGTTGTGCAGCGCGCCCGCGAAGGCGATGCGAATGCGCTGCGCGCCATTGGGATGTTCAGTGAAATGCTCGGCACCATAGCGGGGAACCTCGCGCTGACTTTGGGTGCCCAGGGCGGTGTGTACCTGGCCGGCGGGATTTTGCCGTCTATCATTGACCTTTTCGCAGCTTCGGGTTTTCGCGAGCGTTTCGAAGCCAAGGCGCGTTTCAGCGCCTATCTTCAGGCTATACCGGTGTTCGTGATTACGGCTCAGTATCCGGCCTTCAAAGGTCTCGAGGCGTATTTGGACGGTCAGGCATCCTGATCGGTGACGCTGCTGACGAGCTGATTGATTTCATAGAAATGGCCGTCCGGGTCGAACAGCGACAGGCCGATAAAATTCTTCGTTGAGCCGTCGGCGCCGCGGACCGACCATTCGTGCGGTTGCGCATGAATCCTGCTGCCCAATTGTTTTGCTGCTTCGTAAGTCGCGTTGACATCATCGGATGCGACGACAAATGTGGGGTTCCCGTAACCGACGCTGGTCGGAATGTCGGGGGCCGGCAGCGGCGGGTCTACCCAGTGTAGCAGGCCGATCATGCCAATCACCGGATCTTCTGCCCGCAGTATCACCAGGTGAGTCCGGTCGCCGGCTTTGCCGGCCGCCATGCCGACACCCGACAGCACGATCTCATCATCGTAATAAATACTCATGCCGAGGACTTGCCGATACCACTCGACGGATTTCTGCATGTCACGGACGAGCAGGGTTGTGCGCTTGATGATGTTTTTCATGCGGCTTCAGTTCAGGCCGTTTCGACGATCGTCACAATGCAGTCGGCAATGCCTTCGCGGAGTTTCTTGGCCTCGCGATACTCGCGCGAGTCCCAGAAATTTTTGATTGCCCGCTTGTCCGGCCACTCCGAGATCACCACCGACATGCCCGGCGGTAAATTGCCTTCGAGCACCTCGGCGCCCTGTGCCCGTATCAGGTACTTCCCACCATGCTGTTCTACAAGCGCCGATGCGGCTTTCGCATAACCCTGCAGAAACTTTTCCCGGTCTTTAACGGAGGCATAAACAATCATGTAAGCAGGCATAGGTGTTCTCTGTAGTTTAAATTTGGTTTCAGTTATCGGGCGGCGATTCGTCGAGCGCTTCCGCGTGTGACCGGAGGCGCTCCAGGTCGGCCGTCAGTTTGTCTATTTGCGCGACGCTGAGCCCGAGCCCGTCGGTGAACCGGTGCGTCAGCTCAATCTGTCGCTCACGCAGAGCCGCCATGGTTTTTTCACCCAGCGCCGTCAACGCTACGAGCGGCGAGCGCAGGTGATCAGGGTTGTCTTGCAGTTCAACGAGGCCCTGTTCCTGAAGGCGCTGCACCGTCTGCCGAGCGTTTTGGCGGCTAACGCCCAGCCGCCTGCCAATTTGCGCAGCTGTCATCGGCTGGTTGCGAATGACCGCGATCGTCATCCACCGCGCTGTCGAAACATTCAGGTCGCCGGACAGCCTGTCGGCCGTCGAGAGCAACTGTCCGTTCAGGCGGAAAACTGCCCCGACCAGCCGCTGGAAGGCGCGGACAAACTCCAGATCGTCAGCCATTGTCATCAGAAATTGTCATTAGCCAGTGTCATTAACAATGGACCCGGCTGTTTAAGGCGCCGCTGCTGCGTCCAACACCTTCTTGAAGTAGGTCCAGCTGGTTTCGTTCGGCCGCGGATCGTCGCCCGGAGGAGGTTCACGATACCTCGGGTATTTGGTATCGATGAAGTTCTTCATGATGTCCGGAAGCTGCTCGAAATTTTCGAGCTTGCGGCCGGCGGTATGAAAATAAATGGTCCCGGCCCGGCCGCGCATTTGCATCCAGGGCAGCCAGTCCGACATCCGGACCCAGCCGATACGAATATTTGCGGTGTCGCCCGCCTTCGGATCCAGATCAGACACATCGCCAAAGAAATTAAACATCTCGGTGGCGTGGTACTTGCCGCCAACGAAGTCCTGATAGTCGCCACCCAGGGGATTGGTATAGAACAGCGGTATGGTGGAGGTGAGCCACCATTGGTCGCCAATTATCTGGAAAGGCATGGTGAATGGCTTGCCGTCACGACCGGTCGCAAACATCGGCCGCTGGTTGACCGGATCGTTTTCAATCTGAATGACGTTGACGGTCTCACCCGTCCACGGATTCTCCCAGGTGTCGAGTATTTCGCCGGTGACCGGATCCTGGTAGAGCAGGATTTCCCGGCTCACCATCCTGAAACCGGTGCCCTTGTCGGGGTCTTCCACCGTAACGCACTGCCGGATATTCATGCCCGTCACTTTGAACAGGAGCCGGTCGGGCTCGCCCGGGACGCGGCTAAAGGTGCTGCCGTTCCAGCCGTAAACGACGGGTTTGTTGTCTTCGATCGAGCACTGGATGCGGCGGAAAGCCGTCATGCTTTCCTGCCCCGGCTTGGGCGGACCGGCTTGCGCATCCGCTTTGGTGACCACGGGAAATAAGGCCGAGCAAATAGTGATGAACAGCGCTAACAGCACGACCCGGTTTTTGTCGACAGATATAGCAACGGTGCGGTTGACTTGCATGACCCAGATACCCCTGTATGTGGCAGTTGAAAGAAATCCTTAGCCGGGAGCTGAAGCGCCCGATTTATGGACAGAACGTTGTCATATTGACAATAGGTTGTCAAAGTTTCTAAATTCGAGCAATTGAAACGTTGGAATATAGCCGGGGGCAGCCGTGGCCGGGACGAAGAAAAACACTGTCGTTCTGCACGATGTGGCGCAGGTGGTGCGTCTGTGTCGGGCTTGTAATGGCGGCAAACATCGATCGCCGGCGTGCCGACGAGTTAACGACTTGTATATATCCGTGCGAACCCCGATGCGAAAAGCATTGGCATCGATGTGCGATGGGTGCAGGTGGCAGTTTGGCTTTGAAATCACGGTTGCGGAGCCAATTTGATGGGTCGAACCATTGCTAATGAGAATCATTCTCATATAATTATCTTATCCGTAGCGCCTGCGATAGGCCGCGCGAACGTAATTCAGCGTGTCAGGCTGGCGCGAACAATCGGATAAGAGCTTTCGCGCGAGCTGCTGCGAGGGCATTTGTTTTAAAAGTTAATAGGTATATGCTCGGAAAAAGGGGGAGTGATGAAGAACTCAAGGTCGGGTAGCATGTCGGCGTGCTCAGGGTTTCTCCTGAGTGGTTCACTTTTTTTGCTTGTCCTTGCCGGTTGCTCCGGCGGGGAGCCCGAGACAGGGGGCCAGGTCGAAAGCGCCGCGGCAGAGCAAGCGGCTGCTGGGTCAGCGCAGCCTGAACCCGGCCCTGTCGCCGCAGTAGCGGCGAACGAAAACGAACTCCCGACCTGGAAAATCCCGAACATTCCGAAGGCTGCCGAGGCCTACTACGCGCCCGATAACCTGCACGTCATCGCGCAGACCCAGGACCCCGATGCGCT
>JARRLL010000014.1:58662-60454 GCA_037387125.1 Gammaproteobacteria bacterium | reverse complement strand
TTTAATACGCCTGAATTATTGACACAGGCGCTGACTCACAAAAGCAGGTCCTCACTTAACAATGAACGCATGGAGTTCCTCGGTGATGCCCTGCTGGGGCTTATCATCGCCGAGGCCTTGTACACTCAGGAAGAATCGTTGGATGAGGGTGCGCTCAGCAGGCTCCGGGCATCGCTGGTGCGGCGCGAGACTCTTGCGGAAATCGCTGCTGAGCTTGGTCTGGGAGACGTGCTGTTACTTGGCGGTGGAGAGAGTCGTTCCGGTGGACATCATCGCCAGTCGATTATGGCCGATGCGCTTGAAGCCATATTCGGCGCGATTTACCTGGATCAGGGCTTTGCAGCTGCTGGCCAAGTCATTCTTAACGTTTATAAGGCGCGGCTAAAAGATCTGCCCGATGCGCAGGACATCAAAGACGCGAAAACCCTTCTGCAGGAGCAGCTCCAGGCGGATGGTTTGGCTGTTCCGGACTACGATGTGCTAAGTGAAGAAGGTCCAGCCCATTCTCGAAGCTTTACAGTTCGCTGTAGCATTATCGCCTGTGGTATCGAAACGACCGGTGAAGCCTCGAGCAGGCGTGGTGCGGAACAAGTTGCGGCGGCGGAAGCTTTGGAGCGTCTGAATGAGCGGGACAAATAGTGCATAAGAGTGGATTCGTTGCGGTAGTGGGGCGGCCGAATGTCGGGAAATCGACACTGCTGAACAATCTTATCGGGCAAAAAATAAGTATCGTCACGTCGAAACCGCACACCACGAGGCATGCCATCCTTGGCGTTTTGACCCGCCCGGATTATCAGGTCGTATTCATCGATACTCCGGGGCTCGAGGCGCGTCCCAAAAGCCTGATGAATCGCAATATGAACCGGGCAGCCACCGGGGCGCTCGAAGCAGCAGATCTCGTCGTGCTGGTTATTGAGGCCGGGAAATGGTCGCCCGCTGATGATCAGGCGCTGGGGCTGATCAAACGCTCTGCCAGGCCTTGTGTGGCTGTCGTTAACAAGATTGACAGGGTAAAACCGAAGGACAGGCTGCTACCGTACCTGCAGCAGTTGCAACAGCGCTATGATTTCGCGGGGATCGTGCCCGTATCGGCCCTGCAGTCGGATAACATCGCGGTGCTGGAAAAAGTACTGGTTGACCTGTTGCCCGAGCAGGAGCCGCTCTATCCGGCTGAGATGCTTACCAACCGGGGAGTGCAATTCAGAGTAGCGGAAATATTGCGGGAAAAGCTAATGCATCATCTGCGCCAGGAACTGCCCTATGGTCTCGGGGTCGAGATTAGCGAGCTCGAAGAAAATGAGGGTCGCCTGTGTGTCGATGCGATAATTTGGGTGGACAGGGAGTCGCACAAGGGGATAGTGGTGGGTAAGGGTGGTGAGGTGATCAAAAAGATAGGTACCGCCGCTCGCCATGAAATGCAGGAGATTTTCGGACAACCCGTCCGCCTTGAATCGCGTGTCAAAGTTAAAAAGAACTGGTCAGATAATGCTCAGGCACTTCAGCAGATGGGCTATGACGGTGAATTATGAATTCGGCCGTTCGCGTTGAGCTGGAATTCGCCTATGTGCTGCATGCCAGGTCGTACCGGGAGACCAGCCAGCTGCTTGAGGTCTTTACTCCCGGGCACGGGCGTGTCGGCTTGCTCGCGAGGGGTTCGCGGCGGCCCAAATCGCCGTTTCGTGGCTTGCTGAATCCCTTTCAGCCGTTACGGCTGTCGTGGTCGGGCCGGGGGGAACTCGGGTCATTACGTCAGGTTGAGCTCGCGGGCATTGCCAGTGCTCCTTCCGGAAAC
>JARRLL010000014.1:0-58655 GCA_037387125.1 Gammaproteobacteria bacterium | reverse complement strand
CGACCCGCATCCCGGGCTGTTTACGCATTACGCTTCGCTTATCGGCAGAATGACCGATCGGGACGAGGTGGAGAAAGGCTTGCGACGCTTCGAGCTGGAACTACTGAGGGAGATTGGCTACGAGCTTAACCTCAGTCACGAAGCCGTCACGCATGCGCCTCTGACGGCCGCGCAGTGCTATGAGTTTCACGTCGAACAGGGTCCCGTAGCGGTTGAGCACGAGGTCGGCGGGGATATGTGTTTCTCAGGGCGTGAGTTGCTTGCCATTGGTCAGCAGGATTTTGCCGACAAGGAAACCTTGCTGGCCGCAAAAAGACTGTTGCGCACGACGCTGGATTTTCATCTCGGCGGCAAAAACCTTCAAACTCGGCGCATTGCCGGTGCAATGAAGCACTGATCGCGTTGCGGGCATCAGGCGTAGGTGCCAAAATCGCCGCCTGCGAGCCAGTTGAACCTGGCGATCACAATGCCAGGAGTCGGCCCAGTGTTACTCGGAGTGAACATAGACCATGTTGCCACGTTGCGACAGGCCCGCGGAACGGCCTATCCGCAGCCGCTGCAAGCCGCCTTAATTGCGCAGCAATCGGGCGCAGACAGCATTACCGTGCATCTGCGTGAAGACCGGCGCCATATACAGGATAGTGATGTCCATGAGCTAATGCGGGAATTGAATGTGCGCCTTAATCTTGAGATGGCGGTCACGGACGAAATGGTCGCTATAGCCTGCCAGGCCAGACCGGCGGACTGTTGCCTTGTTCCGGAAAAGCGGCAGGAGCTGACAACGGAAGGCGGTTTGGATGTACTGGGCAACTTTGCTGCCGTGGAACGAGCGGTGCGAGAGCTGCAATCCGCCGGGATTAGGGTTTCACTGTTTATCGACCCGGATCAATCACAGATCAGAGCCGCCATTGATGCCGGAGCCGGAGTCATTGAGTTGCACACGGGCGCGTATGCCGAGGCAGCCGACGCTCGCACCCGTGCAGCGGAATTAGGCCGAATACGCGAAGCAGCGGCTTGCGCCGATTCGCTCGGTTTAATCGTAAATGCCGGCCATGGGCTGCATTACGCGAATGTTCAGGACATAGCTGCCATCGAACAAATTGTCGAGTTGAACATCGGCCATTCGATAGTGGCTCAGTCTGTTTTCGATGGATTTGCTGCGGCTGTCAGTCGCATGAAGGCGCTAATGATGGAGGCTCGCAAAGGGTGATTTTCGGAATAGGGACGGACATTTTGCAGGTTAAACGCGTCGCCGCCACGTATGAGCGCTTCGGTCAGCATTTTGTCGACCGTTTGTTGTTGCCGGAGGAGCAACAACTGTTTGCAAGGTCGAAAAATGCGGTTCGCTTTCTCGCGATGCGTTTCGCTGCAAAAGAAGCGATAGTTAAAGCCATGGGCACGGGTTTTGCCAACGGCATGTGGTTGCGGGATTCTGGTGTCAAGCCGAATAAGTTTGGCCGGCCAGAAATCATATTCTCGGAACGGGGCCACGATAAATGCGCAGAGCTGGGTATTGCGGGGGGGCACTTGACCTTGTCCGATGAGGCCGGATTGATCGTGGCTGTGGCTGTTCTTGAGCGGCGGGAGAAAAGCAATGGTTAGATGCCTGGTGTTTGATATAGAAACGGTTCCTGATACGGCCCTTGGATCACAGTTGCTGGGGTTCAAAGGCATTTCAGATGAAGACGTCGCCAAAGCAATGGCCTTTAATCAAATGCAGGAGAAAGGCACCGACTTCCTGCCTCTGTATCAGCACCGGGTAGTCGCAATATCGGCGGCCTGGAGAAGCGCGGAAGGCTTTAAGGTCTGGAGCGTCGGCTCGGAGGAAAGTGACGAAAAGGAAATCGTACAGCGCTTTTTTGAGGGCATAGATCGCTATAGCCCCGAACTGGTTTCCTGGAACGGCGCAGGGTTCGATCTTCCGGTATTGCATTACAGGGCGCTGCTGCATGGCATACGTTCGCCGCGTTACTGGGAAACGGGCGACGAGGATCGAAGTTTTCGTTACAACAATTACCTGTCCAGATTTCACTGGCGGCATATTGATTTGATGGATGTGCTGTCGGGCTTCCAAAACCGTGCGCGAGCTCCGCTGGATGCGATCGCCACGATGCTGGGTTTCCCGGGCAAGATGGGCATGGCCGGAGACAATGTTTGGGATAGCTACCGCAAAGGGGAGATCAGGAAGATTCGTGACTATTGCGAAACTGATGTGCTGAATACCTACCTCGTATATCTCCGCTTCCAGTTTATGCGCGGTCAACTCGACGAGGCGGGGCTGGATAAAGAATACGCGCTGGTTCGTCAGGTATTGGAAGAATCCGGCGAGCAGCACCTGCAGGAGTTTTTGCAAGCGTGGGCTGCTTAATTGCTGTCGCCGAGACTGATCGGTGAGCAGGCGCCTTAAGGACCAACCGCCCGAGCTGGCGGCAATCAGGGATGTGACGCTGGATGGCTGGGGTGTCGCGGACACGGAAGGCAAGTCAGTATTCGTCGATGGCGCGATAACCGGCGAGACGGTCCGGTTTCGGCGCCAGCGGAAACAGAAAAAATACGATGAGGCGGCGCTACTGGAACTTGTTTCCAAATCTCCTGACCGCGTGGACCCTCCCTGTTCCAATTTCGGTGTATGCGGCGGCTGCACGTTACAGCACATGAGCGCACCGGCACAGCTGGACTTAAAACAGCAGTCGTTGCTGCAGTCCCTGCAGCGAATAGGTAGTGTCATGCCGGAAACCGTGCTGGAGCCGCTTGCCGGCCGTCCACTCGGTTATCGAAGACGCGCCCGACTGGGTGNNCTTGTCGGGTTCAGGGAGCGGCGCAGTTCGCGCGTAGCCGACATGCAGTCCTGCGAGACCCTGAAACCTGAGCTTGCAGCGCTGATACAGCGTCTTTCAGAGCTGGTCAGCTCGTTAAGCATTGCCCGGCAGATGCCGCAGATCGAGCTGAGCATGGGTGACGATGCGATAGCGCTGGTATTCCGAGTCCTGAGTCCACTCAGCAAGCTAGACAGGGAGCTCTTGCGCGCTTTCGGCAATGAGCACCGAGTGCAGGTGCTGCTCCAGCCAGGCGGCCCGGGCACGGTCGCTCCGCTCGACGCAGACACTCCCGCGGCAGACCTGCACTACGAGTTACCGGATTTCGGTTTGTCGCTCGTATTCGGGCCCCTGGATTTCATTCAGGTCAATCAGGACATGAATCGCCGCATGGTAGCCAAAGCGCTTGAGCTGGCGCGGCCGCAACCAACGGATCGAGTGCTGGACCTGTTCTGCGGTATCGGTAATTTCACGCTGCCGCTGGCGACGCGAGCGGGGCAGGTTATCGGCATAGAACTCGACGCCGCAATGGTCGCAAAAGCGCGTGCAAACGCCGAACGTAATGGGATTCAGAACGCTGCATTTCATGCTGCCGATCTGGCTGCTGATGACATCGACTATCCTTGGTGGGGAGGCGGTTTCGATCTCGTGATTATTGATCCGCCACGCGCGGGCGCCGAGGCGATATTGCCGCAAATTGCGCGGACCGGAGCGAATAGAATCGTGTATGTTTCCTGCCATCCGGGTTCGCTGGCGCGTGATGCCGGTATCCTGGTCAGTCAATACGGCTATCATTTGCGTGCGGCGGGCGCCATGGATATGTTTCCGCAAACGGGGCACGTCGAGGCAATCGCTCTGTTTGAGCGGCAGAGCTGAGTCTGCCAGCAGAGCCGCATGGGTAAAATGAAGAACCGGGGAAGTTAGATGACGCTTGGCCCACTCATGATCGATATAGAAGGACTCGAACTGAGTCCGGAAGACCGCGACCTGCTGGAACATCCGCAGGTAGGCGGCATTATCATATTCAGTCGAAATTACGCCGACCGCGAGCAACTGCGGGCGCTCACAGGCGAAATCCGCTCGCTTCGGTCGCCCCCGTTGCTGATCGCTGTCGATCAGGAAGGCGGGCGCGTCCAGCGGCTGCGCAACCAGTTCACTGCACTGCCGGCGCTTCATTGGCTGGGCCACCTGTATGACGCTGATCCGGCGGGGGCGCGCGCTATGGCGGTGATGCTTGCGCGGATCATGGCTCAGGAGGTGCTGGACTGCGGCGTCGACTTCAGTTTTGCTCCGGTTCTGGATATTGACTACGGCTTGTGTGAGGTCATCGGTGACCGCTCGATCCACCGCGATGCAGAGGTCGTTGCGGCGCTGGGCCTGGCTTACATGCAGGGGATGCGTCAGGTTGGTATGCAGGCTGTGGCGAAGCATTTCCCCGGGCACGGCGGCGTAACGGGCGATTCGCATCATGTGCTCCCGGAAGATCATCGTGCCTACGCGGACCTGCTGGCCGATTTGCAGCCTTATACAAGCCTGATTGAGGACGGGTTGGCCGGGATTATGCTGGCCCACATACGCTTCACGGAGGTCGAGCCGCAGATTGCCAGTCTTTCGGAATTTTGGATCAAGCGCGTGCTGCGGGGCGATCTGCGCTTTCAGGGCGCCGTCTTTTCCGACGACTTGACCATGGAGGGGGCCTGCGCAGGTGGGGACATAACCGAGCGAACACTGACCGCACTGAACGCGGGTGCCGATATGGCCCTGATATGCAACAACCGGCCGGCTGTAGCGCCGGTGCTAGAGGCTCTTGAGGGTTTCGATCAGCCCGCAGCCCACGGCCGACTCGCCGCCATGCGCGCCAACATGCGCCGTTATGCCGCGGCTCCGCGCGGTTCGGCAGACTGGCAGAGGTCGGTGGACAGGCTTCAGGCCGCCCTGGAACGCCCCCCGCTGGTGCTCGACGGCGGTGCCTGATTCGATGTCATCAAGGTCAGCATTCCCGGCAGCGGATGAAATTATTTCAGCGGCGGCAATTTCGGCGGGCTTCGATCAGCTTGCCGGCAAGATCCAGCCCCTTGTCGACGAGGGTGAGTGCGTTCTCCTGGGAGTCATGACCGGGGGGCTATATCCGTTGGTGCGGCTGTCCGACCGGCTCACCGGCGATTTCGTCGTCGATTATTGCCATGCCACGCGGTACGAGGGTGGCACCGAGGGCAAGAGTTTGCGGTGGCTGGCTGAGCCGCATACTGAACTCGCCGGCCGAAACGTTGTGATTATTGACGATATTTTTGACGCCGGCATAACCCTGCAAGCGGTGGCTGATTTTTGCCGCCAGGCCGGAGCCGCGCGGGTATCAACGGCTGCTATGGTGGTAAAGGACAGGCCGCGCAGCGCTTCGATGGGGCTGCCGGATTTAGGCACCGGACTGACGGTGCCGGATCGCTATGTATTCGGCTGCGGTATGGATTTAGCCGGGCGTTGGCGCCACCTGCCTGCGATCTACGCTTTAGCTGCCGAAGCGAATGGAGGTAGCTGATGCGTCTCGGAGTAATTGGTGGTTCAGGCGCTGACTTGTTCCCGGTCGGAACCGCTGTCGACCGTGCCACCAGCGCCGCGCTGCCGTGGGG
Organism: Gammaproteobacteria bacterium; assembly: GCA_037387125.1. GTDB lineage: Bacteria > Pseudomonadota > Gammaproteobacteria > Steroidobacterales. The sequence continues at coordinate 53,212 of JARRLL010000014.1, read as the reverse complement.
TGATTGCTCTGCGCCTCTGCAGCGCTGGGAGCAGGGCGGGCACGAAATTCTGTTCATCGCGAGGCACGGGGAAGACGGTAATATTGCGCCCCACTGCGTCAATTACCGCGCCAATTTGCACGCGCTTAAAGAGCTCGGTGCGGAGCAGATCATTGCTTTAAATGCTGTGGGGGGGATCAACAAGGATACCGGACCGGGCAGGCTGGTGCTTCCGGATCAGCTTGTTGACTATACCTGGGGGCGCCGGCACACGTACTTTGATGGGCAGCATGCCAATCTTAAATTTATAGATTTTACAAAGCCATATGACTCAAACCTAAGAGTATTACTGATTAAAGCGGCTCAGGCCGAACGGCTGGATCTACTGGCCGAGGCCACCTACGGCGCTACGCAGGGGCCGAGGCTCGAAACGGCCGCGGAGATCGATCGCATGGCTCGGGACGGGTGCGATATTGTCGGGATGACAGGCATGCCCGAGGCGGCGCTGGCCAGGGAGCTCGATTTGCCCTACGCGAGCATCAGCTTTGTCGTCAATTGGGCCGCGGGCAGAGCCGACGGCGATATCCATGCCGAGATTCAGCAATACCTGAGTGCCGGCGTTGGCGCGGCAGCCAGGCTGGTGGATAGGTATCTGCAGCTGACCAGCTAGGTTCCACCCGGCCGCCGAAAGGCCTCAAAGTGATGTGCTTCACAGTCCGGCCGCTCAATGCGACGTAATATCGCCAAAGAATGTCAGCCGTTACTCGCGTAACAGCCTGACGAGGCGGGGCGCCCTTGCGCGCAGTCAGTTCACAGTCGGATGCAGGTACATGTTTAGTTTAAATAAAACCTTATTAAGGCAGGCGCTTGATCTGTCGCCGATAGCCACCATCATCGTCGATATGAACCATCCGGTTGGATCGGTCGTGTATGCAAATCAGGCCTTCGAGGCCATGAGCGGTTTTGACGCAAGTGAGCTGGTAGGCCGTCGCTGGGCCGAATTATTAAGTTCCGATGCCGACGCCAATGACAGCGACCGCGTAGCGAAGTTGCTGTGCCATCCTCGATTGGGTGTAGCCGAAAACCTGGCGCTGGATATGGTACCCCTCTATGAGCGGCCAGGAACGCCGCGTTACTGGATGGGGACCGAGCAGCAGGCCACCGATTCAGCGGGCGGTATTCAGGATTCTGAGCGTGACGCGCTGCTGTCTGTCCTTCGCGATGCCCGCATGCACTTGCGACGTCTCGACGGTCGCGACAGTACGACGGGTATCCTTAGCCGCAGGGCCTTTGATGACATGCTTCAACGTGACTGGGTGCTGGCGCGCCGCGATCAGCGCAGCCTCAGCCTTATGCTCTTCCAGATCGACGCCTTTCAGGAATACAGCGACGTGTTCGGCCGGCACGCTGCGGACTCCTGCCTGCGCAAGGTGGCCCATTCGATAACGGGCTCGCTGAAGCGGGCCGGCGACCTGACGGCAAGGTTTGAAGATGACCAGTTCGTCGTGCTGGTGGCCCAGGGCGACGAAAGCAAAGTGGCCGATTTTGCGACCAGCATCGGTGCCAAGGTCAGGGGGCTCGCTATTCATCACCCCCGTTCACCGGTGGACCGCTTTGTCACGGTATCGATAGGCGTGGCTTCGATGCTTCCCGGTGCCGGCAATTCCCCTGAGACACTCATCGATAAAGCCGTAAAAAAGCTTAAAGAACAATTCACTACTGAAAAAAGCTTTAGTGTGATCTAGCTCTAGCGGCCCGCTGCTGAGCGAGGGTTAGTCCGCCGGCTTGAAGTCCGACCTGGCCACGTAGGCGAGCACGCCGAACTGCGGTTGGTCGTAATAGACCAGTTTCTCGAGCCTGATGCGGCGAGAGTCCGCTATTGACGGTGCTGCGGCACCCCTCATCGTCTGCAAGGCGCTGTCGATCGGATTTGCATTCATACCACCGCCCAGCGACATGTCCACGGCAAAGTGGAGGTAGCGTCGCTGGTAGAGGGTGACCCCGCCCGCCGCAACAGCAGGGTTGATTTCGAGGTCCGCAAGATTCAATTCCGACGCCTCGGCCGCTTCCGGGGCCGTTTGGAGCCAGGAACGATGTGCCAGAATCTCATAGGCCCCGGACTTCCGGAGACGCGCCTCGACGTCCTTCAGCAGGTATTCAGTTTCATTAACGAGATACAGTTCAGCGCGATTCGGCCCGTCCATGCCATCGCCGGCCGGCGGTTGGGTTGATCCTTCGAGCCGGGCCAGATCCTGATCTAGAATATCGGCCATTTCCTGCTCGGCGACGCGCGGAATTTCCCGGGTCGTTCGTGACTGATCCAGATGCTTTAGCACTATGATCTCGACCTGGTAATACGCGGGCGCGTCCTGCGCCGCCAGGTGCGTGGAGGTCCCGGTAATCAGGAGCCCGGCCAATATCGTCCAGAGTATGCGTAGTTTCATGGTTGCCTATATTACCCAGAAAATGGCTCAGTGTACCGACGCATTGGTTGCCTGCTTAACGCCGGATTTTAGCTGCCCGATCAGGTTTTCCATTGCCAGAAAACGCGTCTCGAAATCTTCCAGCTCTGCCGTTACGCGCAATACTGATCCGCTCAGTTTGTAGGCCTCGGGGTCGCTCTGCAAAAGTTCGACGAGGATCATGGGCTCGATTGCTGTGGTGTCTTCGAATTGCAGCGTTGCACCGCCTGCAGAGGCCTCGATTTTTGCGACGCCAAGGCTACTGGCGCGCAGCCTCAGACGTGCCTGACGAAACAGGTTATGCGTCGCTCCCGGGAGGCTCCCGAAGCGGTCTACAAGCTCCTCCTGCAATTGCCTAAGCCCAGCTTCCGTGTCAGCGCTGGCGATGCGCTTGTAGTGGACGAGGCGCATCTGGACATCCGGCAGGTAATCCTCGGGGAGCAGGGCGGGTACTCGCAGATTGACTTCCGGCCCCATTGATCTCGTTTGCTCCAGGTCCGGTGTTTCACCCTTGCGAATGGCCTGCACAGCCCGGCCCAGCATCTCGGTGTACAGGCTGAACCCGATCTGCTGGATCTGGCCCGTTTGCTGCTCGCCGAGTAATTCGCCGGCCCCGCGTATTTCGAGATCATGAGTCGCCAGTACGAACCCGGCGCCGAGATCCTCCATCGCTTCGATTGCAGCCAGTCGCTTGCGCGCATCGGCCGTCAATGACCGTTCCGGCCCGGTCAGCAAGTATGCAAAAGCTTTGTGATGAGAGCGTCCTACGCGACCTCGGAGTTGATGCAGTTGCGCCAGTCCAAAGCGGTCAGCGCGATTGATTATGATGGTGTTGGCGCTCGGCACATCGATCCCGCTCTCGATGATTGCCGTGCAAACGAGGATATGAATACGCCGATGATAGAAATCGAGCATGATCTGCTCGAGGTCCTGCTCACGCATTTGGCCGTGCGCGATCCGAATCGAAGCGTCCGGGACTATCTCGGCGAGTTGCCGTGCATATTTTTCGATGTCTTCGATTCGGTTGTGGACAAAATAAATCTGACCGCCGCGTTTCAGCTCTCGTTGCGCTGCCTCGCGCAACAGGGCAGCGTTCCATTCCGTTACGAAAGTTTTGATAGCCAGCCGCGACTCCGGTGGTGTCGTTATAAGCGAGAGTTCCCGCAGCTGTCCCATTGCCATATTGAGAGTTCTGGGAATGGGAGTGGCCGTGAGGGTCAGGATATCGATTTCTGCGCGCAGGCTTTTGAGCCGTTCTTTCTGGCGAACGCCAAAGCGATGTTCTTCGTCGACAATTACGAGGCCCAGATCGGCGAAGCGGATGTCATCCTGCAAGAGCTTGTGAGTGCCGATAACAATATCAACCTTGCCGGAACTAATTCCCTCGATAACTGCTCGGGTTTCCCGCGGAGTTCGAAAGCGCGATAGGACCTCAACCCTGACCGGCCAGTCTGCAAAACGATCGCTGAATGTCTGAAAGTGCTGCTGGGCGAGCAGTGTCGTGGGCGCCAATATTGCGACCTGTGAGCCGGAAACGGCAACCGTAAATGCCGCGCGCAACGCGACTTCCGTTTTACCAAAGCCAACGTCTCCGCAAACGAGCCTGTCCATCGATTGTTCGCCGCGCAGGTCGTTCAGCGTGTCATCTATAGCCCGAGCCTGGTCCTCAGTGAGTTCGAACGGGAATCCCTCACAGAAAAGCTCGTAGTCACTCAGGTTGACAGTAAAACTGCGACCGCCGCGCGCCGCCCGCGTGGCATACAAATCGAGCATCTCTGCAGCGACATCGCGCAGTTGCTCGGCGGCTTTTCGTCTGGCGCGATCCCACTGGTCGGTGCCGAGCCGATGCAAGGGCGCGTTTTCAATGCTGGCGCCTGTATACCGAGTGACCAGCTGCAGGGAACTGACGGGCACATGAAGCAGGTCGCCGCCGGCATATTCAATCGTCAGAAAATCACCGGGTACATAGTCGAAGGCAAAGTGAGACAAGCCCTTGTAACGGCCTACGCCATAGTCGATATGCACGACCGGCGTGCCCTCATGCAGGTCGCTCAGGTCATTCAGGATTGTTTCTGGATCGCGCACCCGGCGGCGTTTGCGACGCGCGGGACGGGAGCCGAACAGTTCATGTTCGGCTATCACGCAAAGGCCAGCATTCGGAAGCAGCAGGCCCTTGTCGATCGGGGCCACGGTTATTGCCAGTTGCTGTCCCGCGCTGAGAAATTCCTGCCATCCGCTTACGGGTGCTGCCGGGCACCCGTGATCGCGAAGCATTTCAACCAGGGTTTCGCGTCGCCCTGCCGATTCGGCACAAATAAGGGTTCTGTGGCGGGCTTTCTTGAGGTACTCGACGAGATCTGCGGCCGGTAATTCGGCATGGGTACGAATCATCAGCGCAGGCGCGGGCTTTAACGGCAGGTTGATCACCGCGCCGCCGGAATCCGGTAGCTCCTTTCTTGCGACGCTGAGTCGTGTGTGTCGCTTAAGTCGTTCGGCGTGCGTTTGCGGGTCGATAAACAGTTCGTCCGGGGCGAGTGCGGGGCGTTCGATATCGTGGCGGCATTGCTCGTAGCGTTCACCAATTTCTGTCCAGGCTGCGTCCAGCGTGCTTTCGATATCGGCAAGCGCTACGACGATGCTTTTCTCGTCCACGTAGTCCCAGAAGCTGCAGGTTGAGTTGAAAAATAGCGGTAAATAATTTTCGATCCCACCCGGATACCGGCTTTCTGACACTTCCTTGTAGATGACAGAGGCATTGGGGTTGCCTTCAAAGCGCTCGCGAAAACGGGTACGGAATTGGCTGACGGCCTCCGGTGTCGTAGGAAAATCTCTTGCGGGCAGCGTAACCAGGCGGTCTGTTTGCTCATCCGATATTTGCGTGTCAGGGTCGAAATACCTCAGCGTATCTATCTCGTTGTCGAAAAAATCGATGCGCAGAGGCGAGTCCGACCCCATTGGGAAAAGATCGAGGAGGGCGCCGCGGACCGCGAACTCTCCGTGCTGACCGACCTGGCTGACCCGCTCGTAGCCACTGTCGGTCAGGTATTTTTGCAGCTGGGCGATATCCAGAGTCTGGCCGACTTCCAGGGACAGCGTATTGGCCTTGATGTAATCGAGTGGGGGTAGCCGATGGAATAGCGTCGGTGCTGCGACAATGGTCATCGACGCCGTCCCGTCCAGCATGCCGGACAGTGTCTCCAGCCGGCGCGAGCTTAGATCCTGATGGGGGCTGAATGCATCATAGGCCAGCGTTTCGGGGTCCGAAAATACCAGTGGGGCCCGGTGCCCGAGAAAAAACTGGACTTCCGATTCGAGTAACTCCGCTTCGGCCACGGTGGCTGTGATCGCAATGATCGGCTGGTCGGATTGTGCGCTCAGTTCAGCCAGCAGCATCCCGGCCGCGCAACCATAGGCACTTCCCAGCCTCAGCGGCTGCAAATCGCCGGAGTCAGGTAAACAAGAATAAAGAAATTGTTTCGCGCTCATAAAGCCGGGCGAGTCTAAAAACCCGGCATTATCTCACAGGCAAACACTCGTATTGGTGTTCCCGTCAGGCGGCTTTAGCGTTTTGCGACGCTGTGTATAACCTTGTCGTATTCGAAATAGACAACAAAGCCACCGTAATCCCAGCGGCTTATAGGCGGGTCGCCTACCGGAGTTCGTTTACTCCTCGGAGTTCCCCAGCCTTTTTCGACAGCCGTTTGCGAAAGTCCGCGGCCAGGTCGGTTCGTGCCGGAATCGGCCTGAATGCCTTCGATCACCAGTTTGTCGCCTGCAGCGGCTCCGGTAACGAGGAAACCCGCAAGAATTGCGGCAGAAATAGCTTTTCGGAGCATGGTATTGGTACTCTCCACGGCGCAAGATGCCGAAAATATAGCATCAGCTACCGGGCCGAAGTATGGCTTGCGTCACGCTCGAGATCATTGGACAGCCCAATACGTATGTTTGCAGCACTCAGTATTATGACAAATAAGCCCGGAGATCGTTGTTCAGCGGCCGTGTTGCCACAGCGGCGACCCGTGGTGCGCCCGCGCGACGAGGCTATGCCGGCGCAAGCTTGCGTGGCAATTCCATGAGGCGCCCTGTCGCAGTCTTCATTGGCTTGCGCTACCTGAGTTCACGCAAAGGCAGCGGGTTCGTTTCATTCGTCACTTTTGCGTCCGTGATCGGGGTAGCGCTTGGCGTAGCGACGCTGATAGTCGTTCTGTCCGTCATGAACGGGTTTGAGACCGAATTGCGCGACCGATTGCTGGGCTTAACCGCGCATGCGTCGATTATCGATGACGAAGGAATGCGTGACTGGCCCTCGCTCGTTGAATCCGTCACAGCTTTTGATGATGTACTGGGAGCCGCGCCTTACATAGAACAGGAGGCCATGCTGTCCGGCCCGCGAGGTCTGGCGGGTGGCATCGTGACCGGAGTGATTCCGGAGCTGGAGGCACTGGTTTCGGCGATCGACGACAGCCTGCTGATCGGTTCCTTGGCGGACCTGCAGGCAGGTTCGCAGCGTATGGTCATCGGGCGGGCGCTGGCACAGCGGATGGGTATAGCTGTCGGCGATCGCTTGACGGTGCTCGTTCCTCGACCCGCGAGCGCCGGCGGCGGAGCCATTAACCCCAGGCTGGCGAGTTTTGTAGTCTCGGGTGTGTTCGAGCTGGGCGTACAGGACCATGATTCGGTCCGTGCTTTTGTTCACCTGGATGACGCGGAGAAACTCCGCGGAGGCACCGGGACTATCGACGGAGTTCGAGTCGAAACAACGGATATTTTCGCCGCTCCGCAAATCGCCCGCGACTGGTTGAGCAATGCGCCGGAATTTGAGGGCGTTCGTATCTGGGACTGGACTCAGGAAAACGCGAGCTATTTTCGTGCGATCAGACTGGAAAAGACGATGATGGCGCTATTGCTGTCCCTCATAATCGGGGTCGCCGCGTTTAATATCGTCGCCACACTGGTAATGGTCGTTACCGAAAAACGGTCGGGTATTGCGATATTGCGGACGCTCGGCTGCTCAAAACGCGATGTGATCGGGGTGTTTGTGATGCAGGGCACCCTAATAGGGTGGATCGGCGCCCTTATCGGTATATTGCTTGGCGTCTTCCTGTCGCTCAATGTCGATTCGCTGGCGCCGGCAATAGAAAACCTGCTCGGCTTTCAGTTTATGCCGGCAGATCTGTATTACCTGACTGAGTTGCCATCGGAGTTGCACGCAGAGGATGTTTTTTGGACCTCGCTTGCCGTGCTGGTAATTACGTCGCTGGCTACTGTTTATCCGGCTCTGCGTGCTGCTGCCGTGCAGCCGGCCGAAGTGTTGCGTTACGAATGAACAGATTAGAAGCAGGTTGCTAACGTTGAACCGTCAACACTGAATCAACAGAGTATCGAATGTACCGCCCAGTCGAATTATTTATAGCGTTGCGTCACTTGCGATCCCGCAACCGCAATCGTTTTGTGTCGTTTATTTCGCTGATATCTGTGGTGGGTATCGCGCTCTCGGTAGCGGTTCTGATGGTTGTCTTGTCTGTTATGAATGGTTTCGAAGCGGAAGTTAAGGACCGAATTCTTGAGGTCGTGCCGCACGCATCTATTACCGGGATTGGTGGCAGGATCGAAGACTGGAAGGAGCTCTCATCGACCGCTGCCGGACGGGATGACGTTGTCGGTGTCGCGCCGTTCGTCGATGGCCAGGGGATGCTGGTCAGTGACGCGGAAACCGCGGGAATAGAGTTGCGCGGCATTCTTCCCGAGATGGAACGGTCTGTCGCCCGAGTAGAGGACTTGATCGTAGCGGGCGGTTTCGATGGGCTCGCGGATCGCGGCTACAAGATCGTCATAGGTCGAGTCCTCGCTGAGCGTTTGCAAGTGAAGGTCGGAGACAGCGTGGTCCTGCTGGTTACGGAAGGCAGTATGACTCCGATAGGCCTCATGCCGCGCATGCGCAGATTCGAAGTGATCGGTATTTTTTATGCAGGTATGTATGACATCGATCGGTCGCTGGCCTACACACATATGGGTGATGCAGGCAGGTTATCGCGCATCGGAGACGCAGCCACTGGCGTTAGCGTGTCGGTTAGCGATCCATTGGCCGCGCCGGAAATAATCCGCGAGATCGCACGGCAATACGGAGGCAATGTTTACGTCTCTGACTGGACGCGGCAGCACGCCAATTTTTTCCGGTCGATAGAGTTAACCAAATCGATCATCTTTATTATTTTGTTAATGGTTGTAGCCGTTGCTGCATTCAATATCGTTTCAACGCTGGTGATGGTGGTGCGCGAAAAATCGTCGGAAATCGCTATTCTCAGGTCGATGGGGGCTTCGGCAACCAACATTCTCTGGATCTTCGTTGCAGAAGGAACGCTTATTGGCTTTGCGGGTACGATCATGGGGTTGTTGGCCGGAACTGTTTTGGCTTTAAACCTGGCTAGCGTAGCGGGTGTAATTGAGTCAGTTCTGGGCATCAGCTTTATCGCGCCGGATGTGTATTTCATCAGTGAATTGCCGAGCCGGCTGGAATTCAGTGATGTATGGCGCGTGTGCCTGGTCGCATTTTTGTTGGCCGTCAGTGCAACCATCTATCCGGCGTTACGGGGCGCCTGGACCAACCCGGCGACCGCTTTGCGTCATGATTGAGTGACCGAAAAGGAAATTAGCTATTTATGGATGTTAGTCAGACAGGTCAGGATCAGGACGGCGAGGTCGTGCTGGCATGCACCGGGTTAACGAAAGACTTTCGCGAGGGTGCTTCTGTACTGCAGGTGCTTCGCGGTGTCGAGCTTGAGGTTCGAGCCGGCGAACGGCTGGCAATAATCGGTGAATCCGGTGCGGGCAAGACCACGCTCCTGCAGTTGCTGGGAGGACTCGATCTGCCTAGTAGCGGCAAGGTGCTGGTAAATGGTCAGGACATCGCCACGATGGACGGCACGCAGCGGGGGATGATGCGAAACAGATCGCTCGGTTTCGTGTATCAGTTCCATCACCTTTTGCCTGAGTTTACGGCGCTCGAGAATGTAGCAATGCCGATGCTGTTGCGCCCGGGTGCGCTGGAGTCAGTGCGTGCCGAAGCCCGCGATATTTTGCAGCGTGTAGGTCTGGGGGATCGTCTGGATCATCGCCCCGGAGAGCTTTCGGGGGGTGAGCGCCAGCGGGCCGCGGTGGCCCGAGCGCTGATTACCCGGCCGGCGGTCGTCTTGGCGGATGAACCCACCGGCAATCTGGATCATCGTACCGGCGAAAAAGTGTTTCAGCTGATGCTCGATTTGAATCGCGAGTACGGTTCGAGCCTGGTTGTCGTTACGCATGACCTTGCGCTGGCCGCTAGGATGGATCGCGTCTTGCGGCTGACCGACGGCAAGCTGGTTACGGAACCCGGCTAGCGCGGGAGCTGCCTTGGTCACTACTTGCGTTTGTTGCTCGAACCGCCCTTGATACTGCCAATGCTGTGCTGGTGGCGACGACGGTAGCGTTGCACCGTTAGTACGTGCCATACGACGCTAAACAAAAGGTACACAGTCGATGCGACTGAGACGGCCATAATCAAAGAGCCGTACATCAGGGGTTTCCAGCGAACCGCGATTTCCTCGGTTAACCATTCCATCGTGGGTTCTGCGGGTATGGTATCGATAGGCATGCCGAGTAAGGTGGCACCGATTTTGTAGGCCAGATAAAAAATCGGGACGAATGTGATGGGGTTGGATACCCATATGGTTATTGCCGCGACCGGCAGGTTCACTCGAAGTGCCAATGCCCCCAGGACCGCGAGCACGGTCTGGCCGGGTATCGGCAATAGCCCGACGAACAGCCCGACCCAGAGTCCTCCGCCAACCCCGCGCCTTGAGGCAGAAAAATAAACCGGGTGGGATAACACGTAATCGAACGGCCGCAGGAACCATGGGTGGTCCTTTTTCATGCGGTACTGATGCGAAAAGCGGGTAAAGAATTTGCGTGGCATGGCCTAAGCTTGCGGAGGTTACTTCTAATTTTGCGAGTTTGCCCGCCTGCATCTTGCCATGGACGGGTGGCGCTCTGATTCGAAAACGTGCGCACTATGCCAGCAATGACCGCCTTTGCGCTAGTCGGATCAATGGCCGGTCTCTGGTTTCAGTTATTTGCCGCGCCAGACTTTATTCCCGTCTGGCTGGTCGCAGGTGGCATTTTTTTGTGGTGGTTTGTCGGGCTGGCGCCCCTCTGCGGCCTGCTGCTGGCGGCTATTAGCAGTTTGCATTGTCACTGGTATCTGGAACACCTGATACCTCGTCCGCTGGTTAAACAGGACGTTTTGCTGACCGGGCAGGTTGAGGGCTTTCCCCGCATTGGAGAGGGTGTCAGGACATTCGTGTTTCGAGTCGATAACGGTTTGCTCCCAGGCCGTTACCAGTTGCGCGTTTACGAGGCTTCGCCCGATCCGGTCGCGGGTGAAACATGGCGCCTCCAAGTCCGGCTCAAAAGGCCGCTGAGCACCGCGAACCGGGCAGGCTTCAACCGGGAATCATGGTATCTCTGGAAACGTATCCACGGCAGCGGCTACGTGCGTAAAAGCGCGCTAAACACTCGACTGTCAGAACGCTCGGCCGGTGCATCGATCCATCAATGGCGCGTGCAAATCCGTAACCAAATCGATGCGATTAAATTGGACGGCCAGGTCAGGGCGCTGCTGCAGGGGATCGTCGTAGGCGCGCGCGATGGCATCGACAGCGCAACCTGGGAGGTACTGCGGTCTACCGGGACGGCGCATCTCATGGCAATTTCCGGCATGCACATAGGCCTGGTAGCGATGCTGGCCTGGTTTCCCGGCCGCTTACTGGCCTGGTTGCTCGCTTGCGCACGCGTTGGGGTCGATCCGCTGTTGGTAGCGCGCTCGTGTTCGTTGAGCGCCGCAGTTGGCTATGCTTCGCTCGCGGGCGGCACTGTACCTACGCTGCGGGCGCTTTGCATGGTCGGTGTCGTTATTCTGTTTGGCTGCTACCGCCGGCAAATAGCGGTGGGCCGCTTGCTCAGCTTCGCTATGCTCGCGCTGCTTGCTTTGGATCCTCTTGCGGTCTTGTCCGCTGGCTTCTGGCTTTCGTTTATTGCCGTGGCAATCCTCGCGACGCTGGTAACGAGTCGCGATACCGGAGAATTGCCGCCCAGGGGGCTGTGCCGGCGGGCCGTTGCCGCGGCGGGGCGCGGCGCCGCCCGGTTTTGTTCAATGCAGTTGCGCCTGAGTTTAGGGCTGGCGTTGCCGCTGAGCCTGTTATTCGGGCAGGTGTCAACGGTTGCATTCCTCGCGAACCTGCTGGCCGTGCCGGTGTTTACTTTCGCGATTCTTCCCCCCGCCCTGTTCGGCGGAGCGCTTTTGCTCAGCGGAATGCCGGGCGGTGAGCCGGCCCTGTTGGTTGCCGGAACCACGCTGGGCTGGCTGCTCAATCCATTGGAACGCATTGCCAACTGGCCGGGAGCTATATGGTTCAGTGGCCCGATGAGTTGGTCGGCACTCGGGGTAGCGAGCGCGGGTCTGGTTTTGCTACTCAGTCCGAGGCCTTTGCCGGGCTTCAGCCTTGGCGCGATCCTGTTATCGCTGGGTTTACTGCGTAACGAGCCGGCAGCTGTTGACGGCCTTCGGGTCGAAGTGCTCGATGTTGGTCAGGGCCTGGCGGTTTTATTGCAAACAGCGCGCCACCGGCTTCTCTACGACTCGGGCGGCAAGTGGCCGGGTGGGGATGCCGGTGAGACCGTGCTGCTGCCGGTTCTGCGTGCCTCGGGCATACGACAGCTCGACGCATTGCTGATATCTCATGCCGATACAGATCACAGCGGCGGAGCCGCCAGCCTTGCGGCAGAAATCGATATCGGTGCGGTCCTGACAAGCGACCCTGCGAACAGTGCATTTGAGGACGCGATCGAGTGTCGGCGCGGGCTGACCTGGGTATGGGATTCCGTCAGGTTTCGAATCCTGCACCCGGAAGACGTTGGCACATGGTCAGAAAATAATGGGTCCTGTGTGCTGCAGGTTGAGTATCAGGGTAGCCGCGTGCTCCTGCCAGGGGATATTGAGGCGGCTGCGGAAGCCGCACTGGTCGGCGCAAACATGATAGAGGGCGCCGACCTGGTTGTGGCTGCACACCATGGGAGCAAAACTTCTTCCAGTGATTTGTTTGTCAGGAGAACATCGCCTTCCTACGTGGTTTTCAGCGTAGGTTATGCGAATCGATGGCTATTTCCTGCGCCGGGGGTTGTTGAGCGCTGGCAACGGACCGGAAGCTGTACCTTGACGACCAGCGATGCCGGTGCAATCGAGTTCGTGGCGGATGGCGACGGCTTGAGGCTCAGTCACGCAGAGCGGGGGGTTTTCCGCCGACCCTGGCCGCTTCGCAGACTCGATGCTGCTCGCTGCATGGGCACTATAAATAGCCCAAGCACCGCGTTATAGTTGCCCCGCGTTCAGCAGCTTGAAAATACTGTCTATGTTGGAAATCGTAAAAGCGGGTGGTTGGGTCATGTTCCCGATCATAGTCTGTTCCATTATGGCCGCAGCGATAATCCTGGAACGGTTGTGGACGCTGCAGGAAAAACGGGTGCTGCCGCATTACCTGACCAAGGAAGTCTGGGAGTGGGTCAGCGGCAACCAGCTCAATCACGAGCACCTTCAGACCCTGCACGATAGCTCACCGCTTGGGGAAATACTGGCTGTCGGGCTTTCGAACCGGCATCGCAATCGCGAAATCATGAAAGAACGCATCGAGGATACGGGCAGACATGTCGTGCATGACCTCGAGAGATACCTGAATTCCCTGGGCACCATCGCTGCCATTTCGCCATTGCTCGGGTTGCTGGGAACCGTCGTAGGCATGGTCAACGTATTTGAAGCGATCACCAGCCAGGGTGTGGGTAACCCGTCGGTACTGGCGGGCGGTATTTCCGAAGCCCTTATAACCACGGCCGCAGGACTGATTGTCGCGATTCCCGCGCTGATCGGTTATCGCTATTTGCGGGGGCGGGTAGCAGGCCTGGTCATTCGTATGGAGAAAGAGGCGATTACGCTGGTAGAAGCCTTGCATCGCAAGCGCTATCTGGATGCCCTGGGACAAAGCGATGAAGCTGAGCAGCCCTAGCCGAGAGGAGCCGGAAATAAATCTCACGTCATTAATTGATGTGGTTTTGTTGCTGCTCGTTTTCTTCATGATCACCACCAGTTTCGTGCGGGAGTCAAAAATCGGAATTCGGCTGCCCGAGGCAGATTCATCGGGTGCGGTTGAGCTGAGTGAGGCGAGTCCGCTCACAATTTCGGTAACGGCACAGGGGACCTACCTGGTTAATGGCAGGCAATTGCTGGACAGTCGGCCTGAAACGCTCGAGAGCGCAATTCGTGTGATCACCGAAGATCGATTGGGGGATCGTGTGACGGTAAGTGCCGACGCCGAAGCGAGTCATCAGGCCGTCATCACAGCGATGGATGTTGCTGGCCGTTTGGGTTACGTGGAAATCAATATAGCCACCGTGAAGTCTGGGAAAGGGCAGCAGTGAGCCCTGCGGAGCGGGCCTACAAGCCAGGGCGTATTTATGGGCGCCTGCTGGCCATCAGTGGTCGCTACTGGGTCGTTTTTATCGGGGTGGCCGTATCTGCGTCGGTCTTTGCCGCGACGGACGCGGGCTTTGCATACCTGATGAAGACCCTGACGGAAATAGTGCAGCTTGGTGATGCATTGAGTCCGGAGCAGGAATTCACTCGCCGCTGGCTTCCCTTGGGTGTTCTATTGCTATTTGTCGTGCGCGGGGTTGCAAATTTTTTGTCGACCTACGGCATGGGTTGGATTGCACGTCAAACCATAAAAAAGTTGCGGGGCATGGTCTTCGATCGCTACCTTGTTATTACTACGCGTTTTTTTGACGAGAGTTCATTAGGCCAACTCCTCTCCAAACTGAAGTATGACGTGAGCCAGGTAGCAGAATCGGCGGCGAACGTAGTAATCGTCGTTTTCAAGGATTCCGTGACCATCCTGTTCCTTGTTGCTTATATGATTTACCTGAGCCCCCAGCTTGCGATATTTATATTTGTCGTAGCGCCGATTATCGCTTTGCTGGTTCGATTCCTGAGCGGGCTGTTCCGCAAACAGAACCTCAAGATTCAGGCGGCTATGGGTAACATCACGCGAATAGGTAGCGAAGCACTGCAGGCAAATAAAATCATCAAGATATTTGGTGGTCATGACTACGAGAGCCTCAGGTTCCAGGAGGCTAATGAGCGAAATCGCCGCATGGAAATGCGCTTGCTGACAACCAAGGCTATTGGTGATGGCGTTACGGTTTTTGTAACGGCATTTGGGGTGGCCGGCGTCATTTATCTGATCAGCATTATCGAAATAGACGTGCCGGCCGTTGCCGGTTTCATAACCGCAATGGTGCTGTTGATGGCACCACTGAAGCGTTTGACCAACGTGAACGCATCGATCCAGCGTGGGATCGCAGCCGGAGAGAGTCTGTTCCGCATAATCGATGAGGAAGCTGAGACCGATACGGGCGCTGAAGATCCTGGGCAACTTAGCGGCAGGGTCGAATTCCGTGATGTGAGTTTCAGTTACTCACGGGCCAAGGGAGCGGTCTTGCAAAACATAGACCTGGCCGTATCACCCGGAGAATCGATCGCCATAGTCGGCCGTTCAGGTAGTGGCAAATCGACGCTGGTCAGTCTGCTGCCACGATTTTACGATCCGACCAGTGGGGTCATACTGTTTGACGGTAAACCGGCCGAGAATTACTCGCTCGTCGGCTTGCGACGAAACATCAGCCTGGTGAGTCAGGATGTCACTCTGTTTAATGACACGATTGCCGCGAATATCGCCTACGGTACACTTGCGGATATCGATCGCGCTGAACTGCTAAGCGCGGCGCAAGCGGCAAATGTAACGGAATTTACCGACCAGTTGCCCGACGGACTGGATACGGTCGTCGGTGATCGCGGTGTCCTTTTGTCAGGTGGGCAGCGACAGCGGATTTCAATTGCGCGCGCGCTGCTGAAGAATACCCCGATACTGATAATGGACGAGGCAACTTCCGCCCTGGATACAGAGTCGGAAAGGCATATTCAAAGGGCTCTGGATGAATTGATGCTTAATCGAACGTCTTTCGTAATTGCGCACCGTCTGTCAACGATCGAAAACGCGAATCGAATTGTCGTCATGGATCAGGGACGTATCCTGGAGGTCGGCAAACACGCTGAACTGCTCGCAGCAAACGGTGCGTATGCCGCTCTCTATCAAATGCAGTTTCGTGACGATGCTGACGGAGCTACGTAATTTCGTCGAGGCTCGGTGGTACGGCAATATTGGGGTGCTGGGGATATTGCTGCCGCTTTCCTGGGCTTTTGCCTTGCTGGCAAAGTTGCGTCGCCTGGCGTATCGCTCGGGCATGTTCAAGCGGCCTGAATTGCCGGTGCCCGTTATCGTCGTTGGCAACATCAGTGTGGGCGGCACGGGTAAAACCCCGGTAGTCGCCTGGTTGGCTGAAGAGCTTGCCGCTGCCGGTTTTCGTCCCGGTATCGTTAGCAGGGGTTACGGCGGCGCGCCGACCGCGGCTCCGGCACTGATCCATGGCCAGAGTGCAGATGAAGTCGGGGATGAGCCGCTGCTGCTTGCCCGCTTGAGCCGCAGCCCGGTGTGTGTATGCCGGGACCGAGTGGCTGCCGTTAATGCGCTTGCGGAGCAGGGAGTCGATGTCATCATTTCGGACGATGGGCTGCAACACTACCGCATGCACCGGCAGGTCGAGCTAATTGTCGTCGACGGTGATCGCGGCTTTGGCAACGGCAGATTGCTGCCGGCAGGACCATTGCGTGAACCTGTATCGCGTATGGTCGAGGCCGATGCGGTTCTCGTTAACGGGGGTGTCGGCAGACAGGCCGGCATAAAGTTCAGGCTTGAGGAGTCGAATCCGGTGGAGTTATGCAGTAACGAACCGCGTCCCTGGGTTGAATTTACCGGGGTTCGTGTCTGGTGCGTAGCTGGGATAGGGAATCCGGCCCGTTTTCGAACCATTCTTGAAGCGCGTGGCCTAAGTGTCGACATGGCGGAAGTGCCGGATCACGGCACAGCCGATCTCAACAAATTATCGGAGCTGCGGCGCCAACCGATTTTTATGACCGAGAAAGATGCGGTTAAATACCCGCAACCTGCGGCGAATATCTGGGCCGTCCCGGTTACGGTGTCGTTTCAGCCCGCTGATGCCGAGAAGATTATCGATACAGTTGTCAGAGGTATCGGGCCAGGTTAGTGGTTGTGTGCGTGATTTTATAAATGGTTCTTTATGCAAACGGATTCAGTTGAAAAAGGCGAGTTTCGCATCGTAATACCCGCGCGCCTGAATTCCACGCGCTTACCCGGCAAAGTGTTGCTGGATATCGCGGGTAAGCCTCTCGTGCAGCATGTGTGGGAGCAGTCTGTTTCGAGTGGTGCCGAGCAGGTTGTAATTGCCACGGACGATAGCCGGGTCGCACGCGTAGCCGCGGGCTTTGGCGCGACCGTGTGTATGACGAGCGATGCATGCCGATCGGGCACGGATCGAGTTGCCGAAGTCTGCCAGGAGCTGGCCTGGACCGATGACAAGCCCGTCGTCAATGTTCAGGGCGATGCGCCGCTTATGCCACCGAAAAGCATTCGGACCGTTGCGGGTTTGCTGCTGGACAACCCGGGCGCAGAAATGGCGACACTTTGTGTCGGCATAGACAGTCCTAAAGACTATCTGGACCCTAATGTCGTCAAGGTTGTGTTCGACAGGGCAGGGCGGGCGCTCTATTTCAGTCGCTCACCGATACCGGCCGATAGCCATGGCGAGCAGGGGGCTAAAGCCTGGAAATCCGCCTGGCGCCAATTGGGGCTCTACGAATATCGCTCCGAAGCTTTGCAGCGACTGGCCTCTGCAGAGCCGTGCGAACTGGAGTCGTTAGAGCGGCTCGAGCAGCTGAGGGCGATGTGGATGGGCATGACGATAATGATTGCGCCGGATACGGAAGATCATGGTCCTGATGTGGATACGCAGGACGACCTGCTGTCTGTCGAAGCGTATCTGGCGCGTAAAACGAGCGAGTAATAGTGATGGCCGATGCGAGAAAAGTTTCTGTGTTGTTTGTCTGCATGGGCAATATCTGTCGCTCTCCTACCGCTGAGGGGGTAATGCGCAAGCATCTCGAGGGGCTGACCGAGGAATTATCCGTGGAGGTCGATTCCGCAGGCACGCACGCCTACCATGCCGGCCAACCCCCTGACCCGCGCGCTATAGAAGCTGCAGCTCGGCGCGGTATCGATTTGTCCGGGCAAATTGCGCGTGCGGTCGAGCATGCTGATTTCGAACGATTTGACCTGATCCTGGCCATGGATGAGGACAACCTCGCGATTCTTGAGAATTTGCGGCCGCCGGGGAGCAGATCTCAGGTAGGTCTTCTGCTCGCTTATAGCCGTTCGTATCCGGTCGGGTCAGTGCCCGATCCTTATTACGGTGGCCGCAACGGCTTTGAACGCGTGCTGGATATGCTCGAGGATGCCTGCGCAGGGCTTCTGCAGCATCTGCAGAAACCCTGAGAGGGACCCAGTCAAACTAGCGCTCCGTGGTGTCCTGATCGTCGGAAGACCACACGGTATAGGTTTTCTTCACTGCTTCGCTTTGCTCCCAGGGTAAAAGTCTGTCCTGGGCATTAGGATCCGATTTATTCGAGGCTTTCGCTGAGTCACGCGAACCGGAGGTCTGCTCAGCTTGCTGCGAATCGTTAGCAGCTGCTGTTACCGCAGGTTCCTGCGGCTTGCCCTGAGCAGCTTCATTGGCCGTCTTCTGTGGCTGAACCGTGTCGCTGCCGCCGCGCTCTTCCTTATCATTTCTCGTGCGATTATCGGCGGAATCCTTGGCAGCCTGTTTACCTGACGCTGGCTGAGCCTGGGCATCATTAGCTGGCTTGCTGCTCTTGTCATTGTCGGCATTGCCATTAGAACCGCTGGCCTGATTTCGGTTATCCCGATTAGCTGACGAGCGCCGGCGGCGGCGCTTACGTCTGCCGGTTCCTTCCTCGCCCGCCTTGGCCGTATTTTTATTCTCAGCTGAACTGTCCTGCTGCCCGTCTTTGCTTTGAGCGCGTTTCTTTCTGCCCGAACCTTTCTTGCGCGTATTGCCACGAGCATCGTCACGACCCCGGCGGTTTCCGGAGCTGCGTCGATTACCGCCGGTGTCCGAGCTGCGCTGCCGATTCGCGCCTCCGGACCTCGATTTTTTTCGCGGGCTTTCGCTTTCTTTTTCGGGCTCGGCCGTTTTGCCGATAAATAAATCCTTCAGGAAACCGATGATGCCGGGGCCCTCTGCTGCCTTTGCCTTGGCGGGTTCGGGTGCTTCGGGCGCAGGCGTGGGTGCGGGTGCAGGCCGCGTTGGCGTAACGCCGGAAATGGCGGGCGTCTCGGTGGTGGACTTCCCGCCCATCTTCAGCGCTTCTTCCAGCACGTCCTCTTCCGGAGTGAGCAATGTGTAGCTTGCGCCTGCGTTTTCAGGGGCGAGAGTTTGGTCGTCACGAACACGCCGAATCGTGTAGTTCGGCGTTTCGAGCGCGGGATTGCCTATTAAAAGCAATTGGACGTCGCTGCGGTTTTCAATATTCTGAATCCACTCGCGCTTTTCATTCAACAGGAAAGTTGCAACGTCGACCGGCAGTTCTGCGATGACTTTTGCCGTGCGTTCTTTGCGGGCTTCCTCGCCGACCAGCCGCAATATTGCCAGCGCGAGGGACTCGACGCTCCGAACCGTTCCGGAACCACTGCAGCGAGGGCATACCTGGTGCGCCGATTCGCCCAGCGAGCGGCGTAATCGCTGGCGCGACATTTCCAGCAGCCCGAACCGCGAAATGCGCCCGATTTGCACCCGTGCGCGGTCGGTACGAACTGCATCCCGCAGCCGGTTTTCGACCTCGCGTTGATTGCGGTTAGGCCCCATATCGATGAAATCGATTACGAGCAAGCCGCCGAGGTCCCTGATACGGCATTGACGCGCAATCTCGTCAGCCGCCTCCAGGTTGGTCGCGAGTGCCGTTGCTTCTATGTCGCCGCCTTTGGTGGCCCGAGCCGAGTTAATGTCGATTGAAATCAGCGCCTCGGTACGATCAATAACGATACTGCCGCCCGACGGGAGATTGACGGTATGGGAGTAGGCGGATTCGATCTGGCTCTCGATCTGGAACCGGGTGAACAGCGGTACTTCATCTTCGTAACGCTTTAGTTTGCGAAGATTATGCGGCATCGCATGGGTCATGAAGTCCTGAGCTTCGCCATAGGTCGCCTCATCGTCTATGACGATCTCGCCGATATCGGCGTTGAAATGGTCGCGTAAAGCGCGCACCACCGGGCTGCTATCCTGATAGATCAGGAACGGAGAGGGCTTATCCAGCACCACCTGCATTATCGATTGCCAGACCCCTTTCAGATAGTCGAGATCCCAGCTCAGTTCTTCAATCGAACGGCCGATACCGGCAGTACGCACGATACAGCTCATACCTTCGGGAATATCCAGATCGCGCTGGACGCGCCGAATTTCATCCCGGTCTTCACCCGAGATGCGCCGGGATACGCCACCGCCCCGCGGGTTATTCGGCATGAGCACGATAAACCGTCCGGCCAGGCTGATAAAAGAAGTGAGGGCGGCACCTTTGTTGCCACGCTCATCCTTGTCGACCTGGACGACTATATCCTGGCCCTCTTTGAGAACGTCCTTGATATTGATGCGGCTGCCCGATTCGGGCTGCGTGATGAAATATTCTCTGGAAATATCCTTCAGAGGCAGAAAGCCATGGCGTTCTGCGCCATAGTCGACAAAGGCAGCATCGAGGCTTGGCTCAATGCGGGTTATCCTGCCTTTGTATATATTAGCTTTCTTTTGCCGGCTTGATTCGAGCTCGATATCAAGGTCATATAGTTTCTGACCATCGACGATGGCCACCCGCAACTCTTCTTCCTGAGTCGCGTTGATAAGCATTCTTTTCATAAGTCCCTACGTATATTCTGTTGGGGACTCCTGACTTATTTAACCTGTTAGCGGGAGATGCAGCTGCAGAGTACCCAGAGTCGGGCAGCATAGAAAAAAAGACCAGCCATAACGGCCAATCTGAATGCAACTGATTGTTGATTACTGCTGACATTCAGCAGCTCCTTTGTAAGCTACAGGTTCGATAAGGAGAGGGAGCCCGGAAAAATTCCTGTCTCTCTTCCAGCCAGGAGGCCGGTTTGATCTCCTCAGAGACCGTTTAAGGAACGACCGCCTGCGCGATCGTTCTGAAACCAATATTGCGATTAAGCAGTGAGCGTATATAGTCGCGCCCGGAGTTAATATAACAGTAGAGTAGTCGTGCATCAACGCATTGATTAAAGGGAATTTTCTAAACCCATGCCCGCAGACAAGCACACCAGTAAAGCCGCTCAGCCCGCTTCCGATGTCCGGCTGGTCACTGTGGATGCCGATTCTGTTGACCGCCGCCTCGACAATTTTCTGCTGGCCGAGCTGAAGGGGCTGCCTCGGACTCGAATTTACCGGTTAATTCGAACCGGCGAGGTGCGGGTAAATAAAGGTCGTGTTAAGCCTGCGTATAGACTCGCAGCCGGTGATGTCGTGCGCATACCGCCAGTGCGCGGGTTGCGGGCCGGAGCATCAGTCCTGTCCGCGCCTAAGGTTGCCTGGATCAACGATTGCGTCGTCTATGAGGACGAGTATCTGCTGGTCATTAATAAACCTTCTGGTCTGGCGGTGCACGGCGGCAGCGGAATCAGTCACGGCGCTATCGAGCTGTTGCGGTCAGCAAGGCCAGACAGCAGGTACCTCGAATTAGTCCATCGGCTGGATAAAGACACCAGCGGCTGCTTGCTGGTCGCCAAGAAGCGCAGTTCGCTGCGTCGGCTGCACGACCGGTTCCGCGAAGGCCAGGTCAGAAAAATTTACCTTGCCCTGCTGAAGGGTCAGTGGGCGGGAGGGATGCAGGAAATATCCTTGCCGCTGGTAACCGAACATCGCAAGGGCGGCGAGCGTCATGTGCGCGTTGGTGAAGACGGCAAGCCGGCTTTGACACGCGTGTTTCCGCAGGAACAATTCGTCGATGCGGTCCTCGCCAGAATCGAGTTATTGACGGGTCGCACACACCAGATTCGAGTGCATGCCGCTGCTATCGGCCATCCCGTAGCCGGTGATGAGCGCTATGGGCCGGCGCCATGGCGACCCTTCGGCTTGCGACGGTTATTTTTGCACGCGCACCGGCTCGAATTTGCCCACCCCAACACAACGGCGCAGGTCAGGGTCGAAGTGCCCCTGGATGATAGCCTGCTTGAGGTACTTGAAGGCTTCAGGCACCCGGACAGGGCTGCCGGCGTTTAACCGTTTCCGCGGTAACCGAGTTCCGCTAAACGGGACGTTAGCCAATTCATGGGCAAGCCTATAAGCGCGGTTGGATCCGAGTTTTCCAGGCATTCGATCAGGCTGGCGCCCAGCCCCTCGGAACGAAAACTTCCGGCGCAATCATAGGGCTGGTCGGCCTGCACGTAGCTTTCGATTTCCGCATTTGTAAGCGCTTTGAAATGAACTTTAGTGATATCTACGTGCTGCCGGGGCTCCGGAAGGCGAGGGGATATGACGCAGATAGCGGTATAAAAAACAATAGTATTTCCAGCGCTTAAGGACAATTGTTTAACTGCATTGTCATAATTACCCGGCTTCCCCAGGGCTTGGCCGTTAAGTGATGCGACCTGATCGCTGCCGATTACGGTCGCGCCTGTGCGGGTCTCGGCAACCTTCCGCGCCTTTGCTATCGCCAGACGCAGGGCGAGAGCTTGGGGGGCTTCGTCAGCCAAGGCAGTTTCATCTATATCGGGCGAGATACAGCTGAAATTCCTGGTAAACCCTTCGAGCAGCTGTTTTCGGTAACGCGAGCCGGAAGCCAATATCAACGGTTCTGTGGCGGGTTCGGGGTTGTTAGTCAAGCTTGGCTCCGGAGCCTGCAGTCGCTCATTTTTCACGGGTATCAGGCGGTTTTACAAGATATTTTCTATGATATGATACGCCGGTTATGCTCGCCGATCACATCGGGATACCGCAATTACGCGAAATGGCCGGCAGGTCTGAGCAGGTTTCCGTTGAAGTCGGACTGAAAGACCTGTCTCGCCTGGCGGCGCTTTTGTATGCGGATGCAGATCGACAGCGTATCGAAGTGCAGCTAAGTTTTCATCGCGGAGCGCAGGGTTTTCCTGAAATTTCCGGTAAAGCATCGGGCTCTATTGAGTTGCGGTGCCAGCGTTGTTTGGGATCGCTCGGCTGGCCAGTTGATCTTGACTTTCAGCTGGCGGTTGTTGAGTCGGACAGCGACGTTGAGGAAGTGGCGCGACCCTTCGATACGCTTGTGGCGGGCGAGCACGGCATAGAATTGGCCAAGCTCGTTGAAGATGAGTTACTCGGCAGCCTGCCGCTGGCGCCTATGCATGAAGATTTTGCGGTTTGCACGGTTCCGGATTTTCCGGGTCACAATCAGGCTGATGAACAGGCCGGTAGCGATTCGGCCGCGGAGGTTGAATCCGAAGCGGACAGTCAGGAGACCCATCGGCCGTTTGCCGGTTTGGCGACCATGTTTAACAGTGGTGCCAAAGGCGGAAACACAGACTAGTCGTAGAATTTGTTTTTGGAGTTATAAAGATGGCTGTTCAAAAAAGTAAAAGAACGCGTTCCACTCGTGGTATGCGCCGCGCGCACGATAAGCTCAAAGGGCCTGCGCTTTCGTCGGATCCGCAAACCGGTGAGACGCATCTTCGCCACAACGTTGGCGCAGATGGATATTACCGGGGCAAGAAAATCATCGATACGCCTATGGACGATATTGAGTAATCGTCTGACCACTCCATTCGCATCATCAATCTGGTTGCCTGCACAGGTGGCGGAATAATCCTGCGTCTCGATGTGCGCCGCACAGTTACAATTTCGAGCGCAACACTACGTCCGGGAACTGATGTCCTATGTCAAAGACGGTAACTATCGCCCTTGATGCTATGGGCGGCGACAATGGGCCTGCAGTGGTTGTGCCGGCCGCGCTGGATATTTGCAGCAGGTATTCGAACCTGCATCTGATCCTCGTAGGGCGCAGCGAGGTTATTCAGCCATTGCTGGCCGGGTCATCCTGTTCTGAGCGCATGCGCATTGTCGATGCACGCGAAATCGTTGAGATGGCTGAACCACCAGCCGAAGCGCTGCGCAAAAAGAAAGATTCCTCCTTGCGTGTGGCCATCAATCTGGTCAAGGACGGGGTTGCGGACGCCTGCGTCAGCGCCGGGAATACCGGTGCGCTTATGGCTACCGCCCGTTTCGTCCTGAAGACGCTGCCAGGTATCGATCGACCGGCTATCATGACCGCGGTTCCCACAATCAAGGGGCATTCACACATGCTGGATCTGGGTGCCAATTCTGATTGCACTTCGGAGCATCTTTTTCAGTTCGCGGTAATGGGGGCAGTTGTTGCGGCAGAGGTTGAGAATATAAAAAACCCGCGTATTGGTCTGCTGAATATCGGTGCCGAGGAAATCAAAGGGACTGATACGGTCAGGCAGGCAGCTAAAATGCTGGCTGAAAGCGGCTTGAATTATGCGGGTTTTGTCGAAGGCAACGATATTTCCGATCATAAGGTTGACGTAATTGTCTGCGATGGATTTAACGGTAACGTGGCACTTAAGGTGATGGAGGGAACGGCTCACTTGGTGCGCTTTTACCTGCGCAGGGAATTCAGTAAGGGATTGTATGGGCGTCTGGCAGCTTTGGTCGCCATGCCGGTATTACGATCGCTGGCAAAATCATTGGATCCGCGCCGTTACAATGGGGCCAGCCTGGTCGGACTCAACGGCATTGTAATTAAAAGCCACGGTGGCGCCGACGTGGTGGCGTTCGAGCAGGCAATTCAAACGGCCATGATAGAGGTTGAAAAGAACGTGCCAGACAAAATTCATCAGTTACTCATTGCGCAGGAACAATGCGCGCAGGAAAATTAGATGTACTCCCGTATTGCAGGAACAGGTCATTTCGCTCCTGAAAAAGTGGTGACTAATTCCGATCTTGAAAAGATCGTCGATACGACGGACGAGTGGATCAGAACGCGCAGCGGCATAGAGCGCCGTCATATAGCCGCTGATGATGAGACTACAGCTGACTTGGCGGAGCAGGCCTGCCGTGCAGCCATGGATGCGGCTGGTGTAGGTCCGCAAGATGTCGATTTTATCGTCGTAGGTACCACCACGCCGGATTTAGTGTTCCCTAATGTGGGGTGCATTCTGCAGGAAAGGCTTGATATCCATGGTTGTGCAGCTTTCAGCCTGGAGGCGGCCTGCAGCGGTTTTATTTATGCCCTTAGCGTGGCGGACAAATTTGTTAGCACCGGGCAGGCGCGTTGCGCGCTTGTGGTTGGAGCTGAGACACTTTCGCGGATAACGGACTGGAGCGATCGCTCCACCTGCGTATTGTTTGGTGATGGAGCGGGGGCAGTCGTCCTTAAACCGTCCGATGAGCCGGGGATTATCTCGACGCACTTGCGTGCCGATGGTCGTTACAAGGATCTGCTGACCGCGAAGACCGGTGTCTCTGTGCAGCCCCCGGGCGATGCGTTACGCGATGGCTTCAATGTCCGCATGGCCGGTAACGAGGTGTTCAAGGTTGCCGTCAAGAGCCTGGAGTCTATAGTTGACGAAACCCTGAATGCCAATAACCTGCAGCGCGGTGAGGTCGACTGGCTGATTCCGCATCAGGCAAACATTCGTATCATTCAGGCGACCGCCAAGCGTCTCAGGATGCCGATGGAGAAAGTCGTTTTAACCGTCCAGGAATATGGCAACACGTCGGCTGCTTCTGTACCGATGGCGCTGGATGTCGCCGTCCGGGACGGGCGCATTAAGCCCGGACAGTTATTGCTGCTCGAAGCATTTGGAGGAGGCCTCACCTGGGGCTCTGCGCTGGTTCGCTTCTAGTCCGCACTGCGGGCGAAATTATTTAAACAGGTCGCGCAATTGACGCTCACCGGTAAGCAGGCAGGCAGCGGATTTTCCTTGGCAAATGCCGGGCTATTGGCGGGTCCGATTGCCGGGCTGCTCGTCTTCCTGCTATTGCCTGACTCGTACAACGATCCCGACGGCATGGTTCTACACTTGACGATGCCAGCCCGCGCAACGGCAGGCGTTGCGACCCTGATGGCAATTTGGTGGATGACTGAAGCCATCCCGGTTTACGCTACCGCGCTGTTGCCGCTGGCATCGTTTCCGTTGTTGGGTGTATCAGACATGCACACGACCGCGCTCGCCTATGGAAACGAAATCATTTATCTGTTTCTGGGTGGTTTCATTTTGGCGCTATCCCTTGAAAAATGGGGGCTGCACCGGCGTATCGCGATAAATGCGCTGGCGGCGGTTGGCGCTAATCCACATGCAATTATTGGCGCATTCATGGCTGTTTCGGCCTTTTTGAGTATGTGGGTGACCAATACCGCCACAACCATCATGCTTTTGCCGGTTGCCGTCAGCATTATTCGGCTGCTGCCGCATTCCGCCAGTGAAGGTTCGGAGTCTCCGTTCGGTGTCTGCCTCTTGTTAGGGATCGCATATGCATCTTCAATCGGTGGCATGGCAACGATAATCGGTACAGCGCCCAATGTATTTGCCGTCTCGTTTATAAGCGAGAACCTGGGGCGTCAGATAGGCTTCATCGAATGGATGCAATTTGCTTTACCGCTGGTTATTTTGTTTGTCCCCTTGGCATGGCTGGTGCTGACACGGGTCGCCTTTCCGATAGGCTCAGCTGAAATCCCAGAAGCGACCGCCATACTGAAGAAAGAACGCGTGAGCCTGGCGCCATGGTCCCGCGGGGAGCTTGCCACGCTGTGCGTCTTTGTGCTGACAGCCGGGGCCTGGATTTTTCGTCCCTTGCTGAACAGGCTGGAGTTGGGTTCGATCCGTCCCTTCGAGGCGTTGAGTGATCCGGGCGTGGCTATAATGGCGGCATTATTGTTGTTCCTGATACCGGTCAACATCGACCGCCGCGAATTTTTGATGGATTGGGAAACTGCATTACGCCTGCCATGGGGTTTGCTTATCCTTTTTGGCGGCGGGCTTGCGCTTGCGGCGGCACTGGTGGGAACGGGGTTCAGTCAATACCTCGCTAATCTCTCCGGTGGGCTTGGTGGATTACCGGCATGGGCTGTAATTTTGCTGGTCACCGCGACGGTCGTTTTTCTGACTGAATTAACCAGCAATACGGCGACTACGGCAACTATTATTCCGATCCTGCTGGCGGTTTCTGCGG
The DNA here is from genome assembly GCA_037387125.1 of Gammaproteobacteria bacterium. GTDB lineage: Bacteria > Pseudomonadota > Gammaproteobacteria > Steroidobacterales. Next base: position 26,468 of record JARRLL010000014.1, on the reverse strand, counting down.
GCCTGAATCTGCCTCCGTTATTGCTGATAATGCCGGCGGTATTTGCGGCCAGTTGCGCCTTTATGCTGCCCGTCGCGACACCGCCCAACGCGATCGTTTTCGGGTCGAATCTGATTGGAATAAAGCAGATGAGCAGGGCCGGTTTCTGGCTGAATATGACGGCTATAGCATTAATCACAATTGCGACCTATGCGATAATCATGCCGGCGCTCGGTGTGCATCTATGAGTTTTAAGCAATGAAATTTTCTTCAACCACGGTCGCGTGTCTTTTGCTGCTGTCATCTGGTTTACAGGCGGCCGTTTTTGAGCTGGAAAACAGCAGCGATGACCTTATCGGATCGCCGGCAACGGCTTTCAGCCGCTACGAAGATACGTTTATCGAAATAGGCCGGTCGAATAACGTGGGGTTCGAAGAACTGCGCATGGCAAACCCAGACGTAGACCCATGGCTGCCGGGTGACGGAACCGAGATCGTGTTGCCGGCCGAATTCATATTGCCCGCTGCGGATAGGCGGGGCATTGTGGTGAATGTTCCCGAATTCAGGATTTACTATTTTTACGCGGTGGACGGGATTAGTTACGTAGCGACATCTCCCGTCAGCGTGGGTCGTATGGACTGGGCTACGCCAGTTGGCGTTACCGGCATTGTTGCCAAGGTTCGTAACCCCAGTTGGTATCCGCCGCAATCGGTTCTGGACGAACATGCGGCAGAGGGTCGCAAACTAGAGAAGATCGTGCCGCCGGGGCCGGACAATCCGCTGGGAGAGTATGCATTACGGCTGGGTTTGCCGGGCTATCTTATCCACGGCACCAATCGTCCAGCCGGCGTCGGTATGCAGGTTACGCACGGTTGTATAAGGCTTTTTCCGGAAGACATCGCCTGGCTGTTTCCGCGGGTCGATTTGAATACGCCGGTTCGGATTATTAATCAGCGGCTTAAATTCGGTTGGCGAGGCGACGATTTGTACCTTGAGGTCCATCCGGCCCTGGAAGGTGCAGCGGAGGATGAGTCGTCTGATATGACTCTCATAACGCGTGAATATGTGAAGGTGACGGGTGACCAGGCGGCAGACGTCGACTGGGAGCTGGTGGCACAAGTCTATAAGGCGCAGACGGGGTTGCCGGTTAGGATCGGCAGCCGAACCAGTCCATTGAGCGATGCCGGCCTCCTGGGGCAGACGGGTGAGTAAGATCACCGCCGCTTAAGGTCTCTCCGGACGAAAGTTTCAGGCAAAAAATAGCCGCAGCTAAAGCTGCGGCTTTTTGTCGAGCGTACAGCCTACTTGCTTTGGCTGCGCTGGAACATGCGATCAATTTTCTCGTTGGTCGCGTCACAGCACTCCTGGCTGGCATTTGCTGCCGACATTGCTTCGTCAGCAGTCGCCTGAGCAGCTTCAGCAGCCTGTAAGGCAGCGGATGCGTTGGCGGCACCGGCGTTAGCAGAAGCGACTTCCTGCTCCAGTTGACCAACTTTGGTTTCGAGCGCGTCAATGCGATTCTCCAGGCTGGTACAGCCAGTAGCCAGCAGCATGGCGAGTACGAGAGCGCTACCCTTAATCGCAGTCTGAACTTGTTTGTTCATCGGTGTTCCTCAATGTAAAAACGGAAGAAAGCTTTCCATGATTTCAACCATCAACTAATGATTGATGGCGCGATAATGACGCAAACATTATTAAATCGCAAATAGGCATAAGCTTGGAAATTTACGTTTGCCGTCGGCCTTAATCCATCCCCGTTAATTATCCCGGCTTTATTCGGGCTGTCGACGGAGGCGGTCGGCAGGGCAGCAGCTGTACGCGGCTCGTAATGTAATTTTCTTCAAGGTGCTTGCGCCGCTAGGTTATCTGTATATAATCACAGCACTGTTTATATATACAGGTGTATATCATGTCTGAACTTACCCCCCGCCAGTCGCAGGTTTTGGCCTTTATCCGCGATTTTATTGAGGAAACGGGCATGCCACCGACCCGTGCCGAAATCGCCACCAGGCTTGGTTTTCGCTCTGCAAACGCAGCGGAAGAACACCTGCGTGCGCTGCAGCGCAAGGGTTCTATTGAGCTGGTAGCGGGTACATCACGCGGTATTCAGCTGAAAGATGCCATTAAGGAGCAGATGGGCTTGCCTTTGGTAGGGCGGGTCGCAGCCGGCAACCCGATTCTGGCCGAAGAGCATATCGAAGATCACCTGCGCATTGATCCGTCCATGTTCAATCCTGTGCCGCACTATCTGCTCAGGGTCGAGGGCATGAGCATGAAGGACGCAGGGATTCTTGATGGTGACCTGGTTGCCGTGCATCGCACGCCCGAGGTTCGCAACCGGCAGATCGTGGTCGCACGACTGGAAGACGAAGTGACGGTGAAGCGCTACAGGCAGGTCGGCAAGACAGTCTGGTTGCTACCCGAAAATGTCGATTTTGCACCGATTGAAGTCGATCTCACTGAAAAACACCTTGTGATTGAGGGCGTCGTTGTCGGTTTGCTCAGGAATGGAATACCTCTGCAACACTAGTCAACCGGAATAATTACAACGAAACATGTGCGGCTTGGATGTCGAGGAAAGACCGTCTTCAGGATCTGTTAAAAAACCGACATATATGGCGGCCCGGTGATTTGCATGCAGATGCCCGCGAACGCCTGCCAAGCGGCTTTAAGCAGCTGGACCAGCATCTTGGAGGAGGCTGGTCGACCGGGAACCTGATGGAGTTGTTGCTGGCGTCTTCAGGCATTGGTGAGCTTCGGTTATTGATGCCGGCGCTGGCTGAACTGGCTCAAAGTAAACCTGCCGGAAAAATTGCATGGATAGCTCCGCCTTATATTCCTTATGCGCCTGCTCTGGTCCAGCGTGGATTGGATTTATCCCAAATACTTGTCATCGCCCCTGCGAACCAGGCCGATGGTTTGTGGGCTATGGAGCAGGCTTTGCGTGATTCGCCATGTGTGGCAGCGTTCGGCTGGTTTACGAATATCGATGATCGGGCAATCCGCCGTTTGCAATTAGCTTCCCAGTCCAGTTCCTGCTGGGCCGTTATTTTCAGGCATGCCCGTTTTGCGAAAAGCGCATCGTCTGCACCGCTGCGTATTCACGTTGCGCCTGCTCAAAGCAGTTTACATACAGTCGATTTGCATATTTTGCGTAACAGGTATGGCTCACCGGGCAGCCTGTCAGTGCAATGCTGAAGCGCAAGGTCCCGGCGTCGCAACCGCAGCTGCAGCTATTCGGCGGCCCATCTCCGGCGATTCCTGTCGGCGCTGATTCGTACGCTGGCAAAGAATCCGTTCAATTGACCCGGAGACCCAAGGCCCGCAGCTTGTGGTTGTGTATCAGTTTTCCTGAATTGTGCCTCCATGCGGTAGGGAGCCCGCGAAAAGCACCAGCGGCCGTTTTGGCCGATGAGAAGGGCGGTGCAATGATATATGCCTGTAACGCCAAGGCGGGGCATGCGGGAGTGTCGCCAGGCATGCCATTGAATGCAGCTCTTGCGTTGTGCCCGAACCTCGATATTCGGCAGCGCCAGGAAGGCGCAGAGAAAGCGTTGTTGCATGCCCGGGCAAACTGGGCATTGGCCTATACGCCGCTCGTTAGCATCGAACCTGAAGGAGCCTTGCTGCTGGAATTGAGCGGCAGCCTGCGCCTGTTTGGCGGATTCGAGGTGTTGCGCAAGCGTCTCGCGGAGGAATTGCATGGTTCCAGCTGTTGCGCCGCGCTTGCCAGTGCGCCCTTTGCAAGGGCTGCATTATGGCTCGCTCGCGCGAACAAAGACTTACACTGCAACGAGCCAAGCGAGCTGATCGGAGTATTTGCCGGGTTGCCACTGGTTTGCCTGGGCTGGCCTCTAAAGTTACAGCAGCAGCTTTTGCGCATGGGGGTGCAAACTGTTGGTGATTGCCTGCGGTTACCGAGGGACGGCCTTGCCCGCCGTATAGGCCCGAGTTATCTGCATGAACTGGATCAGGCGCTGGGACGTCGCCCGGAGATACTGGTTCAACACAGACCACGCCAGGTTTTCGCTGACAGCCTGGAACTGGGTTACGAAACTTTTATCGTTGCCGAGATTGCGGGTGCGCTGCGCGAGCTGGTTGGAGCATTGTCCGTGGTGTTAACCCAGAATCAGGTGAGCGCGCAGTGTCTGCGTATTCAATTGCAGCACTTAAACCAGCCGTCGACCTCCCTTGAAGTCAGGTTGCGGGAGCCTTGCGCATCTGCAAATCATTTTATCGAGCTGCTTGACTTACAGCTTGAGAGCCAATCGTTGATTGCGCCCGTGAGTGGCGTTTCACTGTCTGCAACACTGATTCCGGATTTTCTGCCGTCCAGTGGTGATTTATTGCGTGGCGAGACTGCGGTAGCAGAGGGCGTTTCACATGATGCCAGTGAGGCTTTTGCGACAAGGTTTATTGATCGTTTAAGGGCGCGTGTCGGTGCCCAATCGGTGCATGGCCTCAATCTTGTCGCCGAGCACCGTCCTGAATATGCCTGGGAAGCCACCGAGCCATGCGCTCAAACAGGTGCAATGGATGTGCCCGGAGGGTTGATTGGCCGCCTGCGTCCACTCTGGCTGCTTGGACAGCCCGAGCGTCTCAGGAGTCGTGATGGCATACCTGTGTATGGCGGAGAGCTGCTATTCCTCAGTGATGCCGAGCGTATTGAGAGCGGTTGGTGGGATGGTCGCGATATACGGCGAGACTATTACGCGGTAGTCGATCGTTCCGGCAGGCGTTTTTGGGTCTACCGGGATTGCCATAGCGACGGCTGGTTCCTTCATGGTTTTTTCGGCTAGTGTCGAAAACAAAGCGGAAAATTATCCGGACTAATCCGCCATCGGGCGATTGTCCTGCTTACGCAGAGCTCTATTGCATGAGTAACTTTAGCTTCCTGCGTGGCGCATCTCATCCTGGCGAGTTGGTGCGACGAGCCGCTGAGCTCGGCTATCAGGCTATCGCCATAACAGACGAATGCTCTGTCGCAGGCATCGTTCGCGCGCATGTCGCCGCAAAGGATTGCGGTATCCAGCTCATCGTGGGCAGCGAGTTCAGGCTCACGGACGGCTTGCGTATCGTGCTGCTTGCGGCCAGTGCGCAGGGATATTCCAGGCTCTGCAATCTGATTAGCAAGGCGCGGCGGGCGGCGCCGAAGGGTGAATATCAACTTTGCAGGGATGACTTTGCCTGTGGCATGGATGGTTGCATGGCGTTGTGGGCTCCTGATGGCGCACCGGAACCGGCGGAGGCGGGGTGGTTGCAGGCGGCTTTCCCGAGCCGGGTCTGGCTCGCCGCCGCGTTACTGTTCGATGGGAAGAATAAGGAAAAAATACAACTATATGAAAGATTTAGCAGAGACTATTCATTTCCTTTAGTAGCTTGTGGCGAGGTCCACATGCACAGCAGGTCGCGCCGCACGCTACAGGATACGCTGACCGCTATTCGGTTGGGCGTTTCGCTCGGGCGGTCGGCGGAACACCTGCATGCAAATGGCGAGCGTCACCTCCGCTCGCTGGGTTCACTGGGCCGCATCTATCCTGCTGAATGGTTGGCTGAAACCGCGGCGGTAGCAAGATTAATCCGGTTCAGCCTCGATGACCTCAATTACCGTTACCCGGCTGAATTGGTGCCCGCAGCCAAAACTGCCAGCGGCTGGTTACGTGAGCTCACAGAGCGGGGAATGAGCAGACGGTGGCCACACGGCACTCCCGACAAAGTCAGGAAGCTGGTCGAACACGAGCTGAAACTAATAGCCGAACTTGCTTACGAGGCCTACTTCCTGACGGTGTATGACATCGTCTGTTTTGCAAGAGAGCGCGGAATTTTATGTCAGGGCCGAGGCTCGGCTGCAAACTCAGCGGTTTGTTTTTGCCTCGGCATCACGGAAGTTGATCCCGCCAGAATGAACATGCTGGTTGAACGGCCACGTAGCGCGATACGCGACGTCGGCAAGGCCCTTGGGCTGTCAGGGCTGCAGGTAAACCGAATGGCGCGCTCCATGCAGTGGTGGGATGGCAGGGAGATCAAGATGGAACGAGTGCGTGAAGCGGGTTTGGACCCCGATGCGCCGATTATTCGTCGCCTTGTCGCTCTTGCCGAGCAGTTGCTGGGGTTTCCGCGTCATCTTTCCCAGCACGTTGGCGGCTTCCTGATCGCCGATCAACCGCTAACCGACATCGTCCCGATCGAAAATGCGGCAATGGAAGGGCGCACGGTCATACAGTGGGATAAGGATGACCTCGATGCACTTGGCCTGCTCAAAGTGGATGTGCTGGCTTTGGGGATTCTGTCAGTCATCCACCGAAGTTTCGATCTTCTCCGTACCTGGCGGGGCCGCGAGCTGAGCCTGGCCTCGGTGCCTGCTGAGGAACGGCGGGTTTACGACATGCTTTGCCGGGCGGATACCGTCGGTGTTTTTCAAATCGAGTCTCGAGCTCAGATGGCGATGCTGCCGAGGTTGAAACCTCGGTGTTATTACGATCTCGTCATAGAAGTTGCGATTATTCGTCCCGGCCCGATCCAGGGTGACATGGTTCATCCGTATTTGCGCCGACGTAATGGTGAAGAGCCGGTTGACTATCCTGGTGATGCCGTAAAAAAAGTTCTGGAGCGAACCCTCGGAGTACCCATTTTCCAGGAGCAGGTCATGCAGCTGGCGATAGTCGCTGCGGGCTTTAGTCCGGGAGAGGCTGATCAATTGCGCAGGGCGATGGCAGCATGGAAGCGTCGCGGCGGCCTCGGTCCGTTTGAGGGCAAACTGATGAGCGGTATGCATCAGCGTGGTTACTCTGAAAAGTTTGCCCGGCAACTGTTCAACCAGATGAAAGGTTTTGGCGAGTATGGCTTCCCGGAGTCGCACGCCGCGAGTTTTGCGCTGCTGGTGTATGTATCGGCCTGGCTGAAATGCTATGAACCGGCGGTGTTCGCGTGCGCATTGCTTAACAGCCAGCCAATGGGGTTTTATGCCCCTGCGCAAATTGTTCAGTCGGCGGAAAGGCAGGGCGTCAAGATCAGACCAGTCAGTGTTAATTACAGCGACTGGGATTGCACGCTGGAACGATCTCGCGCAGCCGACCCCGCTTTGCGCCTTGGTTTGCGGATGGTCAAAACTTTGTCGGCGCAGGGTGGCAGAAATATTATTGAGGCCCGGTTGCGTGGTGCTTTTGTCAGCGTAGAGGATCTTGCTGAGCGCGCCGGACTATCAAAAACTGATTATGCTGCCTTGGCCGCGGCTGACGCATTGCGCGAACTGGCGGGCAATCGCCATCAGGCTGCGTGGCAGGTCAGCGGCTTGGAGGACCCGACGCCTCTGTTTACGACGATGCATTTCGCAGAGGCGCAGCCATTATTGCGGCCTCCGTCGAAGATGATGTCACTTATGGCCGATTACGCCAGCGTCGGCGTGAGCTTGCGTGGGCATCCGCTCGGGCTATTGCGGCCCGAACTGCAAACGGGTTTCAAAAATTCAAAAGAGCTCTGGGATATGCCGAATAAATCGTCTGTTCAGGTTATTGGCCTGGTCATCACGAGGCAACGACCGGCCAATGCTGCAAATGTGACTTTTGTGACACTGGAAGACGAGACGGGCTTCATCAATCTCGTTATATGGGAGCAGGTGGCGGAGCGGCAGCGCAAGGCCTTGTTGAGCGCCTCCATTCTGCAGGTAACCGGGAAATTGCAAAAACGGGACGGGGTGCTACACGTGATAGCCGAACGCCTTGCTGATCGCAGCTGCCTGCTTGATCGGTTTAGATCAAGCAGTCGGGACTTTCATTGATTTAGCCTGGTCTAAGCTAACTATCCAGATCGTATTCGTCGAAATCAATCAAATCCATGTGACGTCGTTTACGCTCCATTATGGCCTCGAGGCGTCTACGCACTCTGCCGCTTGGGTCGACACCATGTGCTGCCTCGGCTTCAACTTCGGCCAATAGCTGTTCAGCATCAATTTCCACTGAGGTTGCGCCGACGTTGTCGCTATCGTCATCATCCTTGCTGTCCAACACAAAGGTATCCGAGAAATCCTCGTCATCACCTTCCAGCTCATCGAAGTCATCATCAGCCTCACCAGTCCCTGGTGCCTGTAAAGACTTCTTGTGCCAATCTTCCTGCATTTCGCTGTTCCGGTTGCCCATGGATGACCTCCTGTCTGAGCCCATGTTTTATGTCATGAAAAGCGTGCTGCCGTGTTTTTATAGACCTAAAAAAAGGCGATGGCAAGACATTAAAAGCCCTGAATATCAGGAAACGTGAAGCCAGTCACACTGATAGGGGCGATTGAAGACCGAGGGGCGGGATGGCGGCTACTTCAGCGGCCTTATTTGGGTTGGTGGGCGCCTAAAGGACCAGCTTGTTCATCTCGAATATTGGCAGCAGCAGCGCGACAACCATGGACAGCACCAGTACGCCCATCAGAATAATCATGCCGGGCTCCAGGATATTAAGTAAGGTGCCAATCAGGCCGTCCATTTCTCTTTCCTGCTGCCCGGCAGCCTTGCCGAGCATGGATTCTAACTGCCCGCTTGCCTCGCCACTGGTAATAAGATGAATGCACAGCGGCGGAAACTGTTTGGACTTTGCGAGTGACGCCCCGATAGGCGCTCCTTCACGAATTCGCAGCGTTGCTTCTTCCACGGCTTTGCGCATCGGGGTGCTGGTCACTACCTCCGCGGAAATATTCAGTCCCTCCAGAACCGGCACGCCACTGCCGGTCATGATGCTGAACGTTCGAGTAAAACGTGAGGTGTTAAGGCCACGTATTATCTTCCCGATGACCGGTATTCGGAGCATGAAGATATCGAATGACTCTCTTGGCCCGGGCTGCTTCAATAACTGCACGAAACCGGCAACCAGCCCGCCTATGAGCAACAGCAGTAGCCAACCATAGGCCTGAAGAAAATCGCTGATCGAAATAAGAGCTGCAGTTGGGCCAGGCAAATCCTGCCCGGTGTTTGCGAAAACTCCGACAACCTTCGGCACTACGTAAGTCATCATCAGTGTGACGATGAGCAGGCAAAATGTCATCAGCACCGCAGGGTATATCATCGCATTGCGAATCTTTTGCACGAGTTCCTGCCGGCTCTCCGTGTAGTCGGCAAGTCGTTCGAGAACAGCGTCCAGGTGCCCGGATTGTTCACCAGCCTCCACGGTTGCCCGATAAATGTCGGGAAATGCCCGAGGAAAGTCTTTTAATCCGTCCGCAAGACTGTAACCTTCGGTTACGCGCGCCCGCACACCCAACACGATGCTCTTCATGCGTGCATTCTCGTTCTGCTCGCCCACTGCCGCCAATGCCTGTGCGAGCGGCATACCGGATTGAACCAGGGTGGCAAGCTGGCGAGTAAGCACTGCCAAATCAGCTGCCGATAGTCCTTTGCCCAAGGAAAAAGAACTCTGGCGAGTAGACTCGCGTTCAGCCGCTTCCGTTACAGTCAGGGGGAGTAGTTTGCGGTCGCGCAGCTGCTGTCTAACCTGCCGGGCGGTATCGCCTTCCAGCACACCGCTGTGCTGTTTGCCGCCGTCGTCTACTGCAGTATATTCAAACGCACCCATTCTGTTATCCGCCAGCGCTTAGTCGGCCCGCGTAACCCGCAGTACTTCTTCAAGTGTGGTCGTACCGTCCAGAACCTTCTTTAGCCCTTCATGCCGAATGCCAGGGCTGTTTTGACGTGCGTATCTTTCGAGCTCGTGTTCACCGGAACCGTCATGAATCATCCGGCGCATTTCTTCGTCAACCGCGACCATTTCGTATACGCCCGTTCGGCCGCGGTAGCCGTGCCCTTCCCCGGATTGTGGATCGACCGCTCGATACAGCGTCGGCGGTGCGGCGGGGTCGGCGCCGAGCAGACCGCACTCGTATTCGGAGGCTTTGTAAGGGGCGCGTGTGTCCGTATCGAGCACCCTGACCAGGCGCTGCGCAACGACGCCTATCAGGCTGGAGGAGAGCAAAAACGGCTCTACGCCCATATCACGCAAGCGGGTTACCGCGCCCACTGCCGTGTTGGTATGCAGCGTGGACAGCACCAGATGCCCCGTCAAACTGGCCTGCACCGCAATCTCAGCGGTCTCCAAGTCGCGTATCTCACCGACCATCACGACATCCGGGTCCTGTCTAAGGATAGCCCGTAAGCCCCGTGCAAAGGTCATATCGACCTTCGTATTGACCTGCATTTGGCCGATCCCATCGAAATAATATTCAATGGGATCTTCGACGGTCATGATGTTGCGCGTATCATCATTGATGCGCTCGAGCGCAGCGTACAGCGTGGTGGTTTTACCGGAGCCCGTCGGACCCGTAACCAGAATAATTCCGTGCGGGCGGTGGATGAGCCTGTCAATGACTTTTTGAGCTTCGGGGTCCATGCCCAGTCCGTCGAGGCTGATTCGACCGGCCTGTTTGTCGAGCAATCGCAGCACCACGCGTTCCCCATGACTTGACGGGACGGTTGAAACACGCACATCGACGGCGCGGCCCGCGATGCGGAGTGAGATGCGCCCGTCTTGCGGTAAACGTTTTTCCGCGATATCCAGTCGCGACATAACCGTTTTCGTAAGGCTCAACGTGAATGTCGGAGGCATTTTCCTTGATAGCCGAGGTTAGTATTGCGTTGATCAGGCGAATGATCGGAGCATCGTCCTCGGCTTCCAGCAGGTCAGAGGGTTCCGGCAAATCTTGTGCGACCTGCAGAAGATCGGTGTCGTCTTCCAAACCCTCGACCATTTGTTTGGCCTGGTTGCCTTTGCTTTCATAGGTAGACTGCAGCAGCTCCTCGAATACATCAGCCTCGACGATCTCGATGCTTAGCTGTGCGTCCACCGCGCGGCGGACCTCGGCCAGCGTCGACGGGACTGCGCCCCGCCGCACGAATGCTTTCGCTTTACCTTCCTCGTCTATGGCGTTCACTATCACGCCGTGGCGCCGAGCAAAGCTGAAGGACAATAGCGGGGCGATGATGCGCTCTGCCTCACCGCGGTTTACGGTTTCCATGTCGAGCAGGTTGCTGTCCGTAGCTGATACCACTGTGCCTATTGCTCCTCGGCGGTGGAGGGCGGAAGAACCCCTTCCTCTGCAACATTAGCTTCTGGCGGTAATTCCCGCAGATCGATCGTTTGCGGCACGGGAACTGCCTCCACCTCAAGTTCTGGCAGCGTGGGCGGATCAAAGTTCGGAATCAATTTACGCTTCTCGTCGCGTTCGGCAATCTGCAGGTCACGTATGGCCTGGTATTTGGTATTGGTTTCATAGGTCGTAGCGACGCTGTCGCGCAGAATGGTCGGACGAATAAATACCATCAGGTTCGTTTTGCGTATTTCCGACGTGTTCGCGCGGAACAGGGCACCGATCAGTGGAATGCTGCCAAGAATCGGCACGCGTTGTTCTCTTTCAGTCAGCTGGTCCTGGATCAGGCCGCCAAGCACCAGCGTGCCGCCGTCATCCACTATTACGGATGTGGTTACAGTGCGGTTGCTCGTTATGAGGTCTACTGCTTCGGTGGTGGGGAGTACGGCCGATATCTCCTGATCGATATCAAGCAGGACTGCATCGCCTTCGTTGATTTGCGGCGTTATTTTAAGAGTAAGACCTACCTGCTGCCTCTCAATTGTCTGAAAGGGATTGACCGCGCCGCCGGCGGCTCCGGTATTAGTGAAACTACCCGTTACAAAAGGCACTTCCTGTCCAACATTGATTTCCGCCTCTTCATTATCGAGGGTGACCAGGGTAGGGGTGGCCATGATATTGGAGTCTGCATCGGTCTCGAGCGCCTGTATCAGCGCTGCCCAACTGGTGCCCTCATCGGCTATTCGGCCAATGCCAAGGTTAATTCCGTCATTGAGCGCGCCGGCCACCGAGGCCGGATCATCGCCGATCACGGCTCCGGCCAGACCCAATATGCCCTTGCCTGAACCGCCGAAGTTGCTGGCAGCCGCAACCGTGCCATCGTTGAAGGCGGCCCAGGTTATGCCGAGTTCGGCTGACTTGTCGGCAGAGACCTCAACGATAATCGCCTCCACCAGCACCTGCGCGCGACGGATGTCTATCTTGTCGATGATCGTCATCATCGAACGCATGACTTTGGGGGGCGCCGTTATAACCAGGGCGTTGGTTTGTTCGTCAGCCCAAATGGTGATGTCTCTGCCTGCCGCCGGGCCACCCTCTGGCGCTTGCCCGTTGTATTGAGTTTCCAGTTTGGATGCCAGTTCTAGCGCATCTGAGTAGCGCAAATAGCGAACCCGCGTATCCCCGCCATCCTCCAGCGGAGTATCGAGATGGGCGATAAGCGTCCTGAGCCGCAGGCGATCGGCCTTGTCCCCGCTTATAAGCACGCTGTTAGTGCGCTCATCTGCAACGATGGTTGTCCGCGCGCCACCGCCTTCGGCACCGGCACCCTGCTGCAGTGCGCTTACGACCCGAACGGTTTCAGCCGCCGAGGCATGGGTCAGCCTGATCACCTCGTATTCCTCATCGCTTGACTGGTCGATACGACGGATGATGGTCAATATGCGATCTACGTTTGCGGCACGATCCGAAATGATCAGCATGTTGCTGGCCGGGTGGGCCGCGAGATGCCCGTATTGCGGAATAAGCGGTCTCAGTATCGGCACGAGCTGAGCTGCGGCGACATTATTGACCAGTACGACCTGCGTGACGATATCGTCTGCCCGCCGATTGCTTTCCGCAGCGCCTTCCCAGCCGGGCAACTGCCGTGCATTGGCATCAGGCAGGATCTTGATGACGCCTCCCGACGGAACAGCGACGAATCCATAGACCTGGAGTATGGATAAAAATGCTTCGTAAAATGCGTCGGGCGTCATCGGCGTAGAAGACACCATGGTGACCTGAGCCTTGACGCGCGGATCGATAATAAAGTTTTTGCCGGTGATTTCTCCGACCGCTTCAATGATTTGCTGTATATCCGCGTCTTTGTAATTCGGCGTTACAGTGGCTTGAGCCAGCGCATTATTGGCCAACCCTGCAGCGAGGCAGGCAGTCAAAAGGCACAGCGATAGGCCCGTTTTCAAATATGATTGCAGGCTTGTTGTCATTGCTGTGGACCGTCATCGTCCAAAAAGACGTCACTATCAAGCGTTAATTGCATTGGCGATCCATTCCTTTCGATCGTAACCGTAAGCTGGGTCGCATCGCCCAGGTTCTTGAAGACTTCCATGCCGCTTTGCAGATTATTGAGCGGTTGGCCGTTTATATCGGTAACAAGGTCGCCCGGCCGCAAACCTAAGGCCGCGAATTTCCGCCGGTCGCGCCCCGGGTAGACGCGGTAACCCTGAAGCTCGCCGTTAGGCATGTATGGCTGCGGCCTCAATACATCAGTAAAGGATGCCGGCCCCCGCTGCATCATGCTCGCCATAGACCCGCTGGGCTGACTGGCTTCAGGCCGGCTTCTTGCGCTCGTCGGCTGCTTCCCCAGTGACTCACTAAGGCGCGGCAGACGCAGGGTTTCCAGAACACCCGCGCGATTCAGGATTACGCGATCAGGATAAACTTCATGCAGCACGGCTCCACCCGGAAGCGAGTCCTTAATAAAGAAAACCTCGTCCTTGCCATTTCCGTCTGCAATGATTGCGTGTGCCAAGTTTTCATCGCCTGCCGCGATCGTGCCCCTGAGTTTCAGATTCAGGCGGGTCTCAGGAGCGTCGATGGTCGCAACAGGGGTGGGATCGGCTCCAGCAACACCAAATAAATGGGCGTTAATAATAGTCTGCCAATCGACCGCCGAAGAACTCGGGGTGGAGACATTAGCGCCCGTGAAGCTCGGATTAGAGTTCCAGTCGAACTCATTTTCGAGGGGCACAAAAACCCACAGCATGCGAGCCGAGTACCACGCAATTCCTATCGCCAGCAGAACCGAAATTGCTGCTGGAAACTGGTTGTTCGCTGTGGCTATCCAATGACTTGCCGGCTGGGCTTTTAGTTGTTCAATTTTTTGTCGAAAGTCCATTATCCCTGGAATTTAACCTTAATCACTCCCTATACCCGCGTCACTGTGGCATCTTTTTAGAACTTTATCAGTGAGCTGGTACTCGAATCATATGTTGCATGGCGATTGCCCACAAGCGGTGGCAGGAAAACGCCATAGTTTACGGAAATATGAGCAATATTTGGCAGATTACGTTGAGGTTTATGTGAGATCGCGAGGCATAGAGCCAGCCTGACGGGTTAAATTGGTAACCTCTGGGTGATTAATCATGCCCGGAGCCGCAGGATCTGAGAAACCGGGCGATATCGCCGACGCTGCAAAGCTTGTAGAATTGTTCTAGTTTTAAGTATTAGGTGCTATGACGCTAAGCGGCAATGTCGGACGAAAAATCAAACGAATTTCCGGAACTTCCGGACAGTCAGCGTGGGCTAGTGGTCGAAGAGGAGGAGCCGAAGTTAAAAAAACCTCCTCTGTATCAAGTCGTGCTTTTAAATGACGACTATACGCCCATGGATTTTGTGGTTGAAGTGCTGGAGCTTATTTTTGGCATGGACAGGCAGAAGGCGACCAGGATCATGCTGGAGGTTCATACCAAAGGTAAGGGGCGTTGCGGTGTTTACACATATGAAATCGCGGAAACTAAGGTTGCACAGGTCAGCAGTTATGCTCAGCAGCATCAGCATCCGCTAATGTCAACGATGGAAGAGGCTTGATAGAAAATGCTCAGCACAGAATTAGAATATTGTCTGAATGAAGCCTTTCAGAATGCGCGTAATAGTCGGCATGAATTTTTGACCGTAGAGCATTTATTGCTTGCGATATCTGACATACCAGGCGTTGTGGAAGTGCTTAATTCCTGTGGCGCAGATTTGCCGCGTCTCAGGAAGGATCTGCGCGATCACATCGATGAAACGACGCCACTGCTCAGCGGTGACACGGAGCAGGAAGTGGCCCCGACGCTGGGCTTTCAGCGAGTGCTGCAGCGGGCCGTCTACCACGTTCAATCCAGCGGCAAGAAGGAAGTGACCGGTGTGAATGTTCTGGTCGCTATTTTCGGTGAAAAGCAAACCCATGCGGTTTATTTGCTGGGTGTTCAGGATGTCAGCAGGCTGGATGTCATCAATTTCGTCTCTCACGGCATTTCCAAGACAGGGGAGAACGAGCCAGAAGCCGGGCGCCCCGCGGAGAACGAGGAAATCGAGGGCGAGTCATCGGGCGCTTTGGCTAAGTTCGCGACAGACCTGAACGAAAAATCTCGGCAGGGAAAAATCGATCCGCTTATCGGTCGTGACCAGGAAATCCAGCGCACGATTCAGGTTTTGTGCCGCAGACGTAAGAACAACCCGCTGTTTGCCGGCGAGTCCGGAGTAGGTAAAACGGCCCTGGTAGAGGGGCTGGCGAAACGCATCGTGGAAGGTGATGTCCCCGAGGTGCTGCGCAACGCAACGATCTATGCGCTTGATATGGGCTCTTTGCTGGCGGGCACCAAGTATCGTGGTGACTTTGAGAAACGACTCAAGGGGATCATCAAGGAAATAGGCGAAGAACCGGATGCGATCCTTTTTATCGACGAGATCCATACCGTCATTGGTGCGGGCGCCGCATCCGGCGGGGTGCTGGACGCCTCCAACCTGATCAAGCCGGCGCTTGCCAACGGCGAAATGCGCTGTATCGGCTCGACGACATTCAAGGAGTACAGGCATGTCTTCGAGAAGGATCATGCCCTGGCGAGAAGGTTCCAGAAGATAGACGTTCCCGAGCCGAGCGTGGATGAAACCATCGAGATCCTTAAGGGCTTGCGTTCGCGCTTCGAAGATCATCACGGCGTCAAATACAGCGACGAAGCCTTAAAGGCCGCGGCAGAACTCGCGGCGCGACACATTAACGAACGTCATCTGCCTGATAAGGCCATTGATGTTATTGACGAGGCGGGCGCAAGTGTGCGGCTCCTAGAGCCGGATTCGCGCCCGGACACGATCGAAGTCGAACAAGTCGAAAATGTAGTTGCGCGCATGGCCCGAATACCGCCGAAAAGCGTATCTGCATCAGACCGCGACTTGCTCAAGAATCTCGAGCGTGACCTCAAGCTGGTTATTTTCGGCCAGGACAACGCTATCGAGGCGCTGTCATCGGCCATCAAGATGTCGCGCTCAGGGCTGCGCGATAGTGAAAAGCCGGTGGGTTCATTCTTGTTTGCAGGACCTACGGGCGTCGGTAAGACGGAGGTTACGCGCCAGCTGGCTTATTGCCTCGGCATAGAGCTGATCCGTTTCGATATGTCGGAATACATGGAACGGCATACGGTATCGCGCCTCATCGGGGCGCCTCCGGGTTACGTCGGATTCGACCAGGGCGGTCTGCTGACCGAGGCCGTCAGCAAGACACCGCATGCCGTGTTGTTACTCGATGAAATTGAAAAAGCGCATCCGGAAGTGTTCAACCTGTTGTTACAGGTCATGGATCACGGGACCCTGACGGACAACAATGGGCGTAAAGCAGATTTCCGAAATGTCATCATCGTAATGACGACGAATGCCGGCGCGCGCGAGATGGACCGCTCATCGATTGGTTTTACGTCACAAAATCACACGACGGACGGCATGGCTGCAATCACCAAGCTGTTTACGCCGGAATTTCGTAATCGGCTGGACGCGATTATTCAGTTTCAGCCGCTCGATCGAGATTCCGTGCTGCGCGTTGTCGACAAGCTGGTGCTCGAACTTGAAAGCCAGCTGGAGTCCAACAAGGTTACCCTCGAACTGGACGATGCTGCGCGCAAGCACATTGCCGAGCAGGGCTATGACCCGAAAATGGGCGCAAGGCCGATGGCCCGAGTCATTCAGGAAAAGATCAAGCGGCCCCTGGCGGAGCAACTGCTGTTCGGAGACCTGGTCGACGGCGGCCACGTCACTATCGTCCTCAATAACGAAGGTGAACTTGAGCTTGTAGCCGTGCCCGATAATCGTCAGCTCGAACACATAGGGGACGATGGCGGCACGAGCAACTCATCGCCGGCGCATAGTTAACCACCGCGAATCTGTTTCGTTTTTACCGCAGCGGCTAAGTTCAGCCGTGATGACTTCTATCTGGAACGATAGACGATTCGGCCTTTGCTCAGGTCATATGGCGTCAGTTCTACTGTGACGCTGTCACCGGTAAGAATACGGATATAGTGTTTGCGCATCTTTCCGGAGATATGCGCCGTCACCACATGACCGTTCTCCAGTTCAACCCTGAAGGTCGTGTTTGGCAGCGTCTCTGTGACGATGCCGTCCATTTGTATGGCTTCTTCCTTTGCCATGAGATATTGCTGTTTCCTTGGTTGGGGCGGGCGCATTTTGCAAGAAGCAGCTGCGCTAAGCAAGCGTATAACCGTTTAACTGGCTTATCCCGCTTGCATCCGCAATGAAATCAGCGGTTCCGCCGGCTTGGGTTCGAAGCGCCAGTCGCGGCGAGGTCTGGCTGCCCGGGTATTCTCGTGCAGGTATGCAAGAAAACTGTCCCTCGCCATTTCGACCATTCCGAGGGTGCGCAAGTGATCTGAGGGCAGCTGGCAGTCGAGCATTGCGATGTCCTCGGCCAAACATTCCGCAATCAGTCCGCTCAGTGCAATTTTTGACCCCCCCGTAGCAAGGCTAAACATCGACTCACCGAAAAACACGCCACCCAGTCGAATACCGTAGATACCCCCCGCAAGCGCGCCGTTGAACCAGCTTTCGACGGAATGCGCATATCCGAACGCATGCATCTCCTGGTAGGCGGCCTGCATTTCGGGCGTGATCCAGGTGCCATGCCGCCCACGATTGCGGGCGCACCCGCTGATAACGTCATGGAATGCCTTGTTCAGCGAATATTGCCAGCCGCCCCGCCTGATCATGCGGGTCGTGGACCGCGACATATGAAAGCCACTCGGAAGAATAACGGCCCGAGGATCGGGCGACCACCACAGGACCGGCTGGTCGTCGTTGTACCAAGGAAAAATTCCGCGTCTATAGGCGGCGAGCAGCCGCGGCGGTGAGAGGTCACCACCGATTGCCAGCAAGCCATCCGGATAGCCCAACGCGACGCCGGCTTTCGCCGGGTCGGGAAAGCTGTCCGGCGGATCCTCAGGCAGCAGCGTGCGGATTCTGAAGGCCACAGTTAGCTAATCCAGCCCATCACGGTAGGGGACCCGCTCGCGGGCGGCCTCTATATACCGGTCTATGTGTTGTCGTTCGTGCTTCAGGTACTGCTCGATTGCCTGCGCGAATTCAGGCCGGGACAACCAGTGTCCCGACCATGTCTCAGTCGGTGAAAAGCCCCGGCTGATTTTGTGTTCGCCCTGCGTTCCCGGTTCGAATACCTGCAAACCCTCCTTGATGCAGTACTCGATGCCCTGGTAGTAGCAGGTCTCGAAATGCAACGAATCGACAAAGCCTTCGGCACCCCAATAACGTCCGTAGAGAGTGGTGTCACTCCGGTAGCAAATTGCGACGGCGATAAGTCTCTCGTCCAGGTAGCCCATGAAAACGACCAGATTTTCAGGCATCGATTTGCACAGGCTTTTAAAGAATTCGCGATTGAGGTACGGGGCACGTCCGCGACTGAGAAAGGTGTCCGCATAAAGCGGCATTATCTGCTCCCAGTGAGACTCATCCAGTGCCCCGCCCGTGTAGGTCTGAAATTCGATACCGGCTTCCCGCACTCGCCGGCGCTCACGCCGGGTTTTCTTTCGTTTCGCGGACGTAAAGGTCGCGAGAAATTCATCGAAATCCGCATAGTCCCGATTGCGCCAATGGTACTGGCAGTCTTTGCGCAGCAACAGATTGTGTTCGCGCAATAGCGGTAGTTCCGATGTGTCGGGAAACAGGACGTGCAGTGATGAGATTCCTGCATCAACTGCTATCCGCGTGGCGGCATCGAGCAGCGCGTGCCGAATAGCGTCTGCATCGTCGCGGTCGTTTGCTGCCAATACCCGCATGCCGCTTGCAGGTGTAA
Source organism: Gammaproteobacteria bacterium (assembly GCA_037387125.1). Classification (GTDB taxonomy): domain Bacteria; phylum Pseudomonadota; class Gammaproteobacteria; order Steroidobacterales. The sequence goes on along the minus strand of JARRLL010000014.1, from coordinate 7,578 downwards.
AAGGAACGGCGGATACCAGCTTAGGATAGTAGCTCAGACCTGCCTGGTGATACGCATTGGCCCAGGAGAAGTCGAAGACAAACTCGCCATACGAATTATTTTTCAGATAAAGGGGAAGGGCGCCTACCAGTGTGCCCGACCCAGTTTCGCATACCAGGTGGCGCGGCAGCCATCCGGTGTCGGCAATCGCGCAACCGGATTGCTCCATAGCGGCAAAAAACTCGTGCCGTAAAGTCGGGTTGGAGTCAGTAAGCAGATGATTCCATTCGTCCGGATCTATTTCGGCGATCGATTCTATGACCCGGGTGTGCATCCTTGGCAGCAAAGCATCCGGTTAGTCCGATGCGTCGCCCTCCTGACCTTTCGTGCCCTCGATAGCATCCAGGTATTTTTCGGCATCCAGCGCCGCCATGCAGCCTGCCCCCGCCGACGTGATGGCCTGTCTGTAAATTTGGTCGGCTACGTCGCCGGCCGCGAACACGCCAGGCACGCTGGTCGCCGTCGCGTTCCCGTTTATGCCTGATTTCACGATGATATAGCCGTTTTTCATATCGAGCTGATCGGCGAACAGCCCGGTATTCGGGCTGTGGCCTATCGCAATAAACACTCCGGTCACATCGATTGTTTTGCCGGGGCCTTCGTCCCGCGCGTGATTAAGCTTCAGGCCTGTGACCCCGGTATCGTCACCAATCACTTCGTCGACAACATGATCCCAGATGACGTCGATGTTGCCCCCGGAGCCAGTCTTGGCGAGCAGCTGCTGTTGCATGATCTTTTCGCCTCGAAATTGATCACGGCGATGAATCACGGTCACTTTAGACGCAAGATTCGACAGATAGAGGGCTTCTTCCAGCGCGGTATTGCCACCGCCAACGACCGCTACGGGCTTGTTCCTGTAGAAAAAGCCGTCACAGGTGGCGCAGGCTGAGACGCCTTTGCCCTTGAAGCGCTCTTCGCTTTCCAGCCCGAGATAGCGGGCCGTGGCACCGGTTGAAATGATCAAGGCATCGCAGGTGTATTGCCCGGAGCCGACGAGCCTGAAGGGACGCTCGCCGAGGTAGGCCTCCTCAATGTGATCGATCACCAGCTCCGTATCGAACCTTTCGGCGTGGGCCCGCATTTGCTCCATCAGACCCGGGCCCTGCAGCCCCTCGGGTCCGCCGGGCCAGTTATCGACGTCAGTCGTGGTCATTAGCTGGCCGCCTTGTTCAAGGCCGGTAATGAGCACCGGTTGCAGGTTGGCCCGAGCCGCGTACACGGCCGCAGAGTAACCTGCGGGGCCGGAGCCCAGAATGATCAGTTTAGAGTGGCGCGGCTCGCTCATGTATACTTTGTCCTGCTTCGGTATGGATAATTTAAGGGTTTACCGGAGTTTGTTGTGATTGCGCTGCCGCCGAGAAAGCTGCAGTTCCGGCTTACTGACAAGTGCCTTAGTTTAGGGCAATGTGGCTTGTCAGAATAGGGCGCGGGCGGTTATCCGGTGTAGGGGGTGATGGGCCATGGATGTGCCGTGTCAGTTCGCCCCGCTTTTTTTCCGCGCGTCGTCACGGCATAACCGGCAGTTAAACGGATGTAGCTGACAGAGGTTTTTCAAGTGGCAAAGGCAGCTCAAATAAGGCAACAGGGCACCGGTACGAACGCGCTGGTCACACGCTCTGTGCGTGAATCAGGCATGTGGGTGTTTGGGGCGTTGGCAGTGATCCTGCTGCTCGCGCTGGCGAGTTACAGCCCGGCCGACCCGGGGTTTAGCCACACAGGGACCGGGGCCGGGAAACTGCAAAATCTCATAGGCGCGGCGGGCGCCTGGTTTGCAGATTTTGCTTTTTATCTGTTCGGCCTGCCGGCCTACCTGTTTCCGGCAATGTTGTTACTGACCGGCTGGATTCTCTGTATCAACCGCTCGAAGACTGAGCCCGCGGAACGGTCTGTGCTCGTCCTGCGTACTTCCGGCTTCGTAGCAGCGGTCATCACCAGCTGTGGACTGTCGACGCTGCATTTCGGCGCGGGCCAGTTGCGGGAGACGGCAGGCGGTGTGCTTGGGCAGTTGGTCGGGTATGGCCTGGAGTCCGCTCTGGGCTTGCTTGGCGCCACCTTGCTGCTGCTGGCGCTCTGGCTGGGTGCGATTTCGCTTTTTACCGGCGTCAGAGTCAGCAAAAACGCCACGAATCGGTGCGTGTGAAACGGCAGCAGGAAGAGATGAAAAGCGTTTTGCGGCGCAAGCCCAAGATTGCGCCGCCCGTCAAAGCCCCGGAAACCAGCGCACGTGCGGAAAAAGAGCGGCAGGTGCCGATGTTCGATTCGGTGCCGGCGGGCAGCTTGCCACCGCTGTCGTTGCTGGATGATCCGCCAGAGCGGCCACCAACCTATTCCGAGGAAGCGCTTGAAGCCATGTCCAGGCTGGTGGAGCTAAAGCTGCGTGATTTTGGCGTCGAGGTCGAAGTCGTCGCCGTTCATCCGGGCCCGGTCGTGACGAGGTTTGAACTGAATCCGGCACCCGGCGTGAAAGTCAGCCAGATCAGCAATCTCTCGAAGGATATTGCCCGCGCTTTGTCGGCGATCAGCGTGCGGGTTGTGGAGGTGATTCCCGGGAAATCTTTTGTCGGGCTCGAGATTCCTAACGAATCACGCGAAATGGTGACGCTCGGCGAGATTCTGCGCTCGCGCGCTTACGAGGAATTGCCGTCGCCGCTGACGCTGGCACTGGGCAAGGACATCAGCGGCAAGTCGGTCGTGGCAGACCTGGCCAAGATGCCGCACCTGATGATTGCGGGCACCACAGGCTCAGGTAAATCCGTAGGTATAAACGCTATGGTGCTGAGTTTATTATATAAATCGAAGCCCGAGCAGGTTCGAATGATCATGATCGATCCGAAGATGCTGGAGCTGTCCGTCTACGAAGGCATTCCGCATTTACTGGCGCCGGTCGTGACCGACATGAAAGAGGCCGCTAATTCACTGCGCTGGTGCGTGGCGGAGATGGAGCGCCGGTACAAACTCATGGCCGCGCTCAAGGTGCGCAATCTCGGCGGTTATAACCGCAAGGTTGCCGCCGCGATCGAGCAGGGTAAACCGCTCAAGGATCCGTTTTATATCCCCAGCGAGGGCACGGATGACGAGGTTCCGGCGCTGCAGCCGTTGCCGAATATCGTCGTGGTCATCGACGAACTGGCCGACATGATGATGATCGTCGGCAAAAAGGTCGAAGAACTGATCGCTCGGCTGGCGCAGAAGGCGCGCGCAGCCGGAATACATATGATCGTCGCAACGCAGCGGCCTTCGGTCGATGTCATCACGGGTTTGATCAAGGCGAACATTCCCTGTCGTATCGCCTTCCAGGTCTCTGCCAAGGTTGACTCGCGCACGATTCTCGATCAGTCCGGCGCCGAGAACCTCCTCGGGCATGGCGACATGCTGTTTTTGCCGTCCGGCGCTCCCACCCCGGTGCGCGTACACGGCGCTTTCGTATCGGATCAGGAAGTGTTGCGAGTGGCGGCCCAGTTAAAAGCCTCCGGGCAGCCCAGTTATATAGATGAAGTAACGGAAGGACCGTCTGCGCCCATCCCCGGACTGTCCGGCGAGAAACCGTTGGGCGGTGATGATGGTGAAGAAGATCCGCTCTACGATCAGGCGGTCCAAATCGTTACCGAAACGCGGCGGGCCTCTATCTCCGGTGTTCAGCGGCGGCTGAAGATCGGCTACAACCGCGCCGCCCGGCTGGTTGAAACGATGGAAGCGGCCGGCATTGTAGGGCCACTGCAATCCAATGGCTCCCGCGAAGTGATTGCTCCGCCCCCACCCAAAGAGTGATGACCATGCGACGCATATGCAAACCGTTTTACCTGCTCTGGCTGGCAATGCTGCTGCCTGTCGGCAGCGGCGCCAATGAAGCGCTGAGTAGCGCGGACGCCCGAAAGGTCGTTGCAGACTACATAGAGACTGTGGGTAGCTTTCGGGCTTCTTTCTGGCAAATCCTGCGCGATGAAGCGGGCGAGGTTATCGAGGAAGAGTCGGGTGAATTCTGGCTGCAGCGGCCTGGCAAGTTTCGCTGGCATTACGTCGATCCGTCAGTGCGGCAAATTGTCGCGTCGTCGAATGAGGTCTGGATGTACGATGCGGACCTCGACCAGGTAACGGTGCGGCCCTTAACCGGTGAGCTGGAAGAAACGCCAGCTGCATTATTGGTCGGCGAGCTCAGCGCGCTGGACAATTACCTGATCAGTGGCCAGCGTTTGAGTGACGCGCACACTCGAATCAGCATGCAACCATTATCCGGGCAGGGTGATTTCGAAACCGTGACGCTGGATTTTACGAACCAGGTATTCTCGGGCCTCGAGCTCAGGGATCGGTTTGGGCAGCGAACCGAAATTGTCTTCACCGGTATCAAAATCAATCCGGCGCTTGACGCGGACCTGTTTCGCTTCGTTATCCCCGATGGGGCCGATCTGCTCGATCAACGGCCGGCTGAGTGACGATGCAGGCAATCCTGCGCAGCGATTTGCGCCTGGCCAAGCGCTGGTTTTTTGGCGCATTGGCAGCGCTGGCGTTTGTGTTCCTGCTCGCATTGCTCCCTAATTTTTCGAAACCGCCGGACACGAGATACCTGGATAAAGTCGCGCACTTCTTCGGTTTTATGGGGCTAATGATCCTGTTTAGCGGCGTGCTGCTGCCCAGGCTGCGGTTGTGGGTGTTCCTGCTGCTGGCAATGTGCGGCGGGCTGATTGAGGTATTGCAGGTACCGGTTCCCGGGCGCTCCGCTGAAATGGCTGATATCTATGCGGACATACTCGGCCTCGCTACCGGCTGGCTGATCGTGCAGGCCGGGATAGCCGATTGGTGCCTCTGGCTCGAGAAAAGGATGGGGCTGGTATGACCGCCGCGGGTGACTGGCGCCCGCTGGCAGACCGAATGAGGCCGGCAACTGCGCAGGAAGTCGTCGGCCAGCGTCATTTACTCGGCCCCGGAAAGCCCCTTTCCGGGCTGCTGAACGCGGATCCCCTGCATTCGGCCGTACTCTGGGGGCCGCCGGGTACCGGCAAGACCACCCTGGCGAGGCTGGTGGCGCGCAACGCGGAAGCCGATTTCATCGCGCTTTCAGCAGTAATGTCCGGTGTGAAGGATATACGGCAAGCTGTTGATAATGCAAAAGAAGCAAAGGCTAATAGTGGGCGTCTTACGGTGCTGTTTCTCGACGAGGTGCATCGCTTCAACAAGGCCCAGCAGGACGCCTTTCTGCCATGGGTCGAAGACGGCACGCTCATCTTTATCGGCGCGACCACCGAGAACCCTTCCTTCGAGCTCAATAACGCGCTGCTGTCGCGCGCGCGTGTCTACGTACTCAAATCGCTGTCGGTCGAAGACCTGAAGGCACTATTGGGTCGCGCGCTTGCGATCAAGGAGCGGGGGCTGGGCGGCACTGTCGAGTGCAGCGAAGACCAGCTGGAGCGTCTGGCGGTGGCCGCCGACGGTGATGCGCGGCGGGCGCTGAACCTGCTGGAACTGGCGGCCGGCCTGGCAGCGTCCGAACACGAACCTATTATCAGCGAAACGCTCGTCAGCGATGTCATCGCCGGGGGCACCCGTCGGTTCGACCGGGGCGGGGACGTGTTCTATGACCAGATCTCTGCCTTGCACAAGTCAGTGCGGGGGTCCGACCCCGATGCGTCGCTGTACTGGTTCGCACGGATGCTCGACGGCGGCTGCGATCCTTTGTACATCGCCCGACGCATGGTTCGCATGGCATCCGAGGATATCGGCAATGCAGATCCGCGCGCCTTGAGAATAACGCTCGATGCCTGGGAAACTTATGACCGTCTCGGCAGCCCGGAGGGCGAGCTCGCCCTGGCTAGCAGCGATGCCCGCGAGCTGGGCAGTCGCGAGGTGCCGGAGCGGCTCCGCAATGCTCCTACCAAACTTGCCAAATCGCTCGGGCACGGCGCAGGCTACCGCTATGCGCATAATGAACCGGGCCGCTTCGCAGCCGGCGAGAATTATTTTCCAGATGACATGGAAGCGCGTATTTACTACGAACCAGCGGCGGCCGGCCTGGAAATTCAGATCGGCGAAAAACTGGCCGTCCTGCGGGAAGCCAACCGCAAGGCGCAGGAAAAATAAACCAAAGACGCTGCAGCAGTCATTCCTGCGACTAACGGCCGCCCCGGTCGCAGTGTAAACTCTGCGCCCATCTTCGAAGGCTTCGCCTGCAGCCCGCACGCAACAGCCATTAACCAGAGAACCCGCAATGCTAGACCCTAAATTACTCCGCAGCGATTTGGACACCGTAGTCACCGAGCTCGCGCGCCGTCACTACAAGTTTCCGCGCGCCGAATACGAGCAACTGGAAGAACGACGCAAGGACGTGCAGGTGCGGGTCGAAGAGCTGCGCGCCGAGCGCAACAGTCGCTCGAAGGCGATTGGCCAGGCCAAGGCAGCTGGCGAAGACATCGCGCCGCTGCTCAAGCAGGTCGAGAACCTGGGTGCTGACCTTGACGCGGCCTCGGCCGTGCTGGTCGACATTCAGGCAGACCTCGATGCGCTGTTGGCAGGGCTGCCGAACATCCTGGACCTGGCGGTGCCCGAGGGTTCGGACGAGACGGCCAATGCGGAGATACGTCGCTGGGGCGAGCCGCCGGCCTTCGATTTCGAGCCGCGCGATCACGTCGAAATAGGCGAAGCGCTGGGTCTGCTGGACATGCCGGCAGCTGCCAAGATTGCGGGCGCACGCTTCACCGTGCTGCGCGGCGAGCTCGCCCGCCTGCACCGGGCGCTCATTCAGTTCATGCTCGATCTGCACACGGGTGAGCACGGCTACCAGGAACTGTACGTGCCGTACATCGTCAACCGCGATTCATTGTTCGGCACCGGCCAGCTACCTAAATTCGGCGAGGACCTGTTTGCGCTGTCTGGCGAGCAGGGCTTCCACCTGATCCCCACGGCGGAGGTGCCGGTAACGAACCTGGTTCGCGACGAGATTGTCGATGGGGGCGACCTGCCGCTGAAGTTCGCTGCCCATACCCCGTGTTTCCGTTCCGAGGCCGGTTCGCATGGCAAGGACACCCGCGGCATGATTCGCCAGCACCAGTTCGAAAAAGTTGATTCGCCAGCACCAGTTCGAAAAAGTGGAGCTCGTGCAGGTGGTGCGGCCGAATGATTCAGAGGCGGCGCACGAGGACCTGACCGGCCACGCGGAAACCGTGCTGCAAAAACTCGGGCTGCCTTACCGGGTGGTCACCCTGTGTTCGGGCGACACCGGCTTCAGTGCGGCCAAGACCTATGACATCGAGGTCTGGTTGCCAGGGCAGGGCACGTATCGGGAAATTTCCTCGTGCAGCAACTTTCGCGATTTCCAGGCGCGCCGCATGAAGGCCCGCTGGCGGAATCCGGAGACGGGCAAGCCGGAGCTCGTGCATACGCTCAATGGCTCCGGGCTCGCGGTGGGCAGGACGCTCGTTGCGCTGCTGGAAAACGGCCAGCAAGCAGATGGCTCGGTCCGGGTGCCTGAGGTGCTCCAGCCCTACCTCGGAGGTCAGCTCCTCATTCAAGTCAAACCCTCAGCCTGAGCGTGACAGGGGCATTAAGCGC
>JARRLL010000013.1:0-55836 GCA_037387125.1 Gammaproteobacteria bacterium | reverse complement strand
CCTTTAATTTTGAAAGCCCGACTTTTATGCCTTACCTGCATTAATTTGACATAAGTCGTGCATACCGCGCACCCTAACAGCCGGGTCGCAATTAGGCGGCGGGTTCGTTAGATTTCCGGTTGGCCGGGCGACAAGGTCGTCGTGGCAACACGCAGTAAGCAGAGTGGAGCAATCATCGCATCATGGAAAATTTTGTCATTACCTTCACGACCAAGCCAGGCAAAGAAGACGCGGTATCCGAGTTTTATATAAGCCTCCAGCCCGAGTACGAGAAAGCCAAAGGTTTCCGCGGTCGACAGATACTGCGCGCTCGCCCTGGCACGATGGCCGATGCACTGCGCAAAGTCATGACGCCCGAGCAAATGGCCCAGCACCCGGAACCTGAAAATGACGGTTCAGTCCACTTCATTATTGTGGAAAAGTGGGACAGTATCGAAGATCGCATGGCGTTCTCTGCTACGCAGGATAAGTCTCGCAATGCTGAATTGTTCCCGAATCTGAAACCGCAGCACACGCATGAATATTACGACGACATCACGCCAGCTTAATCACGCCAGATTCTTATCCTGAGAACCACCCACGCGATTATTTGCCGGGCCTCAGGAATAGTTGTTCAAGCCTCGCAAACTTTATCGGCGGCTTTTGAAAGGGAGCATTGACGATGGGCACCACCATAGTTCTGGTTTTAATAGGCGGTCTGCTGTTTTACGGAATCGGTCTGTACAACGGCCTCGTAAACAAGCGCAACCGGGTCAAGAATGCTTTCTCGCAAATAGACGTGCAGCTGACTCGACGCTACGACCTTATCCCGAACCTGATCGAGTCCGTCAAAGGGTACATGGCCCATGAGCGCGGGACGCTGGAAGCTGTGATCAACGCTCGCAACGCTGCTCAGAACGGGCTGCAGAAAGCAGCGGCCGATCCGTCCAACGCCGACGCCATTAAAAATCTCGCGGCTGCTGAGACCACGCTGACCGCAACCCTGGGGAAATTGTTCGCGCTGGCGGAAAACTACCCGGACCTGAAGGCCAATGAGAATATGCTGGAGTTTCAGGAAGAACTGACGAGCACTGAGAACAAAGTGGCTTTTGCCCGGCAAGCATTCAACGACTCGGTGCTCAGCTACAACAATGCCCGCGAGGTATTTCCGGGTAATGTCGTCGCCGGCTGGTTCAGCTTCGACCCCGCCGAGTACCTGGAAATAGAATCCGAGACGAAGCGCGAAGTGCCTGCCGTAAACTTTTCGACCTAGACCGCAAGCCGTATCGAAGCGCCTGGCTGCGGACTGAATAGCCTGCCATGAACTTTTTCGAGGCTCAGGAAAAATCCTACCGTAACACCCGCAAGCTCATAGCACTCATGACCCTGGGGGTGGCGGCCGTTGCCGCATCCGTTACCGCGGTGCTGACTGCGACGCTTTGGCTAAGCGCGGGCGCTGCGGACTTTGTCGGTTACCTGGACTGGCTAAGCGCTAACCGACGGCTGACTATCGGGACCGCAATAGGCACGGCGGGTTTTATTGGATTCGCCAGCCTCTACCGAGTCGTCAGCCTGCGACACGGCGGCGGTAAAGTAGCGCGCGAACTCGGCGGAGCTCCCGTATATCCTGACGATTCTGATCCACTGCGCAGGCGGCTGCGCAATGTTGTCGAAGAAATGGCGATAGCGTCGGGCGTTCCTACACCCGAAGTTTTCGTTCTGGAGCATGAATCTGGCATTAACGCGTTCGCGGCAGGCTTCGATACCGAGGATGCGGCCATCGCCGTGACGCGCGGCGCGCTCGAGACGCTTAGCAGGGATGAATTGCAGGGGGTGATCGCGCATGAGTTCAGTCATATCTTCAATGGTGATATGCGGCTGAATATCAAGCTTATGGGGCCGATGTTCGGGATTCTCATTATCGGCCAGCTCGGCCGAATACTGCTTCGCGGGACGCGCTCTTCCGGCGCCCGCGGGTCGAGGCGAGGCAGCGCCGGAGCTGCCCTGGCGCTTGGCATCGGGCTGTCGATAACCGGTTTCGTCGGGCTGCTATTCGCCCGTTTGGTGAAAGCGGGCGTATCGCGACAAAGGGAATACCTCGCCGATGCATCCGCCGTCCAATTCACTCGCCAAAGCAGCGGGATAGCCGGCGCCCTGAAGAAAATTGCCGGATACACGGACCATTCAACTCTGCGAGACTCTCAGGCGGAGGAGATCAGTCATATGCTGTTTGCCAGTGGATTCGTTTCCATAACCGGGCTGCTGGCAACCCATCCACCCCTGCTAAAACGCATTCAGGCCATCGAGCCTTCGTTTTCCGCCGACGCGTTCAAGACTCTGCACACGGAGATCAACCAGGTTGAATCCGCTGATGAACCAGGATTGGCGACCGGTTTTAGCTACAGCTCGAGTGAGACTGCAGTAGCGGTGAGTGTCGACTCACTACTGGCCTCTATTGGTAACCCGCAGGATGACCACTACAAGGCCGCCTATGCCTTTCGCAGACAGCTACCCGCGGACATCAACGATGCATTGGAATCTCGCTACCTGGTCATGCTCCTGGCACCCGCACTGATTCTGCACAGCAGTGATGAAATCCGGCATAAACAACTCTCGCTGCTTGAACAGCAAATGGGTGCCGAACGCCGCAATAAAGTTGCGGAACTCTATGATCATCTCTATGCACTGGGCGATGGCATCAGCCTGCCCATCCTTAATCTGGCGCTCCCTCTGATAAAAGAACATCCCGTCAGCCGCCAGGAATACCTGGGTGAGCTGTTGCAAGAACTGGCGCTCATGGACAACAAAATCGAATTGTTTGAATACGCATTGTTGCGCATCTATCGCAGCTATATACGGCGCGCCGCCGAGCCGGTTTCCAAACGCCGCTGGCGATCCTTCGACGACCCGAAAATAAAATCGGCAGCGGCCAATTTGATTAGCATTTTTGCCGCCAAAAATTATCCGTCTGCGGAAACCATGGCTGACGCCTTGGCTCGCGCTGCAAAGCTGATTCCGACCGAAGCTGCAGCAGGAGAAATGAGCGACTGGGTCGGTCAGGCCGACGAGGCGCTGGATATCTTGCAGGATTGATACCGACAGACCGGCAACGAATTGTCGCGGCGCTGATGTCCATGGCGACGGGCGACGGGTGCATTACTCGGCCGGAGAGCGAACTGCTGAGGGCTTTTTGCGAGGCCCTCGACACACCATTACCGCCCCTGCTGGGCGTCAGCAGTTAAAAAAGGCTTCCCTAACATTATGAATTAAGTTAGATTCCCCATCACGGTAACGACACAAACGGACCAGGAAGGTCTGGGATACCGGACAGGACGCACCCAAGGGCACGGAAGAAGGCCAGCGATACAGGGAATGTAAGCGAGGACTTGGCCATGAAAAAACTTTTTCCCATTTCTGCCGCACTTCTGGCAGCACTGGTTTGCTCGTCGGCATTCGCGGGCAGCAAAATCGACACCCGCGTAGACAATGCGATCGACGTTTACCGCGATTTCACCCAGATACCCGAACAAGCCATACCGGCGAGTATTCTCAAGAATGCCCACGGCATAGCCATTTTGCCGAGTGTAATTAAGGTCGGCTTCACCATAGGCGGCCGCTTTGGTCGCGGCGTACTCCTCGTACGCCGGGATGACGGTAGCTGGAGCAACCCCGCTTTCGTCTCGCTGGGCGGCGGCAGCGTCGGGCTCCAGATAGGTGCCCAATCGACTGACATCATTCTGGTTTTCCGTGACCGGCGCAGCATAGACAACATTTTTAACGGCAAACTGACCCTTGGCGGCGACGCCTCGGCCGCCGCAGGCCCCGTAGGCCGGCAGGCTTATGCGGCTACGGACGAACGTCTGGGCGCCGAAATCTATTCGTATTCGCGTAACCGCGGGCTGTTCGCAGGCGTAGCACTGGATGGCGCCTGGCTCGCGATGGACACCAAATCGAATGACGAGTACTACGGCAATGGCATGTCACCCCGCGAAATACTGTCCGCGGAAAACATGCCCACGCCCCTGGCCGCCGGGCAACTGGTTAACCTGATTGCCGCAACGGCTCCGCGACTGGATGCTCCGGCGACAAGCCGTGCAGCCATGGCCAGCCCTGCCACAGAGCTGCAACGACCGGACAATGACGTGGCTGATAGCGAGGTAAAGACGTATGCCCTGGAGCCGATAGACGGTGCGGCTGAGACTCCTCCCGCGGGCATTCGCGACGAGACCGTTTTTTAAGCTGATCTAATCAAACTGACTTCCTCCGCATTGCGGCCCTTTACCTCACGGTTAGGGCCGCTTTTTGTGTCCTGCAACTCGAGCAAAGCTCGTACTGAATTGATTTATCATCCATTAAGCTAAATGTAAGCTGGCGCGCGACAACGGATCACAGGTCAACACATGGATTCAGAAATAGAAACTCTTGCCGAGCAATCTCAGCAACTACTGGATACCCTCGCCCCTAACCCCTGGATTCTCGCGACCCTCATCATTCTCGCAGCACTGCTGCTCGCCAAGCTTGCAGATCTTGTTATCGTCGGACTTGTTACGAGAATTTTGAGCAAGACCGAGAACAGGCTGGATGACAAAATCATTCAGCTCCTGCACAAACCTTTATTTACATCCTTTGCGATACTCGGCCTGATAGTCGGCTCCTACACACTGGCCGATGAACTCGGCGAACCTCTGCTTGTTTCGCTCGTCGCGTTTCTGAAAACGATTGTGATTTTCAGCTGGCTAATCTTCCTGTTGCGTTCATCCGGCGCTGTGCTCAACAGCATGGAAAAGAACCCGCGGCGATTCAACTTTGCACAGAAAGATACTGTCCCGCTGCTCCGCAATCTTATTAGTGTCTTTCTGCTGCTTGCCGGCGCCTACGCCATTCTGGTGGCCTGGGATATCAACGTAACCGGCCTGGTCGCCTCCGCCGGCATCGTCGGTCTGGCTCTGAGTTTCGCTGCACAGGACACGCTTAGTCATTTGTTTTCCGGTGTCGCGATCCTCGCTGACCGACCCTATCGGATCGGCGACTATATTGTTCTTGATACGGGAGAGCGCGGCCAGGTGACATCGATAGGCTTGCGCAGCACTCGTCTGATGACGCGCGATGACGTCGAAGTCAGCATTCCTAATGGCGTTATGGGAAGTGCCAAAATCGTCAACGAGTCAGGCGGCGGCGATACGCGGTATCGAATTCGGGCGGCCGTAGGAGTCGCTTACGGCTCAAACATAGAAAAAGTCATCGATGTTCTCGAACGCATCGCTGTTGATAACGAAGGAGTCTGCAAAGATCCGGCGCCCAGAGTACGTTTCAGGGCCTTCGGTTCGTCCAGCCTCGATTTTGAATTGCTCGCATGGATCAAGGAGCCGTCGTTACGCGGCTTACTGGTGCATGAACTTAATTGCGCTATTTATCACCGTTTCGCCGAAGAAAAGATTGCCATTCCTTTTCCTCAGCAAGACGTCTGGGTTCGGCAGTTGCCGCACAACGACGAATAAGATACTGGTTCAGCAGGCCCAGGCAGCTTGTTGCCTGCCCCCTAGCGAAAATCCGGGGACTCGGTGACCGCAAGCGTGGCCGACAGATCGACGATCGGCTGCGCCTGCCCGTTTTCATCGAACGTGAGATTGAGGCGATCGAACCAGTAACGCCTGAGTTCGTCGGGCGCGCCGTCTATCGGGGCGGCCATCGGCGCCTCGAGCGACTGGGAACGGACCTCCGGTCTGGACGGCGACGAGGTCAAAACGAACGCTTCGCGGGCATTGGTATCGGGTTGCACGGCCGCCGGAACGATGGACAGCATCCGCGTCTGTTTCGGTGATATACCGGCCGGAAACAAAGCGAAAGACTGAAGCCAAGGTCCGGCCTGGACCACAAGCCTCGACCCATCGGACACGATCCACAAATCGTCGACCCGCGCGGCTGCCTCGGTAGCGACATCCAGCGGCTGCCGGGCCACCGTATCCCAAAGTGTCAGAACACGATCATCACTCGCCGTAACCAGCTTCGACCCATCGGCCGTAACGGCGACGCTGCGGATGTTATATGCGCTTTCTACGATGCGATCGGCGACGCCATTGGACCAGTTCCACGCCGTAACGCCATCGAGATCATCGGCTATATAGACGATGTCCGTTTCGTCCGCGACCGCGAGCTGGGGATGATTGGCCTGAATTCGCAGCCTGGAGACAACCTCACCGGTTTCAAGATCGGAAACAATGGCTTCGCGACGGCTTGCGGAAATAAGGTAACGATTAGACGATGTGAACACGAGATCATGTGCCGCACCGTCGGGGTGAATGATCAGCAAATCACGCAGGCTGCCATTTTCGGCATCCCAGACACGCACCCTGCCGTCCATCGAAGAGCTGGCCAGCAACTTCCTGTCCGCCGAAAATTCCAGCTTTACTACGTCGGTTTTTTCCGCAAGATTCTCCGGATCGCTTCCGGCTCCCAGCAGAACGCCGCCCGGAGCGCCGACCGCATATATACGCACATTTCCGGAACGGGCAGGCACCGCAATCCGTTTCCCGTCAGGGCTGAGTGCTGCCAGCAATCCCCCGGGCAGTGACTTACTGCGTCCTGCTACGGGAACCTGACTGCCCGGGATTGACCAGACTTTCACGGTTCTGTTTGCATCGGTAGTCACAACCATGTTGCGCGCAGGCAGTATGGCCGGCTGCCCTATTAGCGCTTTCGGCTCGCGTCCCGCGGCGCTTTGAATAGCATGGTACAGACGAACGCCTGAATTTCGCGCATCCGGAAGACTCACCACTTCGTAAGCGCGATCCGACGCGCCGAAAAGCAAATAGCTCGAATCATCGGAAAAGTCGGCATACCACGCATCGCTGCCCAGCCTTTCCAGCTCAGCCGGGCCGCCCTCGGCAACGCTCCACAGGCGAAACTTGCTGCTTAAATCGTCCGTCGCCAGCCACGCACCCGACGAATCAAAAACCAGCGATCGTATAGGGGAGCTGTGTTCGAACTCCCGCACAAGAGAACCGTCTGCCAACGACCATACCCGCACCCAGGGGTCCAGGCCTCCGGTGGCCAGGTATTTGCCGCCGGAATCGACGGCAACCGGGCCGACATTTTCGGCGGTGATAAGCCGGCCCACTTTTCTTGCGGTGGCAAGATCCCAGACGACCAGGCCGGGGGTGCCATCGTCCTGCAGCGTTTTGATAACCGCAAAACGGCCGTTGTCAGACAAAGACAACGAAGCATCCGGCCGCCTGTTAACACCGATCAGTCCCAGCTGATCCCCGGTTGACGAATCCCATATAGTTATCTGGCGGGGCTCTATCGTTACCAGGCGTTCACCCTCCAGCACAAACTGCGCGTTGATCAGCTCATTACTGCGCGGAATGCGCGCCAGGATTAGGTCGCTGATGACATCCCATACCAGCACCGGACCCTGTGTCTGCGGATCAGCAGGCCAGGACAGGGCCAGCCGCCCCGAGGGCCCCAGGTTTGAAACCACATTAACCGTCGAGCGAGGCTCAGGGATGGGCTGCGGCAGGAAATTGGGCGTGCTGACATCGGTGGTGGAAGCGGAAACGACGCCCCAATCCAGCAGCTGACCGGTAACACCCTGCTCCATATCGCTAATCGCGAGAGTCCAGTTACCCGTCAGTTCGCCGCTAAGCAGATTCTGCAGCTGCGCGTAAGCGGCGAAATCGAACGCATAAAGATTATCACCAATCGCACGCGCGTCCGTAAGCTCCAGACGCGCCTGCTGCCCAGACGGTGCCCGCACGAAAATGACGAGCTGCTGCGGTTGGCTGTGGTCCGTCTTGATTAACAGCCGAGGGGCACCGGACAGGCGCTCGACTATGGTTCGTTCTTCGAGCTCCAGCCGTTCTTCCGCGATCAGCGTATCACTGCGCACCAACTCCGGCTGCGGGCCATCAAGTCGCCAGAAGTCTATATTATTACGGTCATCAAGCAGGCTGAGTATTCCTGCGGTTTCGTCGACCCTGAGTCCGCGCAGGACCCCCTTCGTATGCAGGGTGCCCGATAAATTCCGGTAATCCTGCCCGAGCAATTCTGCGGCTAAGCGACGCAGATTCTCGTCAGGCCGATTCATCGCCTCTAAAACCGAAACCAGCGCGGCATCACGGTCGCCACGGTGCGCAGATTCCATTGCGCGCCGCCGCCAAAAGTCGGCCAAAAGATCTGCGGCACGCTCTTCTCCGTTCGGCAGAAGTAGCATGCGGCTGTTCACCTGCATAATTTCCGGCAGCGTCTCCGCATTGCCGCTCTTGCGCGACAAAAAATCGGCGAACAGGCGATTCGCAGTCGCTCCGTAACCAGGAAGGATATAAAGGCTTTCGTATGCATCCTCGGCTACTGCATAGTCCTGGTTGGCAACCGACAGCGCCCTGACATAAGGGCGGGGTAGATACTCCGTGTACCAAATCGGCAGTGCAACCACCAACGCTATAACGGCGGCCGCAATAGCGAAGCTGCGCACTCCGTACGGCAGGCTCTGATTGACCCAGCGGGTGCCAAACACCATCGAATAGATTTCGTTTCTTACCCGTAACAGGCCATCCGTGCCAACGGTCACCAACCCAACCGCAACCAGATCGCGTTGCGCAGCAGATGTATTGTCAAATGTTACGTCTACGCCCTTGCGTATGCGTCCGTACAAATTCAGACGCGCGGTTCTACCGGCATCCTCCGCGGTCAACAAGTCTGCAATAGCCGATAAGTGCGGCTCTTCACGCAAAGTGTTGGGGGACAAAAACTGGCTGTGCACCAATTCATCGACTGTGTCCGCGCTTATCTCATCGTCTCGCCGGCGCGCAAGACCGCGCAACAACTTCTGCGTCAGGTAAGGATGACCGCGAGTCCAGGTCCATACCCTGCTGAGTATCTCCTGCGCCTCTGGCAGCGGCTCGCCGAGCCCCGACAATAAACCGGCCATTTCCTGTGCACTAAAATCCGGCAACGGTATCGACACGGAAATTTCGAAGGGTGAACCCTGCACACTGTTGACGATATCCGTCGGCGAACCAGAGCCAAACAGCGCAAAGGTCAATCGCTGAAAACCCGTATCGGTTGCCCGGGCGTCATAGCAGGCCCTGATCGCAGCAAAGAAGTCCTGAACAAGTGGCTCGCCCTCCGTCGACTCAATCCGATCGAAAAAAATCGCAACCGGCTGACTGGTCTCTTCGAGAACTATCTCCAGAAAAAATTCGCGCAATCGCTGCAAATTTGTCAGGCCACTGCGTTCTTTCCACCAGTTCTGGACGTCGGCCTTGATTCGCAGCTCGCGAACGATCCTGTAAGCAATGCTGTAGTACCAGCGTCCTGCATTTTCCGAAGGGTCTTCGCCACTGGCCTGCGTCAGATCCACGAGCGCTACGAGAACGCCGCTCGCGCGCAACCTGCGCGCGGTGCTGGCAGCGAGGCTGGTCTTGCCAGCCTGACGCTCGGCAAGCACATGACAGTAGTCCCCATCACTCACACGGCGAAACAATTCTGCATCGGCATTGCGCGCTCGATAGCAGTCGCGATCGGGCTGCACGGCACCGCCGACTACGTAGAATTTTGGGTCTCTGGGTCGTACCGTCATATCTACCACCGAAAAGAACAGGCACTAGTGTGGCGAAAAGGCGCCGGCACTCCAAGCTTGACTGGCGCTGCAACGACTGCTAGCGGGAAGACTGCAGCCCCCCGGCATCCATCGAGTGATCAGGCGCCGGAAAAGAGCCCTGCTCGACCCGAGCCTGCATACAGCATGAGCACAGACAATTCTACAACCTCTGGCTGCAGCGCGTTGTTAGCCGGAAGGCGTGGCGAAGAAATTGCCGGAATTGTCCTCAATGACGGTATTCGCATATCACTTTTGCGGGTAATTCATGGTAAAAATGCGCGTTTCGCACTTAGTCGACCCGACATCCAACCAAAAGAGCAATAAGCCATGACCAGCGCCGACGATTTACCTCCTGAATACGGGATTCGCGTGAGCCTGCCGCCGGGCGAGCCCTTTGCAAACCTGGTTGGCGAAGACTGGGAAAAAACCCACTGGTTCACCACACCGGCCGCGCGCGACCGCGCTTTGAGCGAGATGCAACGCGAGCATGAATATTCCCGCCGCGGCGACAAGCCCACTTTGATTTTCGAGCCTATCGGCCAGGGTCAGGGCGGCAAATAGACGGTGCAGATCCCCGCTCCTCACGCAGGCCAGTTTTTATCGGCCGGTACATGCATTGCGGCTGCGATCCTGGCAACCGCAACGATGACCGTGGCCGCAGAGGACTCTCCCAGGCGCGAAACACTGGTAGTCACGGCAACGCGCTTCGCGGAACCCGAGCTGGATACGCTGGGCAATATTGCCCGTTTGTCCGAGGCAGATATCCTGACCACCGCCGCACTGCATCCGCACGAACTGGCCGTGAGGGTGCCGGGCGTCTGGATAGGCCGAGGCAGCGGCCAGGAGCATCTAACGGCGATTCGGTCGCCCGTGCTGACGGGTCCGGGCTCCTGCGGCGCTTTTCTGGTAATGGAAGACGGCATACCTACTCGCCCCGCAGGCTTTTGCAACGTGAATCAGTTGTTCGAGGTCCCGTCTGAACTCGCCAGTGCCATCGAGGTGATTCGAGGGCCCGCAAATGCCTTGTACGGATCGAATGGTCTGCACGGAACCGTCAACGTATTGCTGCCCGAACCCGGCACAGCCGAGGGCGGCCGGGTAAGTCTGCTGACGGGCTCCAACGATTTCTTGCGCGGCCGCATAAACTGGGATTCGGGGCCTGCGGCGAATGCTTTCGCCGGGGGACTGCTGCTCGACCGTGACGGCGGTTACCGCGAAGAATCGGGCTACCGGCAAGCCAAATTGTATGGCAAAAGCCGCCATGACCTGGCCGGCGGCGAACTTGCGTTCTCTGCCAGCGCTTCCTGGCTCGATCAGGATACGGCGGGATTCATAACGGGCAAGGATGCGTACAAGGGCGCGGACAGGTTTCGCAACGAGAACCCGGAGGCTTACCGCGAAGCCAGCAGCCTGCGCCTGTCGACAAGCTGGTTACCCCAGACGGACGGGCAGTGGCAGCAGGAATACCGCGCCTACCTGCGAAACTCCCAGATGAAGTTTCTCCAACATTTTCTGCCCGGCCAACCGACTGAAAAGAACGGCCAAACCAGCGGCGGTTTGATGTTTCTAACCCGGAATGAAAATTCGAACGGCGTGCGTGTAACGCTTGGCCTGGACGCCGAGGTCGCAAGTGGCCGGCTGGAAGAAGATCAGGCAGACGGAAACCAGCCGGGGTTTGCACCGGAGCGGCCCGACGGCCTGCATTACGATTACCGTGCAACGAGCGCAGTGGCCGCAGCCTTCGCCAACGTCATGATCCCGCTGGGGCAGCGCTGGGAACTCGAGGCTGGTCTGCGCGGCGAGTATCTGCGTTACGACTATGACAACCGCATGCTGTCCGGTAACACCAAGGAAGACGGCACACCTTGTATTGACCCGGATACTGGTTTACCCGTAGCTGATTTCTCTCCGGACGGATGCCTATACAGCCGGCCGAATGACCGCAAGGATGATTTTTTTAACCTGGCACCCAAGCTTGGCGCGCTTTATCGATTTAATGAAAATACCGTCGGATTTCTGAATGCCGCGCGCGGCTTCCGTGCGCCCCAGGCAACAGAGCTGTACCGGCTTCAAGCACCACAGGAATTGTCCGAAATCGATTCCGAGCAGCTGGACCAAATTGAACTCGGCATGCGTCACGAAGCCAATCGCATCAGCCTCGAAGCCGTCGGGTTCTATATGCGCAAAGAAAATTTTATCTTTCGTGATTCGGCCGGATTCAATGTCAGCGACGGCAAAACCCGCCATTACGGTGTCGAAACAAACCTGAACTGGCGAATAACAGAACCACTGTATCTTTCATTCGTTGGCAGTTATGCCAAACAAAAATACGACTTCGATCGTGACGCAGGCCGTGGCGAAGTCATTCGCAGCGGCAACGAAATCGATACGGCCCCCCAGATACTTGCCAGCGCCAGGGTCGGCTACGAGTACCGGCTGGGTCTGGCAGAACTGGAGTGGGTGCACCAGGATCCGTATTTCATGGATGCGGCCAATACGGAACGCTACGAAGGGCATGATTTACTCAACCTGAGGTTGCTATTCGATGCAACCGAGGCATGGCAACTCGGGCTGCGCATCAATAACCTGACCGACGAGGCCTATGCTGACCGCGCGGATATTGCGGCCATATTCGCGCCGGACGATCCGCGCTATTTCCGTTATTTCCCGGGCCACGAGCGGGAAATTTACTTCGAAGTGACCTGGCGCAGCGGCGGTTCCTGATTGCGCTCGGCGCGCGCAGGCTGCGCAGAGCGTATTCGGGCATTGTTGCCGTGCGGCCGCCGGGTCTGGATAATACGCCGCCACTCGGCCGCCCGAGTCCGCAATCACGCGGCACAGGGGACGGCCAGAACAAAGTGAGAGCGATACTATGACGACACCCAAGATCATTTATACCCAGACCGATGAAGCGCCCGCGCTGGCAACATACTCGCTGCTGCCTATCGTCGAAGCCTTTACAGGTGCCGCCGGTGTCGATGTCGAAACCCGTGATATTTCGCTTGCCGGAAGAATTCTTGCGAACTTTGCGGATCATCTCAGCCCGGAGCAACGACAAAGTGATGATCTTGCCGAGCTGGGCGAACTCGCCAAAACGCCGGCCGCCAACATTATCAAGCTACCCAATATCAGCGCTTCCATCCCGCAGCTGGCTGCCGCCATCAAAGAGCTGCAGGCGCAGGGTTACCAACTGCCGGATTACCCGGAAGAACCCAAGACGGATGCGGAGCGTGACGTCAGGAAACGTTATGCCAAGGTGCTTGGCAGCGCCGTAAACCCGGTTCTTCGCGAGGGGAATTCGGATCGGCGCGTAGCTGAACCGGTCAAGCAATATGCCAAAAAGCATCCCCATTCCATGGGCGCCTGGAGCGCGGATTCAAAATCACACGTCGCTCATATGAGCGACGGCGACTTTTACGGGTCCGAGCAATCAGCCGTCATAGAGCGCGATGACAGTGTTCGAATCGAGTTTGTTGCCGACACCGGGGACACCACTGTCCTGAAAGAAAAAACCCCGGTTCTGGCCGGCGAAGTCATCGACGCGGCCGTAATGAGCCGCGAGGCGCTGCGCGCTTTCTTCGCTACCGAGACGGAAGCTGCAAAAGCAGAAGGCCTGCTTCTGTCCCTGCACCTGAAAGCCACGATGATGAAGGTCTCCGATCCAATCATGTTTGGCCACGCGGTGACGGTCTACTATGCCGATGTCTTTGCAAAGCATGCGGATCTGTTTGAAACACTTGGCGTCGACCCGAACAATGGCATTGGTGATGTCTACGCAAAAATAGCCTCGCTTCCGGAGCAACAAAAGGCCGAGGTCGAAGCGGATCTGCAGGCGGGCTATCAATCGCGGCCGGAGCTTGCAATGGTGAATTCCGATAAAGGCATTACCAACCTGCATGTACCGAGTGACATCATCATCGACGCTTCCATGCCCGCCGCGCTGCGCACTTCGGGACAGATGTGGGGGCCCGATGGCAAATTGCATGACACCAAAGCGATGATCCCGGATCGCTGTTATGCGGGCATCTATCAGGAGGTATTTAAAGACTGTAAGAAGCACGGCGCTTTCGATGTGCCGACGATGGGCAGTGTCTCTAACGTGGGCCTGATGGCGCAGAAAGCAGAGGAATACGGGTCACACGACAAAACCTTTGAAATTGCTGCCAACGGCAAAGTACAGGTTGTCGGCTCGAACGGAAATACCCTGCTGCAACACCAGGTATCGACCGGCGACATATGGCGCATGTGCCAGACCAAGGATTTGCCGATCAGGGACTGGGTCAAGCTCGCTGTGAATCGGGCTCGAGCAACGGGCTCACCCGCTGTTTTCTGGCTGGACAAAAATCGCGCCCACGACGCAAACCTGATCCGCAAAGTTGAGCAATACCTGCCGGAACATGACACCAATGGCCTGGATATTCAGATTCTGGCTCCGGTAGAAGCCATGCGCTTCACATTGGCGCGCGTGCGCGCGGGGCAAGACACGATTTCGGTCACGGGCAACGTGCTGCGTGACTACCTCACCGATCTTTTTCCTATCCTGGAACTCGGAACCAGCGCGAAGATGCTCTCTATCGTTCCTTTACTGGCAGGGGGCGGTCTTTACGAAACCGGCGCCGGGGGCTCGGCACCTAAGCACGTGCAGCAGTTCGTTGCAGAAAATCACTTGCGCTGGGACTCGCTTGGCGAGTTTCTGGCCCTGGCAGTGTCGATCGAGGAGCTGGCAGCAAAAACCGATAATTCCAAGGCGGAAATACTGGCAGCTGCCTTAAATAAGGCTAACGGTCAGTTTCTCGACAGCAATAAGTCGCCTTCGCGGAAAGCAGGCGAACTGGATAATCGCGGCAGCCATTTTTACCTGGCCGTTTACTGGGCGGACGCTCTGGCGGCGCAGACCAGGGACGCCGATTTGCAACAACAGTTTGCCGCGATAGCGAAACAACTCAGCGACAACGAAACGAAAATTATCGATGAACTCAATGGAGTACAGGGATCGCCGATCGATATTGGCGGTTACTATCATCCTGATCCGGCACGCGCAGCAGCGGCTATGCGTCCGAGCGCCACGCTCAACTCGATTATTGATTCGATCTAGATCGTCAGCAGGGATGCCAAGGCCGGGCGGTGACCGCAGCCGCCTGAGCACCCTGCTGGTCTGGAGTTTCGCGCCGCAGCAAAAAGCAGGCCGGTTTATGATTTTCTGAGGGATTCCTGCCGGTGATGCCTGCCGGGATAAAGATTTTTCCGGCGGCGGCTTTGGATTGCGCCCATGATCAGCACTGCAGCAACCAAGCCCGTAAGCGAAATCACCAGACCGGTCCAGCGCATAGTGGCAAGCGTATAGGCAGAATGCATCAGCAGAAGGGCCACAAAGCCCCAACCCCAAACTACTGGCTGACCTAATAACTTCGCCATTCTCGTTGACCCCGCTTGCTGTCTAAGCAGTCCATGCTTACGAGCAAAAACTTAAGTCAACATTAGCATCACGGCAACGGCTCAATCATCACCCAAATAGGTGAAAGCAGCGTCATGTCAAGGCGAAAATATTTATAATCGATTGAAAATAAATGGATTTTTCAGTTTTGTCGTGAGGCTTAACCAGGAATCGGTTTACTGACCATGATGCGGACAAAAAAACGCGGCGTAGGCCGCGTTGTAGCGAATGCGTCTTCCCCCGCATTGCCCGTTAAAATTATCGAATCGCCCCGCCATGTGCAAGTAGTTTAGCGCACTTCGTACAGCGCCCTGCGAAAGTCTCGAACCGCAAACGGCGATCAGCAGAGGGCCGAAAACGGCTTCAGCTGCGAGTCTGCCCGGTGCCGCGCACCACGTACTTGTAACTGGTTAACTGCTCGGCGCCAACCGGCCCGCGCGCATGAATCTTACCCGTCGCGATGCCGATTTCGGCGCCCATACCGAATTCTCCACCGTCAGCAAATTGCGTGGACGCATTGTGTAACAAAATCGCACTGTCCAGATCATGCAAAAACTGCTCGGTCGCGTCGTCGTCTTCTGCGATTATCGCCTCTGTATGCCCTGATCCATGGCGTGCAATATGCTCTATAGCCTGGTCAACCCCTTCTACCGCCCGGACTGAAATTATCGCGTCAAGATATTCCGTATCCCAATCCGCTTCGCCGGCGGCAACCGCCCGCTTGTCCAAAGCACAGATTTCCGCGTCTCCGCGAATCTCACAGCCCTCACCAATCAAAGCGTCCGCTATCGCCGCCCAATGCGTATCCAAGCAACTTTTGTCGATCAACAATGTTTCGGCCGCCCCGCATATTCCTGTGCGGCGCATCTTGGCGTTGAGCACTATCTGCCGTGCCTTTTCGATATCGGCCGATGCATGCACGTAGACATGACAAATGCCCTCGAGGTGGCCTATGACGGGAACCCGTGCATCGGTTTGCACCCGTTCTATCAGGCTGCGCCCTCCGCGCGGCACGATGACATCAACGTACTCCCGCATGGACGAAAGCAAATATCCAACCGCCGCACGATCCGTAGTAGGTATCATCTGAATGGCGTTCGCTGAGAGTCCCGCCGCTTCCAGCCCCTGAACCATGCACGCATGAATTGCACGACTCGAATTAAAGCTTTCCGACCCGCCGCGCAAAATGACCGCGTTGCCCGACTTCAGGCATAAAGCGCCCGCATCGGCGGTAACGTTCGGGCGGCTTTCATAAATTATCCCGATGACGCCCAGCGGCACGGTTACACGCTGGATAACCAGACCGTTCGGCCGCAACCATTCATCCGTAATCCGGCCCACCGGGTCATCAAGCTCTGCTACCTGGTGAATTCCTTCGGACATCGCCTTGACCCGTGATTCATCCAGCAGTAATCGGTCCAGCATCGACCCGGTAAGGCCCTTCGTCTCTGCGGCCTGCATATCCCGGGCATTCGCGTCGAGTATCTCGTCACGTCGGGCAAAAATTGCTGACGCCGCGGCTCCCAGGGCATCGTACCGTTGAGCCTCGCTGCTGCGCGCAAGCTGCATGGCAGCTTCCCGGGCCCGCTGCCCGATATCCTCCATCAGGGCCGTTATTTCCTTGCTAAATTCGCTCATTGCTTCTCTATATCAATTGTCGAGCAGAACGAGATTATCCCTGTGGATCATTTCGTTACGCCCCTGGTATCCCAACAGGGATTCTATTTCATTGCTGTGCTTACCCAGAATCCGGCGAGCCTCATCGGCGGCATAGACAACGAGGCCACGGGCTATTTCTTTGCCTGCGGAAGAAAAAATCGACACTGCGTCGCCGCGGTCAAAATGGCCCTCTGCTCCGGTAACCCCGACGGGCAGCAGACTGCTGCCGGCCCGCAGCGCTTGTTCTGCACCGGAATCTATATGCAAACGGCCCCTGGGTTTCAGGGTGCCCGCAATCCACTGCTTACGAGCCGCGAGCGGCGAACGCGAAGGCAGGAACCACGTATGATTGTCACCGCCGATAACCGCTGCGAGCGGGCGTTCCTTGTGACCGTTAGCGATTAGCGTTGCACAGCCAGCAGACATACAAATCCGCGCGGCCGCCACCTTGGTCGCCATACCGCCAGATCCGAATTCGGTCCTCGCTGCACCGGCGAGCGCTTCTATTTCAGGGGTAATCTCCCTTACTTCGGCAATCAGCCGGGCCGATTTATTGACGTTGGGGTCGGCGTCATAAAGTCCGTCCACATCCGACAACAAGACCAGGCAATCAGCGCTGGTCATTTCTGCCACGCGGGCCGCTAAACGGTCGTTGTCACCATAACGGATCTCCTGCGTCGCAACGGTGTCATTCTCGTTGATAACCGGCATCACTCCCTGCCCGACCAGGGTTTCGAGCGTGCTGCGCGCGTTCAGATAGCGCGTGCGATTCTCTGTGTCATCCGGCGTCAGGAGCACCTGCGCGACCTTAATACCATGGCCACCCATCAGTTCCTGATAGGCATGCGCCAGCAACACCTGCCCCGCGGCGGCAGCGGCCTGAAGTTCGTCAAGCCGGCGCTGTCGCGGCTTAAATTCAAGATAATTTCGACCCAGTGCAATGGCGCCCGATGAAACCAGCATGACCTGCTGGCCATTACGCAGCATGGCCGCGAGTTCGCCGGCAAGTGAATCGAGCCAACCGCGGTTCAGGGTGCCCGTTCTTTTGTCTATGAGCAGCGAGGAACCAATTTTTACAACCACGCGCTCGGCATTGGTAAGCGGCTCCATTCCGGCGACCGGTTGCACGACGTGATTCATTTAATGCGCCTGCTACTAATTATTAAAGAGCCGAACTCAAAATGGCGGTTCCGCGAGCGATTGCCATTGCCCCACTCCGCACTACAGCCAGAATCTCTGAACGCGCACCCAGTGTCCGCATGAAATCATCAATCTGCACACCCGTGCCGGTCAACTCCACGGTGAAATTCTCGTAGGAATCGTCCAGAACGTGGGCACCCGCCGCTGACACTATGTCCGACACATTTACGCCGTCATGCAGGCGGACCTTCATCAACAGGAGCTCCCGCTCGATATGCTCGTCTCGGGTCATATCGACGATATTCACGACATCGACCAGCTTGAAAAGCTGCTTGTTAATCTGGTCGATAACTGACTCTGAACCGTTGGTGACCATGGTCAGGCGAGACACGTGGTCGTCCTCCGTAGGCGCGACACTAAGAGATTCAATGTTGTAACCGCGTGACGAGAATAATGAGGTTACGCGAGTCAGCGCCCCGGCCTCGTTCTGCAGCAAAATAGAAATAATGTGTCGCATGGCGCGTCTTGAGCGCCAGTCCTTCCGGGCTGGGCGCCTCTCTCGATAAAGGTCGATAATGGTGGCCCAGAAAGGCTGCTATTGCAATGCAGACATAATTGGCAGAAACTTTGCGAACCTTTGACGTAAAAAACATTGCGATGGTCTTCTTTCCGATTTAGCCGGCTGAAAACCACACTGCGCACTCTAAAACTTCAGCCACGCCCGAAAAAGCCGATCATGAACCTGAATCCGGAACGCCGCCACGAAACCCATCCTCTAGCGGGCAAGGACCTGTCCGGTGCCGAGATGATCGTGCAGGTCCTGGCCGATGAAGGCGTGGACACCATTTTTGGCTACAGCGGCGGTGCGATACTGCCCACATACGACGCGGTATTCAGATACAACCGTGAGCACAAGAATGCGCAGGGCGAGTCGCCGATGCCGTTGATTGTGCCGGCCAACGAGCAGGGCGCTGGCTTTATGGCTGCCGGCTATGCCCGCGCCGGCGGCAAGGTTGGGGTTGTGATGGTGACCTCGGGACCGGGTGCCACCAATACGGCGACCCCGGTACGTGACTGCATGGCGGACTCGGTGCCTATCGTCGTTATTTGCGGGCAGGTGCCGACCACGGCTATCGGCACGGATGCATTCCAGGAGGCGCCGGTCTCGGCGTCACTGGGTCCGCTCGCCAAGCACCTGTTTCTGATTACAGACCCGACAAAGCTGGAAGCGACGATTCGCACGGCATTCGAAATTGCCAGAACCGGCCGACCGGGTCCCGTCGTAATCGATGTGCCGAAGGACATGCAGAACTGGGTTGGCACGTTCCAGGGCTCCGGTTTGCTCAGCATTCTCGGATACCGCCAGCGCATGAGCGCAGTCGATAAAAACCTGTTGACCGAAGCCGACTGTGCGAGCTTTTTTGAGCTGCTTAAAAAGGCGGAGCGACCGCTGATTTATGCAGGTGGCGGCGTGGTAAACGCCGAGGCTTCCGAATCCTTACGCAAGCTTTCGGATAGATATGGCATACCGGTAGCGACAACCTTGATGGGCATCGGTGCGTACGATACTACCCGCTTGCTTTCGCTAAAAATGCTTGGCATGCATGGCACCGCTTTTGCCAACTATGCTGTTGAGGATTGCGACATGGTTATCGCCATCGGAGCGCGCTTCGATGACCGGGTTGCAGCGGTGCCGGATAAGTTCGCGCCTAATGCCAAATGCGTAGCGCAATTTGACGTGGATCCTTCTGAAATAGGCAAGGTTAAAGCTGTGGACTGGCACCACGTGGGCATCCTCGACCGCGACCTCAAAGCCCTCCTCGCGTATGGCGAGCGAGAGCGCATCAGCACGAATTATGCCGACTGGCATAAGGAAATAGCGGGCCTGAAAGACCAGTTCGCGCTGAACTATGATCGCTCGAGCTCACTCATACAGCCCTATGCCGTAATAGAAGAGATCAACAAACACACTGGCGGCCAGGCCATTATCACCACCGGTGTCGGCCAGCATCAGATGTGGGCGGCGCAGTATTTCGATTTTTGCGAACCCCGGTTGTGGCTGACGTCAGGAAGCATGGGCACGATGGGTTTCGGCTTGCCCGCAGCCATAGGCGCACAATTTGCACGGCCCGGCACGCTCGTCATCGACATGGACGGTGACGCGAGTATTCGTATGAACCTGGGAGAACTGGAAACGGTTACCACCTACGAATTGCCTATTAAAGTAATAGTCCTGAATAATTTCGGCGATGGCATGGTTAAGCAGTGGCAGAAGCTCTATTACAAGGGCCGGCTGTCGGCAAGCGATAAATCGTTGCGCCGCAAGGACTTTATCAAAGCGGCGCAAGCGGACGGGTTCGAATTTGCGCGGCGGCTCGATAAAAAAGAAGACATGGCGGACACTATCCGCGCCTGGCTGAGATACCCTGGACCCGCTTTTCTCGAGGTCATCATAGACCGTGAGGCCTGTGTGTATCCGATGGTCGGACCTGGCCTCGCCTACGATTCGATGATTACCGGAGACTTTATCCCCAGCCGCAATGGCGCCGCGACGGACGAAGAAGTCGACGGCTCATCGATGTTCTGATTCTTCTTTCAAAATAAGAACTGGTTGTCTATCGCGGATTAAAAATGTCTAAGTCGAATCGACTTTCGCTACCAGCTATTTTTGCTGTAGCCCTTATTGCAGTGGCCGTAATGGCCATTATCGCCTCGCTCACGTTACGTAAGCCGGTCATAGTAGAGCGCTCGCCGATCGAAACACGTCGGCCAAACCTCGAAATCATGACCATAGCCCACAGGGGTGCATTGCAATTCGCTCCGGAAAACACGCTGCCCGCCATCGAAAAAGCCATCGAGCTTGGCTTCGACTATGTGGAATTGGACATCAAGTACACAGGCGATGATATTCCGATCGTAATTCATGACCAGTGGGTTGATCGAACGACAGACGGTGTCGGAGATATCGGTGAGATGACGCTCGAACAGATAAAGGCACTGGACGCCGGCAGCTGGTTTGGTCCGGCGTTCGCCGGCGCAAAAATCCCTACGCTGGAGGAAGCCTTGCAGACAGCTCAGGGGAAGATATGTGTCTTCTGGGATACCAAAGGCTTCCCGCGCAAAAGCGTTATAGATCTGTTCAAAAAATATGGGTTCGACCGAGAGTGCCTGCTGATCTCCTTCGGCGGGCTCGGAATGGGCGGCAAAAATGATGCTCCGGACCGAATAGTTAAATTGTTGCCAACGGCACCATTGGCGCCCGCGGTTCGCACGATCGAAGAAATAACGGAAAAACTCGCAGAATATCCGAATATTCGCGGAATCTGGATTCCGATTACACGCGTGACGCCGGAGCTCGTTGACTTCGCGCATGCGCGGGGGCTGCTGGTCGGCAGCACTGCATTAGCGCAACGTGACCACCACCATAATTACAAAAAACTAGTCGATAACGGTGTCGACATCTTCATGCTCGACCACATCGACGGTTTTTACAATTACATGGAAACCGGCGATTTAGACTCACCCGCGCCGGATTTGCTGCCCGTTTATACCGACAAATCTAAGGATGATGACGAAGGACCCTGATCACGCTAGCAAGCGGTCGATTTTAGCTGCGCAAATAAAATCGTTCTCGGTCAGCCCGTCAATAGCATGGGTCGTGTAATTAACCACACACTTTGCGTACGCCACCTCCAGATCAGGATGATGGCCTTCGCTGTTGGCTATCCAGGCAACAGCATTCACAAAGCCCATCGTTCGATTAAAGCCTGAAAAACTTAACTCACGCCGCAGCGCTTTGCCATCGCTGCTGATCGACCAGGCCGGGTCGATCGCTGCAAGTAGCTGACGGGCTACTTCCGGCTCCAGCGGGGGCACGCCCCCCTCGCAAGGCTTACATTTCTTTTCGACCAGATCGTTGCTCATCAGAACTCCCTTGAAAAATCAGTCTTTACCGTTATTTAAAGCCTGGTTAATGCGACAAAACTGCCGCCGTTTCGTTCACAAAGTGCCCGCATCAGATTGGCGAACCGCAGGGCATTGGCTGATGTCCCTCTCGCAAATTGCGTAGGAAAGCCTACGGCGTGCACGCGCATGAGCCTATTGCCATCTCTGTCCGCCTGGTTCACCCGATCGACGTAACGAACGACGGCCTCAACCGACCCGCGCGGATAATCATCACCGAATACGAATATGCTGACTTTCCGGCCTGGCTTGTAAAACGCGTTAATTGCCTCGGTAATTCCTTCAACAGGACTCGAGTCGCTGTAAGGATTCCAGCTAGCCAGGCGACGAATAATATTGCGCCGCGCGCTCGGCGTATCCGGAATCCACTTGCCGGTATACGACGAGAACATGTACTTCCCTTCGTCGTTAAGGACCTGGATACCCTTAATGCTCGGGTACACCTGCAGCGTCTCGCTTACCATCTGCAACACGAGGCGCCAGGGTCCCTGAAACATACTCCCGGACGTGTCGATTACAAAAATAATGTATTCGCTATCGACCGGTATTCCGCCTACCGTGGTGTCATCTTCAGCGGGACGGAAATCCTTCAGGAGGCGTCGCATTTCCTCGCTCAGCGATTGCCTGGCAGCTAGCAAGTCACCCTTCAGCTCAAGATCCTCGTCATCGCCAACCGGCGCATATGCCCCCTGCAACTCCCGCAACTCTTTGCGCATGGTCGCGACGAGGTCCGATTCACTCGCCAGTTCGGTTTCCAGGCTGTTGAGATCGCGGTCAAGCACGACGGACTCCCCGCGTATGTCGAAAAGCTCCTGTTGCAGCGCCAAAAGCAAGGCTTCCAGATCAGCCTTGCTCTCTTCAATAGTGATCGGCTCGTATATCTTGGTTATGACCAACAACAGAATAACCGCACCGAAACCACAGCAAATGACGTCAAGGAATGACAGGTTGAATGTGTCTGTTTCGCGGTTTTTCCTGGGCATAAATAACAAGCGCCTGTCAGGGCCAGTCCTCCGATGGCGTCATGAAAGAACCGCGCGTGTCGATAGCCAGCCGCCAGAAGTAGCCCGCCGCGTCCGGGTCACCATCCATTGGAAACAGCAGCACATTGACGGGCACCTTGCTCGGTAGCCGGCCGATAGCCTGGTTGAAGTTTTTGAAGCGCTCGTTTGGTTTCACCAGTTTTTCGGAATTGGGCGAACTCTTGCCCTGAGTGGGCAGGCCGTCAGTAAGCAAATATATGTTGTCAGGTTTAGGTTCCATGCGCGCAACCGCATCGAAGACGCTGTACAAACTCGTTCCCGACTCCGGCGCGAGCGTGCGCAAGCGGTTTACGGCACTCGTCAGGCTGGTCCCATCCCCAACCGCCTGCCAGCCCATCGACTCGTCCACAACCGACCAGGTTTTGGTATTGAATGCAAAAATCTGGAATTCAGAAGCAGGTGGCATGCGCGCCGTTAACCAGTCGACTGCATCTATCGTACTGCGCCATTTTGGGGTGCGCAGTTTCATCGAATCGGGCATGTTTCGATAAAGAATTGCATTGACGTACGTGCGCCCCAGCATGCTGGCAGACGCATCGACCAGTATCAGTATTCTCTTGCCGCCCATCTTCATGCCCGTTAGATACTGTCGATTGCCTTCGCCGGTAAACGTCCGCACCTGGCTACCTTCACGGTCGCCCGACTCTGCCTGGGCAAGGAGCCTCTGCTTGGCTTCTTCAAGGCGCTCGATATCTGACTGCAGCTGCTCCACGCTCTGTTGTGAGGCCAGGCTTTCCTGATCCAGCTCAGACAGTTTGGCCTTGAGATCATCGATGCTGGCCTGCAGCCGCTGGGCGTCAAGCTCCAAATCGCTCATCCGCTCGAGTCTCTCGTCCACTTTCGTTCTTAATCGCACCAGGTTCTTGCGCCCGTCGAGAATCTGTTCTTCCAGCCGGTTGGTTTCCCCAAGCAATTCGATATTCTGCTTGTCTGCACGCACTGCGACCTGGGCGCTAATTATCATGTAAAAGAGAACCACTGCACCGAACCCGCAAGACATCACATCGAGGAAGGAGAGATTAAAAGTGCTGAAGCGTTTTCGAGCCATCGCCTATGAATCCTCTCCTGCCACAGCGTTTTTAACCTCGGCGATCAGCTTCAGCTCGCAAGCGGGATCCCCTATACCCACGATATCGCCGGCCTGCAGAATGGTAGACCCTTCGACTTTGTGGCCATTGAGCCGTGTTCCGAAACGACTGTAATCGTTCAGCACAGCCTGACCATTGCGTAATTCGATGCTGCAATGCTGACGGGACACGCCTGCGTGGCGTGGCGCAACAACCAGACTGTAATCGGCCTCTGCTGACTCCGCGCCGATACGCAATGGCTGGTTCGACAGTTTGTACGCCCTGGATCCAATGACTACATGGCTCGGAACACTGCCCGCCGAACTTGCCATCGCCCGGTTAAGACTGACATCTGCGACCGATTGATCCCAGGGAAGCGATTCGGTGATACTCAGCGCGCCCGAGGACTGCTTCATGTGCGCGCTGCGGAGTGCTAGCCCCCGCGCAGCAGCACCCGTCTCCAGGACAAAAACATCGCAGCCCGGCAAATCGGCAAGGTACTCAACAACGCCGGGAAATAGTGCGGCCGCTGCGTTAATCTGCAATGCCGCAGGCCGGCCAGTATCGAGCCGCGCACGGAGCTTCTGTATCAACGGCTGGCAACGGTAGCGCAGTCGTTCTTCCAGTTCAGTCAGGCTGACCCTTGCCTTGAACTCGTTACCCTTGTAGTCAAACTGCAGTTCTGTCTCGGGCGATCGTGCGAGCAACGCCAACCAGTCCGGCAATTTGTCGTAAACGCTTTGCTCGCTCTGCGCATCGTGCATAGGATCAAAGCGACTACATTCAAGAAATTTCCGGGCAAAATATTCTGCACTCGTTCGCTCGAGTGCAGCAACACCCAAATCCCTGACAGATTCGCTTTGCCCCTGCGCACTTGAACCGTCGTTTTGTAGTATTTCCGTCAGACTAACGATGCCCGCAGCAAATTCGATATGGATCAAGTCGCAGTCCGGGTAATGCCGCCGGGTCGCAGCGACAGGAATGGTCGTAAGGCCAACCAGCGGGATGTCCGCTTCCTGCGCGATACCCAATAGCAGCGCCAGTTCGGCCTTGCCCCAGTGCGGCGGAAACGCGCACAGCACAGCGGATATACCTCCGCCGTGATGCGACCAAAGTTGGGCCAGCTGCGCATAGGCGAGGTCGGCAAAACTTTGGATCCCCGCTGCGGGACGCGACAGTGTCTGCTCGGAAAGGTCGCGCCAATATTGATCGATGTAGGCCGACGGCATGCTGCGGGCACCGGCGCGCGCAGCATGCCCGAACACCGGACCGTCTGATTGCAAGAGTGCTGCACCCGGCTCTGCAAAAACTACCCGATCACCGCTGACCCCGGTGATCGCATAGTCATTCAGTTCAATGCCGAGTACAGACATACAGCCCCCGGCATCAGCCAGATTGCATGTGGCGAATCAGATGCTCATCCACATAATCTTCAGCATCGAAAACAAGACGTTCCTGGTTGAGCTGCAACTGATGGACCAGGAACATCAACACAATGCTGATCAACAAGGCAATGAAGGTAGAGTTGAAAGCGACGCCCAGGCTCTCGGTTACGCCACTGATGTCGCCTTCGACCGCGCGGTGCGCCTGTGCCAATGCGGCACCGATACCGCGCACCGTACCTATAAAACCAATAGAAGGGATCGCCCAGGCTATATACCGGATCATGGAAAGTTCAGACTCCAGCCGTTCGGCTTCGGTAACAACCATCGTGTGAGTAGACGAAGACACGTCCTGAACGTTGCGTGTCGCACCAAAGCGCCCGAGTGCACTCAGGAGTACGCGCGGCAAAAGCATGCGCCGCTCATCTTCGGGAAGGTTCTGCAGCGGGCGCGCATATTCGCGCGTATCTTCCGGCAATATTTTCATCCCTTCTGCAATGGGAATGAATTCATGCTGCAGCAACTTGGCCTCGCTGCTGGCCACCCAGCCCTTGTATCCGAGCATCGCGAAAGCCCACAGCATGAGAATGAAACAGGCTTCCTGCTCGAAGTCCCTCACTATTACAAAAAATGAGCGCTCAGCCACGTAGTCCGGATCTGAATCCATGGAGGCGCGCTGTTCGGCTACTATCGCATCCGCGTTAGGCCTGATCACGGTCAGATAGATGGAGTGCACCAGAATCACTGCTATCAACAGGGCAAACAGACTAAAAACGAATTCGCTGGGTATGTGCTTTTTCATCGATTTATAACTCCGACGACATTTCTATCGCGGTATCTGCCGGTAATGGTTCGGACGGTTCGAATTCTTTAACCTCGCCCTGACGGGCCAGTGCTTCTTCGATACGGGCGAGCTGCTCTTCGATATCCGCGTCACTGGGCTCATCCAGCGTCGGCGCCGGAACATCCTGAGCATATGCAACACCTGTCAGCATTCCGGAAGTTTCTGCCGGCGCTATTTGCCAGGCAGCCCACGTAGCCCCCAGCCCTAACGACATAACCAGCACGGTTTTCAGTACGTCCATTTTGATCCGATTTCCGATAATTTTAAGTCGCTATTCAATATCCAATGTGTACCTGGCGATGCGGAACCCAACATCCAGTCTGCCGCGGTCGCCAAAATCGCGGTAAGCCAGACGCAATTCGCTGATACTGGAGTGCCGCCAACTGGATCCGCGAATCACATGATACTGACCTTCTGTCGGGCCGGTCGGGTCAACAAGGGTTTTGCCGTCGGCAGCCGTTACCGAGTAGCGATCATTGGTCCATTCCGCCACGTTGCCACCAAGATCATAAATGCCTAGCGGCCCCGGCGCGAAAGTTCCGATCGGCGAGGTCACAGGATACCCGTCCGTGTAACTGCCAATCGTATTACCGGCGACATCGACGGCATATGAATCAGCATAATTACCCGCGTTGTCAGGCGGCGGCATGCCGTCGCCCCACGGATATTTGCGCTCGCCGCCGCCTGCGCTGAAACGCGCAACCCAGGACCACTCTGCCTCGGTCGGCAAACGGTAGCCGTCGGTCAAGGGATCCGCCAGCATCAGTTCGCCACTCTTGCTGACATAGGCGCGCTCCAGGCCTTCTTTGTCGCTGAGCCAGTTACAGTAAGCTGCCGCTTCTTCCCAGCTCATCATGACGGCGGGATGATCATCGGCGGCGAGCTCGCGATATTTCTCGGCGCCGGAGGTATGCCGGGGCCGAAACTCTCTGAACTGACGATTAGTAACCTCGTGTTCGCTGATATAAAACCAGCGGGTCAGTTTCACGGGTCTGCGTACTTCATTCGGCCGGCGGCCCTGCTCCCGTCTTGGTGCGCCTAAAATAAATTCGCCTGGCTCGATCAAGCGCATCACCTGGCCCTGCGACGTTGTGAGCTTTTTCGGCACGGCCGCGATAGTGGCCTGCTGCGGAGTCAGCAGCCTGACGTCGAGGCGCTGCGGCAGACCCGGTTTCGGCGTTACGGTTGCCGACCATGTCTCGTAGCCGGGTTTACGAATTTCAAGTCGGTGTGGCGTTGCAATCAGTTCGAGCTCCTGTGACGCTTCACCCACCGCCTTGCCATCCACATAGAGCGTTGCATCGGCCGGAGCGGCCACCACCGTTATTTTGCCGATTTTCGCCTGCAGGCTAACCGCGACGTCTATCGGCTCCCCGCCGGACACTTCGACCTGGCGCGTTGCCGAATCGTAGCCGGCCTTGCTCAACGTCAGCCGGTAGCTCCGACCCTTGGCCACTTCGATGCCCACGGGGGTATTGCCGGCAAATTCCCCGTCTACAGTGACGGCAGCCGCCGAAGGCCTGCTGCTGATCCTGAGCATTCCGCCGGCTTCC
Organism: Gammaproteobacteria bacterium; assembly: GCA_037387125.1. GTDB lineage: Bacteria > Pseudomonadota > Gammaproteobacteria > Steroidobacterales. Next base: position 28,171 of record JARRLL010000013.1, on the reverse strand, counting down.
TGAAGACCAACCAGCGGCAATTCTTCTGCCTGGCCCGCAACCGCATTAACCGTGACTTGAGCGGTTTTATACCCTGGCTTGCGAATTGCAATTTGACGCACACCAGCCAGAAGCTCGACTTCCGCAGGCGTTACCCCGAGAACTTTCGTCTCACCCGACTCTTGCAACTCCGCGATTTCCGCGCCAGGCGGTTCGGAAACGACCGTGACATTCGCCCATCCCGGCGTCAGCTCGGCGTCAACCGTCTGCCGCTTGTCGCGCCCAGCCACTTCCAGTGTGGTGACGTACTCCAGAAACCGTTCCGTCTTTAATCGAATTTCATACTTGCCGGCGGCCAACAACAATTCATCGCCGGGCAAGTCACCTGCTTTCTCGCCGTCTACCCATACCTCGCCGGTTGCCTCAGGAGCTGTCGTTATGGCGATACGGCCCGGCAGTTCGTCCAGGACAAAGGAAAATTCTGCCCGGTCGCCGCCTTGCACGACGATCTCGCCCTCGTAAGGCACAAAGCCCGGAGCCGCGATGCGCACTTCATAGTTGCCCGGCAACAACAGGTAACGGCCGTTGCTGCCCGGAGTCAACCAACTGCCCGGCAGGGTTATTTCGGCATTGTCCGCGCCGGCCTGAATAACCACCGTGACGGCGGTAAACATGTACAGCAGCGCTACCAGGAGAATACCCAACCCGACATAGGCAATGTTCGGACGCGTCTTTTTTGCGGGGCCGGCAGCGGTTTTATTTTGCCGCACTCGCACGGGGGTTATCACCTCGGCGCCGCCCGCGTCTTCGGCGGCGATCAACGGGGGGGCGGTCGCGTAATCCGCGTCACTCAAATCGACCGCGAACTCTATACGGTCTGGGGCAACCGAACAGCGCACCAGCGCGCCCGCTATCGCCAGCTCATCACCGTCCTGCAGCCAGCTGGTACCGGCTACTTTATCGCCATTGAGGACTGTCTCCGCCTGACCCGCGACCTGCACGAAGGCACGCCCATCCAGCATGCCTATCTGCGCGAAGGCCCCTTGGGTGACGGGCCCTGGAATTCGAATCGCGCAGTCAATCGCCGTCCCTATAGAAAGGGGCAGATCCTGATCGCCAAGAACTCGCGTGCCGGACGCTGTGTTTATGACGACCTCTGGATTCAAATCGGATCCTCACACGCTATAACGATCGATGGTGTTTCTGCCTCGGGCGCCACGCGGAAATTCCGCCGCACATCTCGGTAACCACTGCGCACCCCGACCGCCGTGTATGTGCCGGGCTTAAGATCGATAGATTTTTCCTGAAACCGCCCGAGTTTGCCGACTTTGTATATCACAACATCGGTTTGATTATCGGATCGAAACCGGACGGCCACGGGTGTTTTCGCCCTCTGCAACAGGCGGTTCAGCTCCGCCGTTTGCGCCCCCAGCGTGTCCCCTGCCGGCTCTACCGTGCGCGCGTAGGCCAGCAGCTGCGAAGCCGCCTGCCAGACGTCTTCGTCAGCCAGCCGATCAGGATTAGCTATCGCATCCTGCAAGCGGTTATCGAGTTCCAGCCTCTTGCGGCTTTGCTCCAATCCAGCCGCGGCCGAAATGACCGTCGAATCAAGCTTGAGAATGCGTTCATAGCTGCCGATGGCTGCCGTCCAGTTTTCGCGGGCCTTGAAATCGTCGGCCTCCCGGCTGAGGCGCAAAATTTCTGCGAGACGCCGCTCAGCCTCCAGCTGCTTCAATGCGGCCTGTGCGGCGGCGTCACCGGGCCGAGCGCGCAAAGCCGCATTAAAAGCACTGCCGGCGGCGGCATAGTTTTTCTGGTTCAGCGCCGAGTAGCCCTGCGACATCGAGGCCTGGTAAACGTTGCCTGCAATCAACGCATTGACTCGATCGCGGCCCTCCAGGGCCGCCGACCATTCCGGATCGACGTCTATGGCCGCTGCATAGGATTGCAGAGCCTTTGGCCAGTCCTTGGCCGTCTCGAAGCGAGTGGCCTCGTCGACGAGGGCCAGCACCTTATCAAGCTGCATCGCTCTTAACCTGCCCTTGGCCGCCTGCGGATTGTCGGCGTCAATTCGCAATGCAAGGTCGAAGCGGTCGAGCGCCAACAGCTGATTGCCGTCCTCCAGCGCGGCCTGGCCATCGGCCAGTGCGCCCCCAAGAACCTCTGTAGCACGCCCCTCGAGGGGCTGCATCAGCAAGAAACCTCTGCGGTAGGCTTCGGTGGCTACACCATACAAACGCGCTTTGTACGCATCGTCACCTTCACCTACGACGGCGCGGGCGGCCTGCCAGTCCGCGCCGCCCCAGGCATCAATGCCCAGTGACTGCAAGCGGTCGGTCAGTTGCAGGACATCGGCCAGCGCCTCGTCGGCAAGATCACGGTTTCCCTGTTCCTCCGCAGTAGGCGAAGTTTCTGCCGTGTCCGGCTGTGCCGTGACCACTTGCTCCGCCGGCTGCGGGACGGCTATTTCCGGCTTTTTTTGCCGCTGACTTTCGACAACACCGGGAAGAACGAACACCACCGCCAGCAATATCGCACCCATGAGCGCGAGCACGGCGTACAGGCGCCGGCCCGGTCCGCTCCTCGCCGCACCTGCCGCCAGCGGCCGTGATTTAAAGGACTGCGGTCCCGCATCCCTGGCGGCTGCGCGACGCGTTACCGGTCTTATTGCATCGTCATCGCCTTCGGCATCGAGCGCTTCAGCGTCTGCCGGATTTTCAGCCAGCAAATTTTCAAGCGCAGCGCGCACGGCACCCATACCCGGTGGCCGCCTTTCGGGATTTTTGTCGAGCATCGCGCTGACGAGCCTGTCCAGTTCTGCGGGGATGTCGCTGTCTGCTTTGAGCGTCGCTAAAGGCGGCGGGCTGACTTCGCGGACCTTTGCCTCACTGATATTGGGCGCGAACAGGGGTGCGCCGCTCAGAATGTCGTAGAGCATGCTGCCGAACGCATAGACGTCGTCACTGACAGCCGGCTGCTGCCGCGCCAGTTGTTGGGGACTCATAACGGGCAAAGAACCGCCGGTGCGCACTTGCTGTTCGGCTGCCGCATTAAGCACGCTGGCGACCCCGAAATCCGTGAGCCGCGGCGCGCCGTTGGCATCCGTCAGCACGTTGCCGGGTTTGATATCGCGATGGATGACGCCTGACCGGTGCGCATATTCCAGGGCATCTGTCAGCGGCAGAACCATCTGCACGATCTGCCGCCAGTTTCCGCCCCGCAGCGATTTCAGCGACGGGCCCGCCACGAACTCCATGGCGAGAAAGTGATAGCCGTCTTCATGGTGAAGAGAGTAGACGCGCACAATGTTCGGATGAACCAGGTCGCGTGTCGTTTCAAACTCCGCCGCCAGCAGGTCGATATAGCCCTGCTCCCTGGCGAGCTCACCGTGCAGAATTTTGAGGGCAACTGCGTCGCCGGTCTCGAGGTCTTCAGCCCGCCAGACCTCAGCCATGCCGCCCCGGCCGAGGCGAGCAACCAGACGAAAACGATTACCTAAGGAGTAGCCCTCGGAAAGTTCAGCCATACCGGTAACTGTCAATCCAGAACTAAATTTTCACGGGAATCTGCGGCAGACTCCGGTTGGGGCAACTCGGCATCCATGACACCGCCGGTTTCCACAGCATAAATCTCTCGCAGAATTCTGCGCCACTCACGGAATCGTTCCTCGGCAGACCCAGTCAGCCGCCGCGTCTGCCCCTCAACTTCGACTACCAGTGGCTCGACCTCCGAGTCGAAGGACTCGCCCAGCTCGCGAATAGATTCCTTGTGCATGTCGGCCTCGGTCGACAACCCGAAACCACTGCGCAACCCTTCGAAACCACCGAGTATCGCCGTATTGGTAATCGCGCTGTTACTCCCACCGCTGCCCTCATAGGCTATAGCGCCAATGATGGCCGCCGCACCGAGCAACTGGCGTATCCGCGCTGAACGCTTCAGCTCCTGATAACGGATCGCTTCTTCCCGGGACATCTTGCGCCAGTCTTCGTAGGGTCGACCGAGGTCATAATAAAGCCCCGCGTAGTACTCGTTCAGCGTATCCGCGATCATGTATTCACGCTCGCGGACTGCTTCCAACCTTTGCACCATCGGATCGTCTGCAGCGGGCAGGCGCTTTATTTCATACAAACCGTCTTTATCCTGATCAAGGTAATCGCCAAACGCTGCGGGCACTAAACTTGATGCATAGCGCAGTTGAGCAACCTCGCGAATGCGGATTAACTCCTCTTCATCCATACTGCGACGGGCTTCCAGCAAATCATTCGCGATCTCGTTGTAGACATTCTGGTAGGGGTCCTGGGCCGTATCACGGTATTTGGCATAGGCCTTTGCGGGCACCAGGGTTTCGTAATCTTTGTTGAGCCACTCGCGGCCCGTTGCATCCCACGCTGCGACCCTTAGCGACACGCGGTAACCGTCCGATCTGTCGACCCTGCCCCAGACGAGCAGATCGACCGCATCGGTGCGCTCGGGGATCACCCAGACCGGGCCCCAGTAACCGGTTTCTTCGAGAGTGGCTTTCAGGTGAAAGGGCATGTAGCGCGCCTCCGCTCGGCGCACATCAGGAAACACAAATTCCTTTTCCTGTTTGTCGATGCTTTCAGGTATGCCCGGGTCAAATAAAAGTATGCCTACGTCAAGCAGCGCGTAGCCGGGGATTTCTGTTTCGGCTGTTTCAATATCTACTTCATCGTACGCGACCGTTTTCGACACAGAGCAGCCCTGCAAGACGATTGCCGCCAGCAGCAAAAAACCCGCTACGAACCATTTTTTAGCTCTTCTAAAAATTATTTGATCCCCGTGTGCTTGCGATATTCATCCCAGAGCTTTTCTGCAGCCTCCGGATTCGTCTCCTGCATAGCGATGGCAGCCTCGCGTATCTGCCGACCTACTAGGTCGTCGCCGCTGCCATCGACCGGGATATCGTCAGGAATTTTCACGGCCTGGGCTGCGTCATCCGCAGACTCCGCGTCACCCTGTTCGCCGGCTGCATCTGACCCGGCAATTCCTTCGCCGCCCATACCGCCTGAGCCGGGCCCCGATGCAGTGCCCTGCTGTCCGGACATTCCACCGGTCCCGCCGTCCATCGCACCGCCGGCGCCCATGCCGCCCATCCCGGCGTCAGCCATGCCTCCGTCACCACCGGCTGCGCCCATTTCGCCCATGGTGCCGTTCGCGACCGCGCTTGCGTCGCCCCGCTCGCGTTGGCCGGCGGCTTTGGCAGAACCGCCGCCAGCCCCGGCAATTTCGCCGCGCTCGGTGTCGATTTCGCCATCGAAATCACCCAACGATTTATTGAAGATTTCATCGAGATCGCCTGCCCCTGTGCCAGTGCCGGTCGGTATGTCAGGCATGCCGTCATTCGCACCGCCGTAAGCGCCGGAAGAACCTGCCGAGCCCGCAGAACCGGACGCGCTGCTGCCCGACGGACTGCCGGACGAACCCGCCGACCCCATAGAGCCCGAGGAACCGCTGGTGCCCGACTGGCTACCGGATGATCCTGCAGACCCTGCGGCCTCGCCGGAACCGCTGCTGCCCGAAGGACTGCCGGCGGACCCTGCCGAACCGGAAGATCCTGACGAACCGCTGCTGCCCGACTGACTGGCTGATGATCCCTCTGATCCGGACGAACCCGCCGTCCCGGCGCTGCCCGAGGAACTGCTCGACGGCGGCGTCGACGAACCACTGCTCGGCGGCTGACTCAAGCTCGACGAGCTGCAGCCGGCAACGAAAACTGTCGCCAGAACACTGATTACGATGCCGGGAGCGAATTTCTGAATCATCTCGTCCTCATGTGCGAAACCGCCGGATTTCGAGCATTATAGCCATCCCCGGCACAACCGCTTATTTTTTGATGGTTAAACGCCCATCTAAGTTCAACGTTTGGGACGGGGCGGGGTTGACTCGGCCACAGCCGACCCTGGGCGGCGCAAACAGTTACAATACGACGCGGCCGCTAAACTACCTGGTATTGACTGCGCACCGGTCAGCTCAACCCTCGGCGCGACATAATGACTGGTTATTGGGGACAATTCGTGCCGCCCGTGGCATCGGATTAGACGCCCCGGACGAATTATCAATCCTGCGGAAACTCCGCCTGAAACAATCAATAAGGGCTGCGACCTGACCATGCAGGACACTAACGGCACGAAACTTGGCTACATCTGGCTCAAACCCGGAGTAACGCGCCTCAATGGCTGGACGCTGCTCTATGTGATGTTTGTCAGCATCGGGCTACTGGTATTTCTTAATTTTCAGCAGCCCTACGTGCTGGAGGTAATGCTCGACATACCCAAGGACCAGCACGGTCGGGTGGTCGCGCAGATGGCGCTGATCCACGAAATCGTGTTGATTTCCCTCGTGGGTCCGGCCGGTGCACTGGCCGATCGCATCGGCCGGCGCAAAGTACTGGCCGTGGGCTACATCGTGCTGGCGGTCGGCTACATGGCCTATCCGTTCGCGACGTCCGTAACAATGCTGACGGCGTTCCGCGCGATTTTTGCCGCCGGGGCCGCTGCCATCATTTCGACATTTACGACCGTACTGACGGACTACCCGCAGGAACAGTCGCGGGGCAAACTGGTGGCGCTCGGTTCAATACTCAATGGAGTAGGACTGACGATACTGGCAGGCTTGGGCGGCCAGGTTATCAGCCGTCTGACCGAGAGCGGTTATGACCCGGTTGTCGCCGGCCGGATGGCCATTACGGGCGTAGGCATGATCGGGGTAATTTCTGCGGCCGTCGTTTTCGCCGGCCTGCGCGGCGAAACCTTGCGCATCGAGCATCAAAAGATCCCGATGGTGACGCTGTTACGCGAAGGATTGGCCGCGGGGCGTAACCCCAGGGTTGCGCTGGCCTATGTTTCAGCCCTGGTATCCCGCGGAGACAACGTGGTGATCGGCATGTACCTGTCGCTGTGGGCTCAGCAGGCGGGAATGGCAACCGGTCTTACCGCCGGCGACGCGCAGGCCAAAGCCGGGATCATGGTCGCAATTGTTTCGGGCAGCCCGATTCTGTTCGCCGCTTTTTTCGGCATCCTCAACGACCGAATTGACCGGGTCAGTTTCCTGATCCTGTCGCTGGCGCTCGCAGTCGTGGGTTACGCGGGTTTCGGCAGCCTCGCCTCGCCCATTATCGGTTTCGCCATACCGGTCGGCATCGTAATGGGCTGTGGTCAGGTCGCCTCGATTATCGCGGGCCAGACCCTTATCGGACAGGAAGCAGACCCGCGAATTGCCGGCTCCACACTGGGCGTATTCAATTTCTTCGGTGCGGCCGGAACCATGACAAGCGGCGTACTCGGCGGCTACCTGTTTGATAAGTGGACTCAGGGTGGCCCCTTCCTGATGATGGGTATCGCCAGCGCACTGCTGATGGCAGCAGCCATGTACGTGCGAATGAAGGAAAAAAAGCACGGCAGATTTTCAGTGCCAGCAGATATTCAACCGGCGCGCAGCGTATCTAAATGACCTGCCAGCAAATCAGCCGGGGAAACCATCCGTTTCCTGATGCGTTGTAATATACCCGCCCGGTATCGAATTCCGGTGACAGTTGTATAAACGCAATAAACTTCAGGAGCAGAATAAATGGCACTCGCAGAAGCACTTGCCGATTTGCAGCAACAGGTCGGCAAAGTCGTTCACGTCAGCGACTGGCTGGAAATCACTCAAGACATGGTCAATGCATTTGGCAAGGCAACGGGTGACATGCAATGGATCCACACGGATCCCGACCGGGCAAAAGCCGAATCACCCTACGGCGGCACCATCGCCCACGGTTACTTTACGCTCTCGCTTTATCCTCAGTTGCGCAACCTCGTAAACGAGTCGTCGCCGATTTTTCCCGGTGTGAAGAACGTCATTAATTATGGTTTGAACAAACTCCGGTTCCCCGCGGCCGTCCCCGTGGGCAGCCGCATTCGGGCGCGCTGCGAGCTGGTATCCGCGCAAGAAGTCAAAAACAGTATCGAACTGGTCGAGATGTACACGGTGGAAGTAGAAGGCCAGGAACGGCCGGCCTGCATAGCGGAAGCCGTGATGCGGCTATACTACTAGGGCGGACAAGCCGATGGCTGACAACGAACAGTTACTCGTCGCAGTTGACGGCGATATTTTACGACTGACTATCAACCGGCCCGAAAAGCGCAACGCGCTCAGCATGGCTTTGCTGGATGAACTGGGTGCAGCACTCAAGGCACATCGCCATGCGCCGATAAAATGCGTGCTGCTCATCGGCGCCGGCGATCGGGCGTTTGCGGCCGGTGGCGACCTGAAAGAACTGGATTCGATTCGCACCCAGATAGAAACGCGCGTGATGTCCGAGAAAGGCCACGATGCGCTCGATCAGATCCGCTACTTCCCGGTTCCCGTGATCGGGGCGCTGAATGGCCTGGCGCTTGGCGGTGGAGCAGAACTCGCCATGGCCTGCGACATGCGCATTGCCGCTGCCCACGCCGAGCTCGGACTGATTCAGGCGCAATTGAATGTCACTACCGCGTGGGGTGGCGGCATCGACCTGATCAACGCAGTCGGCAACAGCGCCGCACTCGCGATTCTGTGCGCCGGGCGCCGTATCGATGCAACCGAGGCGTTGCGACTGTGCCTCTATGAGGCCGTATGCCCGAAAGGCGAAGACTTCGATCAATTCGTGACGGATTTTTTGCAGGTCTACCTGAGCAAAAGCATCAACGTACTCAGGAGTTACAAGGCGACGGCAGCAGCGCGCCGCAGGCGCCTGCAGGAAGAACTGATGGAAACGGCCCGCGAGGGCTTCATCACCGCATGGATGCATGATGACCATTGGGATGCGGCGGCCAAAGCGCTGAAAAAATAGCAGTAACGATTAGCGCTAACAAGCAACACTATTCGCCAGCGTTCTCATCTCTCAGCTGCCGCCGCAGCACTTTGCCCACGTTGCTTTTCGGCAAATCGTCCCGGAATTCGATAAATTTGGGTACTTTATAAGCCGTCATGTTTTCCTTGCACCAGGCGCGTAAGGATTCGGGCGTGAGGTCGGCGCCCTCGCGCACCACGGCGAACAATTTGACGACTTCTCCGGATTCGTCATCGTCCACGCCGATCACGGCCGCCTCCAGCACGTCCGGGTGCTGGGTGACGACGTTCTCGACCTCGTTCGGATAAACTTTCAGGCCAGACACCACAATCATGTCTTTCTTCCGGTCAACGATCCGCATGAAGCCCTGCTCATTGATCGTCGCCATGTCTCCCGTTTCCAGAAACCCGTCTCCGGTCATGACGTTGGCCGTCTCATCCGGCTTGTTCCAGTAACCCAGCATCACCTGGGGGCCACGCACAAAAAGTTCGCCGGGTTCACCGATTGCAACCTCTGTACCGCGCTCGTCACGAATGGACACGTCGGTCGACGGAAACGGCAGCCCGATGCTCCCGTTAAATTCAGTCAGGTCTATGGGGTTCGATGACACCACGGGCGAGGTTTCTGAGAGCCCGTAACCTTCGATGATCTGCGTGCCCGTGATACGCGTCCATTCTCTGGCGGTCGCTTCCTGCATCGCCATGCCGCCGGCCGAAACTACCTTCAGCGTCGAGAAATCCAGCCGCGCAAAATCGGGATGACGCACCAGGCTCTGGAACAGCGTGTTGACGCCGGTCAGGGCCGTAAATGGCCACTTCGACATCTCCTTGATGAACCCGGCGGTGTCACGTGGATCGGTGATCAGTATGTCCAGCCCGCCCTTTTCAAAATAGGCAAGGCAATTCACGGTTAACGCGTAGACGTGATAGAGCGGCAATGCAGTGACAATGATTTCTTCGCCCGGCACATCTTGACCACCGAACCAGCTGTTCACCTGCGTCACGTTAGCGAGCAGATTACTGTGGCTTAGCATCGCCCCTTTGGCGAGCCCGGTGGTTCCCCCTGTGTACTGCAGAATTGCCAGATCCTTGCCGGCCAGTTTCCGCGGACGCCGATAAGCGTTTTGTTTTGCGCCGAGAATGTTTCTGAAAGGCGCGGCGACCGAAATCGAATACGCCGGGATCAATTTGCGCACGTAGCGCACAACGAAATTGACCAGAATCCTCTTTACGGCCGGCAGCAGGTCGCCGGGTTCGGTCACCAGCACGTGCTCGACGTCCGTGGCATGCTTCACCTCGGCAAAAACATGCGCACTACCGGCATAGATGACCAGTGCCTTCGCGCCTGAGTCCTGCAGCTGATGCTCCAGTTCGCGGGCCGTATACAAAGGGTTCACATTGACCACGACCATGCCCGCGCGCAGGCAACCGAACAGGGCCACCGGATACTGCAGCAGGTTTGGCATCATCAGCGCAACGCGGTCGCCCTGGACAAGCCCGAGATCATTCTGCAGGTAGGCGGCAAACTGCTCGCTCAACCGGTCGATATCGGCATAACTCAGGGTGTGACCCAGATTGTGGAAGGCAGGCCTGGCAGCCCAGGCCGAAACGCTGGCCTCAAACATGTCGAGCAGGGTTTCGCCGGGGTCGATATCGATTTCTTTAGGCACCCCGTGCGGGTAATTGTCGAGCCAAAATCTATCCATTGAGTGTGACCTGATCCGCGTGTGAGACTCTACGATATCGCGAATGATTGTCGCATCGGCCCGGGATAATTGCACCCGCGTGCGCATTGATACATAACTTGCATGGTCTCGGGTCAAGCGGCTAGGCACCTTGCCGCCAAGCCTTCTATAGCCCGCCCTGAAGCAGATTTGCAGTCGGCGCGATCTGCCGCCATCATTGGCATTCCCGTCTGGCGAAAAGGGTTGAACCTAGCGTGGACCGTTCCAGAATTCCGCATTTCTACAAGATGTCCGTTGACGAGCGCGTTAAAGCCGTGCGCGAACGCGGGCTGCTGAACGAACATGATTACCGCGCCCTGTTATCCGGCGAGCACACGCTGAAACTCAGTGCCGCGGACAAGATGATCGAGAACGTCATCGGCGTGATGGGCTTGCCGATCGGCCTGGGGCTGAACTTCCTGATTAATGGCAAAGACTACGTCATACCGATGGTGGTTGAAGAGCCCTCGATCGTTGCTGCAATCAGCTCGGCTGCCAAGATGGCGCGTGGCTCGGGTGGCTACGCGACGAGTTCCACGGATCCCATCCTGATGGGCCAGATTCAGGTCGTGGAAATACCGGACATGGCGACAGCCCGATCCGGCATCGAGCAGCGCAGGCAGGAAATCATCGATTTGGCCAACAGTTTCCATCCGCGCATGGTGGCTCGCGGCGGCGGTGCGGTCGATCTGCAGATCGAAACCCGCCCGCTCCCCTCGTTTGACAGCGAAATGCTGATCGTCAACTTGTTTGTGGATACCCGCGATGCGATGGGCGCAAACCTCGTCAACGGCATGTGTGAAGGTGTGGCGTCGCTGATCGAATCCATAACCGACGGCAAAGTCTTTTTGCGGATTTTGTCGAACCTGACGGATCGCGCGCTCGCGCGCGCGCAGGTCAAACTTACGCCGGCTCAACTGGCGGGCCGCGGCTACAGCGGCGAGCAGGTTCGCGACGGCATCGTCATCGCGTCCGACTTCGCCCAGGTCGACCCGTACCGGGCGGCGACGCACAACAAAGGCATCATGAACGGCATCGACGCCGTTGCGCTGGCCACCGGCAACGACTGGCGCGCGATCGAGGCCGGTGCGCACGCATGGGCAGCGCGCAGCGGCACCTATACAGCCATGTCGCGCTGGTGGGCCGACGAGGACGGTGACCTGTGCGGCGAGCTGGAATTGCCCATGAAAGTCGGCATCGTGGGCGGGCCGCTGGAATCCAACCCCAGCGTCGCCGTGAACCTGCGCCTGCTCGGCGCCGAATCGGCGACCGAACTGGCCGAAGTCATGGCAGCCGCAGGCCTGGCGCAGAATTTCTCGGCACTGCGGGCGCTGGCAACCGAAGGCATTCAGACAGGGCACATGACCCTGCATGCGCGGACCGTCGTTAAGGCCGCGGGGACTCCGGCGGAACTCTTCGAGAAAGTGCTCGAGCGCCTCCTCCGCAGCGGCGAAATCAAGGTATGGCGGGCGAAGGAAATACTGCAGGAACTGAAAGAATCGGCGCCGGGTTCGGCATCGAAGCTGCTGAAGAAAAGCGATTCAGAACTCGGTGTCGGGCACGGCAAGGTCATCCTGCTCGGCGAGCACGCCGTGGTCTATGGCCGCCATGCACTCGCCTGCCCGCTGCCGCTAAGCATGCGCGCGCACGTCGAAGACGTGGAAAAAGGCGTGCAGTTGCTGATCCCGCGCTGGGGCGTTGAATACGAACTGGCCAAGCCACCGGAGCAACGCCGCTCGTTTGAGCGGGCGGCAGGCGCGATCCTCGATGAGCTGGGTCTCGGCAAACGCGGCATTCGCATTGAAGTATTCCCCGACGTGCCGCGCGCCATGGGACTGGGTGGCTCGGCCGCACTCGCCGTAGCCATCATTCGGGCACTCGACCTGCATTTCAAACTGGGACTCGATGACGACGAGGTCAACCGGCTGGCCTATGAGTCGGAACGGATCGCCCACGGCCAGCCCAGCGGCATCGACAACACGCTGGCGACTTTCGGCAAGCCGCTGGTCTATCGCAAAGGCAACCCGCCGCTGGTCGAACTGCTGAACATTCCGGAACCGCTGTCACTGGTCGTCGGCATGACCCACACGCAGGGCCTCACTGCCAAGACCGTGCTGGACGTCAAGGAAGCGCATGACCGGTTGCCGAAGGTCTACGAGAAAATCTTCGACGATATCGATGCGCTGGCCTTGCAGGCGGTTGCCGCAATCCAGGAAAACCGACTTGCCGATCTCGGCGAACTCATGAATATAAACCAGGGTCTTCTGAATGCCCTGCAGGTTTCAACTCCGGAACTCGAGTCGCTGATAGGCATTGCGCGGCGGGCAGGTGCTCTGGGCGCTAAGCTCACGGGAGGCGGCGGCGGCGGGGCCATGGTGGCCCTGTGCGGTAACGCGGACGACAACTGCAGCACGGCTGTAAAAGAAGCGCTGGAACGCAACGGTTTCGAAGCGCTCGCATTCGAAATAGGAGGTGCGGCTTGAATGCAGACCCGAAAGACATTGGTAGCAACCCGGATCGCGACACACTGATACTGGTCGACGAACAGGACAACGAGATAGGTTCCTGTGAAAAAGTCGAATGTCACCTGGGCCAGGGCAAATTACACCGGGCGTTTTCAGTTTTTCTGTTTGACCCGGAAGGAAAACTGCTGATTCAGCAACGCAGCCCGCAGAAAATGCTCTGGGGCGGCTACTGGGCCAACAGTTGCTGCAGTCACCCGCGACTCGGCGAACCCACCGAGGCTGCGGCCCTGCGCCGCATTAAAGAAGAACTCGGCGTCGAAGCAAAGCTCACGTACCTGTACAAGTTCGTCTATCAAGCCAAATTCGGCGACATCGGCTCGGAATACGAGAACTGCTACGTCTATGCCGGGCGCTTCGACGGTATCGTGAGCGCGGACCCTGAAGAAATATCCGAGTTTCGTTTTGTGGCGCCGAATGAACTCACGGCGGAGATCGAAGCCAATGCTGAGAAATACTCACCCTGGCTGAAAATGGAATGGGAAGAAATCACCGCAAAATATTTGCACCAGATTCTCGCCTGAATCGCTGACCAACAAAACTTCCTAAAGACGAAGCTCACAACACTTCGCCGGTATTTTCAGGGCGGCCCGCATCTCGGCGTCAGCCTGCCGGGGTTGCCGCAGGCAACAAGCGCGTTGGCCAGAGCCCGAAAAGGGCTCAAACGCCGGGCCATTTTCCGCTCTGGTTACACTCCACCCCGGGCCCGCCGCTCCTGCATCAGGTTGAAATAATCGAACTCATCGAAGCGAGTCACATCCCAGGTCGCGGTTTCGAATATCTCCGGCGTGTATTTTCTAAAGGCCGCTAGTACGTCCGGCTCTAACGCATCGAAACCCGCGATTTCGGTGCCATAAGCGCGGGCCATCGTGCCGCCAGGACGGTCGCCCATTTGCATCCAGGAACTCCAGGACACGAAGTTCTGGAGGTGAATATTTGCAGGCGCCGAATTCAGCGCCGGGTTGGTCACGTCATCCCAGAGCGCGGACATCGTCTGCATGGATACCCAGTTGATGATCTCGCCGCTGGATCGCTTCGGCCATTCATCGGGCTTGAACATATTCGGAATTTGCGAGATCGCCTGGGTCGCCAGGTAGAACCGCGGCCCCATGATGTGCGACGCAAGTGGAATCGGCGCCAGTCCCGGCGCGATGACCCCCTCGAGTGAATACACCCGTTCGATGGGCCCGAGCACGAAATGAAAGACCTCGATCTCTTCATTGGTAATCGGGTTCAGCCAGGTCTCGATCGGCGTATCGGTATCGAATTCGCAGTAATAGCCAACCTCCCAGTGCCGGAGCTTATAGGTGCCGGGTTCCAAAGGTTGCCACGCATGAATGATGTAGTTGTTCATCGACAGCAAGGGCACGGCCTTCTTGCCGGGCTCCTGACCATAGAAGTGAAAGCGCATGAAGGAATGAATTTCCTCGTCGATGACGCTGCCTCTTACTTTCTGTCGGGCATAGGCAAGATTGACCGGGTCATCAAGGTTTAACTCCAGCCGTTCTAGTGTCCGCGCGTCCTCTTGAACGCAACCCGCCATCAACCCTGCGGCGCCTCCCAGCGCAAGCAACGCATCACGGCGGTTAACATCAGGCTTTTCGTCAACGCCCGATCATAAACCGGTTTCCACAGGGTTAGCGAAATCGGCACCGACACATGGAGCCAGAAGGTTGCAAACATCAGGGTGTAAAAAGCTTACGTGCTCAGGATCGGGTTCTGCACGTACGCGATACCCATAACAACGAATGCCAGCTCTGCCCGGCCCAGCATGCCGAAACCGCGATGAAGTCGTGACGACTACCTAGGTGCTCGCGTCGGCAAAATGGCCGAAGTCATGACGCATGCCCACACTGCTGTGAGTTTTGTTGCCCGGCCGCATAAGACCGCTTATTCGAAACTACAGCGGCCCGAATTGCGACCGGCGGCATCAGATACCGGCCAGCGCCTTGTCCAGAGCAGCGATCAGGTCCTCGGCGTCTTCCAGTCCCACCGAGATCCGCACCAGACCGTCGGTAATGCCGACGCGCGCGCGCTCCTCGGGTTCGACGTCGGCATGGGTCATCGTGACCGGGTGGGTAATCAGCGATTCGAGCGAACCCAGGTTCTCGGCAAGACTCCAGAGCTCGATACTGTCCATGAGCTTCTTGCCCGCAGTCAGGCCACCTTTGACCTCGAACCAGGCCATTGCACCGAAACCACTGGCCTGCTGTTTAGCCAGGTCGTGCTGACCAAAAGACGGCAGGCCCGGGTAACAAACGGTCTGTACCTTGGAATGCTTTTCCAGGAATTCGCAAACGGCCTGAGCATTGGCCGACTGCCGGTCCATGCGCACCGACAGAGTCTTTGCCCCCTGCAGCGTCAGCCAGGCAACCTGCGGCGACATGATCGTGCCGGTGGCGTTACGCACGTAAGCAATCTTTTCATGCAAATCGTCACTGGCGGAAACAATGGCACCGCCAACTGTCGCATTGTGACCGTCGAAGTACTTCGTCGTGCTATGCACGCTCATGTCGGCGCCGAGATCGAGCACTTTCTGAAAATACGGCGTCAGGAAAGTGTTATCGACGGCATGCGGAATGCCCGCTGCCTTCGCAATCTTCGATACGGCAGCTACATCCGTCAGCTTCATGGTCGGGTTGGCCGGCGTTTCGGTCAGGATAAGCTTCGTGTTGCTCTTGATCGCCGCCTTGACGTTGTCCGCGTTCGACGTATCGACGAACGTGAACTCGACACCGAAGCGCTTATAAACTTTCGTCGCCAGCCGATATGTACCACCGTAAACCACGTCGGAAATGATCGCGTGATCACCGGCATTCAAAAAGGCCAGGAACAGCGCATTGATGGCTGCCATGCCGGTGCCGAAACAGGCGGTATCGGCGCCTTCTTCCAGTGCCGTCAGCTTGTTTTCCAGCGCCCGCACAGTCGGGTTACCGGAGCGAGAATACGAATAGCCCTTCGCAAGGTATTCGTCGACCGAGTTCTGGACATAGGTCGTTGTCTGATAGATTGGCGTCAGTATCGAGCCCGTAACCGGGTCGGGTGTTACGCCTTCATGTATCTGTTTCGTGCTGAATCCCATGATTCGATGCTCCTGCAGGGCCTGTCGGTTCCGCCGAGTTCCGCGATATTGCGGAAACCTGCTTTCGCCAATTACTTCGAACCCTGTCTTCTTGTATTATTTTCTAATGTCAAACAATGCCTGGAAAGTATTTCACCTCGACGAACTGACCCCGAAGGTTCAGGGCAGTGACCCTTGCTTCCTCGAGTTCCTCCGCATGCCCGGCCTCAGTTCCGCAGTCTATCGACTGCCGGCCGGAGCCCGTGATATGCAGGCGCCCCACCTGGAAGACGAAATTTATTTCGTCGTCGAAGGCAAAGCGACGCTGAAAGTCGGCG
Organism: Gammaproteobacteria bacterium; assembly: GCA_037387125.1. Lineage (GTDB taxonomy): Bacteria > Pseudomonadota > Gammaproteobacteria > Steroidobacterales. Next base: position 11,715 of record JARRLL010000013.1, on the reverse strand, counting down.
ACGGCGAGAAGGAAGTGGGTCCCGGCTCTATTCTGTTTGTCGCCGCGACCGAGGAACATTCCTTTTTCAATATCACCGAAGACCTCACCCTGCTCGCCTTCTTTGGCAGGGCGGATCTGTCCGCCAAATAAGCCTTTTAAATACTCGCTATAAACCCGATCAATCGCCCAGCAACTGATCGACTGTGATACTCATCAGCGTCGCGCTGCCCGAACTGATGGTTGCGGCATGCCCCGACACGCGCGCCAGTGACTGCTCCGCATAAAAGCGTGCGGACAGTATTTTTGCGGCGTAAAAATCATTGTCGGCGGCACCGGCAGCGAGTTTCTCCGTCGCTATCAGCGCAGCGCGAGCCATCTGCCAGCCGCCGGCTACCAGGCCCAGCAACATCAGAAAGTGATACGAGACCGCGCCCGCATTGGCCGGATCTGCCTTCGCATTGGCGAGCAACCACGCCAGCGCTTCGCGCGCGCCGGACACGGCGGCAGTCAATGATTCACAAACCGTGGTGAGCTCATTACCCGCTGCCTTGCATGCGGCTGCGGTTGCATCCATCTCATCCAGCATGGTCGTGAGTGCAGCCCCGCCATCGCGCAGAATTTTGCGCCCGACGAGGTCGCCGGCCTGTATGCCGGTCGTGCCCTCGTAGATTGTCAGTATCCGCGCATCGCGCATGTGCTGGGCCGCACCGGTCTCCTCGACATAGCCCATGCCGCCATGCACCTGCACGCCGAGCGAAGTCAGCACCTGGGCATTCTCGGTAATCCAGCCTTTGACCAGGGGAATGAGCAAATCGACTCGCGCCTGGTGAAAAGCCCGTGCCTCTGCATCGGATGCGTGCGTCGCGTGATCGAGGTGACCCGCCGCAACGTAAGCCAGCGCACGCATAGCCTCTGTTTCCGCCTTCATGGTCAGCAACATGCGCCGCACATCAGGGTGCTCCACAATCGCTACGCTCTCCTTACCGCCGGGGGCTCTGCCCTGGACTCGGTCGAGCGCCCAACCCAGTGCCAACTGGTAAGCGCGCTCGGAAATCGAAACGCCCTCGAGGCCAACGCCGAGGCGGGCACTGTTCATCATCGTGAACATGCAAGCCAGCCCTTTGCCCAGCTCGCCGATCAGGTAACCCTCGGCGTTCTGAAAATCGAGCACGCAGGTGGGGCTGCCATGGATACCGAGCTTGTGTTCCACGGAGACAGTCGTAACAGAATTCTGCTCGCCCAAGCTGCCATCGCCCTTGACCAGGTACTTCGGCACGAGGAACAACGACAAACCTTTAACTCCGGCCGGAGCATCCGGCGTGCGCGCAAGCACCAAATGGACGATATTGTCGGTAATGTCGTGATCGCCCCAGGTGATAAAAATCTTCTGGCCCGAGACGCGGTAGACCCCGCCATCAGGAACTGCCTGGCTCCGCACGACCGACAAATCCGAACCCGCCTGAGGTTCGGTCAGGTTCATCGTGCCGGTCCAGGCACCGCTGATCATTTGTTCCAGGTAAATTTGCTTGAGTTCGTCACTGCCATGCGCTTCGATACAGTGAATAGCGCCTTGCGTCAGCATCGGACAAAGCGACCAGGCCAGGTTAGCGGTCTGCAGCATTTCTTCGACCGCGGCGCCGATCAGCTTGGGAAGCCCCTGACCACCAAACTCAGGATTATTAACGATGCTCGGCCAGCCGCCCTCTACATACTGCTGGTAAGCCGCATGGAATTCGGCGGGCACGCGCACCTGCCCGTCCTCGACCCTGGCGCCCTGCTCATCGCCCACGACGTTCGTGGGCGCAATCACTTCGGCACACAGCGCCCCTGCCTCTTCCAACACAGCTTCTATGAGGTCGGGCGTTGCTTCCTCGTAGCCGGGTAACGCGGCTATATCAGCCAGCCCCGCCAGTTCGTTAATCACGAACTGCATATCCTTTACCGGTGGGCGGTAGTCAGACATCGTGCATATGCTCCTGCTGTTTAATCGTCGCAGCGTGGATGCGGCCCGGCTATCGCCGGCCATCGGGTCAACTGATCCTGATCCCCGCTGTTGTTATTCGAATCGGGTCAGCCCGGCCGTTTGGCCAGACAGCATTTGCCGGGGCTGTACCCCGGCGAGCGCGGTATTCTAGCAACATTGGGCGAAACTGCCCAAACCATTGACGCCGACTGCAATAGCGTCGAGTTTTGGGCGCCGAGAGGCGCCCCGGCGCAGATCAGAACCAGAAACGCAAACCGGCCACCAGCTGCAGATCACTGGCGTCGCCGCCCTCGGCCTCTATCAGCCGGCGCGTGTCGCCAAAAGCCTTCTCCCAGCTTAAGCCTACATAAGGAACCAGCTCCCGCCGAAAGATGTACTGCAGACGCAAACCCGCCTCGAGATTGGATACGCCCGAGCCTATGCCGTTGGCGGGATCGTCCTTGCCGAACCAGTTGAACTCCAGCTCCGGCTCGAGCACCAGCCGGTTGGTAAGCAGCATCTCGTACGCACCGCGGATGCGGGCCGAAGTGCGGCCTGACTCGCCTACAAATGCCGTCAGCTCGGTCTCTATGAAACCCGGCGCGAGCCCCTCCACGCCGATTGCCGCCCAGTTGCGCCGCTCAACCGGCTGGAAATCGCCGCGCCAGCCAACCTGAAGATCCCACCAGGCAGAAATTGCTCGCGCGTAAAGGGCCTGCAGCTCGAACTCCTCTGTGGCGTCATCGGTCATCTCACCGCGGGTCTTTAACAAGGCCTTGTCCCGGTCTTTACCTAACCAGGCCTCACCGCGCCAGGCGAGCGCGTCACCGTCCGCGGTATCGCGCCACTCGAACTCGTCGAAACTGACCATCAACAGCAGTGGGTTGTCAGAGCCGCTCGCCAGTGCAGCCGGGCCGGTCAACAGAGCTATAATTGCCATGAGTGCGGAGACCCGATGCTTATTTATATTCATCGCATCAATCCTCACTGACCCTTACGCGACGAAACATGCCCATCATGTGATAGAGCAAGTGGCAGTGATACGCCCAGTCACCGGGCATATCGGGCGTCACGAGATAACTGATTTTTGAACCCGGCTGCACGAGTATGGTGTGTTTGCGCGGAATATGATCCGGGTCACCGGTTTCAAGATCGCTCCACATACCGTGCAGATGAATAGGGTGATTCATCATGGTGTCATTGACGAGCGTGATGCGAATCCGTTCGTTTAATTTCAGTGGCAGCGGTTCCGCGTCGCTGAACCGAATGCCGTCCATCGACCAGATGTAGCGACTCATGTTGCCGGTCAGGTGCAGCTGAATTTCACGCTCGGGTTCGCGCGGATCCGGCGTATTGTTCAGGTTCCTTAAGTCAGCATAAGTCAGGACGCGACGGCCGTTGCCCGCGAGTCCGATACCGGGGTTCGTTAATTGATCGCGCGGCGATTGCGCCTGCATATTCACCTGGAAACCCTGCTCGGTTTCCGGATGCACGATCGGGGCATTACTGCCCATACCCGCCCGGCCCAAAGCCGCGCGCCCGGCAGGCATATCTGCAGACATCGGCATGCCACCATGAGCGCTGTGATCAACAGCCGGCTTATTCGGCTCGCCATGGTTCATCCCGCTGTGGTCCATACCGCCCATATCGTGATCCATCGCCATGCCCATATCCGCGTGGCCGAGGATCACGGCAGGATCGAATTGCGGCACTTCGGCCGTCATGCCGGGTTGTTCCGCCAGGGTACCGCGCGCATAACCGGAGCGGTCGATGGCCTGCGAGAAGATCGTGTAAGCGCCCGCTTCAGGCTCGACGATCACGTCGTAGGTTTCTGCAACGCCGATGCGAAACTCTTCAATACTGACCGGCTCGACGTTCTGTCCGTCAGCCGCGACAACCGTCATCTTCAGGCCTGGAATGCGCACGTCGAAAATCGTCATCGCCGCCGCATTGATAAACCGCAAGCGCACTTTCTCGCCACGCTTGAAGAGGCCCGTCCAGTTATCGTCCGGCGTCATGCCGTTGGTCAGGAAGGTGTAGGTGTAACCCGTGACATCGGAAATATCCCGGTCACTCATCCGCATCTGCCACCACATCGCGCGATCCTGGATCGTATTCCCCCATCCCTGGTCGGGGACCTGGCGCGCGAAATCACCGAAAGTGCGTTGCTTGAAATTGTAGTAATGGCCGAGCTTTTTCAGGTTGGAAAAAATGCGCTCCGGCTTCGTGTCGCTCCAGTCTGACAAGACGACGACGTAATCCCGGTCATAGCTGAACGGCTCAGGCTCGATCGGATCGATGATCAGCGCACCGTATAAACCCGTCTGCTCCTGAAAACCTGAATGACTGTGATACCAGTATGTGCCGCTCTGCGTAACCGGGAAACGGTAAGTAAAAGTTTCCCCCGGCCTGATGCCGGGGAAACTGAAGCCGGGCACGCCGTCCATGTTCGCCGGCAGGATGATGCCATGCCAGTGTATCGAACTGTCTCGCGCGAGACTGTTCGTTACCCGCAGAGTAACGGTCTCACCCTGCTTCCAGCGCAACACCGGGCCGGGCAAACCTCCGTTCACCACGGTCGCCTGGCGAGGCTTGCCCGTGAAGTTCACCTCGCGATAACCGATGCCAAGGTCGAAGCTGTTGCCGCGCAGAGCCTCCGCCTGCACGGAACCCCTCGCAGCCGCAGTGCGCGCAGGCAGGCCGGAGGCCAGCAACAAGCCGCCGGCAGCCGCCCCGGTAACAAATGTCCGGCGGGAAATTGGCCGGCCGGCCGTAAACACGTCCTGACCCGATTTAGGTTTATAGAAAGTCATTATCTGATCCTGAAAAGCAACGAAGCCAGCCACTATCGGGCCGGCAAAACAGCGCTATTACCGCAGCGAATCAGAAAATTATAGGGGGCCGGTAAAGACGCTCGACACGAGGTGAGGGTATCGCAACAGCGACAGCAACGACTGCGGGCCGCGCCCTGATATAAAGACTGGGTGCATGGCGATAGTTGACCGCACAAACCGCACATCCGACACAGTTGTTACAACCCATGTCTGCGCAGTCCTGATGGTCATGCTCTGAGCTCTGCTGCGTGACCCCGCTAGACTCCGGCGAATCTGTATCGTGCATTAGCATGTCAGCACACTCATGGGCCATAGCCGCCGCATCTTTGTTGTGCTCATCCTGCATCGCGCCCGTTGCCGCCAACGCAAGCGAACCCAGCCCCTGCTGCGCGAGCAGCAGCAGCAAAAACCACTTCGCAAATGCATTTTTAAACAACGGTTTCATGCCAAAGGAAAACCTGAGTTTATAGAGGACGTATATTCACACTCTATTATATTGAGCCGGCAAAATCTGCTAATGAGCGATTTTTCGGGCTGGATACGGATGCAGAGTTACCATTCTTTTACGACATCGCCCTAACGTCGCAGTTCAATTTCCGGCAGGATGAACGTGCCAATGCTGCGCCGTCGAATTCACCTCACCCTGCATCGTATGACTTGCTGCAGCTTACAGCCGGTCGCTTAACAATAAACACCCCGGTCGCTATACCGACCAGGCTAACGGGGTGACAGGGGTGACGAACGCCTTCGAACTCGTCAGTTATCGCAACAGCACCCCCCAGGCATGCGTCAGGGCTTAGTCGCGCCCGGCCGCACGGATTCACCGCGCTCCAGCGGCGGCCGCTCTTTATTGCCGGGATCAACCGCATGATAAATTTTGCCCACGGTAGCAGGGTCGTCCAGGCACTCCACGACCAGGGCGGCGAGATCTGCGCGCTGAATAATGCCCATCGCCGTATGATCCTCGGTCTTGATAGCCGTGCCCGTCGCCGCCTCGGATGCCATTCCGCCGGGCCGCAGTATCGTTGCATCCAGCCCGCTGCCCGTCAGGTAGTCCTCGGCCCTGGTTTTCAGTTCGATAATCGGCCCGAGGAATTTCCAAGCGTTGTCGGAAATTGCAGCACGGCTGTCTCCGGCGCCGATCACGGTTACCAGCAGCATGCGCCGCACGCCGCTGCGGACGACGGCATCGACGATGTTGCGCACGCCAATGAAATCGGGCCGCGGATCATCGCCGCGCGCACCACCGACCGTGCAGATAACAGCGCGGTAATCGCCCCCAGCCAATGCCTTGCCCACATCGTCTGCCACGGTTACGTCGCCGACAACGTAATTGACTGCAAGCCTGTCGAGTTCAGTCCGGTCGGACGTGGGACGGACAAAAGCCGTGACCCGCTCACCCCTGGCTGCGAGAATTCGGGCGACCTCCAGGCCGGTCCGCTGGCTCGCGCCAAATAGCAAAACGCCTTTATCCTTCTGCCGCATGTTCAATTTGAACTCACTATGTTTACCCTCGCTTACGCTTGCCCGCCCGCAGCACTGCCGTTACGGCCCGGCCCTGCGGTTGTTTACGACGGGCTGGCCCGGTTATCCCGTAAACCATTCGATTCTCGTTCCGTTCCGTTTCATCTCGTCGACATCCATGCGCCAGCCCTTGGCTTGCAATTCGCCGAGCCTCTGCACCTTTAGCGGCTTGTTCGAAACATTCTTGCTTTCTTCGGCCGAATACCAGAAATTGATAAACATGATTAGAATCCCCCGGCGCCGCCTGGCTGTCCATATTGACATAGGCCAACAATAATTTGCCACGCGTGGGAGGCCCCAAACCCTTGACTAGAGTACAGGCTAACCCATTGGCGCAAAGGTGTCCGGTACTGGCTGACGCGGATCAGGCGCGCACTGCTGAGCGCCGTTCGCAACGCGGCCACTCGGCACGCACCACTAGCCCGGCCAGTGTGTAAAAGCAAAAATAGCTGATTAGAAGAGTGCGGCCGTGCCGGCCAGCGCAGCATCACAGCGGAGATAAAACCATGTCAGAACCCGCCCGCAAATCAACATCCTCAGGCAACAAAACCTGGACTATTCCGACAACGGAAGAATTCAGCTTGTGGTCCGGTTTCGAAGGCCGCGAAGAAGCGCTGAGTCGTGGCCTGATGCAATTGCTGAAAACCGTCATCGCGGATCAACCGTATCAGCACCACATGAATGATGCGGCCCTGAAAGCAACGCTAGTCGCGATTCAGTTTGCCAAGAACAACAACATGTTGCCGCAATACGTCGCGCACGACGTGAAAACCCTGGAACCGGTCAATAAGCGCGTGGGGGCGCTGGTCGCCCAGACCGGCGATCCCGAATACGGCCTGATCGGGATGTTCGAACGCACCGACTGCTGGTACCAGACCGTGCTCGAATACAAAACAGAGCCGGGCCGGCGCACCTGGCTATCGCCCTACCGAACGGTGCTGGAAATGGGTAAAAGGATCGGTCAGTTCGATCTGACAGAGCAGGAGATTCATGAGGAGTGGACCATTCCACGGATGCTCGGCTACGCCGAAGCCATCGGCATACGGGTAAAAATCTCCCCGTGGCAGGATGACGGGTGGCTGTCGTGCCAGCTGGTAGACTAGGAAAAAATTCAGCCCGGAGATCGCCATGAAACACATAGTCACGAGCACGCGGGCGGTTGACGACACCGTCACCCGACTCACCGAGGAACTGGGCAGCCGTAAATTCGGCGTCCTGCACATCCATGACCTGCACAAGACGCTCAATAGCAAAGGCGTGCCGTTCGGACCCCAATGCCAGGTGCTCGAAGTCTGCAATCCTCAGCAGGCCGCGAAAGTACTGAGCGACGATATCGACATGAACATGGCGCTGCCGTGCCGAATATCCGTTTATGAAAAAGACGGCCAGACCTGCATCGGCATGCTCAGCCCGAAACAGACGCTGAAACTGATGTCTGACTCGCCACAACTGGCAGAAGTCGCCGACGAAGTCGAAGCGGTGCTGGTAGCCGCCATAGACGAGGCCGCTTCATAAATGGCCTGTTAGTCAGTCAATAATCAACCCTGCCCGACTCGGGGAACGACTGCGTCCCTCTAAAGTTAAGCCGCCACGGGAGACCGCTGCAGGCGCAACCGATATGTCAATATCAGCCGGGCGGCATCCTTTCAGACACCGCCCGGCTAAACACTACTAGCGGGCGCCGCCGCCATCGGACAGCTTGTCCATCGCGTCGCTCAGGGTAAAGCTCGCCGCCTTCTGGCGCGGCGGGTAATCCTTGAAGGTGGCCAGGAAATTGCCGACATAGGCCTGCGCCGGCACCAGCAGATAAGCGTGGTCCAGCACCCAGTCATAGTAAGTATTCGAGGTAATCTCCGCCTTTTCGTAAGGATCTCGGCGCAGGTTGAACATCAACGGAACGCGCAGCGGCACAAAGGGCTCCATCCAGACCCGGAAGCCCCCCATCGCTTTCTGCTCCATAAAGATGAGTTTCCAGTCTTCGTAGCGCAGCGCCGTGAGATCGCCATCGTCAGAGAAGTAGAAAATTGACTCGCGCTGGCTTTCATCCGTTTCGCCCGTCAGCAATGGCAGGATGTTGTACCCGTCCAGGTGGACCTTATATTTGCGCTTGCCCATTTTCTGGCCTTTGAGCAGCTGCTGCGTCACATCCGGGTTGCCGGCAGCGGCCGCAAAGGTCGGCAGCCAGTCCATGTGGTGCACGATCTCGTTGGTGATTTCCCCGGCAGGAATTTTGCCCGGCCAGCGCACGAATGCCGGCACTCGCCAGCCGCCTTCCCAGTTGCTGTTCTTCTCGTTACGGAAGGGTGTCATGCCCGCGTCGGGCCAGGTGTTCATGTGCGGGCCGTTATCGGTGGAATACATGACGATGGTGTTCTCGGCGATGCCCAGTTCGTCCAGCAATGCCAAAAATTTGCCGATGTGCATGTCATGCTCGACCATGCCGTCGGAGTACTCATCCTGCCCGGAAATGCCCCGCAGCTCGGGTTTGACGTGGGTGCGGAAATGCATCCGCGTGCCACTCCACCACACAAAGAAAGGCTTGCCCGCCGCATGCGACTCGCGAATGAACTGAATGGCACGATCCGAAGTCTCGTCGTCCACCGTCTCCATACGTTTTTTGGTCAGCGGACCCGTGTCCTCGATGCGCTGGCTGCCGTCTTCATTTGCCCATGAATGAATGACACCGCGCGGACCGAACTTCTCGCGGAAGGTTTTACCGTCTTTCAGAACCATGTCGCCCGGATAATCCGGGTTCTCAGGCTCTTCTTCGGCATTGAGGTGATACAGGTTGCCAAAAAACTCATCGAACCCGTGATTGGTCGGCAGATGCTCATCCTTGTCGCCCAGATGGTTCTTGCCGAACTGGCCCGTTGCATAACCCTCGGCCTTCATCACCGTGGCGATCGTCGGGTCTTCCTCGCGCATGCCTAGATCAGCACCTGGCAGCCCCACCTTGGATAACCCCGTACGGAAAACGCTGTAGCTGATATTGCTAAGACCAACATCGTCACCCCAGACAACCAGGATATTGGGTTTCGGCGCCGCATTTTCGGCCGGTTCGTCAGCCGCCTGGGTGGCCGGGTTTGCCAGCAGTGCGATCAGGCCGATCATAATAATCGGGATGGTTTGCTTCTTCATATTGCTCCCTCACTGTGCTTCATTGGATGTTATGGGCCTGCTGTGTAATCGAACCTGTTCCGCCCAATCCCCAGGATTACGCGACGCTAAAGACGGGCTTATTAGTTCGGGTAACATATACCCTTGTCGATGCCATGTCATGGGTTGAGGGTCAGTTATTGGCAACGCTCGCGGGCGATGCAACTATTCCGCGGACTACCCGGCCTATCTCCGGCAGCAGCATGGCTATTCCGGCAAATTTTGATTTCATGGCATCCGCACAGGCAGCAAAAATGGAAAACGAGCTAGCAACAAATCATGGCCTCAACCCTGCAGCGTTCGGCACAAAGGCCAATGCGGATTCAGACCGCGATCGCAGGCTGGAGCAGGTTGCCAACCGTTTCGCGGTAGCCATCACGCCGACGATGCAGGATCTGATCGACCCGCACGACCCCAATGACCCGATTGCTCAACAGTTTGTGCCCGACGTGCGCGAGCTGGCAGACACGCTGCTCGACGTCAGCGACCCCATAGGCGACTCCGCCCATAGCCCGCTGCCCGGTATCGTGCATCGCTACCCCGACCGATTGCTGCTGATGCCGATCCGCGTCTGCCCGGTTTACTGCCGATTCTGTTTTCGGCGCGAAACGGTCGGCCAGGCAGAGAAAGGCGCTCTGTCTGACGCCGAACTGGAAGCCGCACTCGACTATATCCGCAACAGTGTGACCGTATGGGAAGTGATACTTTCCGGCGGCGACCCTTTGCTGCTGTCACCTCGTCGGCTGCAGCGTATTCTCGATGCGCTCGCAACTATCGACCATGTGCGCGTGATTCGCATTCATACGCGCGTGCCGGTCGTCAGCCCGGAACGTATCACGGCCGAGCTCGCCGATACTCTGCACGGAGAAAAACCGGTTTACGTCGTACTGCATACGAATCATCCGCGCGAAATGACTGATGCCGCGAGACGGGCCTGCGCGCAACTCGTTGATACAGGCATACCGATGCTGAGCCAAAGCGTCTTACTAAAAGGGGTCAACGATGATGCGGCGACACTGGAAACCTTATTCCGTCTGCTGGTTGAGAACCGCGTGAAACCGTATTACCTGCATCATGCGGATCGCGCACCCGGCACCGCGCACTTCAGAACCAGCCTTAAAGCAGGTCAGGCACTGATGCGTGATATACGCGGGCGCGTATCCGGGCTCTGCCAGCCGGACTACGTGCTCGACATACCCGGCGGCAGCGGTAAAGTACCCGTGGGCCCCACCTGGGTCGACCAGCTCGACGAGTCGCACTATCGCGTCACCGATTACCGAGCCAGTCCCCACGACTACGTGGACGAGCCCTGATAATTTACTGACATTAACGGTGGCGGCAATGCGCGGCTTGTTGATCGATCTCGACGGTGTGGTTTGGGAAGGCGAAGATGCTGTTCCCGGCGCGCCGGAGGCCGTCGATTGGCTGCAGTCGAACGGTCTGCCTTACCTTTTCGTAACCAACACCACGTCACGCCCTCGACGTCTGATCGCCGCGAAGCTGCAGCAGCTTGGCATGCCGGTAACCGCAGAAAAAATTCTTACGCCGCCCGTTGCCGCCTGCCAATGGCTGGCCAGCCATTCAGCAGGCCCGCTCAAACTGCTGGTGCCTGACGCCACTCGTGAAGATTTCGCGAAGCTAACGGAAACGACCGGCGACGCGAACGATAAGGTAGCCGCGATCGTCATCGGCGATATCGGCAGCGCATGGGACTACGCAACGCTCAACGGTGCGTTCCGCATGCTAATGACCGAGCCGGCGCCCGCATTGGTAGCGCTGGGCATGACCCGCTACTGGAAGGCTGCGGACGGATTCCGGCTCGACGTCGCCCCGTTTATAAAAGCACTCGAATATGCGGCCGACTGCGAGGCTGTTGTGCTGGGCAAACCCTCCGCCGATTTTTTTGCTATCGCGCTGCGCGTCATCGGCTGCGAACCGGGCGAGACGCTTATGATCGGTGACGATATTTCCGGTGACGTGGCCGGGGCACAAAAAGCGGGCCTGCAAGCGGCGCTGGTTCGTACCGGGAAATTTCGCGAGCGTGACCTGCATGGCCGCGTGCGGCCGGACGCGGTTCTCAGCTCGATCGCCGACTTGCCCGAGTGGTGGGCACAGAATGCATGAGCCTTTGCCCCGCACGGTATGACGAACCCTATGTGAATTTTTCGGCATAGAATAAGCTTAAGTTTTAAACGCAAAAAATACGGGTTATGCAATGAGCTACAAGGAAATAGAAGTATGCCCTGTGTCGGTCAAC
>JARRLL010000012.1:63368-73830 GCA_037387125.1 Gammaproteobacteria bacterium | reverse complement strand
CCGAGTGAGGAACAGGTTCAGCTCTTGCAGTCGGCCGACGTCATTTTACTCAACGGCGCCGGCGCTGAGTCCTGGCTCAACATGATTTCGCTCGATCGGCGTCGCCTTGTTGATACGTCAGCTATTGTCGTGGACAGACTCATTCCGCTCGACGATTCTGTCCAGCATCAGCACGGCCCGGAGGGTGAGCACTCTCACCAGCGGACCGCCTTCACGACCTGGCTGGACCCACAGATTGCCATTGCGCAGGCCAGGGTCCTCGCCAACTTACTTATCGATCTGGTACCAGCGGGCGAAACGCGGTTCCGTGACAACCTTGCAAACCTGGAGCGGGAGCTTACTGAACTCGATGCGCGCCTTGCGGATGCATTCGCACAGCTCGATGGTAGGCCTGTCCTGTTCTCGCATCCCGTGTACCAGTATCTCGAGAGTCGCTACGGTATTAACGGCGAGAGTGTGCACTGGGAAACGGACGAGGCACCCTCGACATTTGACTGGATTGAATTGCAACAGATACTCGTCACGCACCCGGCGACGATCATGGTCTGGGAGTCTGAGCCGCTGGAAGAAACACGAATCGGCCTCGCCAAGGCAGGCATCGTCAGCGTGCCTTTTCGGACGGTCGCGAACGCTCCGGAAGAGGGCGACTTCCTCAGCGTGATGCACGATAACGTAGAACGACTTCATCGGTCGCTGCCATAGTCCTGCTGCAACCGGCCTAGGCGGCGAATAGGAAGTTTAAGCTGCCTTTGTTTGAGCAGCGGACTCGATCGAACCGGTAGAGGCGTGTTAAAATCGGGGTTTTGATGGCAGGTTGAACGCTGCGATGCCCGTGAACCTTCCCGTTTCACCCGGAAATGCCAACCGGGAAAGCCGCCGGTCAACACGCGCCCGTCCCGGCGGCCTTAAGCGGCACCAGAGCGGTGCGGGGGGATTGTCATGTCAATATTTAAGCACCGGTCATGGTTGCTCAGCGTTTGCCTGGCGTCTGCGCCTGCTTTCGCAGCCGATACCGTAATTGATTTCGAGGATTCGACGGGTACCACGGCGTCATTCGACAGTCGTGGCTATCGGTTTACCACCAGTGATGCCACCGTGCTAGGCATCACGCCGGATTACCAAATCTGGGCCTTGAGCGGTTATTACTCGTTCAATATGTTCCAAACCAACACGGATCCGTTCACGTTGAAGCAGATGTCGATACGGTTGATTGGCAACCAGCCCGTCTACGCGGTCGGTGGTATCACGTTCCGGGGCAAAATTGACGGCGGGGGCTATATTTATCAGACGGCCTCGCTAGTGACTTATGCGAGCAACTTCGAGGGCATCGCTATCCCTGGCGAGCTGACCGTGGATTTTGACAGTAGCTGGACCAACCTCACCAACGTCGAGGTGTTTCTGGTCGCGCACACCAATAGCCTGACCGGCTTTTTCTTCGACGATATCGTTGTGGCGCCGGCGGGCGTACTGCCCGCTGAGATCGATATCGACACGGCAGCGCCTAATCGGGCGGTCCATCCGGATCACGACGGCAGTGCCTCCGCTCCCGGCGGGCTCAATGATGTCATCGAGGTGATCGTATTCACCTCAACCACCAGCGCGGGCGACCCTGTCAACCTGGTCGCTGGCAATATTGTCGGTTCCACCTTAAGTTTCGGGCCTGCTGGTGCCGGCCTCGATCCGTCATCGACCACTGAATTAAATACCGACTTTGACAACGACGGTTTCCTGGATGCCAAGTTCCATTTCCTGACCGGGGACACCGGCGTCGGCTGCGCCGACACAGAGCTTACCCTGACCGGCGAAACAAACAGCGGAGCCCAGTTCGCTGGAACTGACTCTGCTTTTGATTCGGAGTGCGACGCTGAGTGTCACTAGCGTATTTGGTGCAGCCAAATAAAAAACCCATCATGACGAATTTGTGGGCCGTGGCCAGCGAGCCTTGTGGGCAGTCTGGATAGTTGCGGTAATGCGCCGCATACTCTGTATGGGTTTGTATTGAAGAATCAACGCGCGACGCAACAGAGTGATACGCATGCCAAGACAGTTTCGCAACTCGTTCGTGCGAGTTGGATTAGTCGCGTTGCTTTCCAGGGATGTTCTGGCGGCCGATGACGTTCCGCTGCAGGTTAGAGCCTACCTCGACGTCGGCTACGTCGGCAGCAATCGCGACCCCTCCGATGACAACTGGCAGGGTAAATCGTCCGCGGCGACGCTTAACCAGTTGGAACTGAACGAGGCGATGTTCAACCTGTCCCGCGAAGCTAATGTAGGCTCACGCTGGGGCTTCGAATTCGGCCTGCAAGCCGGCGACGATTCGAAGCGCCTGGTTACGTCGCCGCCGCCGGCAGCCAACGAGCCAATCGCTAACGCGGATGACTGGCGCCATCTTTACCGGGCGAACGTGTCTTACCTTTTCGGTAACGACGGTAAAGTCAGGCTCACTGCCGGGCTGATCAACAGCTACATCGGCTACGAATCCTATCTTTCGATCGACAACCCGAACTACACGCGCGCCTACCTGAGCGATACCGTGCCGTATTTTCTTTTCGGCGGGGAATTGCTCTGGGATGTCAGTGATTCGGTGGATCTCGGTTTTTACCTCGTCAATGGCTATAACTACCTGACGAATCCCAATGACATACCGAGCCTCGGTTTCTCGGCCGGGTTCTCGCTCAGTGACAACGCGAAGTTCATCCAAAACCTCTATTACGGCTCGGATCAGGACAATACCGATCTGGAGTACTGGCGGTTTTTCAGTAATTCCATTGTCGAATGGCAGCGCGGCCCCTGGCGGTTGGCCGCTTCACTCGACTATGGCACCGAAAAGCAGGCGGACCAGCCTGGGCAGCCCCGCTTCCAGTGGACGACCGGTGCGGTCTGGCTGGTCTGGGCGGCAAACGAGCGACTGAGCTTCGCGGTGCGACCCGAGTTCCACCTCGATGATGACGGACTGGTTACCGGGGGGCAGCAGAGGCTGCTCGGACTGACGGGAACCGTCAAGTACCAGTTGTTGCTAGGGTCGCAACGCCTCGTCGGCACGTTCGAGGCGCGCCATGACCGTTCCAGCGGTGATGCGGGTTTTGCCGACGAGCCCGACGATGTCTTGCGGACAACCCAGACGCTGGTCCTGCTGGGTATCAACTGGGAGTTTGCGGGTTGACCGGGGGCGGAAGCGGGCTAGCCGAAGGCATGCACGGTCCGAGCCAGGTTCTCGCCATTAGGGCCCGTTGTTACAGGGTGACCGGCAGAGGGCTTGAACCGTCTGACCCGGGGCGAATAGGAAGTTTAAGCTGCCTTTGTTTGAGCAGCGGACTCGATCGAACCGGTAGAGGCGTGTTGCAATCGGGGTGTTGATGGCAGGTTGAACGCCGCGATGCAGGTGGCGGCCCGTGAATCTTCCCCTTTCACCCGGAAATGCCAACAGGCAAAGCCGGCGGGCAACACGCGCCCGTCCCGGCGCGGGGGCCGGGCGGTGCGGGCATCGGCGAGGGAGTCAGATCAGCCGATCTGACCGGGGCGGTGCCCGGCTCGGATGCGCAGGATCGACCGGCACGGCCTCTCCGCCAAGGTGCTTGAGAATCCGCTCAATGACCGCCGGCGATTCGATGCTGGCGATGACGCGCAGCCGGCCGCCGCATTGGCGGCTCGCGAGTCTAAGGGTCGCGCAAACCAGTCATGCGACTAACAGGGTCAGCCGATTTAGGCTGGCCCTTTTTATTTGTCGAACTCTAGGAGGTCTTGGTTCGAACCTGTCGGTCGATCCGAGTAAGTCAGGAGGTTCACGAAGCGACACACGCGTTTAGCGGCAGCGATTGAGTCAATCCTTCCGCTGGTCTTGCGTTGCTGTGCGGCGCCTTAATAGTGTATCCGAATACTCGCAAATTCCGCCACCCAGAACCGCACTAACGAGTCAAAGCGGGCGCGCTCAGTCCAGTCAAAAATGCTCGAAGTCCGTCAAGATAGGCACGCGCATCACTCAAGAATGCGTCGTTATGAGTGCCCCAAATCGCCAGCAGGGTACGAGGCTCGTTCGCCGCTGCAAAGATTGCTTCGCCATGGCGAAACGCGATTATCTCGTCGTCGCGGCTATGAATGACAAGTATGGGGCATTTGACGTCCCGCACGTATTCACCTGTCGCGTGACGAAGGCGACTCAACCAGCGCACGGGGAGCCATGGATAGAGGTCCTGAGCAATGTCAGGGACGGACGTGAACGACGATTCTACGATTAGCCCCAGTGGTTGTTGCAAGCCGGCTAGCCGCGCTGCGACCGAGCCTCCCAAGGAACGTCCGAAAACAATAATATCGCTGGCCGCTAAACCGCGATCCACGATGAGATATTGCCACGCTGCATCTGCATCGCGATAGACCCCCCTTTCGGTAGTTCGGCCATCGCTCCGACCGTAACCCCGATAATCAAGAATCAATACTGACAAACCCAGTTCTTGAAACTGCCGTATTGAGTCAAGACGATGTGAGATGTTTCCTGCATTGCCGTGAAAGAACAGCAGCACCTGAGACGAATGACCCTTGATAAACCAGCCGTGCAGCATCACTCCATCAGTTGTTTCGATGAAGACGTCTTCATAGTCCATCCCGACATCAGCCGGCGTCGCGGTCAGCGCTCGCCCGGGCAGGTCTGGAAGGTAAAGTATACGAGCCTGCGCAAAATACACGACAGCGGCTAGCAAAATGTAACAGGCAGCGACGACGAAGAAAATTTTCAGCATGTCATTCTGAATTTATCCTGCGCAGTTGTTTTCGATTGCCGGCTCAGGGCCAACTCCCGAGCAAGCCCCTGGCCCAAGACATTCCGACAGGCCTTCAGATTAGCCGAACCACAGAGGCACCTTAGAGCACCCCTAGTCATTAGGTTGCAGATTACAGCGTCCTTAGCGCACAACCCCCGCACCTATTCATAACCAGCTGCCATCGCCTCGACTTCGATACGCTGCTCTTCGAGCTGCTTGTCCATAGGCAAAATCTTGAAGACCACAATTGCTAGAACGCCCGACCCCCAGCCGAGGAAACAACCCCAAAATACAGTGGGGTTAGTTTCGATATTGGTAATAAATAGTGCCGTGTTGACAATTAAATATGCTGCCAGATGGATGTAAAAGGCCTTGAACTTCTCCTTTTTGAGAACCTTTTTGTAAGCATCAGTTAATTGCTTGGTGTCCACCTCAGTCATCGCCCCTCTCCCGCCAACAAATGTGTTGGCACAATACCTGTCTACAGTATAGCGGCCGGAAGGTCTGCTTATGTCAGATTCCAGATAACCATATTTTGAACCGGTTAGAATAAAGAAATAACAGCGATACGATAGAATTAGCCTCATGATTAAGAGAAATACAGCGCTGTCTGCCGCAGTTGCGGCCGCATTAGCCTCCTGCGGCGGTGGCAGTGATAGCGGTTTCGATGGCCCTGGCAAAGACCAACCACCGACAGATATACAATTGGGTGGAATCTGGGACGGCACGCTGACCGATGGCAACTCCGCTACAGATCAGAACGTCATCATTCTGACGACCGAACCGATTATCGGAGATACCGGGGAAATGCGAGTCTTTACTCTGCAGTACTCAGTTCAGGCGTCGGGCGGAGCTTCCACAGATGTTTTAGGGCTTGAGCTTTCAGGTGACGTCACGCGTTTCACTTCGCAAGATTTTTCTATCGGTGATGACATAGTTACCAGCAACTGCGCTGTTGATGGCACTTTTGATAAACGAACGGAGGAAGGAAAGTTTGATGAAAAGTCGGCACTGCAAGGCTCGTTCGTATGCGACGATGGAGACGATGCCGACCAGGAGCCGGATATAATCGTGTTCGAAACACTTTTCAACCCGCTTTACGATAGAAACACTGCAATAGAAGACTTCTCTGGAATCTGGAATAGCCAGGTTCCAGGTCAAGGCGTGACTCTGACCTTTAACCCGGATGGCACGTTTAATGGCGACTTACTCGATTCAACTGGCAGCGCCTGCACGTGGACCGGCTCTATAAGCGACATCGAGGGTAGCTCCGACAGGAATCTTTACAATATGAGCGTCGAACTCAGCTCGGAAAACTGTGGCCCGAGCTTGGGCGGCGCATACGGCGGGCTAATCTATATTGACGAAAAACCGCAAGAACGGGATTCCATATTTTTCCAAATCGATAGCGGCAGTGTCATCTTCTCGATCGAAGCCTTCCGCAATCAGTGATAAAAACAACGTAGCCCAGCATCCGCTGCCCGATGCTGGGCTACATCAAGACCTGCATTGTGACTATCGCGAATAGGAAGTATAAGCCACCTATGTTTGAGCAGCCGATTCACTCGAATTGGTAGAGGCATGTTGCAATCGGGGTGTTGATGGCAGGTTGAACGCCGCGATGCAGGCGGAGCCTCACCCGGGCGACGTCGTTGGGTCCGTGAATCTTCCCCTTTCACCCGGAAATGCCAACCGGCAAAGCCGCCGGTCAACACACGCACCTCCCGGCGCGGGGGCCGGGCGGCGTGGGCATCGGCGAGAGAATCAGATCAGCCGATCTGACCGGGGCGGTGCCCGGCTCGGATGCGCAGGATCGACCGGCACGGCCTCCCGGCCAAGGTGCTTGAGAATCCGCTCGATGACCGCCGGCGATTCGATGCTGGCGATGACGCGCAGCCGGCCGCCGCATTGGGTGCGGATAGCAAACGTCTAATCACCCACCGGCCAGCTGGTGCTGACCGGCAGCGTTTGCAGGGTGAAGACTTTCTGGCCTTCTCGCGGACCCGTCGCGATCCGATAGGTGATCGACGATCAGCGCAGGTGAAAGCGCACAGTTTGATTCCTGTTTTTTTCTCGCCCGTTTTTATTGTTTGCCTGAACGTTCTTATAACAAATATTTCTTTGACTACTTAAAAGTAGAGGAGTAAAGTCCGCGCCCTTATGAATATATGTGCAAAAAATATTTTGCTTAACCAATGCGTGAGTGCGGGCCGACATAGGCCGGTGCCTTACGTAGGTAGTGAAGCGGCGAACGTTTGCCAGGCCAATAATCCGGTCGGCGACAACGGCGACGCTCGGCCTGAAGAAATGAATTACGAGCATAGTGGATTGATTACCTAGCCTTTCGAATACATGTCGGAAGGCTGCTGCAACAAGCCTTCCGACCAGGGACATAGCCCCGGTTGGATTTCGTTCAACCGGGGTTTTTTTATGCCCGGTCGAACGCGTTGTAGCGAACTGTTTTTGCGTTCTTTAACAATGCGGATTACTCGATGCGGGCAGCGCGTTCCGGCGTGCAGGCCAAGGCCAAGGTGCGTTTGCGACGACGCGCTGCCCGCTGGGCTGGTGGTTAACGCCGCCCAATGTATCGGTAGCTCAGACGGCAGAGCGCCTGGTTGAAGACCAGGAGGCGAAGTTTCGATATCTCAGAGTTCCCGATTGTTAATCGGTCAGATGCAGGTTCGAGCCCTGCGACCGGAGCCAAATTTGCGAGTATTTGTACTCGCAAATAATGAACGCCGCAGGCGTTTCACATGCTCGGAGCTCTGCGATCGCATTAGCGATTGCAGGCGCGCAGAGCACCAAGTGAAGCGCAGAGTTGCGAGTATTTCTACTCGCAAATTGAGACGCCGCGATAGCGGCACTCATGCTCGGAACTCTTCACGCGCGCTAGCGAGTGAAGGCGTGCAGAGCACCGCCGGAGGCAGAAAGCGAGTATTTGTACTCGCAAATTAAGAAGCCGCGATAGCGGCGCGTATTCTTTACGGGGGTTTCTGGGAAAGCAGCGGTTTTGCATGCCAGAGCAGATCGGTTCGATTCCGATTACCTCCATATTCAAACAGGGTGTAGCTCAGTCTGGCAGAGCGCGCGGCCCGGATCCGTGAAGCCGCTGGTTCGAATCCAGCCGCCCTGATAATCGTTGATGTACATGCCTTGTTAGTTCAAAGCGGTAGAGCAGTGGAGCGCCACTCCACAGATGTGAGTTCGAGTCTCATGCAAGGCACCAATGGTAAACGTGGTCTAACGGCAAGACCCCGGGAGGTGACCCCGGATGATACGAGTTCGACTCTCGTCGTTTACCTCAACCATATTACGGATCGTTAGCTTAATGGCAGAGCACCCGGCTCTTACCCGGCGAGATGAAGGTTCAAGTCCTTCACGGTCCACCAAATTTGCGTGTACTTAAACACGCAAGTAACGAACGCCGCAGGCGTTACCTGTTTCCATGTTCCGAAAGTTCAATGGCAGAATAGTGCTTGCGAACAGTAACTTCCGAACGCGCAGACCACGGTTCGACTCCGTCCCGGGATGCGATTTCTTGAAACAGAATCCCGGTAGTTCAGTGGCAGAACGTCACCTTCCAGAAGTGAAGACGACGGTTCGAATCCGTCCCGGGTTGTCAATGCGACTCTAGCTCAACTGGCAGAGCAAGGCCGTGGTAGGGCAGAAGATGGGGGTTCAAATCCCTCGGGTCGCGCCAGTTTTATGCGGTTCTAGCTTAAGTGGAAGAGCACGACAGTGCGTACGTCGCAGATGGGGGTTCGAATCCCTCGGGCCGCGCCAGTTATCGAGTAGTCCGTGACAGACATCCAGAGTCCCGTTTTACCAGCAACGTGTCAGCGTGGCTGGACGGCAACGCCGGTGCCTGATGCCCGGCATTGTCAACCAAGGTTGGGGCCAGAACGACGTTCAGCGGTGCGGGTTCTGTATACCCGGCCGGCGCACCAACGCTATCCATCGCACGGTGTGTGTCGAGCGGCTCGTAAAACCCAACTCCACTGGAATCTAGCTCAGAGGGTAGAGCAACAGACCATGAATCTGTCGGTCGCAGGTTCGACTCCTGCGTTTCCATCAACCTGCTAAGTTGATCCAATGGGAAGGGCGTAAGCCCGTGGTTCGAATCCACCCGTGAATGACGGTTTCATTCGTCGCGGGGCGGCCGGAGGTGAAACTATTTAGCGGTCGCATAAGCGATCCGGCTGACGGATTTGCCTCGGCACTCGTTCGGGCCGGTTCAGCGTTCCCCTGCTGCGTCCAGTTCATGTTCTCCATGTGCAAGAGAGTTTGTTGCGTGCCTGCACGGAGGCTGTGCGCGCGAAGTCTGATTGCCAGGCCGACACGGACCCGCCGTTGCAGGGCCGGTGCTCCCGCCCGACAGTGTGGCCGTCACCGCAATTTTTTCCTCTGGATGTCTGTAAGAACGCGCCGAACAACGAAGTCTGTTGTACCGGGGTGACCCGGTTCATGGTCAAAACGTTGCGTCGCTTTACGAGCTGGCAGTCGCTGGTTCGTGCATGGCACGTGAACTTGACCGTTATTGATGCAAGAAATGGAGGTGATCAAAATGTTATTCATTCGTACTTTTATCGTGCGTAAGCACGAGCGTGGCTTGCTGTTCAAGCGCGGTGACTTTGTCGGCTTCCTGAAGCCGGGCTTGCATCGCTTTGTCGACCCGCTGCGTCGTATCGACGTTGAGTTGTTCGACCTGGCTCTGCCGTTGTTCCAGCACCGTCTGCAGGATTTCCTGGTGAAGGAGCATCGCGCTGAAGTCGACCAGTTGTTCGAAGTTGTGAAGACTGGTCCGGCAGAGGTGGCCCTGGTTTTCTTCAACGACCAGGTGGGTGAGGTTCTGGGTCCGGATCGTCGTGCCCTGTTCTGGAAGGATGTCATCGACATCACCGTGGACAAGGTGGATATCGCCGAGGACTTTGAGCTGACCCCGCGCGTAGCGAAGGCCCTGGTGCGCCCGGGCGCGATGATCATGGCCGCAGTGTTCGCGCGCAAGGTGCCGGACGGCCACGTGGGTCTGCTGTTTGTCGATGGTGAGCTGAATGGCGCATTGCAGCCGGGTCTGCACGCGTTCTGGAAGTTCGAGCGCGATGTCGATATCGACTTTGTGGATCTGCGTATCAACGCGCTGGAGGTGACCGGTCAGGAGATTATGACCCGCGATAAGGTGGGTATTCGCATCAACCTGACCGCTAACTTTCGCATCGTAGACGCATTGCAGGCCTTTAAGGCAGTCAAGCTCCCGCTCGACTTCCTGCGCTCGGAGATCCTGTTTGGTTTGCGCGCGGCCGTGGGTACCCGCACTTTAGACGTGTTGCTGGAAGATAAGGGCGCCGTCGATCGTGAGGTGTTCGACCACGTGCGCGACAAGCTGGCCGAGATCGGCGTCGAGGTGCGCGGCATTGGCGTAAAGGACATCATCCTGCCGGGTGATATGAAGGAAATCCTGGCAAAGGTGGTGGAAGCGGACAAGGCCGCACAGGCGAACGTGATCCGTCGCCGCGAGGAGACCAACGCGACCCGTTCGTTGCTGAACACCGCGAAGGTCATGGAGAGCAACCCGGTCGCTCTGCGCCTGAAGGAGCTGGAGGCACTGGAGAAGGTTGCCGACAAGGTTGGCAACATCTCGGTCTTCGGTGGTCTGGACGGCGTGCTGAACGAACTGGTGCGCATCAAGCAGTAGGAGAACGCCCTTGGTA
>JARRLL010000012.1:39829-63352 GCA_037387125.1 Gammaproteobacteria bacterium | reverse complement strand
TTAGCAGACATTAGTCTGCGCACACTTCACAAATTCGCGTACCCGCCGCGTGCCGCTATTCCCAATTCGCTAAGCTTCCTGAAAACTGTGGCGGTTTTTTTAATGCACGGTTGTAAGACCATCCGGCTGACTAGCGACGCCGCATCCACCCCAGCACCAACAGTGCTGATGGAAATAGGATCAGTGACGATGGCACCGGGATTGCCAGTATCGACCACCTGCCCGGCGCATAGACTTCCTGCTGGACTTCCGTCCAGCAGTTCGACACACAGAAGGGATCATCGTAGGCCTGCAGGATATAGGCGTTGCCGCCGTCGATGCCCCAGGCCGTTTCCGGAAATACGGGTACTGCGGAACTGAATGCTATGGACGGCTCATTGCCCGACAGTGAGACGGTGCAGCAGACAGACCAGGGCGCTGGATCGAATCCCTCCGTATAAGCCACGGATAAGACCTGCAATACAGTTACCTCATCGCCGTTCGCGTCACCAATAATGGAACCGGACAGCACTTCGCCGTCAGCGAAGGTATAGGAAAAATCGTATTGCTCAGGTGCCGCCTGAGCCACGAATGCGAACAGCAGAAACGCAGATACCACAAAGATTTTCATGTCATTCCCCGGTCAACTTATGTCAAATCATAGGGAGCCGGAAAAATAAGACTGTGACTTGGGTCTCCAAACCAGAATGTGTGTAAAAGACAGAAACTCTATGCGCTGATTCAGCTTAGGGCGTGACAGGCCGCCAGGTCGCGCCCTGCCTGCCCAACTGGCTCTAACCCGGACACTGGCCCACAAAAAACCCCGCATGCGGGGTTTTGGCAGGAGCAACCGGTTTGCTGCTTAGCTGGATGGCCGGCGCAGCCAGCCGAGCAGGCCCAGACCCGAACCAAACAGTAACAGGGCCGGCGGTATCGGCACCGAGGTGATGATCCAGCTACCCGTGAAGACTTTCTGGCCCTCGCGCGGGCCCGTCGCGATCCGATAGGTAATTGAGATACGCGTTCTCGATGTCGCGTGTGATGAGCCCGGCGCGCTCGAGCGAGCGGCCAATCCGGGTGGCGATGCGCTGCACCAGTTGCCGGAGCTCCCCGGCGCTCGGGGCCGGCACCGGCACGAACACTAGACGGCCTTCCCCGGAGCGGCGATACACGCCGTCGAGCACGAGCAGGTGAAAGTGCACGTTGAGATTGAGCGCACTGCCGAAACGCTGGATCAGGGTCACGGCGCCGGTCGCCGCACTCGCGCGCGTCAGGCCGGCCTGGCGGATCAGGTGGCCTGAAATCGCCCGGTAGACGATGCCGAGCACCTGCGTGATGATTTCTGGCCGGGTCGCCAGCAGGTAGCGCAGCGCGAACGGCAGCGACAGCACCCACTGGCGGACGGGCTGCTGTGGCAAGACCTTGTCAACGAGCAGTGCCGCCGTCTCGGCCATCCGCCGCGCACCGCAGCTTGGGCAGAACCCGCGACGCTTGCATGAAAAAGCAACGAGTTTTTCAGCCTGGCACGCGTCACACTTCACGCGCAGAAAGCCGTGCTCAAGCAGGCCGCACTTCAGATAGGCTGCAAACTCGTCTTCCACATAGCCTGGCAGTGCTCGCCCCTCGCCAGCCCGCCGATCCCGGAACCTGGGATAGTACTCGGCTATGAGCTCATAGAGTAGCGTCGTCTCTGGCCGGTGCCGCGAATACGCCGACGGCGCGATGAAGTCCTTCGACTGCGAAATGTCGCGGCCTGACGCGTCCATGCTGCGAGGTCCCGCACTGCCTCTAAAGTGTGAGCGTAGAACTCAGTCATGGTGCTCCGGCAGTTGCCAATCCCGGCAAAAGTCACTGATTTGCGATCGTTGGTGGTGAAAATGCAGGAAAGCCTGTTGACGACTCCGTAAGCGGCTTTCCTCGCCGGGAGCAGGCAAGAAAAAAGCCGTTAAAAAACGGCTTTGATCTTTCTATTGGTGGAGGCGGCGGGAATCGAACCCGCGTCCGCAAGCTCTCCGCTCCAGGCTCTACATGCTTATTCCGTTATTGATCTTACTGCCGGTAACCCAACGGGCAGGGTAGGCCGACAGCCAGTTTAGTAAAGGTTTTAACTGTCAGGCCCCAAACATGCCCTCAAGCGATTCTGTGTGGATGACACCGGTAAACCGAACGCACAGACACGTGCCGGGCCGATGGCATTACAACTGGTTTTTAAGCAGCTAATGCGTAGTTGTCGTCGTTGGCAACTATAAGGTTTACAGCTGGATTAACGAGGTACTCTGTCCCTCGGCATGCACCCAAAGTTTCAACACCCACGTCGAAGCCAAGTCGCCCCCAATTCATACCATCCTGAATCAGGTTGCCCGGCCTACGACTGACCGGGCGCATAAGTCTAGTGTCTTTGGCACCAAAGGCAAGCGAAGGTTCCGCAGTTTTAGCGCTGTTTCGCTAGTTAAAGGCCTGGATGCCGGTCTGGCCGCGCCCCAGAATCAGCGCGTGAATGTCGTGGGTGCCTTCGTAGGTATTCACGGCTTCCAGGTTCAGCATGTGGCGGATCACCGGGTATTCGTCCGAGATGCCATTGCCGCCGAGCATGTCGCGCGCAGTTCGCGCAATCTCCAGCGCCTTGCCGCAGTTATTGCGCTTTAACAGCGAGACGGCCTCGGGGGCGAGGGTGCCCGCGTCGGCCAGCCGGCCGAGCCGCAGGCAGCCCTGCAGGCCCAGCGTGATTTCGGTTTGCATGTCGGCGAGTTTGACTTGAATCAGCTGGTTGGCGGCCAGCGGCCGGCCGAATTGCTTGCGCTCGATCACGTAATCGCGGGCCGTGTGCCAGCAGGTTTCGGCGGCGCCTAGCACCCCCCAGCTGATGCCGTAACGGGCGCGGTTGAGGCAGCTCAGGGCCGAACCGAGTCCGCGGGTTTTCGGCAGTACGTTCTCGTCCGGCACAAAAACGTCGTCCAGCGCGATCCCGCCGGTGCTCGATGCGCGCAACGAGAACTTACCCTCGTAATTCTCCGTGCTGAGTCCCCGGGCGTCTTTCTCCAGAAGCAGGGCGATGACCTTCCCGTCGTCATCCTTCGCCCAGATCAGGAACAGGTCCGCCACCGGTGCGTGGCTGATCCAGGCCTTGGCGCCGCTCAGCCGATAGCCACCGGTTACCCGTTTGGCCCTCGTTGTCATGCTGCCCGGGTCGGAGCCGTGGTCGGGTTCGGTCAAACCAAAACAGCCCAGCAATTCGCCACTGGCGAGTCGTGGCAGGTAAAGATCTTTTTGCGCGTCACTTCCAAACGCGTGTATCGGGTGCATGACCAGGCTGGATTGTACACTGATAGAAGAGCGGTACGCGCTATCGATGCGCTCGATCTCTCGGGCGAGGAGGCCGTAGCTGACGTAACTCATGCCCGGGCAACCGTAGCCCTCGATAGTGCCGCCGAGCATGCCGAGTTCGCCTGCTTCGCGGATGACCTCACGGTCGAAGCGGCCGTGCCGAAAGGCCTCCTGCACCCGCGGACGCAGCTGCCCGTCGCACCAGCGGCGCACGGCATCGCGGGTCAGGCGTTCCTCGTCTGACAGTTGTTCGTCCAGTCGCAGCAGGTCTTGCCAGTCCGTCTCCATCGCTAATGAGCCTTCGATCATGCGCCTCGGGCGCCAAAAAAACATTCGGAAAACATTCCTGAAAGCTGATTAAGTTCTTTTATATCAGCCTCTTGGACAGTCGGCTTTACTTCTTTGACTTGAGGATCCGTGCCTGTTGCCGTTTCCAGTCGCGGTCCTTGGCATCCGCGCGCTTGTCGTGCTGTTTCTTGCCTTTGGCAAGGCCGAGCTTGAGCTTGGCGCGACCCTTGTTCCAGTAAAGCTGCAGCGGCACCAGGGTGTAGCCCTTCCGCTCGATCGCACCAATGAGTCGGTCGAGCTCATGGCGATTGAGCAACAGTTTGCGGGCCCGGCGCGGCTCCGGATTGATGTGCGTGGAAGCGGTTAGCAGCGGAGTGATGTGGCAGCCGGTCAGCCAGGCCTCGCCATCCTTTATAAAAGCGTAGCTTTCGGCCAGGTTCGCATTGCCCGCGCGCAGGCTCTTGACCTCCCAGCCTTCCAGACACAGTCCCGCCTCGAAGTCGTCCTCGATATGAAAGTTATGCCGGGCTTTGCGATTTTCGGCAATCACTTTATCGCTGGTCGTCTTTTTGCGGGTTGAGTTCATTAGTGCTCATTGCAGGAACAGGAGATCGGCGTCCATTCTTGCAAGTTTCGTGTCGCGGCGGAAGCTCGAATTATTAGCGCCGAATCGCTCAATTCAAGACTTTTACGGATGCGCGGTTGTCGGGCTGGTTGCTTTACGCCAGAATTCAGCCACGTTTAGCGATTTGGTAGCACCATGCCTAATGTCTCCGCCGACAGCGGTCAGCGCAGTTCCTTGCACGGATTCTGGTCATCAAAGCTGGCTTTTATACTCGCCGTGACCGGGTCTGCTGTCGGTCTCGGCAACATCTGGAAGTTTCCTTATATCGCAGGCGAGAACGGTGGTGGCGCATTTGTACTGATTTACATGGCCTGCGTTTTCGGAATCGGCTTGCCTATCATGATGTCTGAAACGATGCTCGGCCGTCGCGGCCGTCGCAACCCGGTGATATCGATGACTTTGCTCGGTGAGGAAGAGGGCGGCAGCCCCGCCTGGGGTCTGGTCGGGCTCTCGGGTGTCATCGCCGGCTTTCTTATCCTGTCGTTTTACAGCGTCATTGCCGGCTGGGTGCTGGCCTATGTTTTCAAATCGGCGGCCGGTGCTTTTGTCGGCACGGATGCCGATGCTGTGCGGGGAATGATCGATGCGCTCACCGGTAACTGGCAGGCATCGGCAGCCTGGCACACCCTGTTTATGAGCCTGACTGTTGTCGTCGTGGCGCGTGGTGTCGAGCGGGGCCTCGAGCAGGCCGTGACGCTGATGGTGCCGGCCTTGATTGCCATTCTGCTTATCCTTTTGGGCTTTTCTGCAGCGACCGGCGAATTCGAGATGGGCGTGCGGTTCTTGTTCGAACCGGATTTTTCCAAGGTATCCGGCGCTACGTTGCTCGCTGCAATGGGGCAGGCTTTTTTTACGCTTAGCGTGGGTATGGGCTGCGTCATGGCTTATGGCGCGTACTTGCCGCAGGAGACCTCGATACCGGCCACCGCGATGGCGGTGGTAACGGCCGATACCGGCATCGCGCTGCTAAGCGGCCTGGTGATTTTCCCGATCGTCTTTGCCAATGGCCTCGACCCGATGGCAGGACCCGACCTGATTTTCCGTGCACTGCCGCTGTCCTTCGGTAACATGCCCGGTGGCATGCTGTTTGGCACGCTGTTCTTCCTGCTGGTCGGTTTTGCAGCGCTGACCTCGGCCATCAGCCTGATGGAGCCGGCGGTGGCCTGGTTCGTCGAGTCGCAGGATATAAGCCGGTCGACCGCGTCGGTCGTTATCGGCCTGATTATCTGGGCGTTAGGATTTCTGAGCGTCTTCTCCTTTAACTTGCTGGCCGATCTGACCTTCTGGCAGGGCACTTTCCTGGATAACTTCGACTACCTGACTGCCAACATCATGCTGCCGCTGGGTGGCCTGGCGATAACCATATTTTGCGGCTGGGTCATGTCCCGGAATACCTCGGCCGATGAATTGAATGTGGGCACCGGACGGCGCTACAGACTTTGGCTTTTTTCGACCCGTTACCTGGCGCCGGTTGCGGTGATTCTGGTCTTCCTCAACGCAATCGGTGTGCTGGATTTATTGTCCGGCATTCTGGCAACCGGTTAATTCGGTGCGAACAGTCAACCGCACAGCGCTGGTGCCGTTTGATGCCGATGCTATGTTTGCGTTGGTGAGCGACGTCGAGGCGTACCCGGAGTTTTTGCCCTGGTGTCCCGCTACCACGGTCAAAAGTTGCGGCGACCAGGAGCTTGAAGCGACATTAGCGCTTGGTTTTGGTGCGCTAAACAGCAAGTTCACGACGCGCAATCAATTCGTCCGGCCCGAGTGGATGTCCATGCGTTTAATGAACGGCCCGTTTCGCAGTCTCGATGGCCGGTGGTCTTTCGAACAGCTGGGTGATGACGGTTGCGAAGTGACCCTGCATATTGAGTTCGAATTTGCGAATGCGCTGAACGACAAGTTGTTCGGTGCTGCTTTCGAGACTATTTGTAAGGAACTCATGGACGCCTTTATCAAACGTGCGTACGCGCTCTATGACTGAGTCGTCGGAGTTACATGTCGAGGTGGCGTGCGCGTTGCCGGAGCGGCAGCGGATAGTCGGCCTGCGTGTGCCTCGCGGAACCAGTGCGCGTGTCGCTGTGAACTTGTCAAAAATCCAGGATGATTTTCCTGAATTGAGTGTGGCGACGAGCACCCTGGGAGTGTTCGGAAAAGTCGTCGCAGATACGCACGAATTGCGTGAGGGTGACCGAGTAGAAATATACCGAGCGCTTGCCAGAGACCCCAGGGAGGCTCGGCGTATTCTGGCTGCAAGGGGTGAGACGATGGGCCGGAAAGGCAACGCCGGCTGAAGGCGGGATCAGCCGGGGCGGACTTCCACGTCCGTCTGAATCTCTCGAACGACATTGCCGTCGAACCAGACGATAAGCCAGCGGCGCTCGGGTTTGTTGCTGCGACCCGCGCGAAAATAATACACATAGTCCCAGCGATCCGGGTGAAACACGTCAGCAACCACCGGCGTCCCCAGCAGGAACCGTACCTGGTTGCGTGTCATGCCAACTTGCACGCTCTCGACGTCCTGCGGCTCCAGTTTATTGCCCTGTTGTACGTCCACCTCGTACACACACGCCGTGCAAAAGCCGATAAGGCAGATGGCCAGAAGATGTTTAAATTGGTTCTTCATATTCGATAACGGCGACCGCGGTATGCTATTACTTGCGGTTCACGCTAAACTTCCCGTGCGTCGAGCGACAGATAATACACCGGCGCAATCATAACCGATCAGGAGACCGGGAGTACCGGAAACAGGCTATTGAGCGAGTCCGCGCAAAGTAAAAACCTGCACAGGGTCGGGCTGAAAGCGACGGCGGCCAGGATCAAGATCCTGCAGTTGCTGGAGCAGGAGCGAACCCGGCACCTGAGCGCGGAAGAAATCTACAAGATGTTGCTTGATGCGGGCGAAGAAATTGGCCTCGCTACCGTCTACAGGGTGTTGTCACAGTTCGAAGAGGCGGGCCTGATCGTTCGGCACAATTTCGAAGAGGGCCGCTCGGTCTTTGAGCGAAGCTCCGGTGGCCATCACGATCATATGGTTTGCCTGGACAGTGGCGAGGTTATCGAATTCGTCAATGATGAAATCGAAAAGCTCCAGCGCCGGGTTGCCGCCGAGCATGGCTACGAGATAGTCAGCCATAACCTGGTGTTGTTCGTCCGGCCGAAAACATAAACCTGGCGCCAGGCGGCGTCGGTTTAAGCTAAAACTCAGCCGTTGCCGGTGGCCAGCATTTCTGCCGCATGGTCGCGGGTGCGATCGGTGATTTCGGCACCGCCCAACATGCGAGCCAGTTCTTCGACGCGTTCGTCCTCGGTCAGTTGCATGACTCGCGTTCGCGTGCTCTTGCCGTCGCTCAGTTTGCTCACGCGAAATTGCTGGTGCCCTTTGCTGGCGACTTGCGGCAAATGCGTGACGCACAGCACCTGGCTCATTGCCGCAAGTTTGCGTAATTGCTCACCGACCATGTCGGCCGTCTTACCGCCGATGCCGGCGTCGACTTCGTCGAAAATCAGCGTCGGCGTGTCACTGTCATTACAGCCGACGTTTATCGCGAGACTCACGCGCGAAAGTTCACCGCCCGAGGCCACGCGGTTCAATGGCCCCGGCGGCAGGCCGGGGTTCAGTGCCACGAGGAACTCGACGCGGTCCGAGCCATGCGCGGCCGGCGTGTCGAGCGGCGTGATCTGCACGCTGAACTCACCGTCTGGCATGCCGAGTCCGCGGATATTTTCTGTCACGCGTTTTGCCAGGCTTCTGGCAGACTTTTTCCTCGCTGCCGTCAGCTTGCTGCCGGCGTCCTTTAAAGCCGCGACGCTCGCGTCGAGTTCGCGCTGCAACTCGGCCAGCGTGTCATCGAAATTTTCGATTTGCCGGAGGTCTTCGCGCAGGCGTGCGGTTAGCTCGGCTAGTTTTTCCGGCCTGACCCGGTGTTTGCGTGCCATGTCGTGCATTGCTGCCAACCGTGCTTCGAGTTGCGCAAGGTCGCCGGTTTCGCCCTGATCCTTGTCCAGGTAATGCCGCAATGAATCCGCCGCCTCGGTAATCTGTATTTCGGCATCGCTGAGCATGCGGGCAAGGTCGGCCAACTCGGGGTCCAGGTCGCTAAGGTCATCCAGCAGCGCTCGCGCCCGGCTGGTCAGGTCGTAGGCCGATGCCTGCTCGTTCTCGTAGAGCATTTGCAAAGCTGCGCCCGTGGATTCTGCAATCCTGCTGACATTCGCCGCCAGCCGATGGGCCTGTTCCAGGTTTGTAATTTCGTCGGGCTGAGCGTCCAGCGCCTCGAGTTCCTGCACCTGGAAACTCAGCAGGTCCATGCGGGACGCTTGTTCAGAACTGGTTGCCCGCAGTTCGTCATAGCGGCGCTTGACCTGCTGCCAGTGCTGGTGCGCCTCGCGGTGCCTCGCTACCAGTGCGAGATTGTTGCCGTGCCGGTCGAGCAGGGCGCGCTGCATTTCCGGTTTGCCTAGCGAGAGGTGCGATTGTTGGCCGCAAATATCCACCAGCATCGAGCCGAGTTCGCGCAAGGTTTGCATCGCAACGGAATTGCCGTTTATGTAGCCGCGGGATCTGCCTTCTG
The DNA here is from genome assembly GCA_037387125.1 of Gammaproteobacteria bacterium. Classification (GTDB taxonomy): domain Bacteria; phylum Pseudomonadota; class Gammaproteobacteria; order Steroidobacterales. The sequence goes on along the minus strand of JARRLL010000012.1, from coordinate 54,565 downwards.
CCGTGACCACGCGCCGCAAAATACATTCCTGCGGATCGGCCGGTTGTGCATCGGCGTCGCTGTCGAGGTCGTTTGCGTTTAGCCACTGAGCGGCCGGGCTTGCTGACTCAAGGGTAAAGGTTGCGCTGATCTCGGCACGCTGTGCACCGGGCCGCACCGCGTCTGAGTCGGCGCGCTCGCCGAGCACCAGGCTGAGCGCGTCGACCATGATCGATTTGCCGGCGCCCGTTTCGCCGGTCAGCGTGGTGAGTCCGGTAGCCAGTTCAAGCTCAACTTCGTCTACGACGGCCAGGTTGCGTATATGCAGATGGAGCAGCACGATTTTTATTCCGGTGGCGGTTGCCGGTCACGAGTATCCCGGCCCCAGTAGAGCTTTTCGCGCAGCACATTGTAATAGTCATATCCGGGCGGATGAATCAGTTCCACGCGCTTGTCCGCTACGACAATCCGCAGCCGCTCTCCGGTAGACATCTCACCGATCACTTCGCCGTCGCAACTGACATCGGCATGGCCGCCGTGGTTCTGAATAAGCCTGACTTCGGTACTGGACTGGCCGCTCAGTACGATGGGTCTATCCGCAAGCGTGTGCGGGCAGATGGGCGCCAGCACAATGGCATCGAGACCCGGATGTATGATCGGTCCGCCGCAACTCAATGCGTAGGCCGTCGAGCCCGTGGGCGTTGCCGCGATGAAACCGTCGCCGCCGTGCGTGTTGACGTAGCGGCCATTGACTATGGTTCGGTATTCGAGCATGCGGGCCGACTCGCGCCGTTTGATCACGACATCGTTAACCGCGATGCCGCTGCTTATCACGTCGTCGCCGCGTAAAATTTCGGCGCGCAGCAACATTCGTTTCTCACTGCTGCAGTCGCCCGCCAGCAGCGCATCGACCGATTCCTGGATATCTTCCGGTTTTACATCGGCTAAAAAACCGAGCCTGCCGCGATTAACGCCAAGGACCGGAACGCCGAAAGGTGTCGCCTGGCGCGCCGCATACAGCATCGTCCCGTCGCCACCGACCGCGATAACCAGATCGACGTGCTGCGCCATTTCGCTATCGTCGACGGGAGATTGCTCCGCTGGTTGCCGCGGCACAGGCAGCTTATTGGACACGATTGCTCGAACGCCCCTGGTTTCAAGGTGGGCAACAATAGCCGCGACCGACTCCTTGGCCGCTTCTTCCGCCGGATTTCCCAGGATACCGATGGTTTTGAAACGTTGTGTCATGGTTGTCTCTTTATTGACTCCACCAGCCCGTTGGCGGCACCGCCCTTGTCAGCTGATGGCCTCACTGTTGCAGCATGACATCATACCCGAGACTTGCCGGACAAGCGTTAGCCGCTGCTTGACATGCTCGCGGACGCGTTCTAGCTTTCCGCCATGCATTGTGCAAGTCCAGACATATTCGGCTCCCGGGAGATCAGGTGAACTCGGCCACGAAAAACAGTTCGGGGCCCGATGAGCGTGCCCGCAAGGTGCTGCGGACGCTGGTCGAGGAGTTTATTCGGGACGGTCAGCCGGTAGGTTCGCGCACGGTATCAAAGGCATCGGGGCTTAGCCTGAGCCCGGCGACGATTCGCAACGTGATGGCAGATCTCGAGGATTACGGGCTGATCGCATCACCGCATATCTCGGCCGGCCGAGTGCCAACCCCTAAAGGCTATCGTTTTTTTGTCGATACGCTGGTGCAGTACCGCCCTCCGGCTGCGCGCGAAATAACCGAGTTGCAGCGGCAAATCGCGGACGGCAATGCCGTGGACAGCAAGCTGCTGGCCGGAGTTGTGTCAAATGCGTTGTCTTCCCTGACCAGCCTGGCGAGCCTGGTCACTTTGCCGCGCCAGCAGTCCGTGACGTTGCGGCAGATAGAGTTCGTGCCGATTTCTGAGCGGCGAGTGCTGGCCATCCTGGTGATCAATGAGAGTGAGGTGCAGAACCGGTTTATCGACGTCGACCGGACTTATTCCGAATCGGAGCTGCGCCGCGCATCCAATTATCTGAACGACAATTTTGCGGGCAAGGAAATGAGCGATGTGCGCAAGCTGGTCCTCGACGAGTTGCAGCGGACGCAGGAGACCATGAACCAGCTCATGATCGATACGATCGCGTTTGCGCAGGCGGCCATCCCGGGCAGCGGCGAGAAGGGTGGCTATGTGATGACCGGCGAAACCAAGCTCATGGGCTTTCAGGAATTGTCCGATGTCGAGCGGCTGCGGCAGTTGTTCGAAGCCTTCAGCCAGCAGCGGGAGATCCTGGGGTTGCTGGACAGGAGCATCGAGGCTGACGGCGTGCAGATCTTCATCGGCGAGGAGTCCGGTTATCAATTGCTCGATAATTGCAGTGTTGTGACGGCTCCCTATCGGGTTGATAATGAGATCGTCGGCGTGCTGGGAGTCATCGGGCCGACGCGCATGGCTTATGAGCGGGTCATACCGATCGTGGACATCACCGCCAAGTTGGTGGGCGCCGCGCTCAATTCCACGCATTAATTTAACTGGCTTTATTCAAGGTATCGGGCTTGATTCTCGCCCGACTGCCCCCACTATAAGCCGATGTAACATTGTGCAGACCCATTAACCTTGTAAATATTATAATTTACATTAGGTTAGGGTTAACTTTGCATTCAAAGTCTAAGTCAGGAAGCGGTTACTTATGAGCGAAGAAAACGACAAGCTCCAGGTTGAAGAGCCCGAAGCCGAAGCCCGTTCTGTCGACAGCCAGGGGTCCGGTGCGGCCCCGGCGGAAGACGGCGAGCCGGAGAATGGCGCTGCGATTGGCAGCGGTGTTCGTGATCTGGAGCAGGAACTCGCGACGGCGCAGGCGGCGGCCGACGAGAACTGGGCCAAGTACCTGCGCGCCGTTGCCGAGCTGGATAATGTGCGCAAGCGCGCAGCCCGCGATGTGGAAAATGCCCGCCGCTATGGGGTCGAGGGATTGGCCGCGGAGTTGTTGTCGGTAGCCGACAGCCTGGAAATGGCGCTCGAAACCGGTGCTCAGGCCCCCGCGGAAAGTCTTCTGGAGGGCGGTCGTGCGACTTTGAAGCAGCTGCAGTCGGCGATGGAAAAATTTGGCATTACAGTGGTATCGCCGGAGGGCCACACGTTTGACCCGGAACAGCATGAAGCGATGAGCGTGCAGGAATCGGCAACGGCAGAACCCAACACGGTTTTAGCGGTGGTGCAGCGGGGCTACCTGCTAAACGGCCGCCTGCTGCGGCCCGCCCGCGTCATTGTTGCCAAAGAGCCGGAGGCACAGGGCTGAGGCCGGCGGACAACGATTCAGATGACTTTAAATTCGCTGCTGGCCTTGAAAAATGGTCTTCCAGACCCATTTCTAGCTGCAATTGAACTTTTAACCCGTATTTAACGATTTCCGGTCACCGGAAATACTCAGGAGATAACGATGGGCAGAGTAATAGGCATTGACCTTGGAACGACCAACTCGTGCGTCGCCGTGATGGACGGTAAGCAGGCGCGGGTCATTGAAAATTCAGAAGGCGACCGCACGACGCCGTCGGTTGTTGCCTTCACCAAAGACGATGAGGTGTTGGTGGGTCAGTCGGCCAAGCGCCAGTCGGTTACCAATCCTGCAAACACGCTCTATGCCGTGAAACGCCTGATCGGCCGAAAGTTCGATGACGAGATCGTTCAGCGCGATATTCAGATGGTGCCTTACAAGATCGTTAAGGCAGACAACGGTGATGCCTGGGTCGAAGCCAATGGCAAGAAGATGGCGGCCCCCGAAGTTTCGGCCCGCGTACTCATGAAAATGAAGAAAACGGCCGAAGACTATCTCGGCGAGCCGGTTACCGAGGCCGTCATCACGGTGCCGGCTTACTTCAATGACTCGCAGCGTCAGGCGACCAAGGACGCCGGCAAAATTGCGGGTCTCGAAGTCAAGCGTATTATCAACGAGCCGACCGCGGCTGCCCTTGCATACGGTATGGACAAGCAGCGCGGTGATCGCAAGATAGCCGTGTATGACCTCGGCGGCGGTACCTTCGATATTTCCATTATTGAGATCGCCGAGATCGACGGTGAACACCAGTTCGAGGTGCTCGCAACGAACGGCGACACTTTCCTCGGCGGTGAAGACTTTGACCTGAATATCGTGCGTTATCTTGCCGGCGAGTTCGAGAAGGAAAGCGGCGTCGATATCACCAAGGATCCGCTGGCCATGCAGCGACTGCGTGAGTCGGCTGAGAAAGCCAAGATCGAATTGTCATCTTCGCAGCAGACCGAGGTGAATCTGCCTTACATCACGGCGGACGCCAGCGGCCCGAAGCACCTGAACATCAAGCTGACGCGAGCCAAGCTCGAGTCACTGGTCGAGCAACTGATCGTGCGTACGATAGGGCCGTGCAAAACTGCGCTGGCTGATGCGGGCCTGAAGGTCGGCGATATCGACGACGTGATACTGGTCGGCGGCCAGACGCGTATGCCCAAGGTTCAGGAAGAGGTGAAAAACTTCTTTGCCAAGGAGCCGCGCAAGGACGTGAACCCGGATGAGGCCGTTGCAATTGGTGCGGCTATTCAGGGCGGCGTGCTGGCGGGTGACGTTAAAGACATCCTGTTGCTGGACGTAACGCCGCTGTCGCTGGGTATCGAGACCCTCGGCGGCGTCATGACCAAACTGATCGAGAAAAACACGACGATCCCGACCAAGGCGAATCAGACCTTTTCGACGGCCGATGACAATCAGACAGCGGTGACGATTCATGTGCTGCAGGGCGAGCGTGAGCGCGCGCTCGATAATAAATCGCTGGGGCGTTTTGACTTGTCGGATATTCCGCCGGCACCCCGTGGCATGCCGCAGATCGAGGTGACATTCGACATAGACTCGAACGGCATCCTCAACGTATCGGCCAAGGACAAGGCCACCGGTAAGGAGCAGAAGATTGTCATCAAGGCCTCGAGCGGGCTGTCGGATGAAGAAATCGAGCGTATGGTCAACGAGGCCGAGGCGCATGCCGACGAGGACAAGAAATTCCGTGAGCTGGTGGATGTGCGCAACCAGGCCGATGCGATGCTTCACGCGACCGAGAAATCGCTGGCGGATCTGGGTGAGAAGGTCAGCGCCGAAGAGCGCGGCGCTATCGAGTCGGCCTTGTCTGATCTTAAAGACGCGCTGAAAGGTGAAGACAAGGAAAAGATCGAGACCAAGACCAGTGCCCTGGCCGAAGCATCGGCATCGATGGCCCAGAAAGCCTATGAGCAGGCGGCGGCCGAGGGTGAGGGTGCGCCAGGTTCGAGCGAGGCATCTGCCGATGACGGTGTCGTCGATGCCGAGTTTGAAGAAGTGAAGGACGAGGACAAGAAGGCCAGCTAATAACGGTGCTGCCGAAAGGGGCGAGGCCCCGAGACGTTTTGGACGGGGCCAGACCCCAGAACGTTTAGTGTTGCCAGGCTGGCTTATGCGTGCAGTTGGTCTGATCGGGGTTCGTCCCCTGTCGGGCCGGCTGCATTGCGTTGTGCAAGGAAGATAGATGTCAAAGCGGGATTACTACGAAGTACTGGGTGTGGCAAAGGGCGCATCGGGCGATGAGCTCAAAAAAGCCTATCGCCGCCTGGCGATGAAACATCACCCCGACCGCAATCCCGACGACGCCGAGGCCGAGGCTAAGTTCAAGGAAGCCAAGGAAGCCTATGAGGTGCTTTCGGACGGCCAGAAGCGGGCTGCTTACGATCAGTTCGGTCATGCCGGTGTAGATCAGTCTGCCGGCATGGGTGGCATGGGCGGGGCCGGCGGCTTCGGTGATATTTTCGGCGACGTCTTCGGCGACATCTTTGGTGGCGGGCGCCAATCGCGCGGCGGCGTCTACCGCGGCGCCGACATGCGATACGAGCTGGCGCTGAGCCTGGAAGAGGCCGTTCGCGGTCATTCAGCCGAAATCAGTTTTGCCAGCATGAAAAGCTGCGGCACCTGCGGCGGTGACGGCGCCAAGCCGGGCACCAGCAAGAAGGAATGCACGACCTGCGGTGGGATCGGCCAGGTGCGACGGCAGCAGGGTTTCTTTTCGGTACAGCAAACCTGCCCCGCGTGTCGCGGTGAAGGCCGAATCATCGAGGAGCCGTGTGCCGATTGCTACGGCCAGGGACGAGTGCAGCAGCAGCGCACGCTGTCTGTGAAGGTCCCGGCCGGCGTCGACAGTGGTGACCGCATTCGCCTGTCCGGGGAAGGCGAGGCCGGTCAGAACGGCGGGCCGCCGGGCGATCTCTATGTCGAGGTGCGAGTGCGGCCGCATGCGGTCTTCGACCGCGAAGGTGCCGACTTATCCTGCAACGTGCCGCTGGCGTTCACGACGGCGGCGCTGGGCGGCGAAGCCAAGGTGCCTACGCTGGAGGGCGAAGTCAGCCTGAAAATTCCTGCCGGGACGCAGTCGGGCCGGGTATTCCGGTTGCGCGGTAAAGGCGTCAAGCCGGTCCGCGGCGGCGGGCCCGGCGATCTCTATTGCCGGGTCGACGTGGAGACGCCGACGAATCTCACCAAGGAGCAGCAGGCGTTGCTCGAGCAATTTGAGCAGTCACTGCAGGCGGCCGGCGATCGCCACAGCCCGCGACACAAAAGCTGGACGGACAGCGTTAAGGCGTTCTTCGACGGCATCGGTAGCTGAGATTTCCGGGCAGGAGCCTGACGCTTCGTTATTGGCTTTTGGTGTCTGCCGCCAATACCTATAAACTCACCCCCTAGTTTTACAGGGAGTTTCGCATGCTTAAAATCGCCGTGTTTGGTGCTAACGGCCGAATGGGCCGCGCCGTCACCCGTGTCGTTTGCGCCTCGGCCGACGCCGAGATCGTGGGTGCCTGCACTGAACCAGGGCACGAGACGGTCGGGCAGGACGTGGGCGAACTGGCCGGGCTGGGGTCGATCGGCGTTGTGATTACGGCCGATGCGGAGGAGGCACTGGCGGGGGCCGACGTTGCCATCGATTTCACCTTGCCCGCCGCGGTCCCCGGCAACCTGGCGGCCGCCAAAGCCGCGGGCACTCGGCTGGTTATGGGGACGACCGGACTCACGCCGGAGCACGTTGCATTGCTTGGAGAGACAAGTGAATCAATATCAATACTTTATGGTCGAAACCTGAGTGTTGGCGTTAATGTTTTTACCGAGCTGACACGGCAGGCAGCCCGGTACTTGGACGGCGACTGGGATGTCGAAATTACCGAAGCGCATCACCGGTACAAGCTGGACGCGCCTTCCGGCACGGCGCTGCAACTCGGAGAGGCGGTCGCAGATGCGCGCGGTCAGAATCTCTCGGACGTGGTTGTGATCGGGCGTAACGGGCACACGGGCGAGCGGCCTGCCGGGGCTATCGGTATGAACTCGATTCGTGCCGGGAATATTGTCGGCGACCACACGGTTGCGTTCGTTTCTGATACGGAAACGGTTGAGCTGACTCACCATGCGGTTGATCGTGAGTTGTTCGCCAGCGGTGCGCTCAGGGCGGCGCGCTGGTTGCAGGGACGGGGTCCGGGCCTGTACAGCATGCGCGACGTACTCGGATTCGACTAATTGTCGAAAAAATTTCCTCAAGGCGTTTATTTCGCCCCGGACCCTCGGCTACAATTGCTCTGGTCCAATTAAGAAATTCAAAGACGCGGGAGGCGCTCCGGACCGGACCCTCCCGTTTCGTATATCTGGGAATAGCAAAAAATCGGAGTTTCACTGGTGACAGTACCTGCATTGCTGGCTTTAGAAGACGGCACGGTTTTTCGCGGCATATCAATTGGTGCCGAGGGCAGGACTATTGGCGAGGTCGTATTCAATACCTCGATGACGGGTTATCAGGAGATTCTTACTGATCCTTCCTATGCTCGGCAGATAGTCACGCTTACCTACCCGCATATCGGCAACACCGGCACCAACAGCGACGATTTCGAGAGCAAACAGATTTATGCTGCGGGTCTGGTTATTCGCGATTTGCCCTTGTACGAGAGCAACTGGCGTTCCGAAATAGGATTTCAGGAGTTTCTGCGCCGGGGCAATCTCAAGGCCATTGCCGAGATCGATACCCGCAAGTTGACTCGAATATTGCGCGAGAAGGGCGCCCAGTCGGGTTGCATCCTCACCGGCGAAGAAACCGTTGAAACGGCTGTCGAGCACGCCAAGAAATTTCCCGGTCTTGCGGGCATGGACCTGGCCCGCATTGTGAGCGCCGAAGAAAGTTATCAGTGGAGCATGGGTTCCGGTTGGCCGAAACCCGAAGGGTCCCCCGGCAAGCGGATCACCGGTTATCACGTTGTCGCCTATGACTTTGGTGTGAAGCGCAATATTCTGCGCCTGCTCGTTGACGAAAACTGCCGGGTCACCGTTGTGCCGGCTGAGACGCCGGCAGAAGACGTGTTAGCAATGTCCCCGGATGGCGTATTCCTGTCGAACGGTCCGGGCGACCCGGAGCCATGCGCCTATGCGATCGAAGCGATCAAGAAAGTGCTGGCGGCGGGCGTACCGACTTTTGGTATCTGCCTGGGGCACCAGTTGCTCGCGCTCGCAAGCGGTGCCAAAACGGTCAAAATGAAATTCGGGCACCACGGTGCTAACCATCCGGTGCTCGACCTGAAAACGAAGGCGGTCGCAATCACGAGCCAGAATCACGGCTTCGCTGTAGACGAGGAGTCGCTGCCGGGTAATCTGCGGGCGACGCACCGGTCATTATTTGATGATTCGCTTCAGGGAATTGAGAGAACTGATTGTTTAGCAATGGGTTTTCAGGGTCACCCTGAGGCAAGTCCCGGCCCGCATGACCTCCGTCCGATCTTCACACGGTTTGTCGAAATGATGCGCGAGGGCCGCAAGTCGGCTTCCGCAGGGACAGCCTGATTACATGAACACAAACAGACTAAAGGCAACTAAGCACAGCCATGCCTAAACGCACCGATATAGAAAGTGTACTGATTATTGGCGCCGGTCCGATCGTCATCGGTCAGGCCTGCGAATTCGATTATTCGGGCGCCCAGGCGTGCAAGGCATTGCGTGAAGAGGGCTACCGCGTCATTTTGGTGAACTCGAATCCGGCGACGATCATGACTGACCCGGAGATGGCGGATGCCGTTTATATAGAGCCGGTGCACTGGAAGGCGGTGGCAAAAATCATCGAGGTGGAGCGTCCAGATGCTCTTTTGCCGACGATGGGTGGACAAACGGGCCTTAACTGCGCCCTCGATCTGGCGCGCGAAGGTGTGCTCGAAAAATTCGGTGTCGAGATGATCGGCGCATCCAAAGAAGCGATCGACACAGCTGAGGATCGCGAAAAATTTAAGTCGGCGATGGATGATATCGGTCTGCAGTCGGCGACGGCCGAAATCGCGCATACGCTTGAGGGTGCACTAGATATCCAAACGCGCATCGGGTTTCCGACCATTATTCGCCCCTCGTTTACGCTCGGCGGCAGTGGCGGCGGCATAGCCTATAACAGGGAAGAGTTTATTGAGATCGTCGAGCGCGGTCTTGATCTTTCGCCGACGACTGAAGTTCTGCTCGAAGAGTCGCTGCTGGGCTGGAAAGAATTCGAAATGGAGGTCGTGCGCGACTCGGCCGACAACTGCATCATTGTATGTGCGATCGAGAATTTCGACCCGATGGGGATTCACACGGGTGATTCGATCACGGTCGCGCCGTCCCAGACCCTGACCGATAAGGAATACCAGGAGCTTCGTGATGCTTCCATAGCGATCCTGAGGCGCATCGGCGTCGATACCGGCGGTTCGAACGTGCAGTTCTCGGTCAACCCCCGGGACGGACGCATTATCGTGATTGAGATGAATCCGCGTGTCTCCCGTTCGTCTGCGCTGGCGTCGAAGGCCACGGGCTTCCCGATTGCAAAAGTTGCGGCGAAACTTGCGATTGGCTATACGCTCGATGAATTGCGCAATGAAATTACCGGCGGCGCCACGCCGGCTTCATTTGAGCCCAGTATCGATTACGTCGTTACCAAAATTCCGCGGTTTACATTCGAGAAGTTTCCGGGTGCCAATGGCCGCCTGACGACCCAAATGAAGTCCGTTGGCGAAGTCATGGCAATTGGCAGGACTTTTCAGGAATCGTTGCAAAAAGCGTTGCGCGGTTTGGAAACCGGTATCGATGGGCTGGTCCCCAAGGTCAAAAATATAGAGACGGAAGAGCATCGTGAGCTAATCCATGCGGAAATCCGTAGCGCCGGGGCTGAGCGAATCTTGTACCTGGCCGATGCCTTCCGGGACGCGATGAGCATCGATGAGGCCTATAAGCTGACCGCGATTGATCCATGGTTTCTGGCTCAGGTTAAGGACCTGGTCGATACGGAAAACATGATCGTTGCAACAGGTCTCGACGTGCTGGCCCCCGAAAGCATTCGCCGCCTGAAACGAAAAGGGTTTGCCGACAGTCGTATCGCGACCCTGCTGGGTGTCAAGGAATCAATCGTTCGCAAGCGGCGCCTGGACGCTAACGTCAAGCCGGTATTCAAGCGGGTGGATACCTGCGCCGCGGAGTTTGCGACGACAACGGCCTACATGTATTCGACTTACGAAGAAGAGTGCGAAGCCAGGCCCAGCGACGCGCGCAAGATCATGATTCTTGGCGGCGGTCCGAACCGCATCGGCCAGGGTATCGAATTCGATTATTGTTGTGTGCACGCGGCCATGGCACTGCGCGACGCGGGTTATGAAACCATCATGGTTAACTGCAACCCGGAAACCGTCTCCACTGACTTCGACACTTCGGACCGGCTGTATTTCGAGCCGCTGACCTTCGAAGATGTCATGGCAATTATCGACCTTGAAAAACCGAGCGGCGTTATCGTTCAGTACGGGGGGCAGACCCCGTTGAAGCTGGCCCGAGGCCTCGAGGCTGCGGGCGCACCCATAATCGGCACAACGCCGGATTCGATTGACCTTGCCGAAGACCGCGAGCGCTTCCAGAAACTCGTCGACAAACTCGAACTGAAGCAGCCGCCGAACGGCACGGCGCGGAATATCGAGCAGGCTGTCAGAATTGCGAGCGAGGTAGGCTATCCCCTGGTTGTGCGTCCGTCATATGTGCTGGGTGGGCGAGCAATGGAGGTCGTGCATAACGAAGAGGACCTCCGTATTTATATGGACGAGGCGGTGCAGGTCTCCAACGACAGTCCGGTGTTGCTTGACAGGTTCCTCGATCAGGCGGTTGAAGTGGACGTCGATTGCATCAGCGATGGCAAGGAAGTTTTGATTGGCGGTGTGATGGAGCACGTCGAGCAGGCCGGCGTTCATTCGGGCGATTCGGGATGCTCGTTGCCGCCCTTTACACTGGATAAAGACGTTATTGAAGAGCTGTCCCAACAGGTTCGTGACCTGGCGAAATCACTGAATGTGATTGGCATCATGAATACCCAGTTCGCAATTCAGAACGGCGTCATTTATCTGCTCGAAGTTAACCCCCGCGCTTCGCGGACGATACCGTTTGTGTCGAAAGCGATCGGTCGGCCACTGGCCAAGATAGCGGCCAAGGCCATGGCGGGCATCAGCCTGGCGGAGCAGGGTATTTCAGGAGAAATTATCCCGCCTTATTACTCGGTAAAAGAGTCGGTTTTTCCTTTCAATAAGTTTCCCGAAGCCGACCCGATACTCGGGCCCGAGATGAAATCCACGGGCGAGGTGATGGGCACGGGCCGCTCGTTCGGTGAGGCCTATGCCAAAGCCCAGTTGGCCTCAGGCGTGGCGCTGCCGCAAATCGGCACCGCCTTTATTTCAGTTCGTGACAGGGATAAACCCGGCGCAGTGGGCCTGGCGCGAGACCTGATCAAGCGCGGTTTCCGGATCTGTGCTACCGACGGGACGGCGATGCACCTGGCGAAAAATGATATCGCCTGCCGACGGATCAATAAGGTCCGGGAAGGGCGTCCGCATATCGTGGACATGATCAAGAGCAACGAAATCTGTTTTATCGTCAATACGACAGAAGGGAAGAAGGCGATCCGCGAGTCCATGAGCATCAGGGCGGCTGCCGTGAGCCGCAAGATCACCTATTACACGACTATTGCGGCTGCGAGAGCGACCTGTGAGGCGCTGAACCATCTGGAAAGCACCGATGTCAATAAACTGCAGGAACTGCACAAGGAGGCGGCGGCGTGAGCAAGGTGCCTATCACCGTCGCCGGTGCGGAGAAATTGCGTGACGAGCTCAAGCAACTGAAAAACATTGATCGACCTCGAATCACCAAGGCAATTGCCGAGGCTCGCGCCCACGGTGACCTGAAAGAAAATGCCGAATACCATGCAGCGAAGGAAGAGCAGGGGCTTTCTGAAGCTCGAATCCGCGATATCGAGGCCAAGCTGTCCAATGCCCAGATCATCGACATATTGGAGATGCCGAAGTCGGATAAGGTTATTTTCGGCGTAACGGTGGTGCTCTACGATATCGAGGCAGATAAACAGGTCAGATACAAAATTGTCGGCGACGACGAGGCCGATATTTCGGTGGGCATGTTGTCGGTTTCGGCGCCAATCGCGCGTGCACTTATCGGTAAGCGGGAAGGCGACGAAGTCGATGTAACAACACCGAACGGACCCAGGAGTTACGAGATCGTCGAAGTGCTGTATATCTGACGGTTAGGCGCGCTAGCGTTGATGAGGCTCAGATTCGGGTGCGTAATTGACCAGTGTCGCCGATACCATTCGCAGCAGATCGCCGCTTTTTTCATTGCTCCAAAGGGCGAATTGCGAGTTGTTTTGCGTGTCAGATTGCAGCTCGAGTGTGCTTTATAATTAATCCAGCCGCTTGTTGTTTTACATAACGTTTCTCTATCCGCCCGCCGCGGGCAGGATGATTTTCGGGTTTTTCCGACGCGGCCGATAAAGCGCCGCGATGTTCCCGACGCGACTAACCAGGATTGCTCCACTTGCAGATGCCAGCTCGGCTATTGCCGAATCACGCGTTTCGCGATCCACGGCCCTGACTTTGATTTTGATTAACTCGTGATGTTCGAGTGCACCGTCGAGCTCGCGCAAAAATGCTTCGGTAACACCTTTGTCGCCTGTCGCAAGAACGGGTTTAAGCGCATGGCACTCGTGGCGAAGAAATTTTTTCTGTCGTTCTGTAAGTTTCATCTGCAGATGTTGCGCTGGCTGAGGTTGGCCAATGGTGCCATGTCTGGTCATTTGTGCAACTAATCTTAATTGCCTGTAACCTCGCTAATTTATGCCCGTTGCAGGCATTGGAATTCAGTTGAATTTGTCGTTTGGCCGGCCTTTCATGACTTACACAAAATACACTTTGTTAATGCTTGTCGCCGGCATTTGTTTGAGCCTCCCGTTTTTAGCGACATCCTACCCACCGGCGACGGATTTGCCTCAGCATCTTAGCCAGCTGCACTTGTTCGATCAGGCGTTGAATGCGCGGCCCGGTGCCTACGAGATCAACTGGCTCGCGCCCGGCAACCTGATCTATCTGCTGTTGTTTCTTATTGAGCTTGTTGTTCCGATTGAGTGGGCAGGGAGGTTGCTTGCCTTATTCATTGTAATAACCTGGGTTGGATCCATTTTTTGGATTGCGCGTGCACGTAACCGGCCCGCAGAGTCTGCTTTGCTGGCGTCGTTGCTGGTCTTTAATTTTTGCTTTTACTGGGGCTTTCTCAACTTCCAGTTAGGAGCCGCCTTATTTTTGCTGTTCTTTCTGCAATTGCTACGGCCACTTAGTTTCAGTGGTTGGGGGGCTAATCTTGGGTGGCTGCTGCTGCTGTATGCGAGCCACTCGTTCTGGTTCCTTGCGGGAGCTACGGTGCTCGCGCTTAGCGCATTCCGCGATTGGCCGGATTTCCGGCAGATTGCGCTGCGACTCTCGGTAATTATTCTTCCCGGGCTGCTTGCCGTTGCCTGGTTTGTTGCTATCGAGCAGGATCGAGGCGCGACGGCTGTCAATGCCTCGCTGCAATGGTTAACGACCCCGGGCGAGCGGTTGTTGCCAGCATACCTTGTCGATGCCGTTTTCGGCGGCGTGCAGGGGGCGCTGGAGCCTTTTGTCGCCGCATGCATTTTTTGCTGGTTGCTCCTTGCGCTCGTTACGAACCGCGGCAACTTGCGGGCCAGTGTGGATCAGCCGTTGTTTTTGTTGGCTTGTTTTTTCGCGGCCATCGTGTTCCTCGCACCGGATCGTTATCTGAACTCTATATTTCTGGCCAGACGTTTTACGCCCACAGCGGTTGTTCTTCTGCTGCTGGCTTTGCCGGCGCCGGCGCGCGTCAATGCCTGGTTGCGGGGCGGCTACTCGGTTGCTGTGTTGCTGCTTTTTGTTACGGGTACAGCATTTAGCTGGCATAAATATGAGCGCAGTGAACTGACTGGATTAGAGGAGGCGCTCGACGCGATTCCTGCAGGCGCGGGAGGTCTGCTTGGGCTGGAATATATAAAGGACAGCACCTATATAAAGGGACGACCATTTTTGCAGCTATTTTCATATGGGCAGGCCTACCGGGGCGCCGAGCTGAATTTTTCCTTTGCAGAGCACGGTTCCAGCCTCGTCAGCTATGCTCCCGATTGGCACTCGAGCTGGACGGGCGGCCTGGAGTGGTACCCGGAGAGAGTGACGGCCGGCGATCTCTGTCAGTTCGACTATGTGCTGATCAACGCCGAGTCCGCGGCGCACGATCATTACGCGGGGTTGCCATATTTGCGGGCCTTGACTCCGGAAGGTCGTTGGCGCTTGTATGCTGTGCAAAGAAATGTCTCGCCGCAGAAGTCAGCTGAGCCTGTCGCCTGCGGCCGCAGGCTAACCGATTAGCAGGCGCTTT
>JARRLL010000012.1:0-39814 GCA_037387125.1 Gammaproteobacteria bacterium | reverse complement strand
TCAAGCGCGCGCTGGAAGAAGCGTCAGGCGGCAGACCCCTGGGTTAAGAAGGCGCAGCAAGCGGGTTGGCGCTCGCGCGCAGTGTTCAAGCTGGAGGAGCTGGACAAAAAGTTTCGGCTCATGAAACGAGGATCGGTGGTGGTCGACCTGGGCGCGGCACCGGGCGGCTGGAGTCAGTACGCGGCGCGCAAGGTGGTGCCTGGCGGTAGGGTCATCGCGCTGGATCTGCTTGAAATGGAACCATTGGACGGCGTTGAGTTCATAAAGAGTGACTTCACCGAAGATATTGCGCTGCAGCAGCTGCAGGCCTCGCTCGATAATGCGCAGGTTGACCTTGTTATGTCAGATATGGCCCCCAATATCAGTGGCATGCGATCGGTGGATCAGCCCCGCAGTATGTACCTGGCGGAGCTGGCGCTTGACTTGGCCAGCAAAGTCCTGACATCCGGTGGCAGCTTTGTGACGAAAGTATTTCAAGGGGAAGGTTTTGAGGAGCTGGTGCAGGAATGCAGGAAAAGCTTCAAAGTCGTCAGGATTTGCAAACCTGCGGCGTCGCGACAGGAAAGTCGAGAGACATACGTTGTCGCGCTTGGTTTTCAATTGTAGTAACGTCACCTGATTAGCGTCTGTAAGCGCAATTTTCACTACGTTTCGGAGTTCAAGTGAACGACTTAGCAAAAAACGTAATACTTTGGATTGTTATCGCCATCGTTCTGTTGTCGGTATTCAATAATTTTGCCACCGGCCCTCGTACCGAGCAGACCATCCAGTATTCACAGTTCCTTGAATATGTGGAAACAGGGATGGTCGACAATGTCGTATTTCAGGGGCGGGATATCAACGGCCAGTTAACAGCCGGCGGCGCGTTCAAGACGTTCAGCCCGGAAACTGACAACACGGCGGTTATAGGCCTCCTGCAGAAAAAAGGCGTGTCATTCAGCGGCAAGGAAGCGGAAGGGCAGCCTCTGCTGGTTAGTTTGCTCATCAACGCGTTCCCGGTGCTCCTGCTGATCGGCGTATGGATTTACTTCATGCGGCAGATGCAGGGTGGTGGCGGTGGCCGCGGGGCTTTGTCCTTCGGTAAAAGTCGCGCCCGTCTGCTCGGCGAAGATCAGGTCAATGTCACGTTCGCGGACGTGGCCGGTGTTGAAGAGGCGAAAGAAGAACTGGTCGAAGTCGTCGACTTCCTGATGGATCCTGCGAAGTTTCAGCGCCTGGGCGGCAAGATTCCCAAGGGCGTATTGCTCGTAGGTTCGCCTGGAACCGGTAAGACCTTGCTGGCGCGTTCGGTGGCAGGCGAGGCTAAAGTGCCCTTCTTTACAATTTCGGGTTCCGATTTTGTCGAAATGTTTGTCGGCGTTGGCGCATCGCGTGTGCGTGACATGTTCGAACAGGCGAAGAAGCATGCGCCGTGCATCATTTTCATAGACGAGATCGATGCCGTTGGTCGGCATCGCGGTGCGGGTTTGGGCGGCGGCCACGACGAGCGGGAACAAACCCTCAATCAGCTCCTGGTCGAGATGGACGGTTTCGAAGGCAACGAGGGCGTTATTGTCGTTGCAGCCACCAACCGGCCCGACGTGCTGGATCCGGCCTTACTCAGGCCGGGGCGTTTTGATCGCCAGGTCGTGGTGCCATTGCCGGATGTCCGCGGTCGAGAACAGATTTTGAAAGTGCACATGCGGAAAGTCCCGTTGGGCGACGATGTGCGGCCCGGGATCATCGCCCGCGGTACGCCAGGGTTTTCCGGCGCTGATCTGGCCAACCTCGTAAACGAGGCGGCACTCTTCGCCGCACGGGCCAATAAACGGACTGTCGGCATGGAGCAGTTCGAGAAAGCCAAAGACAAGATCATGATGGGCACCGAGAGGCGCTCTATGGTCATGAGCGACGACGAGAAGAAGCTGACTGCCTATCACGAAGCCGGGCATGCCATCGTCGGTCTGACCGTGACCGATCACGACCCGGTGTACAAGGTGTCGATTATTCCGCGAGGGCGCGCGCTTGGTGTCACCATGTTCCTGCCCGAGGAAGATCGCTACAGTCACAGCAAACGGCGGTTGATCAGCCAGATCACGAGCCTGTTCGGCGGCCGCATTGCAGAGGAACTGGTGTTCGGTCCTGATGCGGTTACCACCGGCGCTTCGAACGATATAGAGCGGACCACCGAGCTGGCGAGGAGCATGGTCACCAAATGGGGTTTTTCGGATCGGCTTGGTCCCCTGACCTACACCGAGGAAGAGGGCGAGGTTTTTCTTGGCCGCTCGGTAACTCAGCATAAACAGGTTTCGGATGTCACGGTGCATGCGATAGACGAGGAAGTGCGCAAAATCATTGACTCCGCCTATGAAAACGCCACTCAGATCCTCACGGAAAAGATGGAAATTCTGCATGCGATGGCGGCTGCGTTGGTCAAATACGAGACGATCGATCAGAAGCAGATCGCTGCCATCATGAACGGCCGAGAGCCGCCGCCGCCTGAAGAGTGGACCAGCGGCGGGCCTACTGCTCCGGTTACCGACGGCGATCCCTCAAAATCAGACAAAGCTGCGGGCGATCAGCCCGAGGTCGGCAAGCCTGCCGAGCAGCACTAACTAGCAAATCACGGACCGGCCCTGCAATATCGGGGCCGGTTTTTATTTGCGTAGCGTTTCTGCGTATTTCATGACACACACACGCGGTATTGCTGATTTTCATCCCCAGCATTCAGAGCCTCTGGTTATGGGGATTCTGAACGTCACTCCGGATTCGTTTTCCGACGGGGGCCGATACGTTTCGGTTGAGGCGGCGCTGTTGCGCGCCCGGGCGATGCTCGAGGAGGGCGCGGATATTATCGACGTGGGCGGCGAATCGACACGCCCTGGCGCTGATTCGGTCACCGTCGATGAGGAACTCGCCCGAGTCATTCCTGTTATCGAAGCCCTGCGCCGCGCGACCGAAGCACCGGTGTCGGTCGATACCAGTAAACCGGAAGTTATGCGCGCGGCCGCTGCGGCCGGCGCATCGATGATCAATGACGTGCGAGCATTGCAGGCTGACGGTGCTCCTGAGCTGCTTGCTGAATTGGGCTTGCCAGTCTGCCTGATGCATATGCAGGGCGAACCCCGCAGCATGCAGGCAAAGCCGCATTACGATGACGTGGTTCGAGAGGTGCTCGATTTCCTTCTTAAGCGAGCACAAGTGTGCATGCGGGCAGGTGTTGCAGCGGAGCGCATTGTCCTCGACCCTGGCTTCGGCTTCGGCAAAACACTGGAACATAATCTTGCGTTACTGGCCGGCTTGGACCGCATCGTTGAAGCTGGTTACCCTGTGCTGGCGGGGCTGTCACGTAAATCGATGATAGGGGCGCTGCTGGGTGACCCCGAATGTGACCGGCTGGTTGGCAGTGTGGCCCTGGCGTTATACGCTGTGCGCAAAGGTGCCTATATAGTCCGGGTGCACGATGTTCGGCAGACCAGGCAGGCGCTGAGAGTCCAATCGGCCCTGGCCTGAGGATAAACCGGGTCGGTTTGCTACGGCCCCCAAACGAAAAACGAATTTATGAGCAGAAATTTTTTTGGTACAGACGGCATACGCGGAACAGTTGGTGAAGAGCCGTTGACCGCTGAATTTGCATTGCGCCTTGCAAGCGCCGCTGCGCGCGTGCTCGCGCCCGATGGCGGCAAGGTGGTCATCGGGAAAGACACGCGAGTATCGGGCTATATGTTTGAGTCGGCTCTGGAAGCCGGTTTTGTGGCGGCGGGAATGGACGTGGTTTTGCTCGGTCCCTTGCCGACCCCGGGTATCGCCTACCTGACGCGCTCAACGGGCGCCGATCTGGGCGTAGTCATTAGCGCTTCGCATAATCCGTATCAGGACAACGGCATCAAATTTTTCGACCGCAGAGGGCGCAAGCTTTCTGATGAGGTGGAGCACGAGATCGAAGCTAAACTGAGCGAGCCGGCGATTACGCGCCACTCCGAGTCGCTAGGCCGTGCGAGCCGCATGGATAACGCCAGGATGAGCTACCAGTGGTTTTGCTTGTCGACAGTTCCCGAGAATATGCGGCTCGACGGCATGAAAATAGTCGTGGACTGTTCGAATGGCGCCGGTTACAAAGTGGCGCCCCGCGTATTGTCTGATCTGGGCGCAAACCTGGTGCCGATAGGTTGTTCGCCCAACGGCAAGAATATCAACGCACTTTGCGGTTCCACGCATCCTGAGTTGCTCCAGACTACCGTAAAGGGCGTGGGCGCGGACCTGGGGATCGCACTGGACGGCGACGGTGACCGCCTGTTGATGGTCGACCACGAGGGCAACCTGATTGATGGCGATCAGTTACTCTACGTGGTTGCAAATGCGCGCCACAGGGCCGGCAGTCTGCAGGGGCCGGTCGTGGGAACCTTGATGAGTAACCTTGGGCTGGAGAAAGCGTTGCGCGACAAAGGCATTGAATTTCTGCGTGCTAACGTTGGGGACCGCTATGTCCTGGAATTGCTGCGCGAGCATGACGGTATTCTGGGTGGGGAGACTTCAGGGCATTTGATTTGCCTGGACAAGACAACCACCGGAGACGGGCTGGTGAGTGCGCTGCAGGTGCTGGCGGAAATTACGGCCAGTGGCAGAACGCTGGCCGAGCTCGTTGCAGACATGCCCAAGTATCCGCAGACCATGGTCAATGTGCGGGTCACCGGGAGCCCGGATCTTGGCGCCCCTGCCGTGAAAGCCTCGGTCGAGGCAGTGGAGCGTCGGCTCGGCGATCGGGGGCGAGTTGTATTGCGGGCTTCGGGCACCGAGCCTGTCATTAGGGTGATGGTCGAGGGCGAGGATGCCGGCGAGGTCGCGGCGCTTGCGGACGAGATCGCGGCTGCCGTCAGTGCGGCCGCTGCCTGAATCACTGTTATTTAGTCAATTTCCGTTGATTTTCAACTGTCGGGAGGCTAACCTTCCGCCACCTCAAGTGCCGGTCCAGCAAGACCGGCCTTTTTGCTGCAAATATCATTCGAGTCGATGCAATGCGCACACCCCTGGTAGCAGGCAACTGGAAAATGAACGGCACTCGGTCGAGTGTCAGCGAACTGGTGGCCGGGATTTGCCGTGGCATGAGCGGCGTTGACGGGGTCGAAGTGTTGCTGTGCCCTTCTTATGTTTTTTTACAGCAAGTACAAGAGCTTACCCAAGGAACTTCAATTGAACTGGGGGCTCAGAATCTCAGCGTGGAGACGGGTGGCGCCTTCACCGGTGAAATATCCGGGCCGATGCTGGCCGATGCCGGCTGTGCCTATGTCATCGTGGGGCATTCGGAACGCCGGGCGCTCTACGGTGAGAGCGACACGCTGGTAGCGCGCAAGTTTGCAGCCGCCCAGGCGCATGGCCTCAAGCCCATTCTGTGTGTCGGTGAGACCCTGGACGAAAGGCAGTCAGACAGTACGCTGGCGGTCATCGGCCGGCAGTTTTCGACCGTGGTTGAAGCGGTTGGCATCGAGGCATTTGAGAATGCCGTGGTCGCCTACGAACCGGTCTGGGCTATCGGCACCGGCGAAACCGCGTCCCCCGAGCAGGCTCAGGAAGTCCATGCGGCGCTCCGGACCATGGCAGCCAAGCGCAGTGCTAGAATAGCCGCCGATTTGCGGCTGCTCTATGGCGGTAGCGTAAAGGCTTCCAATGCGGCAGATTTGTTTTCCATGGCGGATATAGACGGTGGTCTGATTGGCGGGGCATCCCTCCAGGCAGATGAATTCGTTTCGATCTGCTCATCGGCCGCTCAATGACAGGCTAGAAAAATCATGACGACATTAAATTCATTGGCACTCATCGCCCATGTTCTGATAGCCGCCTCGATAATCGGGCTGGTTATGCTGCAGAAAGGCAAGGGTGCGGACGCGGGCGCGGGTTTTGGCGCGGGCGCTTCGGGGACGGTATTCGGGGCCCGGGGCTCGGCAAATTTCCTCTCACGTTCGACAGCAGTCATGGCGGCGCTGTTTTTCGCGACCAGCCTTGGTCTCGCTTACCTTAATCGTAATGTCGAGGTCGCCCCGAGCCTGCTGGATAAGGTCAGTACGAAGGAGACTGTCGTTATTGAGCCGCAGGCTTTGACTGAAAGCCTTATTACTGAAGAAGATACGTTTGATTTGCCTCCGCTGCCGGAAGAGGATTCGGCGGCACAACCGGCTTCGTCCGCGGATGAGTTGCCGGCCGTTCCGGAAGCAAAGGAATAAAAGATACAAAGCCGATGTGGTGGAATTGGTAGACACGCTGTCTTGAGGGGGCAGTGGCGAGAGCCGTGCCGGTTCGAGTCCGGCCATCGGCACCATTAGTGTAGGTACATGTCCGGAGAGGTTAGGGGGCTGATCCGGTGTTGCGCAGGTTGGCGGGCTGATAGAATGCGCCGTCCCAAACGGTAAAGAATCATGTTGGTTCAAAATTATCTCCCGGCTCTTATTTTTTTGGGTGTCTCAACCCTGGTGGGTTTGGCCCTCCTGACTATAGGCTTCACTGTAGGCCGGGGGTCCAAGGACCGCGACAAGCTATCGGCCTACGAATGCGGTTTTGAGCCGTTCGAGGGTACGCGCATGAAATTTGATGTGCGTTATTACCTGGTCGCTATTTTGTTCATTATTTTTGATCTTGAAATTGCCTTCCTCTTTCCATGGGCGATTTCCCTCGACACCGTCGGGCTTTTTGGCGTGTTGGCCATGGGCGTGTTTCTTGCCGTGCTCGTCGTCGGCTTTATCTATGAATGGAAGAAAGGGGCGCTGGAATGGGATTAGCCGAACAGCTTCCCGGTGATCTGCCGACCACCCATCAGCAGGAAGGCTTTGTCGTAACCAAGCTGGGGGCCTTGATCGACTGGGCCCAGGACAGCGGCGTGGCCAAATGGGCTCGCACCGGTTCGATGTGGCCGATGACCTTCGGGCTGGCCTGCTGCGCGGTCGAAATGATGCAGACCGGTGCTGCCCGCTATGATCTCGACCGTTTTGGCGTGATGTTCCGCCCGAGTCCCCGCCAGTCTGATGTGATGATTGTTGCAGGCACGCTCTGCAACAAGATGGCCCCGGCGCTGCGTAAAGTCTACGACCAGATGAGTGAGCCGCGCTGGGTGATATCGATGGGTTCCTGTGCCAATGGCGGCGGCTATTACCACTATTCCTATTCGGTGGTGCGGGGTTGCGACCGGATTGTGCCGGTTGACGTTTATGTGCCCGGGTGCCCGCCCACCGCAGAAGCGCTGCTCTACGGCATTATCCAGTTGCAGAACAAGATTCGTCGCAGCAGCGTAATCGACCGGTAATTTGTCATGAACAGTCGTTATCAGGCTCTGGCAGCCAGCCTCACAGCGCGCTTCGGCAGCTCAATCGAGCCGGTCGAAACGGGTTGTGGCCAGCTGTCGTACGCGGTCGCAAAGGAGTCCTTGCCGGACGTCTGTCGGGCGTTGCGCGACGAGCCCGAGTTCGGTTTTGAGATGCTGATCGATATTTGTGGCGTCGATTTCCTGACCTACGGTCATGCGGAATGGCAGACGCGTTCTGCGACGGACAGCGGATTTAGCCGCGGCGTCATGCGCGAAGTCATCGTCCCCGATGCGGATACCGAGTTCGACCCGCAGCGATTCGCGGTCGTTTATCAGCTGCTATCGATCAGCAATAACCTGCGGTTACGCCTGCGGGTCTATAGTGGCGCAGGCAATCCACCTGTCGTGCCTTCGGTGGTCGACATCTGGAATTCGGCCAACTGGTTCGAGCGTGAGGCGTTCGATCTTTACGGGATACTTTTCGAAGGACACCCGGATCTGCGTCGCATCCTGACCGACTACGGTTTTATCGGGCATCCTTTCCGCAAGGATTTCCCGTTGAGTGGCAACGTAGAGATGCATTACGACGAGGAGCAGCGGCGTGTGGTGTATCGCCCGGTTGATATAGAGCCGCGCACCCTGGTGCCGCGGACGATTCGGGACGACAACCGCTACACACCTGAGATAAAGGAGCCCGGCGACAATGGCTGAGTTCCAGAATTTCACCATGAACTTTGGCCCGCAGCACCCTGCGGCACACGGTGTGTTGCGCCTGGTTCTCGAGATGGACGGTGAGACGATTCAGACTGCCGATCCGCATATCGGCCTTTTGCATCGCGCGACCGAAAAACTGGCAGAGACGAAACCGTACAACCAGAGTATCGGGTACATGGACCGGCTCGACTACGTGTCCATGATGTGCAACGAGCACGGCTATGTCATGGCCATCGAAAAACTGCTGGGAATCGAGGTGCCCGTTCGTGCCCAGTACATTCGCGTCATGTTCGACGAGATCACGCGTGTCCTGAATCATCTGATGTGGCTCGGTACGCACGGTCTCGATATCGGGGCCATGACAATGTTCCTCTATTGCTTCCGTGAGCGCGAAGACCTGCTGGATTGCTACGAGGCTGTTTCGGGCGCTCGGATGCATGCAACCTATTATCGTCCCGGTGGCGTATACCGTGATTTGCCTGACAGCATGCCGCGTTACGAGGCCACCAAAATCCACAATGAAAAAGAAGTCGCGCGGATGAACGAGGCGCGCCAGGGTTCTGTGCTGGATTTCATCATGGATTTCACTGACAGGTTTCCGGGGCGCGTGGACGAATATGAAACCCTGCTCACGGATAATCGTATCTGGAAGCAGCGCACAGTGAATATCGGCGTCGTATCGCCCGAGCGTGCTTTGCAGCTGGGATTTACCGGCCCTATGTTGCGCGGCTCAGGCATCGAATGGGATTTGCGGAAGAAGCAGCCCTACGAAGTCTATGCCGACATGGATTTTGACATTCCGGTTGGCGTCAGCGGCGACTGCTACGACCGCTATCTCGTCCGGGTCGAAGAATTACGTCAGTCCAACCGCATCATTCGCCAATGTGCCGAGTGGCTGAAGGCCAATCCGGGTCCGGTGATTCTGGATGACCGCAAACTGGTCCCGCCGAGGCGCGAAGAGATGAAAGGCGACATGGAGTCTCTGATCCATCACTTTAAACTGTTCACGGAAGGTTACAGCGTTCCGGAGGGCGAAGTTTACGCGGCCGTGGAGCATCCCAAAGGCGAGTTCGGCGTGTACCTGATATCGGACGGAGCGAACAAACCGTATCGGCTGAAAGTGCGTGCCCCGGGGTTTGCTCACCTCGCTTCGATGCACGAAATGGTTCAGGGGCACATGCTCGCCGATGTGGTGTCCGTAATCGGCACGCAAGATATTGTGTTTGGAGAGATCGACCGGTAGGCAATGATGAGCGCTGAAATTAAAACACTGCTATCAAGTCATGCACGCGAGGAAATTGACGAGTGGATCGCTAAATTTCCCGAAGGCCGCCAGAGGTCTGCTGTGATAGCGGCGCTGCATATTGTGCAGCATGAGAATTCAGGCTACCTGACCACTGAGCTCATGGATGCCGTGGCTGATTATTTGCAAATGCCGGCGGTCCAGGTCTATGAGGTCGCGACTTTTTACTCGATGTTCGAGACCGAGAAAGTCGGCCGTCACTGCGTTTCGGTTTGCACGAACATCTGTTGCATGGTTCGCGGCAGTGAAAAGATCATTCAGCATATCGAAAGCAAGTATGGAATCAGGGAAGGCGAGAGCACCGAAGACGGCCGAATCTTCCTCAAGAAAGAAGAAGAATGCCTGGCCGCATGCACAGGTGCGCCGATGATGATGGTCAATCACCGTTACTACGAGAATCTCACCACCGAAAAAGTGGATGAGATTCTGGACGGACTGGAGTAACCCGGTGGCTTACGAAATGAACCAGGTGTGCTTGCTGACCCTCGGCGAAGAAGAGCCTTGGGCGCTTGAGACTTACAAGGCTAAAGGCGGTTATCAGACCTGGCAGGAAATACTCGAGGGCAAAATTAGCCCGTCCGAAGTCATCGACAAGGTCAAAGCATCGGGGTTGCGTGGACGTGGCGGAGCGGGTTTCCCAACGGGTCTTAAATGGAGTTTCATGCCCAAAGACCCGGCTATCCAGAAGTACGCGGTTTGTAATTCTGATGAGAGCGAACCCGGCACCTGCCACGATCGCGACATACTGCGTTACAACCCGCACGCTCTGATCGAAGGTATGGCAATCGGTGGTTTCGCCATGGGAGCGACCATCGGTTACAACTATATCCGTGGCGAATTCATGGACGAGCCCATTCCGCGTTTTGAGGCGGCGTTAAAGGAAGCTTATGCAGCCGGCCTGCTCGGTAAAAATATTCGGGGCTCCGGTATCGATTTTGATCTGCATACCTTTGTAGGCGCGGGGGCCTATATCTGTGGTGAGGAAACCGGTTTGATCGAGTCGCTCGAGGGCAAGCCGGGCAGACCGCGGTTCAAGCCGCCGTTTCCCGCTAACTTCGGCCTCTATGGCAAGCCGACAACGGTAAACAATACGCAGAGCTACGCATCCGTGCCGGCAATCATGCGTCATGGCCCGGAATGGTTTGCGAACATGGGTGTTGCAAATTCCGGCGGCAGCATGATTTTTTCGGTGTCCGGTCACGTCAACAAGCCGGGTAATTACGAGTTGCCACTGGGAATTCCCTTCAAGGATCTGCTGGAAATAGCAGGCGGCATGCTCGATGGGCGGCCACTCAAGGCCGTCATCCCCGGGGGCTCCTCCGTGCCCGTTATGCCGGCCGCGAACATCATCGATATCACAATGGATTACGACGCGCTGAAGGAAGCCGGTTCATCGCTGGGTACAGGTTCCTTGCTGATAATGGATGACTCGGTTTGCATGGTCAGAATGCTGCGGCGTATTGCGCGCTTCTACCACTCGGAATCGTGCGGTCAGTGCACGCCTTGCCGCGAAGGCACCGGCTGGTTGCACCGCATGCTTAACCGCATCATCGACGGGCAGGGCAGGCAGGAAGATCTCGAGCGTTTGGTTGGCGTGGCCAACAAGATTGAAGGGCATACCATTTGTGCGCTTGGCGATGCTGCAGCCTGGCCGGTGCAGAGTTTCCTCAAGCATTTCGGTCACGAGTTCAAATACATGATTGAGAACCAGGGGCGGTCGATCGTCGATTCACAGAGTAAAGCTGCCTGAGGCGATGGATAGCGAACACCGATGAGCCAGGACAAGATAAAAATACAGGTCGACGGCAAGGAGCTCGAGGCGCAACCCGGGCAAATGCTGATTGAGGTGACTGATGCGGCGGATATTTATATTCCGCGGTTTTGTTATCACCCCAAACTCTCTGTAGCAGCAAACTGCCGAATGTGCCTGGTGCAGGTTGAGAAGGCCCCCAAGCCGCTGCCTGCCTGCGCCACGCCTGTTACCGAAGGGATGGTTGTATCCACGCGCTCCGAATACGCGATCGAGGCACAAAAAGCCACGATGGAGTTTCTGCTGATCAACCATCCGCTGGATTGTCCGATTTGCGACCAGGGCGGTGAATGCGAGTTGCAAGATATAGCGATGGGCTATGGTCGCGACATTTCCCGCTTCAACGAGCGTAAGCGCACGGTCAAGGACAAGAACCTCGGCCCGCTGGTATCGACCGACATGACCCGCTGCATCCACTGCACCCGTTGTGTGCGTTTCGGCGAGGAAATTGCAGGCATTCAGGAATTGGGCGCGATGGGCCGTGGCGATCGCATGGAAATCGGCACCTTCATCGAGCACAGTGTCGACCATGAGTTGTCCGGCAATATTATCGATCTTTGCCCGGTCGGCGCGCTCAATAACAAGCCTTACAGATTTAGTGCCCGGGCGTGGGAAATGGAGCAGCGGCCCACCATCGCTCCGCACGATTGCATTGGTTCCAATATCTATGCGCACGTTTTGCGCGGCAAACTGAAGCGTGTTGTGCCGCGCGATAACGAGGCAGTCAATGAAACCTGGCTGTCCGATCGCGACCGGTTCAGTTACGAAGGCATCAACAGTGATGATCGTCTCATGGTGCCGATGGTTCGGCTTGAAGGGAAATTGGTCGCGGTTGACTGGAGCGATGCGCTTGAAAAGGCGGCCGCCGGACTTAATAAGGTCGCGCTCAAAGATGGTGGCGGTGCATTGGGCGCCTGGGTGTCGCCGTCGGCAACTATAGAAGAGGGCTATCTTGCCGGGCGGCTGTTGCGCCATCTCGATTCCGGCAATATCGATTATCGTCTGCGCCGCCGCGACTTCCGCGGTCAGGAGTCGGAAGGTCTGATGCCATTACTTGGCCGCAGCCTCGCCGAACTGGAAAAGCTGGATGCGCTGCTGTTCATTGGTTCGAACCTCCGCCACGAGGTGCCGCTGCTTGCTCATCGGGCACGCAAGGCCGCGCTGGCGGGCGCTGAAGTCAGCTTCCTGAATAGCGAAGCCTATGAATATCTTTTCCCGGTAGCCAACAGTATTGTCAATCGCGACGCGGATCTCGTTGCCGAACTGGCCGCGATGGTTGAAGTCGCCGGCGGCGGAATCAATTTTGAAGTGGCGAACAGCTTGCCGGTGAGTCCCCTGCATACCGCAGCGGTGCAATCGCTGAAGAAGGGTGAGGCCGCAATACTGCTCGGCCATATGGCTCAGCGCCATCCGGCGTTTGCGCGCATCAGGCAGTTGGCAAACCAGCTGGCTGAGTTGACCGGGTCAACGGTGGGTGTTGTCAGCGAAGGCGCCAACAGCGCAGGTTTGTCGTATGCCGGAGCGGTGCCCTTTCGGGGGCCGGCAGGGACGGAGGCTGAACCCGTCGGTAACGACCTGGGGCAAATGCTGGCTTCACCGGTGAACGGACTGCTGCTGCTAAACGTGGAGCCGGAATATGACTGCACGGACGGCGTCGCCGCGCTCAACGCAATCGCCGACGCGGAATTCGTTGTCGCGTTGACGCCATGGCTGTCAGGCAGTGTCGCCGAACATGCCGATGTCGTGCTGCCAATCGGTACCTTTGCAGAAACCTCGGGCACCTTCGTCAACGCCGAGGGTCTGTGGCAAAGTTTTCAGGGTGTTGCCCAGCCGCTCGGTGAAGGGCGGCCCGCGTGGAAAGTGCTTCGCGTGCTGGGCAATTTGCTCAAAGCAGCAGGCTTCGACTACGAGAGTTCGGAACAGGTGCTCGCTGAGCTGCAAGCCATTGAAGTCGTTGAACCTCCGGTCGATGCCGCTGAGCTCGATGCAGCCGCTGCCGTTAGTGTCCGCGGCTCGGAACTGGATGTGCCGATGTACTCGGTCGATGGGCTGGTGCGTCGGGCAGACTCACTGCAGCAGACCCTTGCTGCGGCTCCCGGTTGGAGGAAATCCGCCTGATCATGTTTGACGGTATCTACAATGCCGCAGAGGCATGGCTATTGCAGTTCATCCCTGAGGTTTGGGTGTTCTTGCTGTTCCGCACCGTGCAGATCGTGATATTGACGGTTGCACTGATTATCTGTGTCGCATTTTTGACCCTGGCCGAGCGTAAAGTCATTGGCTATATGCAGAACCGCATAGGTCCCAATCGCGTGGGGCCGAAGGGTTTGCTGCAGCCGTTTGCGGATACGATCAAACTCCTTATTAAGGAAGTGATTGTTCCGGACCGCTCCAACCGTTTTCTGTTTATTCTGGCGCCGCTCCTGTCAATGGCGCCGGCGTTTGCTGCCTGGGCAGTCATTCCGCTGTTTCCCGGCTTCGCGATAGCCGATATCAATGCAGGGCTTTTGTATTTGCTGGCGCTGACATCGCTGGCGGTATACGGGGTCATCATTGCAGGCTGGTCATCGAACTCACGGTACGCTTTGCTCGGCGCCATGCGGTCGGCCGCGCAAATTGTCGCCTATGAAATAGCCATGGGTTTTGCGCTGGTGGGCGTATTGATGGCGAGCAAAAGCCTGAACCTGGGCGATATCATCGAGGCCCAGCAGGGCGGCGTTCTTAACTGGTTCTGGTTGCCTTTGCTGCCGCTGTTTGTTGTCTACTTTGTGTCCGGTGTAGCCGAAGTTAATCGTGCGCCATTTGATGTGGCCGAGGGCGAATCGGAAATCGTCGCGGGCTTTCACGTCGAGTATTCCGGCGCCACGTTTGCAATGTTTTTCCTGGCCGAATACGCCAACATGATTTTGATATCGGCGCTGACGGCGACCATGTTCCTCGGTGGTTGGGAGTCTTTCTTCGCTGGTTGGACGTTCCTGCAAGGCACTCCGCTGGAGTTCATTACCACTCCCGGATTGCACTGGCTCGCGATAAAGACTGCTTTTTTTCTGTTTTGCATGCTCTGGTTCAGAGCGACTTTCCCGCGTTATCGCTATGACCAGATCATGCGCTTGGGCTGGAAGGTGTTTATTCCCGTAACCATCATATGGATCTTCGCTGAAGGTGTGATGTGGTGGGCACAAATAGGCCCATGGAGCGTTTGAGATGAATGCAATAGCGAGGGTCGTCAAGACATTTACCTTATTCGAGTTGCTTCAGGGGCTGCGACTGACCCTGCGGAACCTGTTCGTGAAAAAAGTCACGGTGCAGTACCCCGAGGAGAAAACGCCGCTGTCACCTCGCTTCAGGGGTTTGCATGCATTGCGCCGCTATCCGAATGGCGAAGAGCGCTGCATTGCCTGCAAGTTGTGCGAGGCGGTTTGTCCGGCACTGGCCATCACCATCGAGTCTGATGAGCGTGATGATGACACGCGGCGGACGACCCGCTACGACATCGATTTGTTCAAGTGCATTTACTGCGGCTTCTGCGAAGAGGCGTGCCCGGTCGACGCGATCGTAGAGACCCGAATCTTCGAATATCACATGGAAGAGCAGGGCCAGAACATCATGACCAAAGACAAGCTGCTGGCGATTGGCGACAAATACGACGCCATGATCGCGGCGGACAAGGCGGCAGACGCCAAATACCGGTAGGCACAAATGTTCGAGCTGATTATATTTTCGGGTTATGCAGCAATTCTGATCGGCGCCGCACTGGGCGTGGTCGTTGCGCGCAACCCTGTGCACTCGGTGTTGTTTCTGGTGCTGGCGTTTTTCACCAGCGCCGTGCTCTGGCTCCTGCTGGAGGCAGAATTCCTCGCTATGACGCTGGTGCTCGTTTACGTGGGCGCCGTTGCGGTCCTGTTTCTGTTCGTGGTGATGATGCTCGACATCGACACCAGTACGATGCGCTCGCATTTCATGCGGTATGCGCCGCTGGGAGTCCTGGTCGCGGTCATCGCCGTCGCGGAAATATGGAGCGTGGTCTGGCTGCGTGGCGAAGGACTGACCACGCTTGCGAAGCCTGCACCGGCGCCGGCCGATTACAGCAACACGGCCGAACTGGGTGCAGTGCTCTATACCGAGCATGTCTATGCGTTCGAGCTGGCGTCGTTCGTGTTATTGCTGGCGATCATTGCGGCGATCGTGCTGACCATGCGGCGTCGCCCCGGGCTTAAGTTTCAGGACGTTGGCAAGCAGGTGGCAGTCGACCGCGATGATCGTGTGCGGATCGTCAAGATGAAGGCGGAGGCAGACTGATGGTGACCCTTACACACTATCTGATGCTGTCCGGTGCGCTGTTTGCTATCAGCGTTGCGGGTATTTTCATCAACCGCAAAAACATGATCCTGCTCCTCATGTGCGTTGAACTGCTGTTGCTGGCGGTGAATTTTAATTTCATCGCTTTTTCGCACTTTCTCGGGAATACCGACGGTCAGGTGTTCGTGTTTTTCATCCTTACGGTGGCAGCAGCCGAAGCGGCAATAGGACTGGCTATTTTGGTGGTCATGTTCCGCACCCGGGCAAGCATCAACGTTGAAGACATGGATTCCATGAAGGGTTAGCAGGGCTTAGAAGTGGAAAATATTTACCTGATAATCGTATTGAGTCCGCTGGCGGCGTCTGTCATCGCAGGGCTGTTCGGTAAGCAGATAGGCCGCAGCGGCGCTCACTCCGTTACTATCGGTGGCGTGGGTTTGTCCTGCCTGCTTTCTCTGTATGTGCTCAAGACCCAGCTGATCGATGGGCTGCCGGTTTATAACGAGACTGTTTATCAGTGGATGTCCGTCGGTGGCATCAATATGGAAGTAGGCTTCCTCATCGACCGCCTGACTGCCCTGATGATGGCGGTGGTGACCTTCGTTTCACTGATGGTGCATATCTATACCATCGGCTACATGCACGATGACCCGGGTTATCAGCGGTTCTTCAGCTATATCTCCCTGTTCACTTTTTCCATGCTCATGCTGGTCATGTCGAACAATTACCTGCAGCTGTTTTTCGGCTGGGAAGCGGTCGGGGTGGTGTCTTATCTGCTGATCGGTTTCTGGTACAAGCGGCCGACGGCCATATTTGCCAACATGAAAGCCTTCCTGGTGAACCGAGTAGGGGACTTTGGTTTTTTACTTGGTATTGCCACGCTGGTCATGTTTACCGGCAGCCTCGACTATTACGAAGTCTTTGCCGGCTCCGCTGAGCTGGCGGACAAGCAAATCAATATAGTTGGGCAATCGAGTTGGTCGGTGCTGACCGTTGCCTGCATCGGGCTGTTCATCGGTGCGATGGGCAAATCCGCTCAAGTGCCGCTGCACGTCTGGTTGCCAGACTCGATGGAAGGCCCGACCCCGATTTCCGCTTTGATCCACGCAGCCACCATGGTAACGGCCGGCGTCTTTATGGTGGCCCGCATGTCGCCATTGTTTGAGCTGTCCGAGACGGCGCTGACCTTTGTGCTGGTCATTGGCGCAACGACTGCGCTGTTTACCGGTTTTCTCGGCATTGTCCAGAACGATATAAAGCGGGTGATAGCCTATTCCACGCTGTCTCAGCTCGGTTACATGACCGTCGCGCTGGGCGCGTCGGCGTATGCTGCCGGCATTTTTCACCTGATGACGCATGCATTTTTCAAAGCGCTGCTCTTCCTGGCCGCGGGTTCCGTCATCATCGCCATGCATCATGAGCAGGACATGCGCAGGATGGGTGGCCTCAGGAAATATATGCCCGTCACTTATTGGACCAGCCTGATTGGGTCACTGGCGCTGATCGGTTTTCCGGGTACGGCCGGGTTCTTTTCGAAAGACGCTCTGATCGAAGCAGTTGGGCACTCGACAATTGCGGGTTCGGGCTACGCATACTTTTGCGTATTGATCGGCGTGTTCGTTACGGCGCTGTATAGTTTCCGGCTGTTTTTCATGGTGTTCCACGGGCAGGAGCGTATGGATGAAAAAACCCGCTCGCACCTGCATGAGTCTCCATGGGTTGTCACTGTGCCGCTGGTACTGCTGGCTATTCCTTCGTTGCTGATCGGCTGGCCAACGATCGGCCCGCTGCTGTTCGGCGATTACTTTGGCAACGCTGTTTTTGTTTTGTCGCAGCACGACGTATTGGGCGAAATCGGGGCTGAGTTCCACGGCCCGCTTGGTTTCCTGCTCCACGGTCTGACATCGCCCGTGTTGCTGCTTGCGTTCAGCGGGGTTGCGGTGGCGTGGTACCTCTATCTCAAGCAACCGCAGATACCGGCACTCATCAAAGGGCGCATGGAGTTCCTGTATCGGCTGCTCGATAACAAGTACTACCTCGATGATTTTAACGAGCAGGTCATCGCCCGCGGGTCACGCTTGATTGGACAGGGCCTTTGGCGCGCAGGCGACGCGATGGTTATCGACGGCATGCTGGTCAACGGCACTGCGAATTCCGTCGGGCGTTTCGCCGGCGTGTTGCGACGCCTGCAAACCGGATATCTCTACCACTACGCGTTTGCAATGGTGATCGGCCTGGTTGTGCTGGTCGGCTGGATCGTCTGGTAAGGCATTAAGGATTGAATCGCGAATAATGGGACTCTTAAGTACATTGATCTGGTTGCCTGTCCTGGGCGGCGTGCTGGTTCTGGCCCTTGGGCAGCGGGAATCGCGGCCGGATCGCTGGCTGGCGCTCGGGGTTTCATTGGCCACCTTCGTGCTCAGCATTCCCTTGTATACCGGCTTTGACTTCGGCACACCGGCGATGCAATTTGTCGAGCGGGCACCCTGGTTACCGATGTTCCGGATCGACTATTACCTGGGTGTGGACGGAATCTCCACGCCATTGATTTTGCTCAGCACCTTCCTGACCCCGATGATCGTTGTGGCAGGTTGGGAGGTCATCAAGGAGCGGCCCCAGCAATACATGGCGGCGTTCCTGATACTGGAAGGCCTGATGATCGGCGTGTTCGCAGCGCTGGATGCGATGCTATTCTATGTATTCTGGGAAGCGATGCTCATCCCGATGTTCATCATCATCGGCGTCTGGGGCGGCGAGCGACGAATTTACGCGACGCTCAAGTTTTTCCTCTATACCTTCCTCGGATCGGTGCTCATGCTGGTCGCCCTGATCTATATGTACCTGGAGGCCGGCAGCTTCAGTATTCTGGATTTTCATCGTTTGCCCTTGGACCTGAATACCCAGATTTGGATTTTCCTGGCGTTTCTTGCGGCATTCGCCGTCAAGGTTCCGATGTGGCCGGTGCATACCTGGTTGCCCGATGCGCATGTCGAGGCGCCCACCGGCGGTTCGGTGATCCTGGCCGCGGTGCTGCTCAAGATGGGCGGCTACGGCTTTGTGCGCTTTAGTCTGCCGATAACGCCGGATGCAAGTGCCTCCCTCGATGGCCTGATGATCGCGCTCTCCCTGATTGCCGTCGTGTATATCGGGTTCGTGGCCCTCGTGCAGCAGGATATGAAAAAACTTATCGCGTATTCATCGATTGCCCACATGGGTTTCGTGACGCTCGGCTTTTTCGTGGCCTGGGCAATTTTGCGCAATGGCAACAGTGCGGATACCGCCGCGGGTATTTCGATGGGGCTGACCGGCGGCATGGTGCAAATGATTTCCCACGGGCTGATTTCCGGTGCGTTGTTCCTGTGCGTCGGTGTCATGTATGACCGCATGCATTCGCGTCAGATAGCCGACTACGGCGGCGTCATCAACACCATGCCGAAATTCGGTGCGCTGCTGGTGTTTTTTGCCCTGGCCAATGCGGGGCTGCCTGGCACCTCCGGGTTCGTGGGCGAGTTTCTCGTGATCCTGTCGAGCTTTCAGGCGAATTTCTGGTACGCATTTCTGGCCGCGACCACTTTGATACTTGGCGCAGCCTATACGCTCTGGATGGTAAAGCGCGTCGTCTTCGGCGATATCGCTAATGACAACGTGCGTGCATTAACAGATTTGAACGGGCGCGAGGGTGCGTTGTTGATGATACTGGCCGTCTCTGTGCTGGCGCTGGGGCTCTATCCGCTGCCGCTGGTCGACATGATGGAACCCACGTTGACGAACCTCGTATCGCAGATCACACAGTCGAAGTTATAGAGAATCATCATGGGATTTGTAACGCCCGATTTCGGGCCGGCGATGACAGAAATTGTATTGGCGACGGGCATCTGCGTTGTGATGCTGGTCGACCTGTTTCTGGGCGACCGGATTCGCGGCATTACGCTTACGATGTCGCTCGCGACGCTTGCCCTTGCCGCCTGGTTCGCCGGAGGCGTGGAGGGTACGGTGGTGACGTTCAGTGGCAGTTATATTGCCGACCCGCTCGCCAGACTCCTGAAAATGTTCACTTTGCTGATTGTCGGCGTGGTGTTCGTCTATTCGAATGGTTATCTGCGTGAACGCGATCTGCTGAAAGGCGAGTACTACATGCTGGGGCTGTTTGCGACACTCGGCATGACGGTCATGATCTCGGCGCATAGCCTCATCACCATGTACCTGGGGCTGGAGCTCATGTCGCTCGCTCTGTATTCGATGGTTGCATTTGACCGTGAATCACCGGTCGCGGCCGAGTCGGCCATGAAATACTTCGTGCTGGGCGCCATCGCATCGGGCGTCCTCCTTTACGGTATGTCGATTCTCTACGGGATTACGGGCAGCCTGCAGATCGATGAAATCGCAGCCGGCCTGGTTGCGACAGACCCCCGTCGGCCTGCCGTGTTGCTGGGTACGGTCTTTGTGCTGGTTGGCGTTGCGTTCAAATTTGGCGCGGTGCCGTTTCACAACTGGGTTCCCGACGTGTATCACGGCGCACCCACCAGCGTGACATTGTTCATCGGTACCGCGCCTAAAATGGCCGCCTTTGCCATGTTGTCACGCTTGATGTACTCCGCCTTGGGTCCTGAAGCGCTGGCCTGGCAGCCGATGCTGGCAACGCTGGCCGTGCTGTCACTAATAGTCGGCAACGTCGTAGCGATCGCACAGACCAATATCAAGCGGATGCTGGCGTACTCGACCATCGCCCATGTAGGTTTCATCTTGCTCGGTTTTGCATCCGGCACGGTAGAAGGGCGGCAGGCAGCCCTGTTCTATACGCTGGTGTATGCCGTCATGGCGGCCGCAGCATTCGGCATCGTTATCCTGATGAGCCGGCGTGGCTTTGAAGCGGATGAGCTCGATGACTGGAAGGGCCTGAATCAACGCAGCCCATGGTTTGCAGCGATGATGTTGCTGGTTATGGTCAGCATGATAGGTATTCCGCCGTTCGTCGGTTTTTTCGCCAAGCTGAATATCCTGGCCGCACTGGTTACGGCCAATGAAACCCTGCTGGCGGTCGTCGCGGTACTGCTATCGGTGGTCGGCGCGTTTTATTACTTACGCGTTATCAGGCTCATGTATTTTGATCAGCCGGTCGACACGTCCCCCTTGCTGGCCGCGCCCGATTTTCGGCTGGTGCTTTCGCTTAATGCAGTCGCCGTTCTGTTGCTGGGCGTCTTTGCTAACCCGTTGCTGCGGCTCTGTGCTGCGGCAATAGGCTAGGCAATATAGGCTGGGCGCTATTGCGAAACACCGTTCAAGTCGATAATATGCGCCGCCTCGGTTGCGGGGTGGAGCAGTCTGGCAGCTCGTCGGGCTCATAACCCGAAGGTCGCAGGTTCAAATCCTGCCCCCGCTACCAACCGATACCAACCCGCCGGTTCTTGCGAGCCGGCGGGTTTTTTTCGGGTTATCTTTTGCCATTGCTTGCTCTCGAAAACCCGATTCAAACCGGATGCGGTGGCGTTTCAGCCTGGGCAATAGTAAAGGTGCCATTTCTGCTGATCCTCTGGTAGAATCACCGCCCTACAAGGGACAGCGGAGTTGTTGATTCTTTAAATTATTATAAGAATCTTGAACTTATGGTTTCTATGCGATGTAGTTTATACATTGTATCGAGGCTCGGATAAGCGCCCCTACCGGTTAAGGTAGAAAAAGCCTCCGCGAGAGGCTTTTTTTGTGGTCGGCTGGCAGTGCGGCCCAGGACAGGTATGGCGCAATGGTGGGCTTCTCGAAGCCCATTTTTGTTGGGAAACCGGATTTGCAGCTATGAGCCAGGTAAGTCGGCAGCAGTTGATAGACATGCTTGAGCCCACGGTCACCAGTCTCGGTTATGAGTTGGCCGACCTGGAGCTGCAAACGGGCACCGGAGGTGTATTACGGCTTTTTATCGATGCCGAAGCCGGGATCACGCTGGATGACTGCGAAACCGTCAGCCGCCAGGTTAGTGCGTTGCTGGATGTGGAGGACCCGATCCACGGCGATTACAGCCTGGAGGTGTCGTCGCCGGGTTTGAACCGGCGGTTGGTTAAAGCGGAGCATTTTGAGCGCTTCGCCGGCGAGCGCGTGAAGGTTAAGTTGAAGCGACTGTTTGAAGGTCGGCGTAATTTTAAGGCGAAATTGCTGGGTTACACCGAACCGAACGTGATTTTGAAAGAGGGGCAGGACCAGTTTTTGATTCCCCTCGATGAGATAGATACGGCGCGAATCGTGCCTAAATATTGATG
Source organism: Gammaproteobacteria bacterium (assembly GCA_037387125.1). Lineage (GTDB taxonomy): Bacteria > Pseudomonadota > Gammaproteobacteria > Steroidobacterales. The sequence continues at coordinate 18,170 of JARRLL010000012.1, read as the reverse complement.
CAGCCCTTGGAAGCCGGGTGGTAACGGAATGAATGGTAAAGAAATTCTGAATGTCGTCGAGGTCGTCTCGAATGAGAAGGGCGTAGACGAGGAAATTATCTTCGAGGCGATCGAAGCAGCACTTGCGTCTGCTACGAGGCGTAAACACGGTGAAGACATCGATGTGCGCGTAGCAATTGATCGTAAGACAGGGGAATACGACACATTCCGTCGCTGGACGGTATTCGCTGACGAGTCGGACGAGCTGGAATTCCCGGAGCGAGAGCTGCGCATGATCGATGCGGTTGATATTGACCCTAACGCCGAGCCGGGCGGCTTCGTGGAAGAACCGATTGAATCCGTCGAATTCGGCCGAATCGCAGCCCAGACAGCCAAGCAGGTTATCGTCCAGAAAGTGCGTGAAGCCGAGCGTGCCCAGACGGTCGAATTGTTTCAGGAACGCGTTGGCGAATTGCTGGCCGGTATCGTCAAACGTATAGACAGAAACGGGATCTATATCGACCTGGGCGGCAATGCCGAGGGTTTTATTGGTCGTGACCAGATGATCGCGCGCGAACCGGTGCGGCCCAACGACCGAATCAAGGCGTTGCTTTTCGAAGTCCGCAGCGAGCCGCGCGGGCCCCAACTGTTTCTGACTCGCACATCGCCGGAATTTCTGGTGGAGTTGTTCAAGATCGAGGTGCCGGAAGTCGGCCAGGGTCTTATCGAAATACTGGGCGCTGCCCGTGATCCGGGCCTGCGCGCAAAGATTGCCGTCAAGAGTAACGACAAGCGGATTGACCCCGTTGGTGCATGCGTAGGCATGCGCGGGTCGCGTGTGCAGGCCGTTTCAAATGAGCTTGCAGGCGAGCGGGTGGACATTATTTTATGGGATGAAAACCCGGCCCAGTTTGTTATTAACGCGATGTCTCCGGCTGACGTGACGTCCATTGTCCTCGATGAAGAATCGCACAGCATGGACATAGCCGTTGAGGAAGAGAAGCTTTCGCAGGCTATCGGCCGCGGCGGGCAGAATATCCGGCTGGCGAGTCAGCTGACCGGTTATGAGTTGAATGTCATGACCGAGCAGGATGCTGATGAAAAGAGCGAGAAAGAGGCTCGCGAGCTCCTTACGATGTTTATGGAGCAGCTCGATGTCGACGAAGAAGTCGCGCTTATTCTCGTCCAGGAGGGCTATTCGTCGTTGGAAGAAATGGCCTATGTCCCCGTAAAAGAGTTGTTGTCGATCGAAGAGTTTGACGAGGCAATCGTCGAAGAGCTGCGTAATCGCGCACGTGACGTACTGCTAACACGCGCGATCGCCAGCGAAGAAATTATCGACGACGCCGAGCCTGCTGAGGATTTACTAAATCTCGAAGGCATGGAAAAAAGTCTGGCTTATTTACTGGCCAGCCGTGGTGTCGTAACCCGGGAGGATTTGGCTGAACAGGCTGTGGATGATCTGCTCGATATCGAAGATCTCGATGAAGCTCGTGCGGGTAAATTGATTATGGCTGCTCGCGCCCACTGGTTCGAAGGCGAAGAGCAGGCATCAGCTGAATAAGCTAAAACCCTGTAAGGGAGAACGTATATGTCCGGTGTGACCGTCGAAAAATTTGCTGAGACGCTCAAGGTTTCCGTCGAAAAGCTGCTTGTCCAGCTTGAAGAGGCAGGCGTGTCTGTGAGCGGCGCCGATGATGTGATCAGCGACGATGCGAAAATGGAGTTGCTGAACCATTTACGGCGCAGTCACGGGCATAAGTCTGACAAGGCGTCCGTAGCGCCACGGAAGATCACACTGAGTCGTCGTGACAAGAGTGAGCTGAAGCTGTCCGGAGGGCAGGGCCGCTCGCGCACGGTGAACGTTGAAGTTCGCCGCAAGCGCTCATACGTCAAGCGAGATGTGCTGGAGGAAGAGGCACGTCGTCAGCAGGAAGAGCTCGAGGCGCAGAAGGCAGCCGAAGAAGCGGCAATATTAGAGGCTGAGAAAGCCGAGCAGGACAAACTTGCAGCCGAGGAAGCCCGCAAGCGTGAGGCTGAAGAAGAAGCCAATCGCAGGATGCAGGAAGAAGAGGCTGCCAAGATGCAGCAGGAACAAACCGCCAAGGCAGCCGAAGAAGAAGCTTTGGCGCGGCAGGTTGCTGAAGCCGCGGCGCGTGAAGCCGCAGAGCGTGAGAGTAAAGCGCGTGTTCAGGACACCCGCAATCAGCGGCGGGCCAAAGCTCAGGATACGGATCATACCTTGCACGTCGCGACCGATAAGAAACGTCGGCGCAAGAAGAAGCAGACGCGTCGTCGCAGTGTTTCCGTCAACGTTGATAGCCAGCATGGTTTCGAACAGCCAACGGCACCGGTAATCCGGGAGGTACAAATTCCCGAGTCGATTACAGTGGGTGACCTTGCTCAGCAGATGGCGATCAAGGGCGGGGAGGTCATCAAGGCAATGATGGGTATGGGCGTCATGGCCACCATCAACCAGGTCATCGACCAGGATACGGCCGTACTCGTGGTCGAGGAGCTTGGCCATACGCCGGTTCCGGTAAGCGATGACGCGCTCGACGACCAGATTCTCGGCTCGATCGAAGTCGAAGGTGAGGCGCAGCCGCGTCCTCCTGTCGTGACGATCATGGGGCACGTTGATCACGGCAAGACGTCACTGCTCGACTACATTCGCCGCACGAAAATTGCAGCCGGAGAGGCGGGTGGTATTACCCAGCACATCGGTGCGTACAGCGTTGGAACGGACAAAGGCGAAATCACCTTCCTTGATACCCCCGGTCACGCAGCCTTCACGGCAATGCGCGCCCGCGGCGCCCAGGTGACGGATATCGTCATACTCGTTGTGGCCGCAGATGATGGGGTAAAACCCCAAACAGAGGAAGCCGTCAGGCACGCCAAAGCGGCTGAAGTGCCGCTTGTCGTAGCGGTCAATAAAATGGACAAGCCTGACGCTGATCCCGATCGCGTCCGGAATGAACTCTCAGCGCTCGATGTCATCCCGGAAGAATGGGGCGGTGACACAATTTTCGTAAATGTGTCGGCGCAGACTGGCGAGGGCGTGGATAACTTGCTGGAAGCGGTGTTGCTGCAGGCTGACGTTCTCGAATTGTCGGCTGTCGCCGAAGGCTCCGCGCAGGGCGTAGTCATCGAGTCCAGCCTGGAGACAGGCCGAGGCACGGTTGCGACTGTTCTGGTAACGCGCGGAACCCTGAAGCAGGGGGATTCAGTCGTCGCCGGAGAAGTTTTTGGCCGCGTGCGCAAGATGATGGACGAGCATGGCCAGGAGGTCGAGTCGGCCGGGCCGTCAAAGCCTGTCGCATTGTTGGGCTTGTCAGGTACTCCCAGCGCAGGTGACGAAGTTGCGGTGGTAGGCGATGAGCGCAAAGCGCGTGAGGTTGCCCAGTTCCGTCACGGTCGTTCCCGCGATGCCAAACTCGCCAAGCAGCAGGCGGCGAAGCTGGAAGATGTCTTCGGGCAGATGCAAAGCGGCGAATTAAAGTCCTTGCAGATACTGGTCAAGGCTGACGTGCATGGCAGTGCAGAGGCGCTGCGGGATGCGCTCATGAAGCTTTCGAACGACGAGGTAACGGTCAAGGTTATCAGTGCCGGTGTTGGTGGCATCACCGAATCGGACGTGAATCTTGCGGCCGCATCCAACGCGATCGTGATTGGCTTCAACGTTCGCGCTGACGGCGCTGCGCGGAACGCGCTCAAGGAGTCGGGTGTCGAGGTTCGTTACTACAGCATTATTTACGAAGCGATCGAGGACGTTGAGGCCGCCGCAACCGGGATGCTTTCGCCCGAGATTCGCGAGCAGATTGTCGGACTGGCGGAAGTCAGGGATGTGTTCAGTTCTCCGAAGCTGGGCAATATTGCCGGCTGCCTGGTCGTGGATGGCTTCGTCAAGCGCAGTAACCCGATCAGGGTTCTTCGTGACGATACTGTGATCTACGAAGGGGAGCTCGAGTCGCTGCGGCGCTTTAAAGATGACGTCAATGAAGTCAGGGCGGGAACTGAATGCGGTATCGGCGTTAAGAATTACAACGACGTAAAAGTCGGCGACCAGATCGAGTGCTACGAGCGCATCGAAGTGGCGCGGACGTCCGCAAAAACATAGACGCCTAAGGATATGCCGAGGGATTTTCCCCGTAGTCGCAGGATCGAGGATCAGATCCAGCGAATTCTCAGCGATGTCATTCGCACCGACGTCCGCGACCCGCGCCTGTCGAACGTGATTATCACGGGCGTCCGGGTGTCACGCGACCTCAGCGTTGCATGGGTCTATTACACCCTCCTGCAGGTGGAAGGTGATCCCGTCTCGCTGGATGCTGCCTTCGGCAGCGCCATGGGTTTTTTGCGCAGCCGGTTGGCTAAGGATCTTACGGTGCGGCGCGTGCCTGAATTGCGTTTTGAGCTCGATCAGACGCAAAGCCATGCCCGTGAGATAGACCGGTTAATAGCAGATGTCAGGCAGAAGGATGCGGGGGGCGAACCGGGCCGTTCCGAAGAGTCCGACGAGAACGAAGGCTGAAACCTGCCGAGGTCTTATCGGGTAGCCCATGCGCCGAAACTATCGAGATGTGAACGGCATACTGTTGCTGGATAAGCCGGTAGGGCTGACCTCCAACCGCGCCTTGCAAACCGTCAAGCGCATTTTTAACGCGCGCAAAGCGGGCCATACCGGGAGCCTGGACCCGCTGGCGAGCGGTTTGCTGCCGTTGTGCTTCGGTCACGCCACCAAAGCATCCCACTGGCTGCTCGATGCGGATAAAACCTACGAGGTGACCGCTAGTATCGGTGCGCAAACAGATACTGCCGATGCTGAAGGGGCGATCGTCGCGACCGCTGAGGTGGCCGAGGTGAGCGAATCAGCACTGCAGCAGGCTATCGCAGAACACCTTGGCGAGATCGAGCAGGTGCCGCCGATGTACTCAGCCCTGAAGCACGAGGGGCGACGGCTCTATGAGCTGGCCCGGGCCGGGGAAAAAGTTGATCGGGCTCCGCGCAAGATACGCATTTACGCAATCGAAATCGTCAAATTTGACCCGCGACACCCGGTGCTACGTGTGCGCTGCAGCAAAGGAACCTATATTCGGACGCTGGTCGAAACGGTGGCGGAGGCCATGGGCACGCTGGCGCACGTGCAGACGCTGCGGCGCACCGAGCTGGGACCTTTCGATGCCGGGCGGATGGTCACTTTGGCGCAGATCGAGGACCTGGCGAGTGATGTGGCCGCCCTCGACAGCCTGCTAATTCCGGCCGATTCGGCCCTCAAGCAATTTTCGGCCGTCACCCTGTCTGCTACCGAGGCCCACTATCTCCTCAACGGCAACCCCGTGGGGCATGCGGCAAAGGGCATCGAGGGCCTGGTCCGGGTTTATGACAAGCAGCAGGGCTTCCTGGGGGTGGGCGAGGTTCTGCCGGACGGCAGGATAGCGCCCAAAAGGCTGTTTTTGAGCGGCTAGCCGGCCATGGCCGACACTCTACACTGCAAAAAATAAATCGAAAATCAGGGTGTTACAGGGTCGATTCTGCGGGTACAATACCGCGCGCAATGCAAGAGCACAAAGTAACAGACAGGAGTAAGTTCTGATGTCTCTCTCGGGAGCACAAAAAACCAACATTATTGAGGAATACAAGCGTGGCGACGGGGACACCGGTTCAGCGGAGGTTCAGGTTGCGTTGTTGTCGGCGCGTATTAGCGAGTTGACCGAGCACTTCAACACACACAAGAAAGATCACCACTCACGGCGTGGTCTGTTGAAGATGGTAAACAACCGCCGCAAGTTGCTTGACTACCTCAAAGCAAAAGATCACGAGCGCTATCGCGAAGTGATTACGCGACTCGGCCTTCGTCGCTGAGTACCCGTTCTTAGACGCGCAGGACGCTCCTCCCCGCATCGTTTACCGGCCGGCTGTAAAAGCTCGGAATCGGTTAACGGTAGTTTTCCGGAAGGCGTCTCGCACACATGGGAAAGGCCAACGCATATGAAGCAGCCAACGATTAGCAAGGGTTAATCGTCGGTTTCATGTGCCATCAATATAGGAAAAAGGTAAGAGAAAGTGGCAGCAATTAAAAAGACGTTCAAATTCGGCGCGCATGAAGTCAGTATCGAAACTGGTGAAATCGCACGTCAGGCAGACGGTGCAGTCATCGTCAATATAGCTGATACAGCGGTGCTCGTGACCGCGGTGGGGCAGAAGCAGGCGATACCAGGGCGAGATTTTTTCCCGCTCACCGTTAACTACCAGGAAAAAACATACGCCGCCGGCAAGATACCTGGTGGGTTCTTCAAGCGCGAAGGCCGCCCGTCTGAAAAAGAAACGCTGACCTCACGGCTGATAGACCGTCCGGTGAGACCGCTTTTCCCAAAAGGTTTTCAGAACGAAGTGCAGGTTATCGCAACGGTCATTTCATTGAATCCCGAAATTGACCCGGATATTCCGGCGATGCTCGGAGCATCCGCAGCGCTGGCGCTTTCGGGCATGCCCTTCCAGGGGCCGATAGCAGCCTCGCGGGTCGGTTATATCGACGGCGACTACGTACTGAATCCGACCAAGACGGAACTGGCGGCTTCAGCTCTCGACCTGGTGGTTGCGGGTACTGCTGATGCGGTGCTGATGGTTGAGTCGGAAGCTGATTGTTTGCCCGAAGATGTCATGCTCGGAGCAGTCGTATACGGTCACGAACAAATGCAAGTCGCGATCAATGCGATTAAAGAGCTTGCTGCTGAAGCTGGCAAGCCGGCATGGGAATGGGCGGCTCCGGAAGCGAATGTAGCCCTTGCTGATGCCGTTAAGGCTCAGTCGGCGGCGGCATTGACGGAGGCCTATCAGATTTCCGACAAGCAGGAACGTTACGCGCGGATTGGTGAGATTCGTGAAGCCGCAGTCGCGGCCCTGGTACCCGCAGACGGCGAAGGGCAGTTTGATGCGGAAGAGGTTAAAAGCCAGTTCCACAAACTGGAAGGCGAGATAGTTCGTGAGCGCGTGCTCAGCGGCGCCCCCCGCATTGACGGTCGCGACACCATTACGGTGCGTCCGATCGCCGTGCGCACCGGCGTGACGCCACGTACGCACGGTTCTGCGCTGTTTACGCGCGGCGAAACTCAGGCGATTGTAGTGGCAACGCTGGGCACCGATCGTGATGCGCAGATTATCGATGCGCTGGACGGCGAAATCCGTGACCGCTTCATGCTGCATTACAATTTCCCGCCGTACTGCGTGGGTGAGACGGGTTTCGTAGGCTCGCCGAAACGACGGGAGATCGGCCATGGTCGCTTGGCTCGTCGCGGCATCCAGGCGGTACTGCCGGCAGCTGATGCGTTCCCCTATACCATTCGCGTGGTTTCTGAAATTACTGAGTCCAATGGCTCGAGCTCAATGGCCAGCGTCTGCGGCACGAGCCTGGCGCTGATGGATGCGGGCGTGCCTATCAAGGCTCCCGTCGCCGGTGTCGCCATGGGTCTCGTGAAAGACGGCGATCGTTTCAAGGTGTTGACTGATATTCTTGGCGACGAAGACCATCTCGGCGACATGGACTTCAAGGTAGCCGGCACGACGGACGGCGTCTCTGCCCTGCAGATGGACATCAAGATCCAGGGGATTACTAAAGAAATTATGCAGGATGCACTGGCTCAGGCCCGCGATGCTCGCCTGCATATACTTGGTGAGATGGCGAAGGTGATCAGTTCGTCTCGTGATCACGTTTCCGACTGGGCTCCGACGATCGTTACCATCAAGATTGATCCTGAGAAAATTCGCGACGTAATCGGGAAGGGCGGCGCGACGATTCGGGCTATTACAGAAGAGACTGGTGCGACGATCGACATCGATAATGACGGTACGGTCAAAATCGCGTCAGTGGATGGGGCCGCCGGCCGTGAAGCGCAAAGCCGCATAGAGCTGATTACCGCTGAGGTGGAAGTCGGTGCGATCTATGAGGGCCGAGTAGCGCGGCTGATGGACTTTGGAGCGTTTGTCACGATTCTGCCTGGCAAAGATGGACTCGTGCATATTTCGCAAATTTCTGATGAGCGTGTTGAGAAGGTCAGCGATAAACTGGCCGAAGGCGACATCATCAAGGTGAAAGTGCTCGAAGTCGATCGTCAGGGGCGTGTAAGGCTCAGCATGCGCGATCTGGAAGCTGCTTGATATTGCTGCTTGATATTGCTGCTTGATATTTGAGAGTAGCGCGCGCAGAAAAAATGGCCTTCCTGGTTTCCCAGGAAGGCTTTTTTTGTACCGTCGCTTACCGCGTCTACTGGTGCAGTGCGGGCGCTGGCAGCGCGCTGCGCAGAGCCGACTGCAATCGTTGCGGCAGGCCCGGGTCGGACTCGCTTCCTGCGGCCTTAATCAGGTCGGTTAAAAACCCGGTAGTCAGCAGAGCGCCGTCATCACGTTCCATGCTGCCGATGATCTGCAGCAAGATGCTATTGGTGATGTCTTTCGACGTCGACTGCTCGACGACGCGGACACGCACACCCTCAGCTATGAGATTGCGAACATCTGCCAGATTGACGTAACGGCTGCGGACGGTATCGTACAGCCGGCGATTTGCGTATTTTCGAATCAAACGCGCTTCGTTCATGGGGAGCTCCCCTTGTTGGCAAGCCGATGCGCCAAGTCGCAGCGAATGCGGCTTTAGTTAAATATGCAGTGCTGAAATAGACAGCGACTCATGCTCCAAGGTTCGATTCACCGCAATATCATACTCTCATCGACAATTTTCTGTTGGCCGGCAATAGCTTGCGGGCGCCAGTTTTCTGTTCCCCAGGCCCACAAATCGTCTATTGACGAGGCTTTCAGGGTTTCATCTGGCTGCATATCAAGAAAAACAAAAGCTTGGTAAATATTACTTACTGGAGTTTTAGAATTTATCTCTAATGCCTTTGTTTGTTTTGATAATTTTTGGCCATTCGGATCGGTGGCGATCGGAATGTGGGCGTAGCCCGGTTTGTCATAAGCCAGGATTTTTTGCAGCCAGAGCTGCATGAACGTGGCGCAGAGCAGGTCAGTTCCGCGGACGACCTCCGTGATTCCCTGGTATTGGTCATCTGCAACTACGGCGAGTTGGTAGGCGATCAGCCCATCGCCACGACGGATGAGGAAATCGCCTATATCACTTGCGATGGCGCAGGACTGCCGACCCTGAATCGCGTCTACGAACGTCAAAGTCTCTGCATAGGTTTTAAGGCGCACCGCCAGCGGCAACTGTCCGGGCGGATGGGCAACATCGCGGCAGGTTCCCGGGTAAATCAGACCGGCGGGGCCTTTGCGCGCTCGCCCACTGCTGATGATTCGCCGGGAGCATGCGCATCGATAAGCGCGGCCTTCGTCCAGCAGGCCGTTGATGATTGCTTCGTAATGTTCCAGTCGGCTGCTCTGGTAGAGCGGGGCGGGGAATTCGAATCCGTGGATGTCGAGCGCGCGCAGTATCGCGTCAGCGGCGGTGGGCGACTCGCGCGGCGGGTCGAGATCTTCGATGCGAACCAGCCATTCCCCGGATTGCGCCCGTGCCTGCAGGTAGCTGGCGACGGCGGTTACCAGAGAGCCGAAGTGCAACGGCCCGGTAGGACTGGGAGCGAATCGACCGCGGTAAGCTTGCGGAGTTTCTGCCGGCATTTAGCTGCAAAGTACCGGCACCCTGATCACCGGTAGCGGTCGTCCTGATCCCTGTACTGGCGCTCCGCCACCTCCCGACGTTCCTGCGCTTCTACGCACAAGGTGGCAACCGGGCGAGCTTCGAGCCGCTTCAGTCCGATTTCCTCACCCGTTTCTTCACAGTAGCCGTAAGTGCCTTCGTCAACACGAGCCAGTGCCTGGCTTATCTTTTTGAGCAATTTCCGCTCTCGATCGCGAGTGCGCAGCTCAAGCCCGAATTCCGACTCTTGCGTTGCGCGATCGTTGGGATCGGGGAAGTTACTGGCTTCATCCTGCATGTGATGCACAGTGCGATCGACTTCCTGCATCAGCTCTGTTTTCCAGGCTGTGAGAATATTGCGGAAATGCTCCAGCTGGCCATCACTCATGTATTCCTCGCCTTTAGCGGGTATATACGGAGCGATACCGTGAATAAGCTGGTCATCGTTGACCTTTTTCTTGCGTCGCTTTGGGCGAACCGGCAAATGATCCGCAGGTTTGATGGGTGAATAAGTAAGGTTTCTGGCCGGACGCTTAATTTCCGGTTTGCTGATTGCGATTTTGCGTTTGACCGCAGTCTCCTCAGCCTTCGGCGCAGTTGCAGCAGAGGCTTTGGCAGCCGTCTTCTTTTTACTTACCTTTGGTTTGCTTGCGGCCTTCTTTTTGGTCGAAGGCTTTTTAGCCGCTGCCTTTTTCTTGCCGACCTTCTTTTTCGCAACTTTTTTGCGGCTGACTTTCTTCTTGCTGGGTTTTTTCTTGCTCACTTTCTTCCTTGAAGTTTTCTTCTTCGAAGTCCGTTTCTTCGAAGCCCGTTTCGACGATTTAGCGGCCGATTTTTTCTTACTGACTTTTTTCTTACTGGCCTTCTTCTTGCTGACTTTTTTCTTGCTGACTTTCTTCTTCGCAACTTTCTTGCGGCCGGCTTTTTTCTTGCTGGCCTTCTTCTTCGCCACTTTCTTGCGGCTCACTTTTTTCTTGGTCGAAGTTTTCCGGGCCGCTTTTTTCTTCGAGGCCTTTTTCTTAGCCGCAGTCTTTTTGCGGCTCACCTTCTTCTTGGTGGCTTTGGTTGCAGCTTTTTTGCTGCTACGTTTTTTAGTAGATTTTTTCGCTACTTTCTTTCTTGCGGCCATCTTTCAGTCCCTGCGTTTACCCGATGGGGCGTCTGCAAAATGGCGGATTATACAGAGTGATTGGCCCGTGGGAAGCCGGTTTTTTCGCTGATTTGGGAAGTTGGGGGTCACGGGCGCGGGTACGGCCCGTCTGGCCGGTTCAGGCGGCCGCTGAGGGGTCTACCGGAGGGGGCAGAATTTCGGGGGTGGCGGGCGACCAGCTGGCGGCGCGGTGTTCGGCTACCACGGTGGTATAGATGCCCCCGCGGACATTGAAAATGGCTGTCAGACGGCCGTATCGGGGCGCCAGGGCCGCGATCAGGTCATCGAGTATCTGGTTGGTAATGGCTTCGTGGAAGGCGCCCTGGTCCCGGAACGACCACACATACTGTTTCAGGGATTTTAGTTCCACACAGGCGGCTTCGGGTATATAGTCCAGAAATAGGGTGGCGAAGTCCGGTTGACCTGTTTTCGGACACAGGCAGGTGAACTCCGGGATTCGAATTCGGATGCTATAATCCCGCCCTGGGTTAGGGTTGTTGAACGTTTCAAGTTCCCTGCGGGGGGAGCCTACAGCGGAGTTCTGATCCTTGGTTTCCATAGGTTTTGCCTTGGTGCAGCTGGCGTTATTGTTTTTTGGATAAGCGGCTACTTTACACCAGCGCTAACAAACCGGCTACGGGCGGGACGCTCCGGCCGCAAACATTGGTTTGACTATGGACCTTGCGAATGCGGATCTGGCTATGGGTCAAACGCGAACGATCTGCAAACATTTGGGTAGCGGGTTTAAAGCCCGTTCGGCTGCGATAGGGATGTCAGGCAGATATCATGCGACTAAGTAAAATCAAACTATCCGGGTTCAAATCCTTTGTCGATCCGACGACCATCATGTTGCCCAGCAACTTGGTCGGTGTGGTTGGCCCTAACGGTTGCGGAAAATCGAACGTAATCGATGCGATACGTTGGGTTATGGGCGAATCGTCGGCCAAAAACCTGCGCGGCGACTCGATGACCGACGTTATTTTCAACGGTTCGGCTAATCGTAAACCGGTAGGCGCTGCTTCAATCGAGCTTTTTTTCGATAACGCCGACGGAGCTATTGGCGGTCAGTACGCCCGCTATGGTGAAGTCTCGGTGCGCCGAACGGTATCGCGCGATGGTCAATCGCAGTATTTCCTCAATAACGTCCGGTGCAGGCGCAAGGACATAACCGGCATTTTCCTGGGCACAGGCCTGGGGCCGCGCAGTTATTCCATTATCGAGCAGGGCATGATCTCGCGCCTGATCGAAGCAAAGCCCGAAGACATGCGCGCCCACCTCGAAGAAGCGGCCGGCATCTCAAAATACAAGGAGCGTCGCCGCGAAACGGAAAACCGCATTCGACATACGCGTGACAACCTCGACCGCCTCAGTGACTTGCGTGAGGAAGTGGAAAATCAATTGCAGCACCTCCAGAAGCAAGCGCGAGCTGCAGAACGGCACAAAGTCTTAAAGGAAGACTTGCGCCGCATCGAAGCCGAATTGCTGGCTATTAATCTGGGCAAGCTCGACGAAGAAACGCAGTCGCAGCGGATGAAGTTCGAGCGCATAAAAACCGACTACGAGTCGGGTGTCGCGACGCTGCGTAAAATCGAGGCCGAAATAGAGGAGGCGCGTCAGCAGCAGATACTTATTGGCGACGAGCTGAGCGCAACCCAGGCCAGGCATTATTCGGTCGACCTTGAAATATCGCATCTTGAGCAGGCCATCGAGCACAACAAGTCTACGCGTGAGCGGCAGAAGCAGGATCTCGAAGAGACTATGGAGCAGCTGGATGAGCTCAGTCGCGAGATAGACCTCGACGAAGCTCAGCTGCGAGAGCTGGACCAGAAGATCGCGGCTTTGGCGCCCAATTTGAATGAGGTGCAGGAGGCGGCCCAATCGTCAACGAGCCTGCTTGAAAAGAGCGAGGCTGAATTAGCCCGCTGGCAGGAAAACTGGAACCGGTTTAGCAACGACCTGAACGAGTCGCGGCGCGCGGGTGAGGTTGAAAAAGCCCGTATTGAGCACCTCGAATCACAGCTGACGCAGTTGCAGTCGCGCAGAAGCAGTCTCCAAACCGAGCGCAGTGATATCTCGCTGGATAGCCTGGAGGAAAAACTGGCGTATCAGGTTCGTGCAGAGGTGGATTCAGCCGAGCGCGAAAACGAAGTGAAGCGGCGACTTGAAGAGGTGGTGCAGGACCTCGATAACCAGCGTGGCCGTGAAGAGGATCTGGCCGGTGAGCTGGCCGAGATGCGCGGCAAGCTGGATGCCGGCAGGGCGCGTTTTGAGGCGCTGCAGACGCTGCAGAAAGCGGCCCTGGGCGGAGACGAAAATCAGGCAGTTAAGTGGTTGGCGGAAAACAGGCTGGATGCGCATCCGCGTTTGGCGCAGACCATTCAGGTGGATGACCAGTGGCAAGTCGCGGTGGAGGCTGTGCTTGGGGAGTTTTTGCAGGCCGTATCAGTCAATGGCTTCGATTCGTACCTGAAGCGATTGCCCGCCGGAAATGTACTGCTGTTCGAAAGTGATCCGCTCAAGTATGTGCAGGATTCGGAACCTGGCCGGTTGCTGGCAAAAGTTAATAATGCAGGACCCGCTGCGGAAGTCCTTGCGCGAGTATGGACCGCCGCGTCACTCGACGAGGCCATGCAAATTCGTTCGCGACTCGCAACCGGCGAGTCTGTGATAACGCCCGAGGGCGTGTGGCTCAGCCGCACATGGGTGCGTGTTGCGCGTCGTGACGTCGAAGCGGGCGGAATGCTGACGCGTGAAACCCAAATGCGCGAGTTGAATGACAGCATCGGCGCACTTGAACGTAGCGTTGAACGTGCAGTCGAGCAAAGAGCCAGTCTCAAGAAGGAAATTGAAAGACTGGAGCAGGTACGGAGTCAGCTGCACGCCAGTCAGAATGCCGCGGCGAAAGAACACGCTTCGGCCGCGGCCGAGCTGTCGGGTTTGCGCAATGACCTGGAGCGTTCCCGCCAGCGAGTGCTGGCGCTGGGTGAAGACAGTCAGAGCATCGACGCCAATATCGAAGACGTCGAGCAGTCTATCCGCGACGCAGGCGCGCGGCTCAATCAAGCAGCCGAGCAAAGCCAGCAACTCCTGGGCAGGGAGGGTGGCCTTAAGGAGCAGCAACGCGAATTGCTGGCTGAAATTGAAGCCAATCGCAAGCAAGCAGCGGCGGATCGCGAACGCTACCAGGACTTGACGATTGAGGTGCAATCGCAGCGTTCTTCCAGGGCTTCGGCGACGACGACCCTGGAGCGGGCCTTGACGCAGCGTCAGCAACTTAACGAGCGGCTTGAAACGCTTAAAGCGCATCTGAGTAAGGGTGAATTGCCGTTGACGGAGCTGCATGACAAGTTGCAGGAACAGCTGGCCTTAAAAGTAACCGTTGACGGCGAATTGCGCGGTAAGCACGAACAGCTTGAAAAGGCGAACGAGGCCCTGCGCGGCCAGGAGGCGCGGCGCGTAGACCAGGACAAGATCGTGAACGAAACTCGGGACCGGGTCGACGAGCTGAGAATGGCGACCCGCGAACTGGAGATTCGTCGTGAAAGCCTTATGGAAAAATTTGCCGAGACGGGGCTTGAGTTGGAGACCGTGCAAAACGAGTTGCCGGAAGACTACAGCGCCGAGTCATGGTCGGCCCGCAAGGAACAGATTCAGCGCAGCCTTGACCGCATAGGTACGGTAAACCTCTTGGCGATCGAAGAGTTCGAGGAACAGTCTGAACGTGCAAAATATCTGGCTGAGCAGTTTGAGGACTTGACCAGCGCGCTCGAGACGCTCGAAAAAGCGATTCGCAAGATCGATCGTGAAACGCGAGCGCGTTTCCAGGAAGTTTTCGACAATGTAAATGCTGGTCTGAAACGCATATTCCCGCGTCTGTTTGGCGGTGGTCATGCGTACATGAGCCTCGAAGGCGACGATCTGCTTAACGCAGGCGTTACCGTGATGGCGCAACCGCCCGGTAAGCGGAACAGCAGCATCCATCTGTTATCCGGTGGAGAAAAGGCACTTACGGCCGTGGCGCTGGTTTTCTCGATTTTCGAGTTGAATCCGGCACCTTTCTGTTTGCTGGACGAGGTCGATGCGCCGCTTGACGATGCTAATGTCGGACGGTTTTGCGATATCGTGCGCGAGATGTCCGCAAATGTGCAGTTTCTGTTCATCACGCATAACAAGGTTACGATGGAGCTTGCCAGTCAATTGATGGGCGTAACCATGGGCGAGCCGGGTGTGTCACGGCTCGTATCAGTCGATATTGATCAGGCGGTTAAGCTCGCTGGGTAACCGGGTTTTAGGCAAAGGTTGCTGTCGTGGATTCATTCAGATGGGTGCTTTTGCTGGTTGGCCTGCTGGTTATTGCGGGTGTCTTTGCCTATAGCCGAGGCTGGTTTTCCTGGCGACTGCCGAAACTGCGGCTGCGCAGGCCTAAGCAAGACGAATCGGTTGAACCAGCGGACGCCGATGAAACCGCCGTTCCGGATGCGGAGCCCCCCGAGCCGCAGGTCTTGTCGCCTAAGTTATCGCCCGATTCCATGGTTGTTACCGTGCGCATTTTGCCCCAGCTGAATGAGCAATTTGCCGCAGAAAAAATGATTCTGGCCCTGCGCGGAGCGGGTTTGACGCATGGCAAATATGGCATCTTCCATAGCATGAGCGAGGAAGACATTCCTCGTATCCGTTACAGCGTGGCCAGCCTCGTCGAGCCAGGTTCATTTGACCTGACCAAACTGAAAGATTCCTATTACGAGGGTGTCAGCGTGTTCATGGTGTTACCTGCGCCGGAGAACGGTGTGAGCTTATTTGATTCGATGCTCGAAACGGCCCGCCGAGTTGTTAAAGATGTTGGCGGGCGACTGGTTGACGAGCGTGGCGGTGCATTAAGTGTGCAGCGCGAAAGGTACATGCGTGAGGAAGTAATCGAGTTTCTGCGCAGAAACCAGCGCTTCAGTAGCGTCGATGCTTAAGCTGCCGCAGCAAAAATGACCACCGACCCGTTGCCGGAAAAAGTGAAGCTTCGCGTTGCTAAGTTGCGCGACGCGATTAACTACCATGATCATCGTTACTATGTGCTCGATGATCCCGAAATACCGGATGCCGAGTACGATCGCTTGTTTAGCGAGTTACGTAATCTCGAACAGTCGTATCCCGAGTTAATTACTCCCGATTCGCCGACACAACGGGTTGGCGGGTCGCCGCAAACGCAGTTTGGTAGCGTGACCCATACGGTCCCCATGTTGTCCCTCGATAATTCCTTTAGCCGGGAGCAGTTGGACGAGTTCGGCAGGCGCATTCAGGACAGGCTCGGCGATACGCAGGCGCTGGTCTTTGCCGCAGAGCCGAAGCTGGATGGTGTCGCTATCAGCCTGCGCTACGAAAAGGGGAGTCTCGTGGTTGCGGCAACCCGGGGCGATGGGAGAACCGGTGAGGATGTCACCCATAACGTCCGCACGATACGTGCCGTGCCGTTGCGTCTGGCGGGCAGCGGATATCCTGAGGTCCTGGAGGCCCGTGGGGAAGTTTATTTACCCAGGGCAGGCTTCGAGCAACTCAATCAGCGTGCCAGCGACGCAGGAGAAAAGGTTTTCGCAAACCCGCGCAATGCTGCCGCCGGAAGCCTGCGACAACTCGACCCGGCGGTAGCCGCTTCCCGACCACTCAGCATGTTTGTCTACGGAACCGGCATCGTTGAGGGTGGGCAGTTGCCGGATTCGCACAGCGAGACAATGAAGCTGCTGGCCGAATGGGGCTTCAGGGTGTGTCCCGAAGCCGCAGTCGTCATGGGCATTGACGGTTGTTGGGAATATTACGAGCGCCTTGCGGAGCAAAGAAATGCGCTGCCCTACGAGATTGACGGGGTGGTATACAAAATCGATGCCTACGCCCAGCAGGTACGGCTGGGTTTCGTTTCGCGTGCCCCGCGTTGGGCCATAGCCCAGAAGTTTCCTGCCCAGGAAGAGCTGACGACCGTCAAGGCCATCGACTGGCAGGTAGGGCGGACCGGAGCGGTGACTCCTGTGGCTCGGCTGGAGCCGGTCGCGGTGGGTGGAGTCATAGTTTCCAACGCAACCTTGCACAATATTGATGAGCTGAACCGCAAGGATGTGCGGGTAGGGGACACTGTTTTCATTCGTCGAGCCGGCGACGTTATTCCCGAGGTCGTGTCGGTAGTGCGTGACAGGCGACCTAAAGGCGCACGCAAAGTCTCGCTGCCTGACAGTTGCCCTGTATGTGGCTCGGATGTCAGCCGTCCCGAGGGCGAAGCAGTAGCTCGCTGCAGTGCCGGGCTATTCTGCTCCGCGCAACGCAAGGAATCTCTAAAACACTTCGTTTCCCGTCGAGCCATGGATATTGAAGGCCTCGGCAGCAAATTGATTGATCAACTGGTCGATGGCGACTTCGTGCGCTCACCGGCAGATTTGTTCGATCCGGAGCGCGTTAATAGCGAGACGCTCGCCGGCCTGGAACGCATGGCAGATAAATCGGCTAACAAATTGATGGCCGCAATTCAGGCGAGTAAAGATGTTTCGCTGGCCCGTTTTCTCTATGCACTTGGGATACGCGAGGTCGGGGAAGCGACCGCTGAAAATCTCGCCAATCACTTTGGCAGTCTGGAGTCACTCGTGAATGCCGCGAAGGATCCCGAAGAATTGCAGGCAGTGAACGACGTTGGCCCGGTGGTTGCTGAGCATGTGGCCGCATTTTTTGACGAACCGCATAACCTTGAAATCATCGCGCAATTGACAGGCAAGACCGGTGTTCGCATCCACAATCCGCCCGCTAAATCTGCCAATACAGGTGTATTCGATGGCAAGGTGCTGGTGGTAACCGGCACGCTTGAATCAATGTCGCGTGATGAAGCAAAGCGCGCAATAAAAGAGCGCGGCGGCAAGGTGACAAGCAGTGTCTCGAGCAAAACAGATTACGTCGTCTACGGCGATAAACCGGGCTCCAAACTGGAGAAGGCTCGCAGTCTGGGGGTCGAGACTTTAAACGAAGAGAATTTCCGAAACCGTTTGGGCGTATAGCTTAGGAGTGAGCGCACCTGACCCACGAAGAGGTCAGGCTGCGTGCCCCCGGACAGGCGCGCCGAATATCTGCAATTTTTCTGTAGTTTTGCCGTAAATGGTCAATATTGACCTTATTCGGCCACTTTCCTATATTGCGGCGCATGACTAGTCAACTCCAGAGCCGCATCCTCAAAGCACTTTTCGCGGCTCTTCGACCCTTGGCCAAGACCCTTCTGCGAGCCGGAATAGGCTACAGGGAATTTTCGGAGGCAGCCAAGGCTGCGTTTATTACCGAAGCGACAGAGGGCTTCGGAGTGCGCGGTCGAGCCACTAATATTTCCAGGGTTGCGGTTATGACTGGTTTGAGTCGAAAGGAAGTTAAAAGGATTAGGGA
>JARRLL010000011.1:0-118069 GCA_037387125.1 Gammaproteobacteria bacterium | reverse complement strand
GATCTCGAGTATCGACAGTACGAGCCTTACCTCGTTTCCGAAACTGTGATTGACAATGCGCGTGATGCCGATGCGGCCAGTAAAGAAGGATTCCGGCGGCTGTTTCGCTATATCACCGGCGCCAATAAAAGTCAGTCAAAGATAGCGATGACGACGCCTGTGTCGCAGAGTGCAAGCGAGAAGATTTCAATGACGGTGCCTGTGCAGCAGGCTGCGGCTGAAAATGGGTGGCGAGTCAGTTTTGCCCTCCCAGCTGACTACACGTTGGAAACGGCGCCGCAACCGGCGGACCCCCGCGTGTATGTGCGCGAAGTACCTGGCCGCTTAATGGCGGTGAAAAGATTTGCGGGGCGCTGGACTGAATCCAACTACACTGAGAACGAACGCCAGCTGGAACGCTTGCTGTCAGAGGAGGATCTGGCGCCGGTCGGCGAAATTGAACGTGCTGCCTACAATGCACCGTTTTCGCTGCCCTTCTTTCGGCGCAACGAGGTGATGGTTGCTGTTAATCGTCTGCCCGAGAGTGCAATGGCGGCAGGCGAAGCGGCTACAGCCGTCTACTGAGTTAAGCGGTGAGGTTTTGCCAAAGGGATGGAAGGGCCACGATGGTCATAGCGTTACAAGGAGCGAACAATGGAAATTTTTATATCAGTGGTAGCGGTTTTGATAGCAGTCAGTTGCCTGTACTTTTTGACGGCGAGTGATCTGAAGGATTACTTTAAGCGTCGAGCTGCAATAAAGCAGCCTAAGAGATAGGCACCCTCCCTCGATACAGTGTTAGCGTGCCGACGTCTGTCCGGCAGACCCTGTCTATCAGCCGCTTTTAGTGGCTTATTCAGCGGAATAGGCGGATATGCTGTCCAAGCGAAGCTCAAAGGGGCCATCTTGTTTGTCGTATATGTACAGGCCCAGTTCCGTTATCTTCCCCGGGTCGAATTCCGGTTCATCCAGTTTGTAGCCCCGGACCTGGGGGTAGAAGCGCGAGAAAGGAATATCGACGGTGATCCATTCGCCATCGCGCGTATCGAATTCAGCCCAGTAACTGATTCGGTAGCCGCGGTATCGCGCATCGGTTTGCAGTTGCCAGGTGTAGCGTCGGCCATCGGCCTTCACGCGTAATCGAATCCCGTCATACTTTGACAGGTTGAATTGCAGGGAGCGCGTGCGGATCGAACTGAAACCGCCGCCGTTCGTATTTGTGCTCCCGGCGAAAATCAGTTGGCCTTCCGCGGCGATTTCGAAACCGCCCTGGCTTCGACCGCCCATCACGTTATCGTTCTGCACATACCAGCGCAGGTCGGGTGTATCAGCAGTAAAGTCAGTCAGCATGAGGCCTCCCTGGGTATCAGAGTCGGAGTCATCAGTATCGGCGGCGTCAGGGGGCGGGCCGGGGTGAGTCATCATTAAAATCGCAACAACCAGCGAAAACGGCGTCAGAATTTTTTCTCGGTTGAGGCTCATGGTGGTGAGATGGATGTGTCCTGTTCGCACCCGTAACAAAAAAGCGTGCCTGCAAGTTGCCGGAAGATCTCCTGCGGCTGCCGAAAGCTAACGATACATGTTTAGCCAGCTAACAAACACAGTAACACGGTGGGCCAGCCATTGGTCGCGTCACTCCGCAGCAAATGATGCCAGAGACAGATCCTGAGCAAGCCGCGCCCATACGTATATATCCTCATCTCGCCGCTGGTTCGGGGCAGCGCATAAAGGGATGCGGCGTGCTAGATTAATAACCTGTAAAGCTTCCGTAGAGGAGTTCCAAGATGCAGTCGGCGCAGCGGGCCTGGATCACCGCAATACTCGCACTACTGGCGGGTGCGGCGATCTATTTGCTGGGTCGCGACTGGTCAACCGTCTATTTGCTTGCCTGGACCGCTGACGCACAAGCTGGCGGCCCCGCGCTGCGCCTCGGCGCCTGGTCGGGCCGCGCGCCGTCCTTTGCCCACGCTTTTGGTTTCGCAGTGCTGACTGCCCTGATGCTTGGCGGCGGACGGAAGAATGCGGCCGTCGCCTGCCTGTTCTGGGGTGCGACCGATGCCTTCCTTGAGTTGCTGCAGCGGCCCGAGTGGTCGGTCGCAATTCCACAACTTCCATTCGAGTTGGCGGCCTGGCCGCTATTCGATAATTTGCATGCCTACTTTCAGCAGGGCCAGTTCGACTTGCTCGACATTGTTGCCATTGCGCTGGGCGCCTTCGCGGCGTGGCTGGTCGCAAGAAGCTTGCCCGTAATCGTTATTCGTCGCCCCATTATCTGGAGAAATTCTCATGCAACCGAAACAGCTGAGTCTTAACTCGTCGTTAGCGCTGCGTGCAGCAGGCCTCGTTGCAGTTGTTGCGGCCGGTTTGGCCAGTGTCATAGGCAGTGGCGGAGGAGGCGGAGGAGGCGGGACTGCACCGCCGCCAGCCGACTACCTCGAAATCACCTCCGTAAATGCGCTCGAGATCGCCGGCGTCGTCGTCGACAGCGTCTACACGTCGCTCGAGCTAGCCGAGGCGGGTGACCTTGCCGAGGGTGGAGCAGGCGCGACGGCGCTTGTCCTCGATAGCGGGGTGCTGCAACCACTCCGTCGCGAGAGCCTGGACGTGGGGATTCAGGAGGTCATCGAGCTGCCTCCCGAGGATTGCCTGGTGACCGGCACGGTTACCCTGTCCGCCGATTTGTCAGATCCGTTCACCATTTCTGTGGGCGACCGGATTACCGCCGTATTTGCGAATTGCGACGACGGTGACGGAGCGGTTACCGATGGCCGTCTGCAACTGATCATTCGGGCTATAGCTGGTGACCCGCTGACGGACGTTTTCTTGTTGCGTACTGATGTGAGCCTGACGAGTTTCGCGATTACTGAAGATGGCGAAACCACGAGTGCCGACGGCAGCTTCGAGCTGACGCTGGACAGCCTCGATTATCCGGTTGTATTCACGCGTCTTCTGGGCGATTCGCTGACGGGCACGGCCGACGGCGATACGCGTACGCTGATCAATTTCGACGAAACGGTCGAGACGAATCTGGGTGACCTGCCGTATCCGTCGGTCGTGACCGCCTTCGGCACGCTGGCTAGTCGCGTGCTCGAGGGTCGAGTGGACTTTGACACGCCTGTGCCTGTCGCCGGCCCTGCAGGTGATGCGCCCGACACCGGTGAGATTCTGATCACGGGACTCGACGGCGCCACCATCCGGATCGTCGTGCTCGGCCAAAGCAGTGTCGAATTAAGACTCGATTTCGACGGCAACGGCAGTGTCGACGAGGTGCAGCCGACGACCTGGGCCGAGCTGGGCGGCAGCGTGGCCCCCGGTGTGACCGAAGCCAACGCCGCGGCGCTGGCAGGGGAGGCGATAGCCGCCGCCGTTAGCTTCCAGGAAGCGGTGCGGGATGCTGGCGCGCAGTTCACCACAGACGGTGCATTTTGGAATGCGCTCTCGGGGATTTCGGTGCCCGGCTCATTCGGGCCTATATCACCGCGATGCGTGCTGTCGAATGGGTCCGCCAGTGTCAGCGGTGAGCTGGCTGTGCCGGGTACGTTCACGGCGGGTGACGTCTTTAATGGTAGCTTCGTTAATTGCTTCCAGCAGACACAGTTCCCATTTTCCATCATCGTGAATGGCAATCTGGACATCGTGGTTACCGACTACGTGGGATTCGGTGGTTTTTTCACCGTGGGCTTTGACGCCGTCGCCAACCAGTTCCAGGGCGTCGACGCTGCGTTAACGGCGACTTATAGTCTGCCGGATAATGCGACCATCCTCAGCTACTCGGGCAGTTCGCCGGTCGTTCAGCTGACGGGGGCACGGGCGCGGGCGCTCTATGGTGCTGAGGTGACCGGGGAGTACAATTCGTTCGTCAGTCCGACTCGCCTGACGCGTACCGTGAGTGGCGACCTCTACACAGCGCTGATTCCGGGCCGCTATGAGCTATCAACGCCGGTACCGCTGATCATTTTTTCCGTTGGTGGTCCCTGCAGCGGTGCGTTGTTGCTTACCGCCGAAAACGGCACGTCAGTGCGTATCGTACCCATTGGCCCCGTCAACGATGACCCGGCCACATGCACGTCGGCGCAACTCGAGCTTGATCTCGACGGCAACGGCAGCACGGACCGGATTATCGAAGTGCTGTGGCAGGATTTGCTCCAACTCGGAAGCGCCTAGTGTCCTAAGCAAGCGCGCCGCCGGAGGTAATGACCAGGGATTCGACGAGCGGTGGGGTGTTTCCTGGCGGGTCGCGTCGGTCCGCCGCTCTCCTGAACACTGCTTCGAAAGCTTTTTTCGGAATTAGTAAAACGGTGCCGGACAGCATTTAGCGCCTAAGCTAAGATAAGCAGGAAGCGGGGGTGTCGTGCCAAGCAATTCGGACTGCATGCGGCCTTCGGCGTTTTTTCAGCCAGCGCGATGTTTAGCCGGCCATACAGGGAATTAGCCAGTTAATGAATGCAATCGGTTTCAAGGGCATCCTGCGCGGCTCTACCTTCGTATTTGCATGCCGCATTAGTGGCGCGGTTGCGGGGTTCGCCACGCAAGTGTTTCTGGCCCGCTGGATGGGTGCCGCGGAGCTGGGCGTATATGTCTTTGCGCTGTCATCATGCATCCTCTTATCGACCCTGGTTGGGCTTGGCTATTCGAAAGCGGCGGTAAGGTTCCTGGGTGAGGCGCTGGAGAAAGAGCTGCCGGGCTATCACCGGGGCTATGTGAGCACCGGACGGCAGATCGCACTTCTGTTCGGCTCCGCGGTAGCCGCCGGCGTTGCGTTGTTCGCATGGCTCACCGATGTGCTCGTCGACGACACGCATTTTTACGCCTATGCCTTCGCGATGGCGGCCGTGCCGTTATTTGCATCCATTCGGCTCGACAGCGCGGTCGCGCTCGCCAACTCCTGGGTAAGGCTGTCATTCATTCCGGCGCAGGTATTGCGCCCGGGCCTGTTGCTGCTGTTCGTTGCAATGATTTGGTACGTAGGTGGTGATTTGTCCGCCAACATCGTGATGGGTGTGCATTTTTTTGTGATTTTGCTGCTGGCACTGGGGGGGCTCTGGATAATAAGTCGACGGCTGGCTCCGGTTTACGGCGATGCGGAACCGCGGTTTGAACGGCGCCGCTGGACCCGCACGGCGATCCCGCTGCTGATCATCGTAGTCATGACTTCCTATCTTCCGGAGGTCACGGTGGTCGTCATCGGTCTTTATTTGCCCGCTGATGATGTCGCGATATTCAACGCCTGTTTTCGTGTCGCGTTCCTGATTGCCTTTGGCGTCAATGCTGTCGATGCAATGCTGTTGCCGCGCGTTGCGCGACTTTATGTGGCCGGCGACCAGGACCAAATGCAGTCGCTTGTGGCCCGTGCTTCCGTGCTCAAGTTTGTTGGAGGAGCCGTCGCCGTACTAATTCTGTTGTTTTTCGGCAGGGCGATCCTGAATATTTTCGGTCCCGAATTTGTCGTCGGTTATCAGGCGCTGCTTATTCTCGCGGTGTCGCAATGGCTGATCGGATTCATGGGCTCGCTCAGCAACCTTTTGAATGTGACGGGACACCAGGATTATTGTCTGCAGGTGTTTTTCTGGGCGCTGTTGTTGCTTGTTGGCCTCAATCTTTTGCTGGCGCCACGTTTTGGTATTGTTGGTGCGGCTGTAGCGACGCTGAGTGTCATCGTGTTCTGGAATTTGTTGCTGTACGGTGCGGTGGTGAAACGGCTGAATGTGCACCCGACAGTGCTTGCATTTCGACGGGCATTTTCCTGAATATGCTGGGGTTTTTGTCCGAACGGCCGCGTTTATGCAGCTGAGTTTATGTAAACAGAGCAACTTATATGTCAGCCAATACCGTAGCATTACTTTTAAGCCGCCGGCCGGCTAAACTTATGTATACGTCCTTGTTAAGCTAGGCCTAAAGGTCCCCCAAACGGGGTCGCGGCAAGATCGCCAATAAGCAAAAATAAAATAATAAGAAGGGCAGTAAGAAGGCCACGCATGTCATCCAACGAGCTTAAATCGTCCAATCCGCATGCCATCGTCATTGGTCTCGACGGTATGGCGGGCATTCAGACTGCCCGCACGCTGGCCCGTCACCATATACCTGTCATTGGCATCGCAAAGAATGCCGGGCACCATTGTTGCAAGACCAACGTCTGCGAAGAAATCGTCATTGCCGGCACCCAGACGCCGGATATCGTCGACACGCTGCTGAAAATCGGGCCCAGGTTGCCTGCCAAGGCCGTGTTGTTTCCATGCCATGACCTGACGGTGCGATTCATCGCCGAGCATCGCGACAAACTCGATCCCTGGTTCCACATCGCCGCGCCGGACAGTGAAGTGGTCGAAATGCTGACCAGCAAAGTCGGCTTTTATAATCATGCGGTCAAGCACGGCTTCAAAGTGCCGCAAACCTTCAAGTTAAGGAATCAGAATGACGCGGTGCGTGCGGCTGAAAAACTTAAGTTCCCGGGTGTGCTGAAACCCTCGTCTACATCCTCTAGCTGGGATAGGCACACCATGGCCAAGGCATACCAGGTCTCGGATGCAAAAGATTTTCTCGCCCATTACGAGCGCTGCAAGGAATGGGTCGAGGAACTGATTCTGCAGCAGTGGATTCCGGGCGGCGATGACAGTCTGTATTCATGTAATTGCTACATCGACAGCGCCGGCAAGCCTCAGGCCACATTTATCGCACGCAAACTCAGGCAGTGGCCACCGCATGTGGGCTTCAGTTCGCTGGGCGAGGAATGCCGCAACGAGGAAGTGTTGAGCGAATCGCTCCGCCTGTTTGCGAGCGTCCCTTATGCCGGGCTGGGCTACGTTGAGTTCAAGCGTGACGAACGCACGGGTGAGCATTACATTATCGAGCCGAATATCGGCCGACCGACCGGCCGGTCCGGCATTGCAGAAGCCGGCGGCGTGGAATTGCTGTACACGATGTACTGCGATTTGCTGGGTTTGCCTCTGCCTGAGAACCGTGTGCAGAAGTATCGCGATACCAAGTGGGTCGACCTCAGGCACGACTTCCAGTCCGCTTTTTATTACTGGCGCAAGGGCGAACTGACCCTGCGGGACTGGCGAGAGTCATGGAGCGGACCCAAGGCGCATACCTATTTTTCCTGGCGTGACCCTGCGCCGTTTATTGCCGATCTGTGGAATACGTTTAAGAAAATCATCTTCAGGAGTGAGCGCAAGCGACGCGAGTACCTGGGCCGCGAAAATCGCGCGACTTAGTGGCCGAGGTCTGTGACCCGGGGCTGACAGGCGGCTTGCAGCAGAGCGGAGAAATAATATGAGTACCGACGTCAAGTTTGAAAATGATTCGGGCTTCGTGCTGGAGAAAATCAAGCGGGCCTATGACGACAAGACCCGGGCCGGCGATGTCGAAATGGATTTTCTGCGCAGCCACGTGTATCGATATATTTCGTTTTGGATGGCGGTGCCGTTTGTCCGTGCAGGCTGGACCGCTGACCAGACGACGTGGGTCCGAATTGTCGTTGGCGTGGCCGGACTCGGACTCCTTATGGTGGGCAACTACTGGGTTCAGGTCGCGGGTGCCTGGCTAATGCTATTGAATGTGATCCTGGACTACGTGGACGGCAACGTGGCGCGTGTGAGTGGCAGTACCTTCTTCGGCGGCTTTCTCGATGATATAGCCGATATCCTGATAAAAGCGGTAACCCCGTTGTGCGTAGCGGTAGGCTTGTATTTCCGGCCGGATATTTTGCTTGCAGGGTTTGAGTACGACCCGATGATGATCTTGCTGGTCGGCGTCGTGATCACCGCCTGCAGTGGCGCCAAGGCTTACGTGCAAGCGGAACATGTGCGTTATCAGTTGCTGGCCGAAGCCAGAAAGCGCGAACTGAATCCCGAGCAGGAACCCGAGGTTTACGACACTACATTGCCGCCGATCTCTATTACCTATATTTATCGAACCGGTGTTAGCGCCATGCACCTATTGCTGCCGCTTTGCGCGATGACTCAGACGCTGAGCATCTTCCTCGGCTTGATGGTGATTGCGCGGGTGGTGACGTTTCCGATTGTGCTCGTGCAAGCGGTGCGGGATGCCCACAGGAATCTCCACTGGGATTGAGTGCTGCAGCTTGAACCCGGTCAGGCGGGTTTCAGGCAGTGGAATATATTTTCGTCATTACGCAGCCCGAACTTCAGGCGCGCGTCGGTGCTAACGGTGTCGGCCGGGTTCATCGTCACGTTAAAGCCTACAGATTTTAGTCGCTCGATAAAGTCCGTGCCGTAGTAGCGGACATGACCGACTTCCCCGAACAGGCGTTTGCGTTCCTGCGGATCGGTTACCGAAGGATCTTCACGGGTCGTCTCGTTGAGCAGCAGTGGCACACTGACCAGCGCATAACCGCCTGGCTTAAGAACGCGATACAACTCCTGCATCGCACGTGCATCGTCGGGTACGTGTTCGAGCACGTGTATGCAAAGTGCGGCGTCACAGGAATCCGTCTGCAGCGGTATCGTGGTCACATCGCCGACGACATTGACGAATGGATTATTGGCCTCGAGGTCAAGGCCCGCGTATCGCAGCGAACTCATGGTGCTAAAACGACGCGCCAGTGACCACCAGGGCGCGACTTCCAGCAGGCTAAGCGGGTCGGTCAGCAGGTTGGTGTGTTCCTGGATATAGAGCCAGATTCTGCGGTGACGTGCCTTGGCATTGCACCGCGGGCAGTAGCCGTC
Source organism: Gammaproteobacteria bacterium (assembly GCA_037387125.1). Taxonomy (GTDB): domain Bacteria; phylum Pseudomonadota; class Gammaproteobacteria; order Steroidobacterales. The sequence continues at coordinate 109,403 of JARRLL010000011.1, read as the reverse complement.
ATTGTTGCTTTTGAAAAGTCCGGAGCGCCCCACAAACCCACGTAATCGCGAATTGCAGCAGGGGCAGGTATAGCGTGTGCCACGAAACAGCAGTCCGCGCAACCAGAAAGAGAAGCGCTTGATCCCCGCATATTTCGGATTGCGAAAGAGTTCTATCAGCTTTTGTTTCATGAAAAAATCAATTGTTGGCCGAGCGCAGCCCGTTGCGAGCCTGGCTAATCCATGGGGCGTAAAAAATAATTCCATCCCGAATGCGCCAGTATTGCGCAGCCAGCTGCTCGCTGCAGCGGGTCCGGATCCTGGCGCCCGCCAGTTTCCAGTTAGCCAGCGTATCGCTCGCCGAACGCATGTCCGTGCGCAAATCGTTGTAACACACGGTCGGGTCCAGCGGCTTAGGGTGGTTGATCATGCGGTCCTGTAAGTCCTGCCTGAGCAGTCGCTGCAGTTCCGCCGGGCTGTCGGTTTCCCTGAGGCGTCTAAAACTGCCGGACGGCGGCGGTGCCGTTGCAAGAAATTCGCGCATATTCAGCGGGCCGCGGCGCAGCGCCAATGCGCAGTAGGCCGTGACCAGAAAATGATTCGCGTCGTCGGCACGATAGTAGCCATCCTCGTCGAGCTTGCGATTTATCAGCAATTCCTGCATCCAGTCGGAATCGATAAAGCGATCGCCCACGTAACGCAAACCAATCATGCGTTTCTGGCCCGCGATCATTACCGGCAGGCTGCAGCCCTGTTCCGGCAGCAGCGGCAGGTAATTGCGATTGCTAAGTAGCGTATGCAAACCGTAGTAGTCATCGGTGGCCAGCTCGATAGTGTGCCGGGCGTCATTCGTGCGCGCGACGTCACTGTTTAAGACGACATAGTTTACGGCATTGTTGAGCACATAAAACATGTGGTTCAGGCTGTCCCAGCCATGGGCACCGGTGATATCGCGTTGCAGGCTCTCGACTTTGCCCGACCATTCGTGGCGTCTGGCGAGCGTGTCAGCAGCATTGGTGCCCAGCAGCATAGTGACATCCCGATTGGCTTCGGCGACGGTCTCTGAGCAGTGGACGTTAAGGTCATCGCTCCATTCGCGGTAGAGCATTTTCGCATCCAGAAAATTGGCGTTGACGAGACGGCTGCCTTTGGATGTCATGCGTTGCTGAAAGTCGGGTTTGGCGTCACGCACTGGCACTGCCAGGAATTTGCCCGTCCCCTTGCGATTGGCATGGTATACGCCGCGCAGTTGCAGGTCGGAATAAAAGCGCTGGTAGTTTGCGGCGACCAGGCCGGGCGTCCATTCTATTTCATAGATGCCAAGAATGTCGAAGCGGGCATCGAGGTCATCCAGGACCTGCTGCTCCTGTCTGCGGGCGTTGGGCCACAGAGCAAATAGCCCCACCTGATCCGTATTTTGTCCTTCTGCCTTGGTATCCATATGGCGGGATGTTGTTGTTATTGTTCCCGTGACGGAGGAATACGCAAAATTCTGTTATGCCGTAGTTCCTCGGTTTTTATTATTGGGTTACGCGGTGTTAGCGTAGTGTCCAGACTAGACCAGAGAGGGATTCTCAAGGAAGTTTATAGACATAATAGAATAAAAACCGGCAACCGCGATTAGCCGAAAGTATGCGGCATCCGCGGGCCTGCTATAACCAGCAATAAAAGGCTCGGGCCGCCGTCTAAAGCATCGCACCTCTTTTTTATTTCACCATCATGGATGACAGCTGCTGCCTCCGCAGTCGTCATCTGCAGCGGCTGAACTGAACTCACTGCTAGCCAGCAGCGGATCGTTGGACTGCGTGCTGGTGTCTTCACACACGATCGGTGGCTCAGCTTCGGCTCTATTCCTGCCTAGGTTATGTCCGCATAATCGGACTGGCTGGATTAGGTGAAATAATTGTTTGGGCGCCAGCAGATTTTTTCGTGGCCCAAAGCTATTTTAGCTATGTTTTTGTAAGCCCTACGTAACGACTCTGCGCGGTCTGGCGCATGACTGTTTTCACATGGACTTGTGAGTCTGTTTAATTAACGGACGCTGATTCCCCCAGCCTGCTATCGACTTCTCGTTCCGCTTCGATCCAGTCCTTCGCAGGGTCGCCACCCTGAAAGCCGCGGCTCTCGGCGTAGCCATATGCCACTTGTTCGATCATCGCTTGGCGTTGTTGCATGTGGTGAATGGCGGCACGCCGTTTGTCGAGCCAGCTAACCACCGCGTTTATCTGCGGTATGTCATTCCTGATCTTGTGCGCGGGCAGTTCGGAAATACCGATTCCCTGAGCGGCCGCATGCATAAAAACCTGACTATCGCGCAGTGCTGCGATCATGGGAATCTTCAGGCTGCTAAGAAAGCGCACAAGCATCTGGTAGCTTTTTGTTCTGCTTCGAACCCGGTTAGCAACTATCGCCAGTCGCCGCTCGTTTCTATCCACTCGAACGTCCAGCAAAAGCTCTGCGATGAAGCGGGTTGCGGTATACACATCGATTTCGGAAGGCTGAATCGGAATCAGCAGGCTGTCCGCAAGGTAGGTGTATGCGTGCAAAGTCTCGTGAGGAATTGCGGCAGGCAAGTCGACAATTACGATGCTCGAATCCTTTGGCACTTCGAGGCGCGGCGATGCTGCGATTCCAGGGTCTGAGGCGTAGCCGCGAATGCCATAGATACTCGGCCGGTCTTCCGTTCGTTTTTCCAGCCAGCCCATGCTGAAGCCATGCGGGTCGCAGTCTATCAATGTGGGTCGGGCGCCGCGCAGCGCGAAGCTACTGGCCAAATTGGTTGCGAGCGTTGTCTTGCCGCAACCGCCTTTCGGGTTAAGAATGACAATTTTATGCGGATTGTCCCCGCCTGAGATGCTGATCATCGTCCCGCCCGGGTCCCCCTAGGTTGAAGGCAGTCTCATGACTGCTTTCCGTACGAAAACGCGCTCTTGAAAACGCTTTGATCTTACTGAATACATGTCTTTAACACAAGATATGGCGCCTGCTCGCCATGTTAGTCACAATATATAGGGGTACTCGCACGGTTTGCGCCAGTGGCGAGGGCGAGCGGACCGGTCCCGATCGAATTTAGAGGGCAGACTGACGAACGAGGTCGCGGCGGTTTTTCTCTCACTCCGTTCGGGGTGAAATAACGAACCGCTGCGTGGTGGTGCCCGATATTATTAAAGGCCGCAGTTGTCCTTGCTGGTTCAGGAGACCTTGATGAGTGAAGAAGAAGCCAATTCCGCGGGAAATCACGCTGCGGCCGGGCAGTCGGACACTGCGCAAACGATCGCTACCGATACGGCAGGCCTCGTCGCCGGTTTGGTCGACATTCCGGTGGCTGACGGCAGCATCCCCGCCTACCGCGCTCGCCCGGCCGCCGGCGGGCCGGCACCGGTGGTGCTGGTGGTCCACGAAATATTTGGCCTGCACGCTTATATCAAGGATCTGTGCCGGAGGCTTGCCAAAGCCGGTTACCTTGCGATCGCGCCGGACCTGTATCAGCGGCAGGGCGATGTCAGTCGAATCGATGCCATCATGGATATCATCGACCAGGTGGTGATGCTGGTTCCCGATGACCAGGTGTTGGCAGACCTCGATGCGGCGGTCGCCTGGGCCCGAGACAGCGGCGAGGGAGATGCCGCGCGTTTGGGAATTATCGGCTTTTGCTGGGGCGGGCGTTTCGCCTGGGTCTACACCGCGCATAATCCTGCCGTCTGCGCCGGCGCCGCGTGGTACGGCCGGCTGGCCGCTGTAGGGCAGGGCGTGATGAGTGACATCGGCGAAGGCCGCAGCTACCCGCTCGACATAGCGGACCGGTTGCACGCACCGGTGCTCGGCTTTTACGGCGAAGATGACATGAGCATTCCGCTCGACACGGTCGAGCAGATGCGCGAGACGCTTAAAGCGGCGAATGATCCGTCGCACATTATCGTCTACCCCGGCGCGAACCACGGTTTTCATGCCGACTACCGGGCAGCGCTCTACCATCCGGAAGCAGCCGCAGACAGCTGGCGGCGCATGCTCGATTGGTTCGAGCAACACGTGTGATACAAAACGCGTGAGAGCCGCCTGATTATGTTTTAGAACAAAACTTCGTTCCGCAGCATTCGGCCGAACTTCTCCCGGCGCGGCCCGGAGGTGTCCCGATCCTGTTTCATGACGACGTGATCGCCATTGCTGGCCTGTTTGTTCAGCCAGATGCTCCACATGCCCTTTGCTTCATTAGGCACCAGCGAATACCGCATATCGATTACCCGCTGGGGGTTGTCGGGATCGATTGACAGGAAGCCTTTTGAGAACCACGCGAAGCGCTCAAGATCCCTGGCCTGTTGCGAGTTTCTGTCCAGCCAGGGCAGGTCACGCTCGATGTCCAGCCGCTCGACAAATTCGCCGGGGTAGACGGTGAGTCCCTGCGAACCAGGCCCGGCCCGAACGGCATCGGTGTAATAACCGTCTGGCACTTCGTAAATGCCTTTCCACAGCAATATATTGCCGAAACTCGGCTTTACTTCCATGCGGATTGGATCATGGCCGCGCTCGGCAGCGAGTTCTGCTACGGCGGCCTCGGCTCGCTGATGCTGCAGTATTCCCATGCCCTGATAAAAAATGACCCAGCCCAGCGCGACTTGTGCAAACAAGGAGTTCTTCTTGCGCAGCGCGATAATGACCAGCACCAGGAGCGGCAAGCTAAACAGCGGGTCAACGACGGAAATGGTGTTCCAGGCAAAGCGCTCGGTGCTGAATGGCCATAGCAGCTGAGTGCCATAGCTGGTGCAGGCATCCAGTAGGCCATGGGTCGCATACCCGAGCAAACAATAGAGATAAGTCAGCTTGAAACTCATTCGCCAGCGCCGGGCAAACAGGTAGTAAAACAACCCCGCGCAGAGCAGGCTGCCCAAGGGTATAAATATCAGCGAGTGGGTGAACTGACGGTGATATTGCAGGTACAACAGCGGGTCGCTGTCGGAGCGGATCAAGAAATCCAGATCAGGCGCCATGCCGGCTAAGGCGCCGAACAGGGTTGCCGCTGCGAGGTGTTTTTTTCGGCTGACGGCCTGGGGCACGCTTGCGCCCAGCACGGCCTGAGTCATTGGATCCATGTCGGCCCGTAGTTAATTGCGGATTATTCTCCGCACATTGTAAGGGGCTTGCTAGCCAACCCCGATAAAACTAGACTTATTCTACTGCGCTATTAAGTAAAACAAACAAAGTCTCGCATCTGACCCGATGCGCTTTAATTAGTTCGCCGACGGAGGTTTCTGCAATGCGTAACCAAACCCTATCACGCTGTGCCGCTATAGGGCTGCCCCTGATGATTTCGCTGCTGCTGACAGCAGGCGCTGCAAATGCGCAGGGTGAGCCTAAGTCGAACCAGTTTTGGTGGCCCGATCAGCTCAACCTGGCTCCGCTTCGGCAACATGCTGCGGAGTCCAACCCGCTGGGTGCGGATTTTAATTATGCGGAAGAGTTTAAAAGCCTCGATCTGGCTGCGCTCAAGAAAGACATCAACGCATTGCTGACGGATTCTCAGGACTGGTGGCCGGCGGATTACGGAAATTATGGTCCGTTGTTTATCAGGATGGCCTGGCACAGCGCCGGCACCTACCGAATTGCGGATGGTCGCGGCGGTGCGGGCGGCGGTCAGCAGCGTTTCGATCCGCTCAACAGCTGGCCGGACAACGCCAACCTCGACAAGGCGCGCCGATTGCTGTGGCCGATCAAACAAAAATACGGCAATAAGATTTCCTGGGCCGACCTGATGGTGCTGACGGGCAATGTCGCGCTGGAAAACATGGGCTTCAAGACCTTCGGCTTTGCCGGCGGCCGCGAGGACGACTGGGAGCCTGATCTTGTTTACTGGGGTCCGGAAACAAAGTTTCTGGACGACAAACGCTACAGCGGCGACCGAATGCTGGAAAACCCGCTCGCAGCCGTGCAGATGGGCCTGATTTACGTGAATCCCGAGGGGCCCAATGGTAACCCGGATCCGCTTGCGGCAGCCAAGGATATTCGTGAAACCTTTGGCCGCATGGCGATGAACGATGAAGAGACCGTCGCACTCATCGCAGGCGGGCATACCTTCGGCAAGCTCCACGGTGCCGTGAAGCCGGGCGACTGTATCGGCCCGGAACCCGCGGCCGCTCCCATCGAGCAGCAGGGCTTCGGCTGGAACAACACCTGCGGTAAAGGTAATGCCGGTGACACCACGACCAGCGGCCTTGAGGGTGCCTGGACGGTGACGCCGGTGCAGTGGAGCATCAATTACCTGCAAAACCTGTTCGCGTTCAACTGGGTGCAAACGAAGAGTCCCGCGGGTGCGACGCAGTGGATTCCCGATGATCCGGCTGCAGCCAACCTGGTGCCTGACGCACACGATCCGACGAAGCGGCATGCGCCTGTCATGTTGACGACGGACCTCGCGCTGAAGTTTGACCCGAGCTACAAAAAGATTGCGCTGCGCTTTCGTGACAACCCGGATGAATACGAACTCGCCTTCGCCAAGGCATGGTTCAAGCTGACCCATCGAGATCTCGGTCCGCGCGCCCGCTATCTGGGTTCGGAAGTACCTGGCGAAGTGCTGAGTTGGCAAGATCCGATTCCCGCAGTCGATCATGATTTGATTGATGCAGCGGACGCAGCGAAGCTGAAATCCGAAATTCTTGAATCCGGACTCACCGTGCCGGAATTGGTCAGGACGGCCTGGGCGTCGGCTGCGACATTTCGGGGCACCGACATGCGGGGCGGCGCCAACGGCGCCCGCATTCGTCTTGCTCCGCAAAAGGATTGGGCGGCCAACAATCCGGCGGAACTGGCCAAAGTGCTGAAGCAATTGGAAGGCATACAGAAAGACTTCAACGATGCACAAAAGGGCGGCAAAAAGGTGTCGCTTGCTGATTTGATCGTGTTGGGCGGAGGCGCAGCCATCGAGCAGGCCGCGAAGAGTGCGGGTCAGAACGTGCAGGTGCCGTTTACCCCCGGGCGCGCGGATGCATCACAGGACCAGACCGATGTGAGATCTTTTGCGGTGCTCGAACCGACCGCGGACGGCTTCCGCAATTATTTCGGCAAAGGCAGCATGCGGTCGCCGGCCGAAATGCTGGTTGATCGGGCGGACTTGCTGACCCTCTCCGTTCCTGAAATGACCGTGCTGATTGGCGGTATGCGCGCGCTGAATGCCAACACAGGGCAATCGGCACTGGGTGTGTTGACCGACAAGCCGGGCGAGTTGAGCAACGATTTCTTCGTCAACCTGCTGTCCATGTCAACGAAATGGTCGAAGTCAGACGCATCGGAGGGCGTTTACGAGGGTCGCGATCGTGAGACCGGCGAGCTCAAGTGGACCGCCACGCCCGTTGACCTGATCTTCGGTTCCAATTCCGAATTGCGTGCCGTTGCAGAGGTGTATGCAGAAAACGATTCCACCGAAAAGTTCGTGGGGGATTTCGTTGCGGCATGGACTAAGGTGATGAACCTCGATCGTTTTTGATTGGCGTTCGTTTGCTTGCCGCCAAGGGAACGGCATGACAAAGGGCGCGGCGTGACGAAGGGTCCGGCATGACCAAGGGCCGGTATGCCTGTTGCTGTGAGTTAACTACAGTACAGGTAAGCCGATACCGGAGCAGGCAGTCGACGTTTGCAGCAGGCGCTGGCGGGTTTTAGCTTCCCGCCACCTCAGCTGCAAACTCCTCGAAGGTCCGCAGCGGATGGCCCACCGCTGCCGCGGATGATGCAACCGCTTGTGCGTCGGCAACCCCGCCGTGCATCTGTTGCCCGATAAACATCTTCTTTAATGAGTCGAGCAGCCAGGGCGGCAGCATGGCTTCGAGCGGCTTGCCCCAGGCGTCGACATCGTCGCCGCCGTAGCGGACTTCGCGACCGAAGTGCCTGGCATAGACTTCCGCAGCCTTGGGCCCGGAGATCGTGTCGGGCCCGTGCAGGAAATAGTCGGCGCCGGCGTGACCGTCTTCGGTCAATACCCGCGCTGCGCAGTCTGCAATGTCACGCGTGTCGACGCGGTTGTTACCGATCGAGCCGATCGGCATGGGATACACACCGTGGTTCTTGATAACGGGAATGATCGACAGGTCAGTCTGCATGAAGAAGTTCGGCCGCAGAAAGGTGTAATCCATGCCGCTGCTGCGGATGGCTTCCTCTATCGGCAGCTTGGCGAGGTAGTGCGGAATGCCGGGCTCTTTCTTCGGATCGGCCACGGACAGGAACACGATATGCTGCACCCCGGCTGCGGCCGCTGCGCGCACGGCGTTCAGGCCGCGCGCGGATTCCGTCTCGCCGTTGGACGTAATCAAAAATACCTTGGCGACGCCGGTGCAGGCAGCCTCCAGCCCTGCGCCTGTTTCCAGATCACCGATGACACCTTCGACGCCGTCCGGGAGGTTGGCGAGTTTGTCCGCCGAGCGACTCAGGGCGCGCACCGATTTGCCCTTCGCGAGCAGGCCGGCCATCGTGGGGCGCCCGACATTGCCGGTGGCGCCGATAACAAGAATGGTCATGATTGCTGGAATCCTTTGCTAAGCTGAGCGCGGATTGTAGCGCGAAAGGATTGTCGCGCGACAAGAATACGGCAATCGAACCAAGGGTTTGCGCGCAGCGAACTTTGCGCGCGAGATGAACGACGACGCAAGGATTGGTGCTGGTGTCGCTCAGGCAGCTGCCGAATCCGCCTGTTCGACTTCGCGCGAGTTCAGTGATATGGCCGTCAGCAGTATCAGCACGGCTACCACCACGAGTCCGCTGAACGCGGCCTGGTAACCGGCGACGCCGCCGCCCAGTGAGGCCGCGACTGCGCCGACGATCGATGCGCCCAACAGGCGCCCGGTCGAAGAGGTTACGCTGAGCAGACCCTGGGCACTCGCGCGGTCGCCATCGCCGGTTTCGCTCAGCACGATGAAGCGGATAGGCGCGCCGACCAGCCCGGCGGAGCCCACACCACCCATGACGCTGGCTAACAGGAAAATAAGCAAGGACAGGTCCACGAACGCATATATCATGAGGCTGCCCAGCACCAGCAGTTGTGCTACCACGATGATGAGCCTGGTGCCGGTTCGGTTAATCAACCTGCCGATCAGCGGCGCGGCGACCGTTGCGGCGGCGACGCCGGGCAGCAACAGCAAAGCGGAATCCGCCGGTGCGACCCCGAGTGCGGCAACGAGCAGCGCGGGCAGGAAGATGGTGCCACTCTGCACGGCGCTGACGCCGGTTGAAATGATGCAACTCTTGGAAATCTGCTTCGATGCGAACAGCGCCGGGCGCACAATCGGATCGTGGGCACGTTTTTCGATGCGCCAGAACACGGTCGTTAGGACGATAATGAGCAATAATCCGCCGCCGACTCGCGGTGTGAGCAGGCTGTCGATCGGCGCGCTGGTATCAAGCCCGGTGACCGCCATCACCAGCGTGCCCAGCGCGGCCATCAGTATCAGCATGCCGGTTAAATCGAACGGCAAGGGTTCCTGCCGTCGGTCTGCCGGCATCAATTTCATCGCGCCGACCAGCAGGACCGCTGCGATCGGCAAATTGATAGCAAACAGCCATTGCCAGGAAAAGCGCAGGAAGATGCCGCCCAGTATCGGGCCGGCTATGAAAGCCACGCCCCAGACCATGCCAAGGATGCCGAGCGCCTTGCCGCGTTCGGTGCGTTCCAGCCGCGCCCCGATAACGGCGGCCGATGCCGGGAATACGCCACCGGCGCCGAAGCCCTGCACGGCGCGCCCGGCATAAAGCATCCAGGTGACATCGGCGACGACCAGCATCAGTGAGCCGATGGCAAACAGCAGGATACTCGCCATGTAAATCGACCGCGGTCCCCAGCGGTCCGCGAGTTTTGCCAGCAGCAGGGCGCCGATCATCTGCAGCAGGGTATAGGCGTTGATCAGGCCGGCCAACTGGCGCTGTTGCATGTCGAACTCGGTCTGAATGACAGGCAGCGCCGGGCCGATGATGGCCAGATCCAGCGCGCCCATCAGCGTGCCCGTAAACAGTAGGGCCAGCAGCCATTTGGTATTTTTGCTATCCATGAGCGCCCTAAGATACCGACATTTGCGGCGGCGCACACGTGAATCGAGTGAAAATGGCCAGCGCCGTCGCGGCTCTGTGCGGTCAGATCAGGTTAATGGTGACGGTAAAAATGCTTTTCCCTTTTATACTCTCATTGTGAACAAGTTGATCAGACCCGGGTGGGCGCTCACCACTGCCGGCGGACTGCTGGGCGCATTCCTCGCCCATGCCCATGTCCCATACATCGAGGGCAAGGACTACCCGGAAGGGCCGGACTTTGTGATCCACGATGTCGAGCAGTCGAAAGCTTTTTACGCCTACCTCGATGCCGATGACGTCGATGGCTTTGAAATTCTCCTCGATGCTCCGGACAGAATTTATGTCAGTACCCTGATTCCTTTTTGCCGCGAGTATGCCTATTACGACGTTAATTTTGCTTTGATTGGCCCCGGCCTTCCCGCGACGCATGAGGAGCTGCCGGTCGAGATACCGGCCGGGCAGGGCGCTGTAGTGCACATCGCGGGTTTCAAAAACTGGGCAGAGCGTCCGTTCATGTATGAAATGTTTAGCGACCGCAAATATTTTGAGGGCCGCGGCTATACCCAAAAGCCAGCGCAGCCGGGCACATACCGTTTTGTTGTCTGGCATGGCCGCGGCGAGCCGGGTGATTACATCGCCATTATCGGTCGTGCCGAAGAGTTCGGTCCAAGCGACATGCAGCTGGCTGTGATCAACACACCGATTATTCGACGCAAAGAAGAGATGCGTTCTGCCTGTGAGGACAGCGGTAACTTTGCGGCCTGGTTTGACCGCGACGACATTGAAAGCAACGACATGGAAAGCAACCACCAGGAGTAACGCGTTATAATCGCGCACGAGGAGAGGGGGCGTCATGGTCAAAAAAATCATTCTCGTCGTGCTTGCGGTGCTCGTGCTCGGCACGGGCTTCTTTTTCTTTCGTTTTACGGTGCTGCTGCCGCGGGATATTCCGGTGACGGATGTCACCCTGCCGACCGGTCCGGCCGAGATCGAGCGCGGGCGCTATCTGGCGACGCACGTTGCAGTCTGCATGGACTGCCACTCGCTACGTAACTGGAGTTATTACGCAGGTCCGATCGTTCCTGGCACGCTTGGCGGTGGCGGCGAAGTATACGATCGCGAAACGGGGCTGCCAGGCGTGTTGATTGCGAAGAACATCACGCCATACGCGCTCGGTGGCTGGTCCGACGGCGAAGTTCACCGCGCCATCACCGGGGGTCTGCAAAATGACGGCGACGCACTGTTTCCGCTGATGCCCTACGATGCCTACCGGACAATGGAAGAGCGGGATGTCCTGGCCATCATCGCCTACCTGCGCACGCTGGAACCGGTCGAAAATGACGTGCCCGATCACCAGCTGGACTTTCCGCTGAACCTGATCGTCAATGCCATTCCGCTGGCGGCCGAGCCGCGCACCGTCGACCGGGACGATCCGGTGGAGTACGGCGGTTACCTGTCGCAGATGGCCGGCTGCACTTGGTGCCACACACCGGTAAACGCCACGCAGCAGGCGATACCGGAGCAACTGCTGGCCGGCGGCCATGAGTTTTACCTTAATGGTCGCGTGGTCAGGGCAACGAACATCTCGCCCGACCCGGAGACCGGTATCGGTAACTGGACCCTCGACCAGTTCATCGCGCGGTTTCGCGAGTATCAGGGGTCGGCGGGCCAAACCATTCCGGTGGGTGCGAGCGGCAACAACACGCTGATGTCCTGGACTTTGTTTGCGGACATGACCGACGCTGACCTGGCGGCGATCTACACTTACCTGATGCAGTCTGAGCCGCGCCGCAACGTGGTGCAAGTTTGGGACTAGGTTGTTCGAGACCGATGGTTATGTTTTTGATGAATTATCCGCGCGGTTCGACCGGTAAACTTTTATACTCGCGCGTATGAAATTCAAGCATGCGAACCGTCGTCAGTTGCTTCGAGCGGCTGCAGCGCTGGCGGCGACCTCGGCCGTTCCGCGCGCGGCTTTGCCGGGTTGGTATACAGGCGGCGACGCCAGCGAGGACGCCCCCGATCTGACCGCGTCACTGCGGGTGATGAGCTACAACATTCATCACGGTGAGGGGCTGGACGAGACTCTTGATCTTGACCGGATCAGCTCGGTGATTGCTAGCCAGATGCCCGACATGGTCTCTCTTCAGGAGGTGGACAACCAGACTCCCCGGAGCCTGGGCGTAGATCAGCTGGAAGCGATTGCCGTGGCCTCCGGTATGCCCCATTTTCTGTTCGGCCAGGCGATAGATTATGCGGGTGGCGAGTACGGGGTGGCGATACTTAGCCGCTTTCCGTTCAAACTCTGGGGCAACGAGCCGCTGCCCGTCTCGGCCGAAAGCGAGCCGCGCACTGCACTGTGGGTAGAAGTGGTGGTGCCGGATATCGGCGCGTTACTGTTCGTCGCGACTCACCTTGCGACCAACCGTGACGGTCGGGACCGGATCGGTCAGGCAGCACGACTCGTTGAGCTTTTCAGTAATACGCTGCTGACACCCGCCGGCACGGCCATGCCGCAGAATATCGTTCTGGCCGGCGATTTTAATGCCGATACCGGCAGTGAAACATTAACGATGCTGGGTGCCGGTTTTTCGGATGCTTTTGTCGGTGGCAGTGTTCCGACATATCCGGCAGACACGCCGGCCCGAACATACGACCGGGTCATGGTAGAGAAAAACAGCACAGCGTTACCCATGCAGTCCTGGGTGCTCGACGACGCAATCGCTTCGGACCATCGGCCGGTCATCGTGGACTTAGAATTCCCGAAACTGCCTTGGTATGAGGTGTTTGAAGGTGTGGATATAGAAACGCCCGAGTCAGACCCCGCTTATTAACCGGCGATAAGCGACACTTTCGCGATCATGGTTACCATGATGTAGAAGGTCAGTGCCGTGGCTACCATCGCACGGATACCTCCGTTGATCATGCCGTGCATGGGCTCATCCGCATGCCGGTTGCGCGCATAGCGAATCACATCAAGCACACTCGAATTAGTGCATTGCAGGCGACAGGCCGCCATTTCGGGAGTAAATGAAGAGAGGCCAGCTCATGAAAATAGACGTCATCCTCGATCCCGATTCGTCACCCGCAGAAGTCTGCGAGCTGGGCTTGCTGGCCGAAAGCTATGGCCTCCAGTCCGTCTGGACATCGAATTATCCTTCCTCTCGGGATCCTTTTATCAGTCTGTGCCCGCTCGCACTGGCATCAAGTGAGATCAGGCTGGGGCCCCTGGTCGTTACGCCTTATGAACTGCATCCTTACCGAATCGCAAAATTGCTGGGTACCCTGAACGAGCTTTGCCACGGTCGCGCTAACATCCTGACCGGGGGGCCCACCGGGTTGAACGCGACCATGGGGATGGATTTTTCGCGCATGGTGGGCCGCACCCGCGAATGCGTCGAGATACTCAAGAGGGCCAACCCTGATGAGCCGCTGGTTTATGAGGGCGATATCTACAAGGTCCAGGGTTACCAGCCGCGCTGGGCCACCGACGCGCCGCCGGTCATCTACGTCGGTGCCAACAAGCCGCAGATGGTGCACATGGCAACTGCCGTGGCTGACGGCCTGATGCTGGGCGATACGACCGAGCAGCGCTTGGGGGACAGCCTGCAGTTAATCAATGAAAAGCTCGCTTCGCATGGTCGCGCCCGCTCCAGCCTGCGCGTGAGCTGTCTCGTCGCATGGCACGTCAAAGGAGACAGGGCATCTTCGTATAGCGAAGCGAGGCGGCAGCTGGCGCTGCGTGGGATGTTGGACAGCTGGTTCCTCGAAACCTTTCTTGATTCGGACGAATGCGCGGTCGTGGTTCAGAATCGCGGCAATATCTTCAAGGCGTACAAGAATAAGACCGATAGCATCGAAGGCGTGCCCGACGATATCGTCGACAAGCTCGTCGAAAACTTAACGTTCTCGGGCGGCCCCGACGATATCGACGGGCATGTCGAAACGCTCCGCAACTACGAGGCCCTGGGTCTGGATGAAGTGGCGTTCAAGCTCCATGGGGAGCAGGCCGCTGCGATCAGGCACATCGGTGAGCGAGTCCTGCCGGCCCTTTAAAATTAGCCAACCGCAAGGGTATAGCCCAAGGCCCGCGCTGACGCCCGACTTGGTCGGCTACTTGCCGCGAAAGTAGGCCATCATCTTGTCGAATGCGACTGAATAGTCGGCGAGCAGCGTGCGGCAGGTGTCATTGCCCTGCATCGCGTCCCACCAGGTCTGAATGCGACCGCCTTGTTGAGTGGGATCCGCTATCTCGTCGAAGTTATCGAATACCAGTACCTTGAACATTGCCATATGGGGCCCGAGCGCGCAGTCGCCCAGCGTGGGTTCGTTGCCGACCGCGTAGGGACCGTCGCCCATGAAATGCTCGAGATACGTCCAGACCTTGTTCAGTGCCTCGGTATTTTTTTCGACGACGGCTGGATCGCGATTGGCCGGGTTGACCTGCCTCGCCAGCTCGCCGGAGATCGGCGCCATATAGAGATCGACGATGCGGGAAATGGTTCGCGACTGAGCACGATCGAAGGGGTCCGCAGGCAGCCCGGGTTTGTCGGGGTAGACATCTTCCAGGTACTCGCAAATGGTTTCCGATTCCGGAATGCACTTGCCGTCGACGTCCAGCGAAGGAATTTTGCCGATCGGCGTAAATAGCTTGTATTCGGGGCTGTTCGGACGGCCGCCCGGAAGATCGGCCTGCGGGAGTTCGACGCCCTTGATGCGGGCAAACAGAAGTACGCGTGCGACGTAGGGAGATGCTAATGCGCCATATAGTTTCATGACTGTGGGCCTTGTTGGTGATTATTTGTGGGTGTGGGCAAGTATAGCCAGTTTGGCGGGATGACAGGCAGTCTGTACCGCCCTTCGGCATGGTGGTTTGACCGTATTTCTAAGCCTGGCTGGTGCGGTTCAGTATAGGCTGTAATCTAACCGAATACTGCCAGCGAATGCCTAGCCATGTTTGAACGTTTCCCCAACCAATGGACACCCGTGCTGCCGCTCGTCGAGCTTGAGGCCAATCCGCTGGCCATCGAGCTGGCGGGTGAGCGACTGGTGCTTTTTCGAGATAATCAGCAGCAATGGCATGCCCTGCGCGATTGCTGTCCGCATCGCGGGGCGCGGCTGTCGCTCGGGACGGTTACTGATACGGGATACCTTCGCTGCGGCTATCACGGCTGGCGATTCGACGGTGCCGGGCGGTGCACCGGCGTGCCGCTGAACGGACTGAATGATGCCGCGCTCCGCAAGATTCGCGCAGACGCCTTGCCCACCCGCATGATCGGCGGTGCGCTCTGGATATACACGGCGACGAATCCGGCGGACCAGGACGGGCCCGAACCGAGCCTGCCCGAATCTTTGCAAGGTGACCCGACGCTGTTCGTCACATACAGCCAGGAGTGGCGGGCGCACTGGAGTCGTGCGCAGGAAAACTTTATCGACTTTGCTCACCCGCCGTACCTGCATGAACAAACCATCGGCGCCTGGATGCACGATTACGCCGAAAGCGGCGGAACCGCGAGGGTCGAAGCGGACGTGACAGACTTTGGCATGATTATGACGAGCTACGTGGGCAGCAGTAACGCCGGCTTTCAGCTTCACTGGCACCGGCCTAATCTCGCCATTTTGCATTTTGGTGCGACGGCCTATAACTGGCTGCACGTTTTCTGTATCCCGGTTAACGAAGAGCATACTCGAGTGATGACGGTGCGCAGAGTGCGCGGCGCTGCTGATGTCCCTAGCTATTCGCGGCATGCCAGTGGCACGGATCATCGTATTCTGGACGAAGACAGGGTGATTGTTGAGTCCCAGCAAGGCGACGTGCTTAGCGATGCCGCCGAAATATCGGTTGCGACCGACAAGCCAACGCTGGTCTTCAGAGACTGGTACCGTGAACTGCTTACTTAGCACTGCCGGTTGGTTCGGGCGCTAGGGTTTGTTTAGCCAGACTCGTGCAATAGCAGGTCAGGGGGCAATATAATGCAAGCTAAGGGTGGCAGGTGGTCATGAAGGAGATGAATCAATGAACAAGCAGTCCCGCCCCCTCACGCTCCCGCTCGGAGTCGCTATCATTATGTTGGCAGCCCTTGGTGGCTGCAGTACGAGTCAGGATGTGCTGAAAGCTACAGACAAAAAGATTAACCTCGAACGCTTTATGGGTGACTGGTACGTTATTGGCAGTATCCCGATAGACTACTTTTTTGCCAGCGAGGCCGGCGCGCACAATGCGGTCGAATCCTATGCATTGAACGAAGACGGTTCGATCGATACGCGTTACCGCTTTCGCAAAGACAGCTTCGACGGGCCCGTCAAGTCGTTCAATCCGACGGGCTTTGTCTACAACACGGAAACCAATGCCGAGTGGCGAATGCAGTTCCTCTGGCCATTTAAGTCGGCTTACCTGATCGCATACCTTTCCAGAGACTATTCGAAAACGATCATCGGTGTGCCGGACAGAAAGTACATCTGGATCATGTCACGCACACCGGACGTAAGCGACGCGGAATACCGGCGGTTGTTGAAACTCGCCGCCGATGCGGGTTACGACACGAATGAGATCGTGCGTATACCGCATTCATGG
Organism: Gammaproteobacteria bacterium; assembly: GCA_037387125.1. Lineage (GTDB taxonomy): Bacteria > Pseudomonadota > Gammaproteobacteria > Steroidobacterales. The sequence continues at coordinate 92,809 of JARRLL010000011.1, read as the reverse complement.
CCAGAGTCCGAAGCGGAGTAGGCCCGCGGTCGCCGGCCGCGCGCAAATCGCATTCTGCAGAACACAATAGTTGCAATGAATAGTCGCGCAAACCGGGCATTGCGGCGCATCGAAATAGCGACTCATTGCGTACCCGATTTACAGGCGTGCATCAGTGCTTATCAAGGGTTACTCGACTATCGCCTCGTGGACGAGGGGCGCCTGCCGGCAGTCCTGACCGGCGTCTGGGCAGCACCCGGAATGTGTGGCATGCCCTACGCGCTGCTGCAGCCTGCCAGTGGTGCGGCCGTCTACCTGCGGTTCATAGAAACCGGCCGGCATGGCGGTTACTGGCCGCCGGTAACCCAGGGCTGGATCGCGACCGAGTTGCTCTGCACCGATCCGGATGCCGTTCTGAAGCAGTTGCGGAGTTCCGGCTCTGCCTTCACGCATATCGGCGGTCCTGCGGATTTGTATCCGTCACCCAAATCGGCGCGAGCCCTCCAGATGGCAGGCCCCGCCGGCGAACTCATGTATTTCACGCGGCTGTTGCCGGGGGGCAGTCGCTTCGGTTTGCACGGTGCGAAAAGTTTTGTCGACCGGCCGTTCATTATGGTGGTGGGCGGCACATCGCTGTCCGCCCTGCACGATTTTTACGGGAAGGTGCTCGGACTGAAGATATGGGAACAGGAACCGTTTCAGATTCGGCAGATGTCACGCGTGCTCGATTTCCCGCCCGAGACTGCCTACCCGATATCGATGGCGCGTATTCCAGGGCGCAGTTTTATGCTTGAGCTGGAAGAATTGCCCGCGAATATAAAGCGCCGTGCCGTGCCTGAGGGTGAACTCCCTGAAGGGCTTGGCCTCGTGAGTTTTGCAGCGCCGCCCCTGCAGGAGCTCAGTCTGACCTACCGCAGTGAACCGCGACCCATCGAATTGCCTCCGTACAACGGTCGGCACGCGGCCGTGACAGAGGGGCCGGCCGGCGAATGGCTGGAGTTGCTTGCCTGAAGTTTAGAAACTGTAGGCCAGCGTAGCGCGCAAGGCACGGGGTTCAACACGCTTAAAGTGCACATCTTCTACTCCGCTCACCTCGCCGGGCAGGCGCGATTCATACAGGTAGGTGATGTCATCGTCACTCGAGTCGAACAGGTTAAGGACCTCGACACGCGCGTCCCAGTTGCCAGCGAAACGGTAACCGAGCATCGCGTTGACCACGGTAGTGGGGTCAGATTTAACGCTGCCATCCTCGATCAGGGGGCGTTTGCCGAAGTGTCTGACGCGGGCACTGCCATACAAACCGGCCGGGTAGTCGAAGTAGGCGCCGGCGGCGATTACCCTGTCGAGTGCGCCAGGGATGTCTTCACCCGTTTCACTGAATTCTGAACGGGTGAATGCGAGTTCAACGTCGAACTTCGACGCCTATGGTCTGGCCCATCTCGCGACCCATTGCTGAACCATAGCGCGTGTAAGCCAGGTCGCCGCCATAAATCCGCCGGTCATCCACTTGCTGAAATTGATCGCCATTGATGGGGTCGTCGAGGAAGTAGGTGAAATTCGACAGCAGGTTCATTTCATAGCTGATCGCATAGGTTCGGGCACGCCATCGCGAATCGGTATCCTCGCGGGTCCAGGAGCCGGAGAGGCTATAGCGGGATGTATCGCCACCCACCGTAGTATCCAGCGAACCCAAATCGCTGATCAGTCCCTGGTCGACTGCGCGTCGCGGAATCTGGTCCGCCGAGTTCCAACTGGCATCGTAACCCATAAATGCGGCTTCCCAAGAATCACCATTGCCAGAGATATAACTGACCCGCGCCAACCCTTTGAAGCTATCCAGATCTTCATCGACGTCTTCCCAAGGGCCTGAGTAATTTTTAGTTTCACCGGCCAGTAACAAGGTGCTGTTGCCGACATCGAGGCTGTCAGCCAGCACTACCCGTTGATAACCGTACTCGCCGACGGTTGCTTTTGCTATGCCCGCATCGAGTGAACGGGAGGTTTGCATTCGGGCCGCCCCGGCAGAAGAGAAGTCGCTGACGCTCACGTCGTAAGGACCCTTGTTAAATTCTACGCGCTCGACCAGTTCCTCGATCAGGAAGTTTACGTCGGTGTATCCTTGGCCATGACCGTGCGTGCGCATATTGACGGGCATGCCGTCCACCCAGGTCGCAAAATCGGTGCCGTGGTCCAGGTTGAAGCCGCGCAAAAACATCTGGTTGGATTTTCCGCTGCCACTGTGCTGAGTCATGATCATGCCCGGCACGAGTTCCAATATTTCGCCGGTACGCAGTATCGGGCGCTCCTCGATTTCGGTCTGCCCGAATACGCCCGCCGAGGCAGACATGGATTTACCGAGCAGGTTTTCCCAGCGACCGACCACGGTGATTTCTTCGACCGCGCGCGAGGGCTCAACTTCTGCTTCGACATTGCCGGCGCCTGCCCCGACAGCAGGAATTGATAGTTGCGTGATGCCTAAAGCGGTGACAAAGATGAAGCGAACAAATGAGCGATTGCTCAGGATTGTTCCGAACATGCGAGTTTGCCAGTATCCAAAATACCCCCGACATTTCGTTGCATCGCGTCGTTCGGATTCATGGCACAACCGGTTTCTGCAGAGCCAAACCTCTGGCAGCAGATCCCGCACGTTTGGGTGGGGCAGCCGCAGCTTGGGGAAGTTATTACGACAATGACCCGCCTGTAATGGTGCTCGACCTCCGCAAATCGATGGATGTGCCGAGTGCGTTGCCGCTACCCAGCGCCCTGCTCAACTCGACGCTTGGCGCTGATTCCAATCCGTTTTGGCCTAAGCGGCGAACACTTTTGCATGGTCGCAGGGCATTCTAACTTTTTACCGCGTCGAGTTAGCCGGCTTCTGGTGGCGAGCGCCGCCCTTGCCGGCGTGGCGGCGTGTCAACCGCCTGCGGCGGCAGACGGAGGTGAGATGAAATTTCAGCGCGTGCGCACTCAGTTCATAGCTGCTCTGGGTGAACCGAATGCCAGTTCGGGTGCGGGCGCCCAGCATTGGGGCCTGTGGCCTGTTGATCCGGGTCCGCGGGGTGTCAGGCTGAGTCGCTACGAACAGTTGGTCAAGTCCGGCGGCGTTGCCCCGGCCGGCTGGAAGTTCGATTCGACAGATTGGTGGCTGGAAGAAAATGGTCTGATCATGGAGCAACCGCAGTTTCCGCTCGAACCGGGGCAATACCTGGTCACGGGTGACCGCGCAGTCACCACAGTCCTTACGATCGAGCCCCCTGATGACAACGGGGACAGCCGCTGGTCACTGGCCGACGGTGCCACGCTCTATGACGTGACGCACCTGGGCTGCCGCTCAGCGCGTTACACGCCGAGCGCGAGCGGCGGGTCGTGTTCGCCTGAAAATGCGCCTGGCGCGGCATTTCGCGTGGCGCCCGGAGCCCCGATGCCACCGGTCGACGGTTGCGCCAAACAGGACTATGCCGTCTTGTTCGTGGTTGCGATCGGCGAGGGCTCCTGAACCCGGCTAGCTGCCCTGCCAGGCGGGTTTGACGCGCTTCGCCCGGATCCAATTGGCCGCCATTGACGAACTGTTTAGGGAGGCAAGCACTCGATGCTTGGTTCAGCGGACCTGAGGAGTTCAGTCACATGCAGTCAGATAACGAAAGTTTCACCAAGCGCTACTCCACAGCATTGTTCACGGCGTTCTCCCTGGCCATTTTCCTTCTGCTTAACCCGGGTGTCGCGGATTCCGCTGAGCCCCCCGCCATACGTACCACCCTGGAAGACCGGCGCGATGACTACCTGCGCCATAACCCCGGCGTTCCGCTCTGGCCCTCCACCTGTGACTGCGTGAGCATCGCATTTGGTTTCAAGAATTCCAGCGGCTACCGGCCGGTGCGCTTTCGTTTTGCCAACGCGGTTGATTATTATGGCGGCAGTTCGGGTAGCGCAATGACGACTCGCCGTTCCACTATGTCGGCAAAGGGGCCCCTTAAAGAGCTGACAGAAGAGCCAATGGCGTTAGACTCCGAGCTCTGAAAGATGCTCTGATGAGCGACGCTTGAGCGCTATCTGGTCACATGGTCTGGCCCTGATCGGGAGAGAAAATATGGTTCGGTTGTTGGTGGGTTCTTTTTGCGTCGCAGTTGTACTGTGGCTATGGAGCACAGTTTTTTACGTCATATCGCCTGTTCCGTATTACACGATGAGCCAAACCGCCGATGATCTGGCGGCAGGGGAGGCGTTACTCGAACACTTTCCCGAGACCGGCACCTACATTCTGCCGGGCAGATATGCCGATGACGAGACGCGTAAGCAAATGCGCAATAACGGGCCCGTGGCAACCGTCTATTTCACTCGCGAGGGCTCGCCCGAAGCGTCGCTCGTCAAAATACTGATCGGTACTTTTAACAGCTTTGTTATTGGCCTGCTGCTGGGTGTGTCGATGCTGTTTCTCAATCGCTATACCGTGACCTACTGGAGTCACGTTGCCATCGGCAGCTTGTTCGGTATCGCCTATACGGCCTACCCGCGGTTTGCGGACATCATCTGGTCAGATTTTCCCTACGGCTATCAGCTGATGATGATTTTCTCGGACGGGTTAAGCTGGATATTGATCGTTATGGTGATGGCCTGGTTCACGCGTCCGAAAGGTAACAACCCCCCTTTGACGATTTAGCAGGACTCATTCGCCCGATCCCGCTGGTGTTCCGTCGGCTTTGCACAGCTGCAAGGATAACTGCAAGTAATTGACATGTTAGTAATTGATGATTGCTGCGTATGCCCATGTCTGACACCGCATAATTTTGCCGTCGGCCGGTATTCGCTACCTGGATAATAACGAGAACAGCCATCGACGCTTTTTTCCGCTTTTTTGCCGAACGCAATTTGCTCGCGTTCCTGATCACGCTCACGATCATTCTGCTGGGGGCGGGGTCGCTCATGACCATCAAGCGCGACAGTTACCCGGACGTGGAGTTTGGTGAGCTGCTGATTACGACGGTTTACCCCGGTGCGTCGCCCGAGGATGTGGAGCTCAACGTCACGAACAAGATCGAGGATGAATTGCGCGAGGTAACCGGCATCGAGCGCTATCAGTCCTGGTCGCAGGAAAATGTGTCGACGGTTCGCGTGGTGATCGACCCGGATGAAGACGAGGACGACGTCGAGCGCGAGGTGCGGGAAGCCGTAGCGCGGGTCACCGATCTGCCGTCCGAGGTAAAAGAATCGCCTTTGATTACCGAACTCGGCACCACGGTATTCCCGATCATTGAGGTGGGCCTGGCCGGCGACGTTCCTTACCGTGAGCTGCGGGAGATAGCGCGGCGCTTCGAAAAGAAGCTGGAAGACGTCGGTGGTGTGGCCAGAGTAGAGCGTTTCGGCTATCGCGACCGCGAGGTCCGCATCGAGGTGGACCCGGAGAAGCTGGTCCGAAAAGAAGTATCGCTGATCGATGTGATCAATGCGATCAGCGGGCGCAACGTGCGCGGCACCGGCGGCTCGCTCGAGTCCTACACCAGTGAGCGCAATATCGTCACCCTTGCGCAATTCCGCGAACCGCTAGAAGTGAAGAATGCCATAGTCAGAAAGACCTTCGACCGGCCCGCCATTCGCGTGAAGGATCTCGCGCGGGTGACCGATAATTTCGAAGACGAGAAGGTCCGGTCGCGCCTGAACGGGCGAGAGGCGATCTCATTTATCGCCTACAAGAAACAGTCTGCCGATATCATCCGAACGGTTGCGCTAATTCGCGATCTCGTCGCAAAAGAACAGCAGTACCTTCCCGAAGGCGTGACTATGCTGCTGTCGAACGACGAGTCGAAGTTGGTCAAAGGCCGTTTCGAGATCGTGCAGAACAACGGTTTGATCGGCCTCGCACTGGTTATATTGGTGCTGGCGCTGTTTCTAAATCTGCGCATCGCTTTCTGGGTGGCGCTCGGTATCCCGGTGTCGATACTCGGTGTGATTTTTTTGCTGCCCGTTTTCGGCAGTTTTCTCGACACCGTTACGATGACGGCGATGGTTTTGGTCATCGGCATCATCGTGGATGATTCGATCATCGTGGCGGAAAATATCTACCGTTATGCGGAGCAGGGCCTGTCGCCGATCGATGCCGCCGTTAAAGGTGTGACGAGTGTGTTCAAGCCGGTGCTCACGACCATCGCGACCACCATCGTCGTGTTCTCGCCCCTGTTCGATTTTCCCGGCATGCTCGGCGATTTCGTGCGTTTCATTCCGCTGGTGGTGACCCTGGCGCTGCTGATTTCGCTGGTCGAATGCACGTTGGCGCTGCCTGCACACCTCCTGCCGGGGCTGCGTGCCCGCGCGGGTAAGCTGCAAAATGACCGCCCGCCGCCGGTGCGTGAGCGTGTCTTCAGCTGGTTACGGCGCAACTATGCATGGTTGCTCGGCCACCTGCTAAAGCTCAGGTATCTGCTGATGCTGCTGTTTGCCGGCGGGCTGGCCTATGCCCTCTGGTATGCGTCGCAAACGATGGCCTTCGTAATGTTCCCGTCATCCACGGCGGAACGTTTTGTCATCAATATGCGCACGCCGGTCGGGATGTCGCTGGAGGCGACATCCGACCGAGTGACCGAGGTCGAAAAAATAGTGGCCGGGCTCGACAAGAGCGAACTCGACTCATTCGTAACTCGAGTCGGCACCTTCGGTGACGTCGGCTCCAGTGAGCAGGAAAACCATGCGGCTATTTTCGTGACTCTGACTCCGTTTGCGCAGCGTGATCGTACGGCAGATGAAATTGTCGCCTCCATGCGCGTGGCGACCGATCAGCTCGATGGCATCGACAAGATTACCTATATCGTCGATGCAGGCGGCCCGCCGGTGGGCCGGCCGATCTATGTGCGAGTGATCGGCTCCGACGATGCGATGCGCCGGCAGCTCGCCGACGACATCCAGACGTTTCTCAAAGACGTCCCAGGTGCCCGCGATATCGATCGCAGCGACACCGAAGGCAAGCGCCAGGTGGAAATCAAGCTCGACTATGTGCAGCTCGCGCAGGTCGGCATCACGGCTGCGGACGTGGCGCGTAATGTTCGTATCGCGTATGACGGCGATGTGGTTACCAGTGTGCGCTACGGGGATGAAGACGTGGACTTTCGTGTGATCTTCCCGGCGCGTGTGCGCAAGAATCCGGAGTTTCTTAGTGAACTCGTGATTCCCAATGCAGGAGGGCCCGGCCGGCTGACCAAACTCGGTAAAGTAGCCCGCTTCGTAAATGCGCCCGGTCCCGCGACCTTCGGGCACTACAAGGGTGACCGGGCGATAACGATCTCGGGCGACATAGACCAGAACGTAACGACGGCTCTGGAAGTTTCAGACACGCTGCGTGCAGCGTTTGATGTCGACCGTGATTACCCGGGTATGCGCATCGACATCGGCGGCGAGGCGGAGGAGAGCGCGAAATCGCTGCGTGAGCTCTCGGTCACGCTGGGTATCGCCGCGGTGGGCGTGTACTTTTTGCTGATATTGCTTTTTAACTCATTGTGGCAGCCGGTGCTCGTGATGCTGGCGGTGCCTTTCGGCCTGGTGGGCGTCATCGTGGGCTTCTCCATTCACGATGTGCCGCTCGGTTTCCTGGCGGCCACCGGCGTGATCGGCATGATCGGCGTGGTGGTGAATGATTCGCTGGTGCTCGTCAATCATGTGAATGATCTGCACGCCGCCTATCCCCAGCAGAATTTTCGCAGCATCGTGGCAGAAGGCGCAGCCGATCGGTTACGCGCCATCCTGCTGACGACCGTTTCCACGGTTGCCGGCCTCCTGCCGCTGGCCTACGGTTTCGGCGGTGCGGATCCCTACATGGGTCCGATGGCGCTGGCGCTGGGTTGGGGCTTGCTGTTCGCCACGCCACTGACGCTGATCCTGGTGCCCTGCGTGTTCATGATCGGGGACGATATCGGGCGGCTGTTCAGTCGTGCCTGATTAAATAGCTCTGGTGTGGCAGCTTGTCCGGCGGACCCAATGCGCCGGAGAAAAGGTTAAACCCGAATCTTCAGTGGTGAACAGGTAAACTGTGCCTTTCCATTGCAGTCGGGCCCTACCTGAAATGATCTGCTGGCTACTCGTTGCTGTGCGCATGCAAATCAATACCAGGATATTTGTGCTGGCTATGCTGGCCGGGGCGCCGGCATTTGGTGCCGGCAGCAAGGCGGATCTGCCGGGCGGCGGTGAAGTGCCCATCGATGAACTGAGTGAGCTGCGCGCCGACACGGTCAGGCTGAAGGTGCAGCGGGGGAATTTCTTTGCCGTGCCGATCCCGCTGTCGAGTCCTACCTTTGGCACCGGCCTGGCCCTTGGTGGGGCGTATTTTTATCCGCAGACGGAGGAGCAGCGGCAGAGTCAGCCGGCCTCACTGACCGGTGTCGCGGGCGTTTACACCAACAACGACAGCTACGCGTTTGGGGTGGGGCAGCAGAGCTATTGGAAAGCCGACACCTGGCGTTTTACGGGGGTGGCCGGCTATGCCAATTTTCGCCTGGAGCTTATTGACCCTGCGCCCGACGAGGATGGCAGCCTGGATTGGCTGGTCAGGGGGTTGTTCACCCAGGCTTCGTTGTCCCGCCGTGTTGCCGGCGACTGGTACCTAGGAGGCCAACTGGTCTACCTGGATATCTCTCAGGAGCTGGTGGTGACCGAAACCGACCCACGCTACCTCGTGGGGGACAACATTCGGTCGCTGGGTGCGGGTATTCTGACCGAGTACGACACGCGCGACTTGCCGAGCAACCCGTGGCAAGGCAGCTACTTTAGCGCCAAGGCACTTGCCAGCCGGGCCAGTGGTGATGTGTCTGAGAGCTATCAGTCGTATTTCGCGCGCTACCGTTACTATTACAAAACTCGCTGGCCGGTGGTGTTGGCGGCCGATATCAATGGGTGCGCAAAGTCTGGCGCGATACCGTTGTGGGACACTTGCCGGCTCAGCCTGCGTGGTTTTCCGTTGACTGATTACCTCGGCACCCAGTCACTGTATGGCCAGGCCGAAGTGCGCTGGCAGGCGTACAAGCGTTTCGGTCTGGTGGCGTTTGGCGGCTGGGGCTACGTCGCCAATTCCGTTAGCGATGAACTGCGGGATGAGCGGGTGCCGAGCTATGGTGCGGGAGTCCGCTTCATGGTGCTGAAATCGAAACGAATCAACGTCCGCCTGGATTTTGCGCGTTCCCGCGACAGCGATGCCGTTTATTTGGGTGTCGGTGAGGCATTTTAACTGCGGGACCGAATAAGGGGATGAATGGCATGGTGGATCTCAGCAGGTGCGTGGCAACCGTTTGTTGCGCGATCTTACTGGTCGGCTTGGGGGTCGAAGCGGTCGCCAAGGATGACTGGCCACAGGGCCGTCTGCCTGCCATTGTGGTGCCGCTGGAATACGATCTGCAGCTGACGATTATTCCTGATCAACCGCGGTTCGACGGGCTGGTCGAGATACGTGTTGAGTTACAAACTGCGTTGACTGGCTTCTGGCTGCATGGGAGGCATCTCGATGTCAGCAACGCGGAGGTAATTCCGGCCAAGGGTTCGCCCGTTACCGGACGTTATACGGAACGCGGCGAAGACGGTGTCGCCTGGCTCGAGTTGGCCGAGGAAGTTCCCGCGGGCCCGGCGGTCATCAGGATCGAATACGGGGCCGACTTCGAAGCCGGGCTGAACGGTATCTACAAGGTGCTGGTAGGCGAAGACGCCTATGCGTTTACCCAGTTCGAAAGCATCCACGCGCGCAAGGCCTTCCCCGGCTTTGATGAGCCTGCGCACAAGACGCCTTTTAATATCTCGGTGACGACACGAGCGGGCTATGAGGCGCTCAGCAACACTCGCGTGATTCGCCGGGAGAACCTGGCGGGCGGCCTCCAGCGTCTTACCTATGCCAGAACCGAGCCGCTGCCAACCTACCTCGTGGCATTCGCCGTCGGGCCGCTGGACGTGGTGGAGCACGCACCGGTGCCGCCTAATTCTTATCGCAAAGATCCGTTGCCGCTGAGGGGTATCGCCGCCAAAGGGCAGGGCGCCCGTCTGCGGTACGCGCTTGAAAACACGGCGCCTATTGTTACCGAGCTGGAGCGTTATTTCGGCCGCGCGTATCCGTTCGACAAGCTCGATATCGTTGCCGTGCCGGATTTTGCAGGCGGTGCCATGGAGAACGCCGGCTTGATTACCTACCGCGAAGGCATTTTGTTGTTCGATGAGCCCGCGCCTTTTGAGCAGCAGCGCTGGTTCGGGATGATCCACGCGCACGAACTGGGGCACCAGTGGTTCGGTAACCTGGTGACGATGCCATGGTGGGACGACATCTGGTTGAACGAGGCTTTCGCCGCCTGGATACAGGCGCGGGTAGCCCGCGTGTGGCGGCCGGATTTTCGTCTCGATCAGTTTGTACAGTCCGCCGCTTTGCGCGCCATGGCAAACGACAGCTTGCTGAGCGCGCGGCAAATTCGCGAGCCGGTTACCGATGCCGATGACATCGTCGCGGCGTTCGACACGATCACGTACCAGAAAGGTGCCGCTGTGCTGCAGATGTTCGAAAGCTACCTGGGCGAGAATGTTTTTCGGGCCGGGATACAAGCACATATGCAGCGTTTCGCCTTCGACTCAGCGACGGTCGACGACCTGATCGATTCGCTGGAGCAGGCCGCACCGCCTGACAAGCCGCTGCGTGAGCCCTTCGAATCATTTCTGTTCCAGCCGGGCGTGCCTTACCTGAATGTCAGCGCGGCCTGTGAGCAAAACGAAGTAAGTATTAAATTGCGTCAGCAGCGCTATCTGCCGATCGGTTCGCGCGGTCGCCGGGGCATGCGCTGGCAGGTGCCTGTCTGTGCGACTTTCGGCTACGCAGACGAACGTGCTCAACATTGCCGTCTGCTGACGGAGACGGAACAAAGTTTTAGCGTGCCAGTCGAGCAGTGTCCGCAGTGGGTGATGCCGAATGCGGGTGGCAACGGCTACTATCGCTGGGTATTGGAAACCGGTACGGCAACACTGGCGGATCATTTTCTGACGGGCCTTAACGGGGGCGAAAGACTGGCATTCGTTGATACCCTGGCTGCCGCGGTTGCGGCAGGCGACGTGCCTCCGGCCACGTTCCTTGCAAGGCTGCCGCTGTTCGCACAGGCGCCTGAACCCCTGGCCGTCTCGGCCGCGGCCAATGCTTACGAGCAGATGCTCGATTTCCTGGTGTCCCCGGCCCAAATGGCAGCGGCCAGAGCCTATGGTATGCGGGCCTTTGCAGGACGACTGGCGGGCCTTGCGAATGAAAAATCATTGACCGAATCCGAGCGCGCAATGCTGCGTCAACGCCTGACCGAAATGCTGGCGCTCGCGCTCAAAGATGAGGCGACTCGGCGGCGACTCAAACAGCAGGCTTATGCGCTGCTGGGCTACGGCGGCGAGGAAACGAAAACGGCGCAAACACTCGACCCGGATTTGCTCGAAGTGGGGCTGATTGTTGCCGTGCAGGATAGCCCCGCTGAGTTTACGCAGTTTTTGATAGAGCACATTCGTGGGAGCCTCGATGCGCGACGGCGGTATGCCGGGGTCAGGGCCTTGGCGCACGCGACTGATGAAGAGGCATTGGATCTGGGCCGGAAATTCGCGCTGAGCGGTGATATGCGGGGCAGCGACTTTCAGGCCTGGGCCGGCATGCTCTTGAACGCCGACAGCGGTGCCGCCAACTGGGCCTGGTTGCAGGCAGACATCCGTTCCTACATGCAGGCGGCATCCGAACGGGCGCGTCGCGAGGCGCCGGCCTATTTTAGTATGGGGCTTTGCTCGAATCAGGATGCGCGCAGGCTGCGCACGATGTTCGTTGAGCTGGAAAATGATTACGGCCTGAACGAACGTAAACTGAACCAGGGTATCGAAACGGTCCAACTGTGCTCGGCCGCCAAAGCCCAGCTCGCGCCGGCGGTGAACGCCTATTTGAGCTCTTTGGGTACTTCGTTGCAGTAAACGGCAGTCACGCGGGCTTGCGCACAGGCGTGCGACGCAAGCGCAAGGTCTTGCGCTATTTTAGCCGAGCTGAGTCAGGGTCTGGTTTTGGTTCTTGGCTGCCAACTCGTATGCCAGCGTCAGGGCCGTTTCCGCATCCGCCGCGTAGCCGTCCGCCCCGATTTCGCGCCAAAGGTCCCTGTCGTTGGCCAGGCCGTTGCCGCCCACGAGTATTTTCACCGGCGTTTCACAATGCTCTCTGATTGCGGCGATCGTGCTCGTGGTTGCTGCGACCTGCGAGGTCAGCGCTACGGAAAGAAGAAGCACATCGGCCTTGTAGGTGGCCAGAGTATTGGGCAATTCTATCTGGGGTATGTCCGAGCCCAGGTAGATCGTACGCCAACCCTCTATCTCGAGTAGATAACTGATCGCGCGAATGCCGATGTCATGCACATTGCCTGCAACGGCGCCTGCTACAGCGGTGTAGCCATTATCTGATTTCTTGTCGGCGACTCCCGACAGCATCGCCATGAGTCGCTGCGTCGTGTAGCTGACGAGATGTTCTTCGGATACGCTAAGCTGGTTGAGATGCCAGAGGCGGCCCACCTCGCTTTGCGCCGCCAACAGGACGCGCAGGTAGGCATCCGCGATTGACATGCCGTGCGCGACGGCATCAAGCACCAGTTGTATTCCGGGCTGTACGTTACCGGCAACCACGGTCTGCACATATTGCAGGGCAAGCCGATCGCTCGGCACGCCCGGATCCAGCAGCGAATCCATGTTGGCAGGTACGCCCTTGGCGAGAGCTGCGGCAGCCTGGTCTATGTAGTCCAGCGCGGCCTTGCTCTCTTCATCTTCGCAATGTATCACGATGGCCGAACGCAGCGCGCTGAGGCTGTTATCCACATCCTCCGAGGTCAGGCCGCGCGCCTGCAGCGCCGATCTGGACCAGGCCAATCCCGACACGAAGACGCCGGTATTGCCGGCCAGCAACGCTGTCGCCAGTTCCAGCAGGCGCTGGTATAAGTGATCGCTCCAGAGTTCCTCTGCATCCTTGCCGAAGCGCTTGTCAATGTCCGGGTGAGTGGCGAGCAGATCGGCACACGCGAGTGATGCTATGTCCCGTGCATCGGCTTGCAGTAGTTCTGCGATGGCGGCGTTAGCACTCATGATTCCTGGCTCCGCGATTTCGAGCTGGCAACGAAATCGTTTCGCGTCAAACGCCGCACCCGACCGGCTTCCAGCGTCGTGCGAATATCAGGTAACAGGCTAATAAAATCACTGCGCACTCCGGCCGCAATTTTCCGCAGCCATTCGATACCGGTCAGTGAGGCCGGCAACAACAGCAGCACGATGAGCGTGCCGAACAGCAGGCCGAAGCTCAGCGAGATTACCATCGGTTTAAGGAATTGCGCTTCGAGCGCAGTTTCGAACAGCAGTGGCAGAATGCCGACAATGGTGGTGATCGAGGTCAGCAGCACCGCGCGCAGGCGCTTCTTGGCTGCCCCTATCGCGGCCTCTGCAGGCGCCATGCCCTGCTCGCGAAATTCCTTGAACGCGACGGTTAGAATAATAGAGTCATTGATGACAATGCCCGATAGACCGAAGAATCCGAACACCGACATTAATGTCACATCGAAGCCCAGTAGCCAGTGACCGAAGATGGCACCCACGAGGCCGAAGGGGATGACGCTCATGACTGCGAGGGGCCAAAGGTAAGAACTCAGCACCCAGGCGAGAATGATGTAAATCATGAGTAACGCGAGCGGCAGGGCCACCCCGATTCCGCCGACCGATTCGGATTGCTCCTGCGCCTTACCCAGGTATTGCCAGCTCAGGCCATAGCTTTTGATTAGCTCCGGCAGAACTGATTTGGCGAGTATGGCGCGAATGGCGTTGGCGTTATTGAGGCTGCTGTCGACATCAGCCGTGACGCGTACCGCGAGCAGCCCGTTGCTGTGTTTAAGGTCATCGAAACCGCGAGCATAGGATAAATCGGCGACGTTCGACAAGTTTGCGGTGCTGCCATCGGCGAGCACGATGGGCAAGGCCGACAACGAGCGCAGCGATTCGCGATTGCGTTCTGCGAGGCGAAGCCGCACTTCCACCTCTTCACCCTTGTCCTGAAAGATCTGTACCAGCTCGCCTTCAAAATTGGTGCGTAACTGGTTGCCAAGTGACTCGCCGTTGAGTCCTATCGCACGGCCGGTAGGCGACAGCTCGAAGATCAATTGTTCCTTGCCGTAGGCCAGATCGTCCTTGATGGCGCTAACGCCATTGAATTCGCGCAGCCTTTCCTGCAGTTCCAGTGCCGCGAGTTTCAGCTGCTCGGCCGGGGCTCCCGACAGGGCGACATCGATATCGGAGCCGGGCACGCCGCCGCGGCTGGACTTGATAAGGAAGTATTCCATGCCGGGCTGCAGGACGACGCGGTCCTGCCATTGCCGGATGATTTCCTGGTTTGTCCATTTACCGCGTGTATCGGGCTCAGTGAGTTCGACCGTTATCTGGCCGATATGCGGGCCTTTCTCGCCCTGCAGGTTTTCGTTCTGGCGGGAGACGATTAGCTGCACAAATTTCTCACCGGTATCTGCTTCCACGGCACGCAGCGCGCGCACAGCATCCTGCAGAAATTCTTCCATGCGCTCAGCTGGCGAGCCAGCGACGAAGCGAGCATTGGCAGTGATCGTGGTGCCGTCGGGTTGCGGGAAAAATGAAAAGCCAATGCGGCCGCCTGCCAGCAGGCCAATGATGAGCAGGATCCCGGAAAAACTTATCGCCAGCGTCGTTCGTCGATTGCTGATAGCCCAGGTAACGGCGTTCTCAAAAGGACCGTTCTTGAAGCGATTGAACTGGACGTCGACGATGCGGCGCCAGCGGGGCGGTTGATGTTCGGCCGTGCCCTCCAGGGAATGACGCAAGTGGCCCGGCAGCACGATAAAGCATTCAACCAGTGACGCGACAACTACACAGATAACGACGAGCGGAATCGCAAACAGGATGGAGCCGGTTGGTCCGCCGATGGCCAGCAAAGGTGCGAACGCGGCGATGGTCGTCAACGAAGCGGCCGCGACGGGGGCGAACATGGTGATGGCCGCATTTTCGGCAGCGCTGCCCGGGCCTTCACCTCCCTGGAAGCGCGTAACGGCATCTTCACCGACCACAATTGCATCGTCGACAATGATGCCAAAGGTCATGATCATTGCGAACAGCGTCATCACATTGATGGTGCCGCCGAACAGATAGAGCGCCATCATCGCCGCAAATATCGATACCGGAATACCGACCGCAACCCAGAACGCAACGCGGCCGTTAAGAAAGATATAGAGGACGACCAGAACCAGCAGCAGCCCCGAGATGGCATTGCTGAACATCAGGTCGATGCGTTCGTCGACCGTGCGCCAGACTTCGTCGTATACAGAGAGTTCAAAGTTGGGGGGCAAGCTGTTGCGGGCGTCAGCTATCCAGGCGTTGAGATTTTCGGCTACCGATATTGCGTCTTCTGTTTCTGCGCGATTGATAATCAGCTCCACCGCAGGTCTGCCGTCCGCGTACAGGTCGGTTTCGTTCTCCATGGGTCCGCGGGTAATGGTGGCGATGTCCTGCAGGGTCAACAGGCGACCGGACTCCTCGGCCGAGATGGGTAGGCTCTTGAATTCTTCGACCGTGCGAGCCTGATCCTGGCTGCGCAGTTGTCGAGCGACATCACGCGTGGCGACACTGCCGGCCGGGACATTCAGGCTGGCACCGCGCACGCGATCAGCGATTTCCTGTAACGACACGTTCAGCTCGTTGAGCCGCTCCGGAGCGACTTCGATCCGCACTTCCTGGTTGGGCAGACCAACGACATCAATGCGGGACAATCCCCTGGCGCGCAGCTCGCGTTCAAAGCGGTTGGCGAAAGGCCTCAACTGCTCTCGGACCGGACCTGTCAGTACGATTTTTGCAACGCCTTCATTACGATCGACCAGCGAGACCTTGGGTTCTTCGGCCGTATCCGGAAGGTTGCGAATCTGCGTAATCTGGTTTTTAACCTGGTCGAGCGCAGCGCCCATGTCGGTATCCAGCGCATACTCGATGTCCACCTGGCTCCTGCCGTCGCGCGAAGCCGAGGTGATATTGCGCACCTGGTCCAGGCCAAGCAAAGCGTCTTCAAGCGGCTGAGTTACGGAGGTCTCAACGTCCTCGGCCGCCGCGCCGGGCCATTCCACCGAGACGGTAACCACGTTGATGGCAAAGGCAGGCAGCAGCTGGCGTGTCAGCTGCGACGTGGCCCAGATGCCTGCGATGATCATGACCAGCATCGCCAGGTTGGGTGCGACCGGGTGGCGTACGAATATGCGTATGAAGTCTGTCATGGTATTAGCGAGCCCCCCCGGTTAGGGAGTTGCCCTCGGCTTACTGTCGCTCAGTACCGTTGGAGGATCCTGGGAGACGGAGTCGGCTTCAGTCTGCACAAGCAGTCCATCTGCCGCATTGGCCAGTTTGGTCACGATAACCTGATCTCCTTCGTCCAGTTGGGGGGTTCGAATGAGCACCTCCGTGCGCCCGTCGCTGTATGCGCGTTCGCCGACCCGCTCGATTTCGATCATTTCCATGCGCTTATCGCGCAGTTTGTACAACCGGTTACTGCCATAAATGGCTTCACCCGGGACCGCGATAACATTGTTCTCTGCGGGTAACTCTAGGACGACCCGAACGGTGCTGCCCAGCCGTAGCCCGGTTATCTCGGACCCTATGCCAATAAAACCGTCTACGCCGCCGCTGCCAGCGCTGGTCTGGCCCGATACGCGCAGCAGGTTGCCGGGAACTCGCAGATCGTCAACCTCCACTTCGGCACGGACTGCAATGCCTTCCTGCAAGCCATCTTTGATGGAGCGAGCTATGCGCGATGGCAGTTGTGTGCGGATTTCTATGGCTGCAGGATTTTGCAGTCGCATCAGCACATCGCCGGTGCGAACCCGGTCCCCCTCGGAAACACGGAGATCCGAAATAATGCCGCCAAAGGGTGCCTTAATGCGGGTTCGTTCCAGGTCGATAGAAGCCGCGTCGCGCAGCGCAGTAACCCGGGCAATTCGTGCTTCAAGTTCGATCAGCCGCGCCGAATTTTCCTCAACGCTCAATTCTGCCTGATTAAGCGCGAGCTGCTGGCGCGCGAGATTTTCGCTGGCCGTTTCGCGATCCGCGATGGAAAGCAGGCCATCCTGCAGCAATTGTTCGGCGCGGTCGGCCCGCTCCTTACTGATCGCCAGCAACTCCTGCTCTTTTTGATAGGCCTGCTTGCTTCGCTCCAGCCGTATACGGGCAAAATTCATTTGCGCCCGGGCTTCTTTGAGGTCTGCTTCATTTTGTTTCAATGACAATTGGGCATCGCGGTCATCGAGTTCGAGCAGTACTTCGTCTTCTTCCACGTAGACGCCATCACGCACATGCATCACTTCTACCACGGCTTCGATGCCAGCGCTCAGTTCTGCATCCTGGGGAGACTGCACCTGGCCGAACAACTCCAGCGTCGGACTGAGTCTGGTGGGATTGGCCGGCGTGGTCTCGACCATCCAGGCACGTTCCTGCGGAACTTCGGGCTCATCGCTGGGCCGGGTGGCGATCAGGATGACCACAAGAACCAGGGTCCCGCCGATGATAAGGCTGGGTTTGCCGAGTTTGAGGCGCTTTAAGATATTTAATTGCATAGTCTTTTTGGTTTATCTTGCGCCTAATTCGCGCATGCTGCAAACCGGCATAGGCCGCTATGGTATTAATTCGCGCGGCTGCGGCGATTGGATGCCTCTTAACCCTTGTTCCAGGGGTGCTGGGGAGGATTTGCGGCTCGGCAACGACCGGGCCCCGGCAGGCTTTCCGTGGCGCCCGGGGTTAGCGGGCGCAAGCGCGATGAACCTGGCGTTCAAGCGGCCAGCAGCGCCCGTCGTTTGCCAAATCCTGCTCGCACAGACCGATACCACCCACCGGGGTCGGTAGCGTCCTCTTGTTTGTGTAAACTGCACCTGTAACCAGTTCCTGGCTTCAGTGATGATGCAGAAATCATTTGTCCATGTTTTACCCGCCATCCTTGTCGTGGCGCTCGCCTCCGCAAGCATTGATGCCGCTGCAGCTGATGTCTCTGCTGACCTTCCGCCGATTAGTGTTCCCCCCGGCTTCAGGGTCACGGTATTTCATCCCGGTCTCGGCGCCACGCGGCACATCGCGGTGCGTGACAACGGTGATGTCTATGTTGCGCGTTCCTTTCGCGTCGAGCGGAAGATGTTTGGCCAGGAGGCCGCCTGGGGTGCCATCGTTGCCATGCGTGACGAAGACGGTAATGGCACGGCCGATGTGGTGACACCGTTCGGTCCCACAGACATTACGGGCGAAGTGCGTATCCATGACGGGCATTTGTATTTCTCGTCGGATCAGGTGATCTATCGCATGGCACTCGATGACAACCTGGTCCCGCAAACGGTAGCAGAGCCGCTGGCCGGGGGGTTTCCGATGACGGCGTCGCATGGCACAAAGACCCTGGCCTTCGATGGCGCCGGTCATTTTTACGTCAATTCGGGCACACCGGTTAATGCCTGCGAAAGCAAGCGCATGTCGCGGGCGGCGCCGGGCCTCGACCCTTGCCCGTATCTCGAGCGCTCAGGCGGAATATGGAAGTTTAAGGATGACGAGCTATTCCAGGATCAGGAGCGCGACGGGCAGCGTTACGTCACCGGCACGCGAAACATTGTCGCCATGGCCTGGAACCGCTGGGCCGACAAATTGTATTTCGTCATGCATGGCCGTGACGCCATAGGCATGCTGTGGCCCGACTTTTACAGCAAACAGGACAACGCCGATTTGCCGGCCGAAGAATTTCATGTAGCGGAAGAGGGGGATAATTTCGGGTGGCCCTACACCTACTACGACCCTCGCGTAAACAAGCGCATGCAAAGTCCCGAGTACGGTGGTGACGGTAAGACCGAAGCTGAAGCCAGGGGTAAGTACAAGGAACCACTGATAGGTTTCCCCGCGCACTGGGCACCGAATGATTTGCTTTTTCATTCCGGCACTAACTGGCCCGAAAAATACGCGCAGGGTGCGTTCATTATTTTTCATGGTTCGTGGAACCGCATGCCGTTCGAGCAGGATGGCTTCAAGCTGGTGTTCGTGCCGATGCGTGATGGCAAGGTTACGGGGGATTGGGAGGTGTTTATAAATGATTTCGTCGGTCCGGCACCGGTCAAGAACCCGGGTCAAGCCGCATACCGGCCGACCGGGCTTGCCGAAGGCCCGGACGGGGCGATCTACATCACCGAGGACAAGCAGGGGCGGATCTGGAAGGTGACACCGGAATAATTTCACTTGCGGTTTTACGTCAATGATCGCACTCTGGTTTGAGCGGGTTTATCTAATTGCAGCAACATTGACAGGATTAAGGGGTTAGCCATGAGGACTATTTACGTATCGGTTGCAGCCATTGCGCTGGCATTGTCATGGCCGGTTTCAGGATCGGCCAAAGATAAAGGTTTTTATATTGGTGGCAGCATCGGCAGCGCCGACGTGTCGGAAGACTCGGTCAATTTCGATGAAAATGATTTTGCCTGGAAGGCGTTCGCTGGTTACCAGATTATAGGTTTGCTGGCCGTCGAAGGCGGTTACGTAGACTTCGGTTCACCCTCGGACAGTAATCTTAAGCTCGACCCCTCAGGTTGGGACGCCTTCGGTGTGTTGGGCTTGCCGATAGGGCCGGTGCGCCTGTTCGGTAAACTTGGGGCGATATATTGGGATGCGGATTCCAGTGACATATCCGATGATGACGGCACCGACCTTGCCGCAGGTATTGGTCTCGACTTCGAACTTTTTGGCTTAGCTGTGCGCGGCGAAGTGGAATATTTCGACGCGCTCGATGACATCTACATGCTATCCGTCGGTGCAACCTATACGTTTTGACCCGGCGCAGGCCGGCTCAGTCGCTGGTTACTCAACCAGTGCCGCCCGGCGCAGATCCTTATTGATAGCCGCCGCAATATCGGTGGCGATGACCCAGTTGGCATCGCCGCCGTTCTCGCGGTGTTTTTCCTCAATATCTATCGTAAACACAGGCCGAGTGTGGTCCGTTACATCATAAAGGACGGCTTCCATGCGGGTGTCGGTGTTGGCTACGATCAACTGTGGTGTTTCCTTGATGTCGTAGACCGTCACCTCAGGCCCATAGTCGACATAGGCTTTTGATTGGGTTAGTGCTTCCTGCACCGTTTTGTCCACCATCCAAACGACGAGTAAGGCGTCCGCATTGGTGTCGCGCACAAGTTCCAGCACATGTTCCTTTGACTGGTAGCGGCGCTGACGAGCGGCCTCGATACGGTAGCTCGATAATGCGCGCGTGTTCCCGCTGGTCAGGTCATCGGTGAGCAGTTCCTCCATGTCAACACGCATCTCTTCGGTCCACGAAACGGCTGTCACAAGGATGTTCCTGTAGGGCGCATTAGCAGGCCGTGCCCCGACCCATGTGTCCTGAGTGCGCGTTGTGCAGGCAGCAAGCAGCACTGAGCCAGCAAGCAAGGCTGATACTGAGATGAGGCGCTTGGAGGTCATGGTTTCTTCCTTTGTTTTCGATCTGGCTTTCGATTATTTTGAAGCATTCTGGTCCCTTGTCCAGCGCTATACTTGCAGCATGATTCTGAATAACTGGTATGTTGCTGCGGCCTCTGATGAATTGGACGAAACGCCCCTCCAGACCACGATGCTTGGCTGCGATTTCGTGTTGTTCCGTGATGCAGACCGACAGATCCATTGTCTCAGCGACACCTGTTGTCACCGCGGCGCCTCACTGAGTCGCGGCAAGTGCGTCAACGGCTGCGTGCAGTGTCCGTATCACGGCTGGGAGTTCGCCGGCGATGGGCGCGTGCAGCGCATACCCTCGCTCGGGGAGATCAAAATTCCTCGCAAGGCGCGGGTCGACAGCTACCCGGTGCAGGAGCGCTACGGTTTGATCTGGGTGTTCCTGGGCGATGCGCCTCCATCCCAGCGATACGAGCTTCCGGAGATGTTGCCGGAATACGGCGATGAGCAAAGCTGGCGAATAACCCGCATGCAGCGCGACTGGAAGGTGAACTGGGCGCGGCTCAAGGAAAATCTGGCCGACGCATCGCATCTGTATCTCGTGCACAGTTTTGGCAAGCATCTGCCGGAGCAAACGCAAGTATTCGCGGTGGAGGAAACGGAGTGGGGTATCCGCGTGCCGCAGGTTTATCATGTCGTCCCCGACAAGTCGTCGCTCACAGCGGCCAATGCGCCCCAGGCCGAGCAGCCGCGCAACAAGTCGGAGGTGACAATAGAAATTAGCGTGATCGGTATGATCCAGAAGAACACGCAGTTCATGGCTTCGGGTTATGACCAGATTATCTGGAATGCGCTGACACCGATCGACAACCATCATACGCGCCACTACACCTTGCACTTTCGCAACTTTCAGCGCGAACCTCAGCACGATGCGAGTATGGAAAAGACCATCGTGTGGGGGCTGGAGGAAGATGCGGCTGTAATGGATTATCTCAAGCCGCCGCTCAATCCGGTGAGCAACAGCAATGAGTTGCTGGTTGCAACAGACGGCCCTGAGAAAGCCTATCGCGACAAGATGCGCCGGTTGGCGGCGGAGCTGGGTGAAATTGACTGGCGTGCCCTGCGAGACCGAAGCGAAGACAACGTGCTGGTTATTCCCTCACCCGCGCGCGCCGACGGCGGGGATTGGGTGCATCAGACTGTGCCGTTAGTGACTGCAACAGGCTGATTGGTCCTATTCCCCCGTTGGCCCTATTTTCCAGCATCGGTGCTGCAGGGTCGGCAGACCGACAGAAATATCTTGCCATCGATGACAGCGCTACTCAGCGATTGATCTGAAGCGTTCAGGTCTCGGCTTTGCGCCTCAGTGTTTTGATGACGGTGTCTTTGTGCGAGAGGCTAACCGGAACTTTCAGCGTATCATCGACCAGCAGTTCGATTTTGCGGCCGGCCTTGCGCCACGATTTTACGTTGTCGAGGTCGATCCACCACGAGCGATGCACCTGCGAACCGTTATAACCCTTCAGCGTGTTGAGAAGATCCTTAAACCGGTAACGCACGAGGTCGGTGCCCTGATCCGACCAGATTTTAATGTAATGCTGTTCGGCTTTGACGGCGATGAGGCGGGCATCATCCCGTAGCTTGGAGCCTTCCACCAATGCGGCGGTGGCGCGTTTGGGGGCCGCTGATGTTAATTCGGGTAAGCCTTCTGGATGCTCGGAAGCAGGGTCGCCGGTTTGCTTCTGTGGCGTTCTCCCGGCGGGTGGAGGCGGGGTGTTGTCCTTTTTGGCAGGTGGGTAACCAAACCAATCGACGCCTGTCGCATAACGGTAGCCGTATACGCCCGCCAGGAAAGTCGGCACCACGGGCAATGAATATCTAATAAAATGGCCAAGGTAAGCAAGGCTCCAGCTTGGCAGAATATTGTCGGTACGGTTGACTGCAAATACCGGGTAAAGGGTGGCGTAGAAATCGCCGAGCCTCATGAACAGGAAGGCGGCCGGTATCAGCGATATCAATACGCCGAGAAGGCAAATCGACAATGTCGGTGGCCGCCAGCTGCGAAAACTGTATTTGATGACTGCGGCGCCCAGGTTAACCGACCACCAGGCCGTAAACATATGGGCCAGCATGTACACAAGTGCATCTATATAAGGCATGCCGTAGGTGAGGCGAATACCGACCATCGAGAACACGATCGCCAAAGCGACCGGAATGCCTAAAAAGTACAGAAAGTAGTCGAGCGGCCGGGGAGGTCTTTGAGCGGGCGCGACGCGACCTGACGCTGTCGAATCACTAGGGGTGGTCGACTCATATTGTCTGGCCGTAACTGGATGCATGGCGGGTCCCGTTCTGATTGTCTGCTGTGCGCTGCGGGCTGATATGAGCTTAACCAAGATTGCTGCCGGCCACAACGAGACATTCAGGGCGGTTTAGCTTTAAAAACAGCAATACAACGACTTATGTCGAATGTCGCGAAATGGTCTGATGCGATTTCGTGACGAAAATGCCACTTCGTGACAGATTCTGACGTCTGGTGACAAATCTCTTGCGCGCATGAGGCTCCTGTTTATAAATCAAACCAACTAAAACCAGCGTCAGTAGCCTCTAATGCAAGCCCATAAACACTTCGTGCAAAGGCTGAAGGCTATATGCAGGCTGGCGGCTAACGAACTAACCCGTGTTAACAGACAACCTTACCTTTTAGGGGGCGTTTAATGAATCAGTATGCAACCGCGGCCAAAGCGCAATTCACTCGGGGAGCCTTAAGGTTCGCTTTGCTGGCCATGGGCGCCGCGGCGGCGCTCATACCGGATCTAACCAGGGCCAACGATTATTGCCCTGATATATACAGGGCCGGCGTTTTGCCGCTCAATTTTAGCCCGGCATTTATGCATGTTGACAAGTTCAATGCGCCCAATGGCAACTCGTATGACGGACTGGTCATTACCAGTTTTTTCAACGTCATCAAAAATCCTGATGAGAACAATAACGGCTCCATAGGTTTTTACGAACGTGACCTTGTTGCACGAATTACCGGTATGGGCTACCGCAGTGCGGCCTGGTTCAACGCTGACAGGGATGTGGAAATACTGAGCGATCTGGATGTAGAGACGCCCCAATTGCCAAACGGTCCCGGGCAAACGATCTGGCCGAACGAGGCTCAAAGAGTGCCGGATGGCATCCTGCCTTTCGAGGCTATTGTGGTTCCGGAAGGCTTTCATCCCACGCCGCAGCCCGGGCGCTTGACGTTGATCAACCTCGATGACCCTTCACGAACCACGTATCTCATCGACCAGAGTCTGCAGGAAGGTGGGGCTTGCGTCGCAGATCCGAGCGCTTCGAATTACAACCCGAACCAGAAGCCGCGCTTTTACCCTCTCGTGAAGTGGTTCGATATGGACGGCGACGGGCTGAAAGATGCTGTCACTGTGCGCTCCGGCTTTAAGGTTTCGGGCGCTTTTTGTATTCCGGGGGTAGGTGAGGTTGTCTGGTTCAAAAATCCGGGCGGCGCCATCGACCCGAATGTTGAGTGGCAGGAGTTCGATTTGACGCCTTATCCGCTCAATCTTAGTGGTTCGGATATTTCTCTGGACATGGCCGACCTGGAGGGCGACGGTGTGCCGGAAATTGTTGGCGGTAATTTCTTTACCGGCGAATTGATCGCACTTTTCGGGGCTCCCGTGGGCGGCGACTGGTCCGATGTTGACGGCACGACAGTCTTGCCGCGCGTGGCCCAGATTTCGACGGACCAGGGCGCGCCTTTTGGCGTGCGTTTCGTCGACCTGAACCGAGATGGTATCCTCGATGTGCTGGCGAGTAACCACCAGAGTGATGGTTGCTTCCGGCGGACTCAGGATGAGATTCCCGGACGTGTTTATGCGCTGCAGCCGCCGGCGAGTGGCGATATTTTCAACGACCCATGGGTGACCCACATTCTGAAAGACAATATTCGGCCGAACCCGACTTATCCCGCGCCGAACAATGATCCGGCTGGTCCCGGTCGGCTCGCACCCGGTTTGGCGCAGGAATTCTGGAGATCGGCTTTTGATGAGGCAACCAGCAAGCCATGGGTTTTGGTCGGTGGCGATGAAGCTTCAAAAGTCTGGTTGCTGAAGCCGAACAGCCAGAGCACGACGGACTGGACTTATGCTTCCGCCACGATTTTTGATATCAATGATTACTATGGCCCGAACACCACGCAGTCCTTCTCCGCGCCTGCGCCGGCAACCGGTGTCAGCATCTCGACAATCGGCGGAGTTGCCTGGCGTTACGACCGCGGCTGGGCGTGGGGGTCTTATGCTGAGATTTATATACCGGTCTTTGAGGGCAAGGATATACACAGAATAACTTTCCGGCCTCGCAATGAATCCTTGAAAATAGCCTGTCCTGCCGATGGTTCGCTGGCTTGCCCTGTGTTTTGATGCAGACTGAGGAACAGACTGGTGCGGAAACCATTGGTTTCGAGGAAATACTGCCAACCTATTTTGGTCTGAGCAGTTATAGCGAAGCCGGTTATACCGTAACCAGTAATGTACCGGAGGGCACGATCATTGATGTGAACAATGATGTGCGCGGTAATCTTGGTGTTTTTTACGGTGGCACCGACTCCCAGACACTGGTGTGGGGCGAAAATGGCACCATCAGCACTATTTCTCTAGCCAATGACCTCGGCAAAGGGTTTAGACTGAATTCCTTCGATGCCTCTTCATTGGTCAACCTGACGGGCGAGTTGACTCTTACGGGCACCCTGGCACTCGGCGGCACCGTGAATCAGGTCGTGAGTTTGAATGACTCGCTGGCGACCTACAATTTCGCCGGTTTGGGCACCTTATCGAGTCTGGATATTTCCTTTGATGGCAGCAGTTATTTCGGCCCGTTCGACCTGGACAATATAAACGTGACCACCGTGCCGGTGCCGGCAGCAGTCTGGTTGTTCGGATCCGCGCTCGGCATGCTGGGATGGTCGCGACGCCGTCGATAGCGTTTATTTCCAAAGCTCAACCACGGGCGTGGCAGTCGGTTTAATCGGCGCCACGCTTTTTTAATCCAGAAGACAAGTTAAAGCTTTAGGCTAGCGGCACAGGAGTCCGGGTTCGTCTGAGCCAGTGCTCGGGCGCTATGTCGTGTACAGGGCTATTTCCGCCAGCGCTATGTCGGCCTTGAACTCGCGCATCCAGCCGAGTATTGCGATTCGATTGATGCGCGCCGTGTCCAGTGGCGCCTGAATCCCATTAGCCTTGAACTGATCCCAGGGAACCCGGATCGTCTGCCATTCTTGTTTTGCGAAAAAGGTGGCACGGTATGACTGGTCGTACCAACCGCAATCAGCCGTGCGCACGTGCAGGTTGTAGTCTTCGTTGTTGCCGTGCACATGCAACTCGATGCCATCGTAGTCGGAGCCGTCCAGTTCGGCTTCGTTGGTGCCGAAATACATCGCCATCTGGATGAAGCCGCCGTTATTTTCGCGGGTCACGTTGCCTGTCATGCGCGCGCATGTTTTGCCTGCAACGGTGTCCTGGCCGAAGGCTGCATCGGATATACCGCCCATTACCCTGTCGCTAAAGCCGCGCCAGCTCGACCCTTCGATGTAGTAGGGCCTTGAGCCGGTAAAATCGCTAAGCACCAGTCTTCCCGGTTTGCTTAGTTTGCCCTGAGTCGTTTCCGCTGCCATAAGTCTGCACCACCCTGGAAAAGGTAGAAGTACTCCGCCCATAAGGAGCGACCGCCGATTGAGATTCATGCTCGTATTCCTGCTGAATGTCGCCCGGCCATCATACGCCTCCGCTGCCGCGAAACCACACTGCCGCACGGCATCCATGGGAGGCAGTCTTAATGCAATGGCCTCTCCCTGGAGCAGAGTGGGTGGCCAATGCGCTCAAACCAAGCAAGCCAGCGCGCCTGACTGAGCTTTGGCCTTGCTAGCTGCTATTTGCCGGCTGCTTTCTTTTTAGCCGGGGCTTTTTTCTTTGCAGCTTTCTTAGCCGTTTTCTTTTTAGCCGGGGCTTTTGTCTTTGCAGCTTTCTTAGCCGTTTTCTTTTTGGCCGGGGCTTTTTTCTTTGCAGCTTTCTTAGCCGTTTTCTTTTTGGCCGGGGCTTTTTTCTTTGCAGCTTTCTTAGCCGTTTTCTTTTTGGCCGGGGCTTTTTTCTTTGCGGCTTTCTTTGCCGTTGCCTTTTTGGCCGGAGCCTTTTTCTTGGCCGCTTTCTTTTTAGCTGGCGCTTTTTTAGCAGCGGCCTTTTTAACAACAGGTGGCGGAGTAACAGGCGGAACGGTCGCGGCCTGTCGTGCAAGCTTTTCGGTTTCCGCTGCAGCCTGTTTTATGAGTTTGTCGGCTTCTTTTGCTGCTTGCTTCAGGAGTTTTTCGAATTCGACTGCGGCTTTCTTCTTGACCTCGTTAAGATTCTCCAGTTCCGCAAGTGCCTGTTGCAGCGCATTTGACAATGCCGCTTTCAGCGTCAGTATCTCTTTCCGGTGATTCGACTGTATCGACTTGATGTCTTTTCGAGCCGATGCGGCTATTTTCTGCAGGGTGGTTTTTGATTTTTTTCTGGCTTTTTTCTTTGCTGGAGCGGCCATAATTAAGTTCCTTGTTCAAGCAATAAGCGTACTGATCAAAAAAGACCCGCAAGTCATGTCGCGGATGCAACCCGCCCTTCGTGCGGCATGGTCAATATATACTCTAATAGCGACGTTCGGACAAATTGCTCTTCACAAAGCCTTCGCGTCAAAGCCCCAATGTTTGCCAAAGGAAGGCTGATCGGCAATAGATAATTTCCGCAGCAACTGCGGGTGAATTTCGATTCGCGTCCGGTTTATCAAATAGCAATAAGCGCCAACGCGAGCAGCAAGCTGCCCAGGCCAGCTGCTGCATACACTACGGTTGCAACCAACGTATCGGCACGCACGCCGAGATCATGGGCCGTTATTCGCAGGCGATGAGCTGCGTGCCACAGCATCAGGAACAGCACACCGAACACAACCAGCCGGGTCAGCGAGTGTGTCAGCAAAGCGCGCAGATTGTCGTATTGGAGGGTGCTTTCCGGCACCAGGCCGAGGCCGACGCCCGTTCCGGTTATTAGAATCAGCATCGGCAGCACGAACGCGGCGACGGTGCCGCCGGCCGCAAACAGGCCCCAGACGATCGGTTTGTGGGATCGGCCCATCGTCAGGCGCCTCCGGCAGTCATGAGCAGCCAAAGCGCCACGCTGACGACGGCGAAGCCAAGCCAGTGTGCGGCGACGATGAGCGGGCCGGGTACGCGCTTGCCCGCGATAACCAATGGCATGGCTTTCGGTGTCACGATGAACCATGTGTAGGTGTGGTAGGCGGCAAACACGAGAGTGACCAGCGCGTAAGCGACCCCGGCGGGCCCGAGCAGCGCCGTCAGAAAGGCCGCGTATTCCTGCGGCCCCTGCGAAAGCCGGTAGAGGCCGGTAATCATGATCAGCATGTAGCCGCCTATAAACAGCGAGCTGATTTCACGCAGCATGTAGCGCACGTAACGCGGCTGCGCCAGCCACCAGCCGGTTCGCGATACGGGCCTTATATAAGGGCGGCTCATTCGTCGTTCCCGCTCTGCGCCGACTTGTTGCGCCAGGGCATCAGGAAGTCGAGGAAGTAGTCGCCCGTGCTGGCGATCTTGGATTGCTGAATGGCCGCGGCAGGGTCGACCGACTTCGGGCATACCTCGGAGCAGGCCCCGACGAAACTGCACTCCCAGATGCCCGGGTTGCTGGCCACGACGTCCTGGCGTGCGCTGCGGCCCACGTCCCGCGAATCCTGGTTGTAACGATGGGCGAGTGCGAGTGCCGCCGGGCCGACGAAGGCGTCGTTCAGCGCGTATTGCGGGCAGGCCGAGTAACACAGCAGGCAGTTGATGCAGGCCGTGTACTGCTTGAATACGCTCAGCTCGGCTTTCGATTGCCGATAAGCGCCTTCGTCGATCGTTTTAGGGTCTTTAGCGATCAGCCAGGGTTTGACGCTGGTCAGTTTGCCGATGAAGTCGTCCATGTTAACGACCAGGTCCCGTTCAACCGGAAAATTATGCAGGGGTTCGACCCTGATCTTATCGGGGTAGTCGCGCACGAAGGCATGGCAAGCGAGCGCCGGCTCGCCATTGATCACCATGCCGCAACTGCCGCACACGGCCATGTGGCAGGACCAGCGATAACTCAAAGTCCGGTCGAGCTCGTCCTTAATGTAGTTGATGGCATCCAATACGACCCAGTCTTCGCGACAGGGCACGCTATAGGTCTGGAAATGCGGCGCTTCGCCCTGATCCGGGTCGTAGCGCAGGATTTCAAGTTCGACGACGCGCTCGCTCATTCCTGGCTGCCTCCGTACACTCGTTCCGCCGGTTGCGACCGGGTGATAGTGACGTCACTGTAACCAATGGTTGGTAGCTGGTCCGCGGCAAAGCTGGCCAGTGTATGGCGCAGGTAATTCGCGTCGTCGCGTTCCGTGAAGTCGAGCCGCTGATGTGAGCCACGTGACTCCTTGCGCTCCAGGGCCGAGCAGGCCATGGTCAGCGCCACGTCGAGCATCGAGCCGAGTTCCAGCGCCTCGATCAGGTCGGTGTTGAACACATTACTTTTATCGGTGAGTTCCACGTAGGCGTATCGTTGCCGCAGTGCCTGCATCTGCGTCACGCAGCTTTGCAGTGAGTCTTCGCTGCGATAGATGCCCGCGCCGGCTTCCATTGTCGTATTCATATCCCGACGCAGGTGGGCAATCGACTCGCCGCTGCCTTTGCGCCGGAACAATTCCAGTACTCGCTGTTGAGCAGCTTTGGCGGCTTCATTAACGACTGTTTCGTTAGCCGCTTGCGCGCCGTTTTGCACGTAACTGGCCGCATTGCGCCCCGCCAGTGAGCCGAACACCAGCAGCTCGGTCAGCGAATTGGAGCCGAGCCGGTTGGCGCCGTTAATGCTGACGCAGGCACATTCGCCCGCCGCGTAAAGACCGGCAACATTGGTTGCGGTCGTGATGTCCGTGTCGATGCCGCCCATCGTGTAGTGCACGACCGGGCGCACCGGGATAGGGGCCTCGATCGGATCCACGCCGACGTAGCTCATGGCCAGTTCGCGCACCATCGGCAATCGTTCGTTGATTTTGGCAGCGCCGAGATGGCGCAGGTCGAGGTGCACCACGTCGCCGTAGTCGGTTTCGATGGTTCGGCCTTTTTGCTGTTCGTGCCAGAAGGCCTGGCTAAGCCGGTCACGCGGCCCGAGTTCCATGGCCTTCTTGCGCGGCCAGGGATCGGGCGGGCCCAGGTTGTAGTCTTGCAGATAGCGATAGCCGTCCTTGTTGACCAGGATACCGCCTTCGCCGCGCGAACCCTCCGTGATCAGGATGCCCGTGCCCGGTAACCCGGTCGGGTGATACTGCACGAATTCCATGTCTTTGAGAGGCACGCCGGCGCGGTAGGCCATCGCCATCCCGTCGCCGGTCTTGATCGCGCCGTTGGTCGTAAACGGAAACACCTTGCCGGCGCCACCGGTCGCGATAATGACTGCCTTCGCTCGAAAGAAACGCACCTGGCCGGTGCGCATCTCGATGGCTGTGAGACCCTGACACCTGCCGTCGACGACCACCAGGTCGGTGGAGTAGTACTCGTCATAGCGGCGAATGCCCGGGTACTTGAGCGAGGTTTGAAACAGGGTGTGCAGGAGGTGAAAACCCGTCTTGTCGGCCGCATACCAGGTTCGCTCAACTTTCATGCCGCCGAACGGGCGAACCGCCACCCGACCTTCCTCGTCGCGGCTCCACGGGCAGCCCCAGTGCTCGATCTGGGTCAGTTCACGAGGCGCCTCGTGAATGAACAATTCAACTGCATCCTGATCGCAGAGCCAGTCGCCGCCCGATACCGTGTCGTTAAAGTGGTTATCGAAACTGTCTTCGTCCTTGATGACGCCCGCGGCGCCGCCTTCGGCGGCAACCGTGTGACTGCGCATCGGGTACACCTTGGAGATGAGCGCGATATTCAGGCCCGGATTGGCTTCGCTTGCCGCGATCGCTGCCCGCAACCCGGCCCCGCCTGCGCCGATGATCGCGATATCCGTGTCTATGGTTTCCATGTTCGACCGTGTCTCCGACCGTGCCCTAGGACTTTAGCTCAGGCGGGTGGCAACGACTTTCTGGTACAGGCCGCCAAAATAAATTTCCTTATGCCACTCAAAGCAGGAATTGTTGCCGCCGTATTCGGCGATCTCTTTGTGCCACAAACCTTTCGCAAAGGGTTCCAGCGTTTCGAACACGAGGCTCGTAATGTATTTCAAAGGGTTCGCCCAGTGCGGTTTGTGATAGTCCACGAATACCGCTTTGCCGCCGACCTTGACGCTGTCGAGCAATACATTTGCTACGTCGCTTTTGCCCTCGTCCGGTACTTCATGCAGCAGAAAGTAGCTGCAGGCGATATCGACCTCGTAGTCGCGCAAATGCATGACGTTCTGATGCCGAACTTCGGCATTCTGGTAATTCTTTAGTTTGCGGCGGCAGTTGTTGACCTGGACCGCAGCCACGTCCACGACTTCGAGGTGTCCATCATCGCCAATGTGTTGCGCCAGTGCCGGTGAAAACTGTCCGTAGACGCAGGCGGCCTGCAGCACTTTTTGACCGGGCCGGATTTCGTCGAAGGCCGCCTGCCGCAGGCGATTATGTTGCCCCCACAGAATGGCTTTAACGATCACTTCGCGGTCGAGTAGCCGCGCATTGCGATTGTCGAGGTATGCCCAGCGGTAAATGTCCTGCAGGTAGCCCGGTATCGCGGGCGCTGTATTGGCGTCCGTTGTCATTCCTTTAACGGGGTAAACAGCACCGACATTCGTGTTGTCGGATCGTTTACTGCCAGCGTTGATCGATCGTGGGTAATCCATGCAGTGTTGCCTCTAATTCTTCTGGTGAACCGTCCAAGGTAATCGTGCCTTATGGCGGTAGCCGGGTTATACGCGCAAGTGGTGGAGCCCTGAATACGTATTTTCGCTCTGCCGGGGCTGCTCGCGCATCGTCAGTAGTGTAGTCAAAAAACCATGCAGGGGTCGAATTGTAACGTTGATGACATTTCTGTTTCGTTAAATGTCACGCAGCGTCTCTTACCGGCAGCGTTCGCAGCCGTGTGCCGGTCGCCGCATAGATGGCATTGGCCAATGCCGGCGCCACGCCAGGCAAGCCCGGCTCCCCGATACCCCCGGGCCGGCGCTCCTGACTGGCGACTAAATGGACCTCGATTGCCGGGCAGTCCGCGATCCGCATGCGCCGATAGCGGTCGAAATTACCGGGCTGGGCCCGTCCGTCGACAATGTCGACTTCACCGTAGAGCGCGGCCGACAAACCGTCGACTATCGACCCTTCCATCTGCGCGATGACGTTATCGGGGTGAATGACCGGGCCGCAATCGACGACGCATATCACGCGCTTGACACTTTCGAATCGGTTGTCACGAATGCCAACTTCTACAGCATGGGCAACGACCGTGCCATGCGACTCCGCGATGGCGTAGCCGAACCGCGCCGTGTCATATTGACGTGCATGTGTGGCCAGTGTCTCAAGCACTTGCAGATGCCGTGGTTTTGCGGCGAGCGCACGCAAACGAAATTGCAGCGGGTCCGTCTTACTGGCAACGGCCAGTTCATCGATAAAGCTTTCCATAAAGAAAGTGGTCCACGAATGCGCGACGCTGCGCCAGTAACCCGCCGGCACGTGCAGCTCGACCGGCACAAAGCCGAGGCGTAACTGCGTGACCGGATAAACCGGAGGATTGACGGCTTCGACGACCGACTGGTCGCTACTTGCGTCACCGCCGCGCGGAGTGGGCGTGCGGGCTTCGTAACTAGCGACGACGGATTGCGTCACCAGTTTGTAGTCCAGTGCCAGCAGTGTGCCGTCATCAGCGACAGCGCCGCTGATGCGGCAACTCGCCGCGGGCCTGAATGCATCGTGGCGCATGTCTTGTTCGCGCGACCAGAACAGTTTGACCGGTTTTCCGGGTAGTTGCAGTGCCACCGAAACGGCCTGCTCGATAAAATCCATCTCGGCTCGACGGCCGAATCCGCCGCCTAGGAAAGTGGTGTGCAGCGTGACTTGATTGTTGCTCAGACCGCTAAGTTTCGCGGCGATGTCGCGCGCAACCGAGCTGGCCTGCGTCGGCGCCCAGATTTCGAGCGCATCGCCTCTATAGAGCGCGGTGCAGTTCATCGGCTCCATACAGGCATGGGCCAGAAATGGCACCGCATAGTCTGCGCTCAGAATGCTTTGTTTTGGCAGCGCTGCCATGACGCTGTCGAAGCTTGCCGCGCCCTCGTTTTCTTCCGCTGCGTCGGCGGCCGTGTCGGTGAAGATAACGGGCCGCGCATCGTCGAGCAGTGACCGGTAATGCCCGAAAAGTCGCGCGGAAGTTGCCGGTTCACCGACAGGTTCCGGTGTTATCGCAACGGTCGCAGCGGCTTGCAGCGCCTGCCACGAGTCCTCGGCGACTACCGCGACCGCGCGCTCGAAACCGGGTGCACCCGCCTTCACGACGGCGACGACCCCAGGCATGTTCAAAGCCGCTTGCGCATCGAACGCGGCGACATTGGTGCCTGCTACCGGGCTGTGTATTGCGGCCGCGTGCAGCATCCCGGGTAACTGCACGTCAATGCCGTATCGCGCGGCGCCGGTAATCTTCATTCGTGCGTCGAGGCGCGGTGGGTTGTGACCGATCAGCGTGTAACGCGCCGGATTTTTCAGAGCGACGGAGGAGGGCGGGCTTTCCCTGCCGGCAAGCTCGGCGAGCTCACCGTAAGAAACTTGCCGACCGCTTGTGTCATCAATAACGAACCCGCGCTCGCTGCGCAGACCGTCGACGCTGAGGCGCCACTGCTTGGCGGCCGCCTGCAGTAGCATTTGTCGCGCGGCCGCCCCCGCGGGGCGCAACGTGTCCCAAGCATCGATGGTGCTGGAGCTGGATATCGTCATCGACATGCCGAGCGCATGGAAAACCTTGCGAATGGCCCAGGTGCCTGTCGCGGCAGTCCAGCTTGCTTCCGGGTCACCGAGCGGTTGGCCGTTCAGCAACATGCCGAAGTTGTAGTAATCGCGGTCGACTGGTGCAAATTCAAACCTGACTTTGTTCCAGTCGGCATCCAGTTCCTCTGCGAGCAACATTGCCAGCGTGGTCGTTATGCCCTGTCCCATCTCCGCTCGGTGGATGCCACAGATGACGGTGCCGTCGGGCGCAATTTTGAGCCACGCGTTTAGTGGCGTCGCGGCCTGACCCGCCGCCGCGAATTTGCGGGCGGCGTCGCCGTCATCGAGCGCGATGTAGCCGTAACCAATGATCAGTCCGCCGCCGACTGCCGTGCCGGAAAGAATGAAAGCTCGTCTGGATAGCATAGGTTTATTCTAGTCTTATAAGCCGCAGATGTTGCATGTCAGAGTCCGAATTTCGGTTTCGGCAACCATTATGCTGGTATGGCACGTTTGAACGGTCATTAAGGTAAAGTAGCAGTCAGATTTGTGCTGGTTAAGAAAGCGGAGAGGCAATGAGCGAGATAAGGGCAAACAGTGCTTGGAGCAGGGCGCAAATTGAGGCTTTCCTAGGTGAATGCCTGATTCCTATTAGGCTGGCTGTCCTCAATAGTGAAAGCCGGCCACTCGTTTGCTCGCTTTGGTATTTATATGACGATGGCTGCCTCTGGTGCGCCACACAGAGGACGGCAAGCGTCGTTAAATTACTTACCCGCGAGCCATATTGCGGATTTGAGGTCGCGCCCGATTCCATGCCTTACCGTGGCGTGCGCGGTCAGGGCAGGGCGACGCTGGACGATGCCATCGGCGCCCCAACATTGACGCGCTTGATAGACCGTTACCTTGGTACGCGCGAGTCGGGCTTCGCTCGATGGCTAATGGCGCGTTCAAATTTTGAGGTCGCCATTCAAGTGGAGCCAGAGTGGATGACATCCTGGGATTTCAGTCAACGCATGAGTAATTAAGCTCGCGTATTTGGCGTGACTATTGGGGTCGTTCAGAACAGTAGGTAGCCTGTTTATGATTAATCAGCAGTCAAGGTGCCTGGCCGGTGTCGTCTAGTGGTAGTGCCTCAGCTTCCCAATCGGAGTCGCTGAGATGGGCCCATGATGATTTCTGTGGTCCTCTGGCTATCTGTTTCAACCGGTTTAGATCACCCGGAAGTAACCAACTGAGTCCCGCAGGCTTTCTTAGTATGCTCAGTTTTAGCCTCAGCTCACGCTGCTTGTTAGACGTTGACTTGTGATCAAGCCCGTTCTTTTCTCCTCGCCCTGGCCCGCGACTGACGCAGCGTTTCAGAGGGCAGTTCACCGAACATTACCTTGTAGTCTTTAGCCAACTGGCCCATGTGCCAGAAGCCCCAATGGTTCGCGACGTCAGCGATAAGAGTGTCCGCCGACGGGTGCAACAATTCGGCGCGTACGCTGCTCAGGCGCCGTCGCAATAGGTAGGCTTTCGGGCCGATTCCGAAGCGCTCCCGGAATGCGCGATTGAGGGTCCGCAGCGCAACTCCCGTTTTGTCGCAAAGATCCCGGACCGTCGCAGACTCGCCTGCTTACTGCTCAGAGGCATCGTGCGACTCATACCCTCGCCAAGACAAGCCCGGCGCGCCCGCTGAGTGGGCACTCCGGTTGCCTAGGTATATCTCCCCATATATCTTGCCACCTCAGGCAGCAAAATTGCATGAAGGAGATTGTCGGATATCCGAAGAGTTCGTTTACGGTGCACGCATCAGAGTGCCCGCTCCCGGCAAGATTTCCGTCACCGCAGTGACAAGTTGCTCAAAACGGAACCTGATCTGGAGATTCTCATGAGACGAAGTTCTATATTCCTCAGCGTTTTTGCCGTGCTGCTCGGCATTGTTGCCTGCAGCGATCGCGGCGAAAATGAAGGTGCTGAGGCGGGCGCACAAACTGGCAAGATCGGCTACGCACCGATACCGGAGTCAATCCTGACGACAGACTCGGTCGATAGCCGTATTGGCACGCTCGAGTTTTTCGACGGCTACCCAAGTGCCGCCGCGGTTGACGCCGCCTATGACAATCTTGATTTCCAGAGGGGCGTTCGTGCGTTTCTCGATGCAATCCCGATAGCCTCTCTGTATGCCATGCGCGAGGGCATGAAGCGCGCCGGGCTGGTTGACGGGACCGTAGGCATCTTCGAGGACCTGATGGACTCGAAGGCGCTGTTTCTGACGGCCAACACCGAGAGTATCTACGCCGCGACCTGGCTTGATCTTCGTGCTGGACCCATCGTCGTGGAGAGCCCGCCCAACACCCTCGGCTTCGTCGACGACGCGTTCTTCAACTACGTCACGGACCTGGGCAATGCCGGCCCCGACCGCGGACAGGGTGGCAAATACCTGTTTCTGCCGCCGGGCTACGCAGGGGAGATCCCCGACGGGTACTTCACCTTTGAGTCCGACACCTACGGCAACTGGCTGATCTGGCGCGGCTTCCTCGTTGATGGGGATCCTGCGCCTGGTGTCGAGAGCATGAAAGCCAACACTCGCGTCTACAGGCTGGCCGATGCCGGCGAGCCCCCTGAGCAAGCGTTCGTCAACCTGTCGGGCCAGACATTCAACACGATCCACGCCAACGACTACAGCTACTTCGAGGAAATCAACGCGATTATTCAGGAAGAGCCCGTCGACAACGTTGATCCGGAGTTGCTCGGCCTGCTGGCCGCAATAGGCATCGAAAAGGCCAAACCGTTCGCACCGGACGAGCGCATGAAGGCGTTGCTGACGGATGCAGCGGCGGTCGGCAATGCGACGGCGCGCGCGCTTGTGTTCGCTACTCGAGACCCCGGGGCCTACATCTTTGAGAACAGTCACTGGAAGACCGGCTTCATCGGCGGCAGTCATGAGTTCCAGATTGAAGGGGTGCGGCTGCTGGATGCCCGCACCCTGTTCTTCTATTACGCCACCGGGATTACTCCTGCCATGGCAGCGAAAATGGTAGGTGTCGGTTCCCAGTATGCGGGTGCCGCGCTGGATTCCGAGGGGCGCCATTTCGACGGCGGACGCACGTACAAGCTGACGCTGCCGCCCGATGTACCCGCGAAGGACTTCTGGTCACTGGTGCTATATGACAACCAGACACGGTCGATGCTCCAGACGGACCAGCAGTTCCCGAGTTTGAACAGCCAGCGCGGGGTTCAGCAGAATCCTGACGGCTCGACGGATATCTACTTCGGACCCGCCGCGCCCGACGGTAAGGCTAGCAACTGGATTCAGACTGTGCCCGGCAAAGGCTGGAGCGTCATCCTGCGCCTCTACGGGCCACTCGAGCCCTGGTTCGATAAGAACTGGCAGCCCGGTGAAATCGAATTGCTGGAAGATGTACCGGCGGTCGTGGCCGGTGGCCAAAAAATGGCGATGACCACGGATATTCCCCCTTCCATCACGACCCCCGACCGTGTCGAGACACGCATAGGCACGCTGGAGTTCTTCGACGGTTTCCCCACCGAGGAGACGGTCGAACTGGTCTATGACAACCTCGATTTTCTGCGCGGCGTCGAGGCCTTCCTGACCGCAATGCCCGCCGCATCAATACACGCAATCCGGGAAGGCTTCCGGGACGTCGGCGTCTCGCGCAACGGGATCATCATTAGCACCGAAGACCTGATGGATGCGCATTCCCTGTTCCTGACGCCGAATACCGAGAGCGTTTACATCATGACCGTCCTCGATCTGAGTGACGGCCCCGTCGTGGTGGAGAGCCCGCCCAACACGCTCGGCATGGTCAACGACTTCTTCTTCCGCTACGTGTCCGACATGGGCAATGCCGGCCCGGACAAGGGCCAGGGAGGCAAGTACTTGTACCTGCCGCCGGACTGGGAAGGCGAGGAGCCCGAGGGTTTCTTCACCTATCGGTCGCCGACCTACATGAACATCATGTTCTGGCGCGGATTCCTGGTTGAAGGCGATCCCGGTCCTGCGATAGCGAGCGCGAAGGAGACGCTCAAGGTGTATCCGTTGGGACGGGAGGCGGATGCGGCGCCTATGGAGTTCTACAACGTGTCAGGAAAATCCTATAACACGATACATTCCAACGATTCGGCGTTTTACTCGGAGCTCCATGAGGTAATCGGCACGGAGCCTGCGTCTGCCTTCAGCCCTGAAATCCTCGGCTTGCTTGCCAGTATTGGCGTCGAGAAAGGCGAGGCTTTTTCACCGGATGTCCGTCTCCAGGGTATTCTCAAAGAAGCTGTTGCGGTCGGCAACGCAACGGCGCGGGCAATATCCTTTCGCGGCCGCGACCCGCGCGCATATTTTTACGACGACTCCGGGTGGTTCAATCCGTTCGTTGGTGGCAGTCATGAATTCCTGACCGAGAGCGGTGCGCGGGATCTGGACGCGCGAACGATGTTTCACTATCCGTACACGGCCGTGACCCCGGCGATGGCGATGCAAATCGTGGGTGTCGGCTCACAATACGCTGTCATCACTGTCGATTCGGATGGTAATTACCTCGACGGATCTCGCTCCTATTCGCTCACCTTACCTGCGGGTATTCCAGCTAAAGACTTCTGGTCATTCGTCAACTACGACCCCCAGACGCGATCGATCCTGCAGACGCCGACGACCGCTCAACCCAGCGTCAGCAGCCAGAGCAGCGAGGTAGAAGCGAACGAAGACGGCAGCGTGACCGTCTGGTTCGGGCCCGAGCCACCGCCCGGCAAAGCGTCAAACTGGGTTCCGACGGTCCCCGGCAAAGGCTGGTTCACGGTCCTTAGACTCTACGGGCCGCTAGAATCGTGGTTCGACAAGTCCTGGCGACCCGGTGAGATTGAGCTGGTCGACTAGCTGCATTTGACCTGATTGAGTCACGTTCGAGCAGGCGCAGGCGCAGGCGTGCGTGCGGGAGCGAGAGGTGCTTCCCAATCGGAGTCCCTGAGTTGGCCGCATCGATAACCGCGTGATTTCCGTGGTCATGTGACCAACTTTTTCAACGCGTTAGATCACCCAAAAGGAACCAACTGATTCCCTCAGGCTTTCTGAGTATGCTCAGAATTAGCCTCACTTAACTGCGCTTATTTATATTCTGCTTTGCAGGTTTCTTGACTTGCGGACACAGTGTCTGCTATGTGTGACACAGTGTCACATCCACGAGCTACAAAACGCCTGGTCGCTGAGCCGGAGCCGATACCCAGGATCGGCCGGTCAGAGCGCACGCGTGCCGAAATACTGGATGCGGCGTTCGAGTTTCTGTGGTCGCGCCCGTTTCGGGATATTACGGTTAACTCCCTGATGGCGACGACGTCGATCAGCCGTTCCGCCTTCTATCGCTATTTCGACGACATCCACGAACTGATGCAGGCCCTGCTGAAGAGACTTGAGTCCGAGATTCTTGAAGGGGCGAGCCCCTGGCTCTCTGAGAATGGCGATCCGGTTGCCTTGTTATACGAGAGTCTCGCGGCCGAGGTGCAAATCTGCTATCGGCATGGTCCCTTCATCAAGGCAAGTAGTGACGCCGCAGGAACCAATGCACAGCTGGAGGACGAGTGGAACTGGTTCCTGGGCCGATTCGACGATGCCGTGAGCGAGCGTATTGTCGCTGACCAGGAGCTCGGCCTGATCGAAGCTTTCGATCCCCGGCCAGTCGCGACCGCGCTGAACCGGGTCGACGCTGCTATGTATGTTCGGTCATTCGGTAGCAGGCCGCGCAGCCGGCCGGAACCGGTTCAGGATGCGATCAGGCGCGTCTGGATTTCAACGCTGTACGGGCAACAGTGGGCGACGAGCAGGACCTCTACCCTGTATCGCGAGCAGGCACCAGTTGCTCGGGAACGAGGATCGGCATAGCCGCGCAGTGAGTGACCATGCGCTGCACCACAAATACCAGAAATAGATAAGGGGAGCATTGACCGATGATGGGAATGAACTCGAGAGCGATAACGGTCTTGGCCATTCTGTGCCTGGCGACGTCAACTTTCACCACGAGCATAGCCTGCGCGCAAACCCATGCCGGTCAGCCGGAGAGCGTGCTGGAGCCGACAAAGATCTACTCGCCGTACGTTGAGCGCACGACTGCGGATTCGAGTCTCGCAGAGGGCGTCTACTGGGGCGACACGCATCTGCATACGTCGTATTCAACCGACGCAGGCATGATGGGCAACAGGCTGGGTCCGGAAGAGGCTTATCGCTTTGCCCGCGGAGAGGAAGTACTGACCTCACATAACATGCGGGTCCGACTGATCCGACCACTGGATTTCCTGGTGGTCGCGGACCATGCCGAGAACCTGGGCCTTGCGCCTTTTATTGAAGAGTCGCATCCCGAGCTGCTGAAGAGCGCATGGGGCAAGGCGGTTCACGACATGGTCAAGGCCGGCGATTCCCGTGGCGCCTTCCAGAAATGGATCGGTGAAGCGGTTACTCCAGGCACGGACCCGATCGGCAACCCGAAGATGGCCCGGACTGTATGGGACCGCGAGATTTCTTTCGCTGATAAATACAACGAACCCGGCCGCTTCACCGCGCTGATCGGCTTCGAGTGGACGTCCATCTCTACTCGGGAAAACCCGGGCAACCTGCACCGTGTGGTCATCTTCAAGGACGGCCGCGACAAGGCCTCGCAGGTAGTGCCATTTTCGACCTTCGACTCTTATGACCCGGAGAAACTGTGGGAGTACATGGCGAACTACGAGGAGAAGACCGGCGGCAGCGTGCTGGCGATTGCGCACAACGGCAACGTGTCCAACGGGCAGATGTTTGCTACCGACCGCCTGAACGGCCGGCCGATCAAGCGGGAGTACGCGGAAATGCGCGCCCGCTTCGAGCCGCTGTACGAGGTAACGCAGATCAAAGGCGACGGTGAGGCGCACCCGTTCCTGTCACCCAACGATGAATTCGCCGACTACGGTACCTGGGACAAGTCCGACATCGTTGGCATGAATCCTAAGGAAGACTGGATGCTGCAGTATGAATACGCCCGGTCGGCCCTGCAGATCGGAATGCAACTCGAAGAGAAACTGGGCGTCAATCCCTACAAGTTCGGCATGATCGGCAGCACCGATGCCCACACGTCGCTGGCGACGACCCGCGAAGAAAATTTCTACGGCAAAGCAGCGCACCTGGAACCCGAGGCTAATCGCTGGGAACACACGATCATCGCGTCTCTGTCGGGTGACCCGAATTTGTCCAGCTACTCCTTCGAATCGATTGGCGACGGTCTTGCGGCGGTTTGGGCGCGTGAGAACACGCGTGAAGGCATCTTCAATGCAATGATCAGGAAGGAGACCTACGCCACGACGGGTACGCGCATCGTCGTTCGCTTCTTCGGCGGCTGGGACTACCAGCAAGACGAGGTTTACCGTCCCGACGTGATATCCATCGGCTATCGCAAGGGTGTGCCGATGGGGGGTGACCTGGCGATAAGGCCTGCAGGGAAGGCTGCGCCGACATTTATGGTGGGGGCACTGAAAGACCCCTGGTCCGGCAATCTCGATCGCATCCAGATCATCAAGGGGTGGATCGACAGCGACGGCGAGCGGCAGGAGCGCGTCTACGATGTGGCCGTATCTGACGGGCGAACCATTGACGCCGACGGTCGGTGCCGAACCCCGGTCGGCGACACCGTCGATGTTGCAGACGCAAGCTATCTCAACACGATCGGCGACGCCGAGTTACGAGCCGTCTGGACCGACCCGGACTTCAGTCCAGAGCATCGAGCTTTTTACTACGCACGCGTGCTGGAAATTCCAACGCCCACCTGGCAGGCATACGATGCGAAGTTTTACGAGGTCGAGATGCCGGATACTGTAATGATGAAGGGCCAGGAGCGAGCCTACACGTCGCCGATCTGGTACACGCCTTGAGCCATAGCAGGGGGCCGGGCCCGTCCCTGCGATTCGGAAAAAAGGAAAAGAAGCCGATGAATCCAACCAGATCGTTCTTGTTTGCAGTCCTCTCTTGCCTGCTGATCCCTGTGGCCAACGCCCAGGACAAACCGAACATCGTCCTCGTCTTCATGGATAACTTCGGCTGGGGTGAGCCCGGGTTCAACGGCGGCGGCATCATTCGCGGCGCCGCGACGCCGCAGATCGACTCACTGGCTGACGCGGGGCTTCGGCTCACGAACTTCAACGTGGAAGTCCAGTGCACGCCGTCCCGGTCTGCTCTGATGACGGGCCGCTATGCGATCCGCAGCGGCAACGGCACGGTACCGCTGGGTGAAGGCGTATATGGCCTCGTGCAGTGGGAAGTGACCATGGCCGAGATGCTTGCCGACGCCGGATACGCGACGGGCATGTTCGGCAAGTGGCACCTCGGTCGCACGGAAGGCCGCTTCCCGACAGACCAGGGTTTCGACGAGTGGTACGGCATTCCCAACTCGACGGATGAGTCGGTCTATTCAGAGTTGCAGGATTTCGCCGAAAGCGGTGTCTCGGAAGCTTGGGTCATGGAAGGCAGGAAGGGCAGTACACCTGAAGAGGTGCGTCCCTATCGTCTCGACTACCGGCCACTGATCGATCGTGACCTGACGGACAAAGCGATCAGTTTCATGCGCCGTCAGGCGAAGGCCGATAAGCCGTTCTTCGTCTACCTGCCGTACACGGCCACGCATTTTCCGACCATGCCTCACCCCGACTTTGTCGGTAAATCGGGCAACGGGCCATGGGGCGATCTCCTGATGCAGATCGATAGCTACGTTGGCGAATTGCTCGAGACGATCGATGACCTCGGATTGGCGGACGACACGATCTTCATCTTCACGGCGGACAACGGCCCCGAAGCGCTGAGCGCCGGCGAAACATCGATGACGGTAGAAACAGCTATACACGGTTCTTCCGGTCCGTGGCGTTCGACCCTGTTCACCGGCTATGAGGGTGCGCTGCGCGTGCCGTTCGCGGTGCGCTGGCCGCGCAAGATCGACGCGGGTCGAGTGAGCGATGAGATCGTGCATGCGATGGACCTCTTTCCGACCTTGGCTGCAATTGCCGGAGGCGAGATCCCGTCGGACCGCGTCGTCGACGGCATCGACATGTCCGAGTTCTTCATTGGATCGAAACAAGAATCAGGCCGGGAGGGTTTTATAGTCTACATGGGTAACGACGTGTTTGGCGTGAAATGGCGCGACTGGAAACTCCATTTCAAGGAGCAGACCGGGTGGAACGGCGAGCTGCGCGAGTACACGATGCCCCGCCTCTATAACCTGATCAACGATCCCCAGGAACGCGACAACGTGCTTTTCCCGCACACGTGGGTGCCGAAGGCGGCTTTGCCGCAGTTGGAGGAACACGTCATTTCGCTCAAGAAGAATCCACCAGTTCCGACCGGAGCGCTAGATCCCTACAAGCCTGCCGGAAAGGAGTAAATGGGAT
Organism: Gammaproteobacteria bacterium; assembly: GCA_037387125.1. Taxonomy (GTDB): domain Bacteria; phylum Pseudomonadota; class Gammaproteobacteria; order Steroidobacterales. The sequence continues at coordinate 50,050 of JARRLL010000011.1, read as the reverse complement.
GCTCTTTCGGGCGTTCGCGCTCGCTGGCCTTTGCCTGCTGTTCCTGCACCCGCTGGCGGCTCGGCCGCAACTGTCCGGCCACAATAGCCGGGGCGACTATGAACTCATGTCAGGTTCGCAAGTGCCCGTGGGTACCTATGGGGTGGGAATGTACTATGACTTCTCGGCCGACACGCTGCGCGATAGAAACGGGAGCTCATTTCCGGCCATTTCCGACGGCGGCTCGGTGGACATAAGGGCCGCTGTCGCGGGTCTGATAAAAACGATAGACAGAAAATTGTTCGGCGGCAACTGCGGGTTTGGTCTTTACGCCGCTGCGACAACAATGCCTTGGAACTACCCGCTCTGCAAAACTACACCAAGACAGCATCTTTTGTTTTTATTGCGCCGAGCAGTTCAAACAGATTTTTAGCTTAGCACGTGCGCCGTTACAGCAGAGCGTCGCTGCCGACGGTTGCTGGCTCCATCTTAATCGGCTGGCGTTGGCTCAGTGGACGGCTGATCCACCGGAGGCGTCTCCTGCAGCCATGTTTCATAGAGTTTGTAACCCAGTGACAGTACGACTGCACCAACAAAAAGACCGATGATGCCGTAGGCCAACATGCCGCCGATAGCACCGAGGAAGATCACCAAGGTAGGCACCTGTGCACCACGGCCAAATACCATCGGCTTCAGAACGCTATCGATCAGCGTCATGACGATGGTCCATATGGCGAATATCGCCGCGGCGGTCGTGTCAGCGGTCGAAAACACGTAAATGATGGCCGGAATCGATACCAGACCGGGGCCCAGTTGGATGATGCATAGAATCAACACAATCAAAGCAAGTAAGCCGGCTCCCGGTATATCTGCGACGAGGAAACCCAGGCTGAGAAGTGCCGTTTGCACAATCGCCACGCCCAGGATGCCGATAGCAACATTGCGGATCGTGCCGACAGCCAGTCCGGCAAATTTGCTGCCGCGACTACCCGCCAGACGAGTTGCCAGTGCGTGGGTGGCCTGGGCGCCTTTATCAGCGGTTGCCAGCAATACGCCGGCGATCACGAATGAAACGATAAACTGCAGGACACCGAGGCCGGTGCCGGTCGCAAGTGACAACGCCCAGGTACCGAAGGCTTTAATTTGTGGTGTAAATTCTTCCAGTACTGCTGGCAGATCAGCGGAGGCTTTCTGCCATAGTTCGTAGGCGCGCTCACCGATAATTGGCCATTCCGCTACCGACTCGGAAGGTGGCGGTACTGCCAGGGCGCCAGCATCACCGGCATTTGCCAATGCCCGCGCACCGGCGATCAAACTCTCGGTTAGCAAAAACGTGGGCACGGCCAGCGTGCCCACAAGAACCAAAGACAAGAGAGTGGCTGACAGCTTTTGCCTGTTTCCCAGCAGGCTGGCTAGCTTTGCAAACACTGGATATAGCGCGACCGCGACGATGATGCCCCAGACGACGATCATCACAAACGGTTCGACAATCGTGAAGCACCAGAGGAGCAATACGAAAAGGGTGCCCATGCGAATCGCCAATTCGATGACACGTTTTTGTAAAAGATCGAAATCGAGATCGTAACTTGATCGGCTCATTGCGGCTTCCCCTTATTAAAGTACGGGCGACGCTAGCCGTGATAAATTCACGCCAAAGCGCCACCAAAAAGGCTTATCGTCGAACTGATTGGGATCAATCGGTACAGCGTGCGCGAAATCGGCTTCGAACATGGCTGCAGTCTGTTCGGCAAACTTTTCATCCGCGATGAGCGACATGACTTCGAAATTCAACCGGAAAGAACGGTTGTCGAAATTGGCGGTGCCAATAGACGACAAGTCATTGTCGACGAGAAAAGCCTTCGAATGCAGGAACCCCGGTTTGTAGGCGTAAAACTTGATACCCAGATCGCGTAGCTGGCTGATGTAGTGAAATGCTGCCAGGTAAACGGGCAGGCTGTCGGGCTTTCCTGTCGTAATAATGCGCACGTCAACGCCGCGCAATGCGGCCAGTTCCAGCGCTTTCATTACCGCTTCGTCAGGTACGAAGTAGGGGGCCGAAATCCAGATGCGTTCCTTCGCGGCCTGCAATGCGGCAACAAAATACAGGCCGGCTGTTTCAAGTCGCTCGCTTGGTGCGAACGGTAATATCATGGCCAGCGTATCGCTGCCTTCGGCAGGGACAGGCCGCCAGTTGAGCTCGGGAATCTCGCGGGTCGCCCAGTACCAGTCCCCCACTATCACGGTCTGCAATTGTATGGCGACCGGGCCAGTTAGCTTTACATGGGTATCGCGCCATGGACTGAATTTTTCGTCCAGACCCAGGTATTCGTCGCCAACGTTGTGGCCACCGACCCAGGCGGTTTTGCCGTCTACGACCACCATCTTGCGGTGATTACGAAAATTGAGCTGAAAACGGTTGTTTGAGCCCTGCGTGGGTTTGAACGAACTGACTTCTGCGCCGGCCGAACGTAACTCCGCTGCATAACTCTCGGGTAGTCCGCTGCTGCCGATCTCATCGTACAGCACGTATACAGCGACACCGGCTTTAGCACGTTCGATTAGAACGTCTTTTACCCGGCGTCCCAGGCCATCGTCGTGGATCATGTAGAACTGAAACAGAACATAGTCCTGTGCGGCCGCGACACCTGCCAGAATGCTGTCAAAAGTAGCTTGGCCATTGATAAGCAATTCGACCTTATTGCTTTTAAGCAGATGCATTTTGGCGAGGGCACGAATAGCATCGTACATTGTGCGTTGTTTGGTTGTTTCCACACGCCATGGCTCCAGATCGGTGCGGATTTGATCTACGAGTTCATCAATTTCGTCGGCGCGTTGTTCATAGGCGTCGATAAAGCCTTCGAAACGGCTGCGGCCCAATACGGCGTAAGCAGGCACGGCAACAAAAGGAAAGGTTACCAGCGAGACCGACCACGCTATCGCGCCCGGCGCTGTGCGCGTAGTCATGATGGAATGAATCGCGCTCAGCACTCCGAGTATGTAAAAGCCGGTAACAACGTACGCGATGATGGTTGCTTTCACTGATATTCCCCCAAAACCTCTACGCTATTCTAGCTTGCTACGGTCAGGCCATAGTTGGTCGAATAAATACACGGCGGTGACAGCGTAAAAAGTTGCGACGACAAACATTGTAATACGGTCAAAGAATTTTGATCCGGCCGCGTCGCCTCCGGCGCTATCCATGGCTGCGGGCGCGACGATGACCATCATGGTCAGTAGTCCATAAGACCAGACCGAAGCTTGCGGCGCCATGCCCTGGCCAGAGAATATCTTCGGCCCCATGATCAGGCCGCAGAGCAGGAATAACAGGCTGTATATAAGCAGTGTGGGCCAAATCTGCAGGACGTTCCATATGATGACGGCGGCAACCCCGCCGAGCAGCGTGGACAGCAGCAGATCGCGGCCCGCCGAGCGGGCGTCTTCGTGGCTGCTTTGCTGGCCCATGGTCGCGATTTTAATCAGAGCGGCGGCATATGCGGATGTGTCACTTACGAAGAAAAACAGCAGTAATACCGGCAATACGATGACCGAAGAACGCAGCGCGCTGCGTAAAACCAGGTCGGGATTCGGTTTTTCCGGTTTCTGTTTAACCGGTAATGAGCCGGCGACAGGGTCGGGGAAAATTGCGTAAGCAAGCCAGATAAAAAGAAACGCAATGACGGCTCCGACGATCAGGCCGCCGCTGACCATCAACGCACCATCGATCGATTCGGATCCGATCAAGGGAATTACCGTAAAACCCAATAACAAGAATGTAACTAGTGCGGCGGAGCCGCCGCTGGCACCGAAATAGAAACAGGCGAATACGCCAAGCGAAATTAGTAGCACTCCGGCCGCGGGCTGATAGTGCAACATGGGCAGGAGCAACAGGCCCAGTAGCAAAGAGCCACTCACAACCAGAACGAAACCCAGTGCGAATTTTGGTGTGGGTGCTGGCAACGGCAAGGTCAGCAATACGGATGCCAGTAAGGGCACGATAAATGCTGCGGGCCAGTTGATGGCTTGCGAGAACGCCAACGCCAAAGCGATGCCGGCAGCAAGTCTGAAGATACGTACAGTTTCTATACTTTGGCTGTTTGCTAGAGCCTGAGCCATGGCGGTCATGAGACTACTCCGGCCTAATACAGATATGAGAACAGACTAACCAGCCGCATATATATTTTCCCGAGTGGCAACAGGAGGAAACTATTTTCCGTATACACCATTACGGTCGCCTGTGCGCCGATACGCAGATCCACAGTTTTAGACCCTGCGGCATCGATTTCAATAATCACGGGAAAGCGCTGGGCTTCGCGAAGCCAATTGCGATCGTTCTGCACCGTCGGCAGGCTGCCCAGTGCTGTCGATGTGCCGGCATCGACACCGAAACCTATACTGCGGACCTTGCCTTTAAGGATGCGGCCGGGCTGAACATCGAGAGCTATATCCACGACATCGCCTGTTTTTATGTGACCCAGGTTATTCTCGCGCAGGTCTGCCTGCAGCCAGACATCTTTAATGCCGACAAAAGTCATCAGTGGCTTGCCCGGTTGCGCCAGCGCACCAATCTCCAGCTGCAGATCGGTGACCAGCCCGTCGGCCGGTGCTTTGACCCGGGTCCAGGCCAGATCCAGTTCAGCCTGATTCAGCGCGGAGCGTGCCGCCAGTATGCCCGCGTTTTCCTCGGCATCGCGACCTCGATTTTGTCTCGCCCGCTCCAATTCTGATTTGGCGGCGGCCACGCGGCTTTTGGCGGCTGCCAGAGTAGATTCGGCCAAATCGAGACGGCGCTGCGATATGGCGCCAGCATCCTCGACCCGTATGCGTTTTTGCCGATCGTAGTCCTTCTGCGCGCGCACGAGTTCGGCTTCTGCTGCCGTTACGCTTGCGGCTGCAGAGTCGACCCCGGCCGACGAGGCGCCAAACTGCTGTTCGGCCTGTTCGAGATCGGCTTTGGCCTTGTCGACCGCCAGCACATACTTGGTGTCATCCAGTTGCAGCAAAACGTCGCCTGCTGTGACGAGCTGGTTGTTCTCGACATTGACCGCCAGGACATTGCCGGTGACCTGCGGGGCAATAGGGATGACGTACGCGTTGATACGTGCCTGGCTGCTAAATGGCGTGAATCGATCGGCGGCTAAATACCAGCTCAGCAAAACGACTATCAACCCGAGTGTCAGGAGCGTTGCCTTGCGGACCGGATTGCCTGCGGGCGATGCCGTGTCAGCTTGTTCTTCCTGTACCCGGGTATTTGTTTCGGCTTCGCTATTCATCGTCGTTTTTACCAGTCAGGCTGGGGGAATACGGTGCCGGTTTTATCCGGGTTTTCCAGAGTTTCTGTTTCCAGCAGGTTGCCCCAGTTGGTGCGCTCGGTCATTACCTGCATGGTTTCTTCATCGATGAAACTGTTGCCATTGCGAACCTCCCAGCCGCCGCCCAGCGCTTTATAGAGTGCTGTCAGGCTGCGCACCGTGTCGCTGCGCGCGGTGACATAGCGCTGCTGCTGCGAGAACAGGGATTGCTGTGCCTGCAAAACTCGCTGGTAGTCGGAGAAGCCCTCCTGGTAGCGTAACAGCGAGATCTCTGTCGACCGCTTGGCCGCGGCCACGCCGCGTTCCAGGATGCTCTGTTGCTTCTGCCCGCGCACATAGCCGGTGATCGCGTCTTCGACCTCGCGCGCCGCATCGATCACCGTGTTCTCGTAGTTCACCAGCGTCTGCTGAAAGCGGGCATCCTGCACCCGGATATTGTTCCTGAGCCGACCGTAATTCAGAAACGGCCAGTTGAATGCGGGACCCGCCGTGAATACCAGGTTGTCGGAAGCGAGAAAGTTGCCGCTGGTATCCGATGTTGAGGTAAGGCCCAGCGAGCCCACGAGCACGAAACTGGGGTACAGATCTGCTGCTGCCACACCTATACGCGCACTCTGCGCAGCTGCCTGCAATTCGGCCTGCCGGACGTCCGGCCGTCTGCGCAACAGGTCGGCGGGTATGCCGACACCGACTTCATTCGGGGTGGCCGGGATATCACCGGTGTTGCCGATTAACGCTGCAATTTTTCCGGGCGGCTGACCCAGCAGTACGCTGAGCGCATTGCGGGCGCGGTCGACCGTAATCCGCAAGCTGGGAATAGTCGCTTCCGTGCCCAACAGTAGGGTCAGTGCCTGCTGCCGGTCCAGTTCAGAATTCTCGCCGTTGCGGTAGAGCGTGTCAGTAATTTCGAAACTGCGGCGTTGCAGATCAGCATTTTGCTCGGATATACGCAATTGTTCTTCTGCTGTGCGAATGACTATGTACGAGTCGACTACTTGCGATACAAGCAGCACCAATGTGGCGTCGTAATTGGCAACGGAGGCAAGAAACGCCGCATCAGCGGATTCAATACCGCGGCGGAATTTGCCCCAGAAATCGAGTTCCCAGCCGGCGTTAATTCCCAGATCATATTGCCAGTTGGAGGCACCGCCGAGGTTGTTGCCAAGGTCGGAATAGATAGCCGAACCGTCGGCATTCTGTTGCTGCGGGTAAATCGTGCCGGTAGCTATACCAAGTTGTGCCCGCGCTTCCAGCACACGCAGACCAGCTGCTTCGAGCGTCAGGTTCTGGGCGTAGGCGGTGTCGACAAGATCGTTCAATACCGGGTCATTGAATGCCTGCCACCATTCGACCGATTGCGGTGTCGTGGCTGATACGAGCTGGCTTTCATATTGTTCCCAGCCGGATTTGATGTCCGCATCCGGCTTCTGAAAGTCAGGCCCGACCTGGGTGCATCCTCCTGCCAGCATCAGCGCCGCTACTAACGTGGCGCAATGAGTGATTGTCCGGTTCCACGAAGTCATATGACAAGACTACCTAATATGCGTGCATTAGGGTATTTTCAGGCTGGACATCCCCTCCCGAAACCCGCGCACAAATGGAGTTGTGCACTAGCCTCTGATATACCCTTTACATCGTCCCGGCAGAAATACCTGACGCTGGATAGAAGGAGGTCCACACGGGCCCAAGACCGGCCCGCTCCGCAAGCAATTCCAGTTCGGTCACCGCCTGCGGTGACAGGTCAGGGTCAAGAATTACGTCTATACGCGTGACGCCATCATTACCCGATCGGACCCTAGTTCAGCTTGAGCAGCAGCCTGAGGTTGGCGCCATTGCTCTCGCCGGTCAGCCCGCCCCGATCATTGACGACATAGCGGTAGTTGAGACTCAGGTTGGACGTCGATGTCCACCACCAGCTCGTGCCGAGAGACAGAACGTTCATGTCGCCGCCCTGAATCGGGCCATCGTCCAGGTCGATGTCAGACCAGCGGAGGGCAAGCTCCCACGCCCCGGGGCCGTTGGTGCTGGTCGGTTGAGCGACAGGCACGGCCCCGAAAGTACCATTCCGCTGTTGGAAAGCTCGCATCTCGCCGGTGACAATCCAGGATGCCATGACGTTGCTGGTCCAGCGCGTCGGTAATTTCCTTGTTTTTCGTCCCCAGCTCCTGAAACAGGCGCACGTTCTCGATGGCGATCATGAGAGTTGCTCGACGCGGTTCGTCGCCAGGATGTCGGTGTCGATGAATATGGGTGCTTTGTTGAACTCCGGCTTGCTATTGAACCGAACCGGCGGGCCATCGTCCGATACCCGCCCCGCAATGGCCAGGTGCAGCACGTTGCTCCTGTCTTCTGAAAGCAAGGTGGCCCACGTGACTCGCCCGCTCACCGAGCTCGTGGCCTCGCTGAACGCGGCGTCCTCGTCGATGAAGTTATTGAAGGCGCCGGCTGCCGAGGAGAGGCGCCCTTTAAGCGCGTTGCCGCTAAGTTGTGCGCCAAAGCTCCTGCCGGGCAGGAAGGCAGCCGACGTAGAACGCTCCTGCATAGGCAGGTTCACGAGGCTCATCGTGCGTTCCATGGAGATGGGTTCTTTCTGCTTGCCCAGGCTCAAGCTCAGCGAATCGCCGATCGGGATGTCCAGCCGATAGTCGATCGCCTTGCAACTGGTCAGGCGTCCCTCCTCGAATTCCTTGTCAAGCGCATTCGACGAAAAACTGATGTTGTAGCCCCACGGTCGATCGAAGAAGTTGAGCGTGCCGAAGATACCCATGCGGAGATCACGGATCTCACCACCCTCGAAGAGATCCAGGCTCCCAACTTGCTCCTGGCTGGCACTGTCCTGGCTCAGCCAGGCTTGCCTGTCCAACGCGAGGATCGCAAAGAATACGTTCTTCGTTTGCTTCGTATCCCAGTGATTCCAGGACGCGCCGGCGTCGCGACTGGTCGGCAATGAGACCGGCGGCGGTGTGTACGCGCTCCACGTAGGATGCTCGGTAAGTTCGTCGATGTCGCTCGCGCGGACTTCAAGCGTGCTTTTGCGGAGTTTCCCCTGGTACACATATTGCCGCCCTTCCAGAATTCAATCTTAATTCGTGGGTTGCCGGTAGGCCAAAGCCGTTGGCCGTATTTGGGCCAGCGGGTGTGTCGGAGGTTGTCGCTGGTCTCAATAACGCTTATCGGCTCGACCTAACATATCGGGTAGCTCATCACGGAGAGGAACTATTGGCTCCCAATCTTGGGGTGATGGAGGCCAAATTGATGGAACCCGGCACAGTACTTGATATGGGAGACCTGACTATCGCAAGCTTTCAGGTTGACCATGATCCGGTGCGACCTGCGGTTGGTTATCGATTCGATTATCGTGGAAGGTCCGTGTTCATTAGTGGGGATGCAACTATCACTACCGGTCTAATCCACGTCGCTACCGGAGCAGATCTGTTGCTCCAAGATAGTCTGTCACTGCCGATCGTAAAGAGTCTCGAGAAGGCCTCGGCAGGCTCGCGGATGGAAAAGATCTTCTACGATATTCAGGATTACCATGCGCACACCAGCGACCTTTCGGCCTTGGTAACTCAGAGTCGAGTACGGCAGCTCGCCCTGCACCATCTGGTGCCACCACCTCAGAACGCGCTATTCGAGAAGATCTTCTCGCGTGATCTTCCCCAAGGTACAGTTCTTACCCGAGACGGCATGATTTTTGAACTCCCGGCAGACAGCGAGAGCGTAGTAAGGATCGACCCTTGAGCGCGCGCGGGTATTCTTTCTTGGCGGCACCATTCCTCTACCACCCAACCGTGACTCGTCACACCGTCAGACTGTAGAATCTCCCTAAACTAGACACTTAGCGGGTGTCGTCTAATGGTAGGGCCTCAGCTTCCCAATCGGAGTCGCTGAGTTGGGCACACCACTAACCGCTTGATTTCCGTGGTCCTGTGACCACCGGTTTCAACGCGTTAGATCACCCTAGAGTAACTAACTGAGTCCTGCAGGCTTTCTGAGTATGCTCAGTTTTACTCTCACCAAGATACTCATTTGCGAGCCTTGGGTGAGCTGTGGTTGCCGAAGATGGATTTCAGGTTGAATCCCTGCCTCCACTACCAAAATGACTTAGAGGGTCGGCGTGTCTCGCTTCTTGCGTTCGCAACTTCCTTTGTCGTTCTATTTGAACTTGCTATTAACGTGCTGATATTGTTTCCCCCGGAACCAAGACAGAACAACACAATTCACTATCCCGGGGTAGATGTTATGAAACGACTGGTCAGTCTATGGGTCGCATTTACGGCCTTGATGCTGTTTGCCGCTTGCACGCAGCCATCAGGCGGTGGCGATGGTCAATCGGCGGCCGACACAGAATACGGGCCCGAAATCGTCATGGTCGATGGCGTCAAGACCAAGCGCGTCGAAGGTTTCGGCGGAGTAATCGCCGAACGCTACGATGATTCCAAAGAGTGGTGGCCAGATTACGAAGAGCCGAACGAGGACGCGCCAAAATCGAAACGCCGAACATCGATCAGCTCGCGTCCAACGGCCTGCGATTCAATAATTTTCACACGACCGCGCTTTGCTCCCCGTCACGTGCATCATTGATGGCGGGTCGCTTTCCACACTCTATTGGGCTCGGTAGTCATGCGCTGACTGCAATGGGCTTCCCGGGCTACAACGCGGTAATGCCGGAGTCGGCAAAATCGGTGGCGAACTACCTCGGGGAAGCTGGCTACGTGAACTACGCGCTCGGAAAATGGGACCACACGCCGCTTTATGAGGTTTCCCAGGTAGGACCTTTCGACCGCTGGCCGAGTGGCGAGGGTTTCCATCATGCTTACACGTTCATGGCTGCGGACGTGCACCAGTTCGTACCGGTCATGTGGAACGACCATACGCCGGAGCCGTATCGTAAGTCGGTGCATCTCGACCAGGACCTCGCCGACCGCGCCATCGAGTGGATAACCGGGCATAAATCAATCAAACCGGACCTTCCGTTCATGATGTTATGGGCGTCCGGGTCGATGCATTCGCCGCATCATGCCCCCGACAGCCATATCGACAAGTACAAAGGGAAGTTCGACATGGGCTGGGATGTCGCACGTGAGCAGATTCTCGCGCGACAGATCGAGCTCGGCGTCGTACCCGAGGGTACGCAACTGACTGAACGAATCGACGAAATTCCGGCCTGGGATTCGTTGCCCGACGAGGAGAAGAGCCTGTACGCACGGCAGATGGAAGTGTTTGCCGCGCAGATGGAATGGGTCGACATGCAGATTGGTCGTGTCGTCGAAGAACTCGAGCGTATCGGCGAACTCGACAACACGTTGATATTCATCACTGCGGACAATGGCGCATCAGGCGAGGGTGGTCTTGCCGGTACGTTCAACGAGACCTATGTCCTCAATGGCCTGCAGACCCCGCTTGAAGCCAACCTCCGCGCCCAGGAAGACTGGGGTCGCGAGAACACCTATCCACACTACCATGCTGGCTGGGCAATGGCAGGCAATACGCCGTTTCGCTACTTCAAACAAAGCGAACACCGCGGCGGACAGCATGACGCACTGGTCGTGCACTGGCCGAACGGAATCGACGCTCAGGGCGAGGTACGGAGTCAGTATCACCACATCAGCGATATCGCACCAACCATCATGGAAGCGGCCGGTATCACAGTGCCGGAGGAGTACCACGGTGTCGAGCAACAGCCGATGGACGGTGTTTCCATGATTTACGCCTTTGACGACGCCGACGCACCCAACCGTAAGGAGCGCCAGTACTACGAGATGTTCGGTAATCGAGCGATCTGGGTCGACGGCTGGAAGGCCGTAACCCTGCACGCAAAACGAATGCCGTGGGATGTCAATGTCGTGTTGCCGTTCGAGCAGGACGAATGGGAGCTTTACCACGTCGCGGAGGACTTCTCCGAGAGCACGAACGTTGCCGAGCAGAACCCGGAGAAATTGGCCGAGCTGATCGCGATCTTCGACGAGGAAGCATGGAAGTACAACGTTTATCCGCTATACGACGACATGATTGCTCGTCTGGGCGCCCAGCAGGACCGACTGTTCGGTGATCAGACGGAGTTCATCTACTATGCGCCGGGTGCGGTACGTATTGCCGAGAAGTCCTCCGCGCCCGTTAAAAATCGTGCCCATACGATCGAGACGAATATCGATCTGCAGGGCGGCGAGGAAGGCGTCATTGTCGCAGTCGGTGGCATGACCGGTGGATACAGCATGTTCATTAAGGACAACAAGCTGTACTACGATTACAACTTCCTCGACGGCGTCCACTACGTGCTCGAGTCGCCGCCCTTGCCGACGGGACCGACGGACCTGAAGTTCAACTTCATCCTGACGCAGCCGTTTGGCGGTACTGGCGAACTTTTCGTCAATGGTCAGAAGGTTGACGAGGTCGAGATGCCGCAAATGCACATCAGTACTTACTCGCTTGCTGAGACATTTGACGTAGGTATGGATACCGGAACGCAGGTTTCGGCGATGTACACTGACCCGTTCGAGTTTACCGGTTTAATCGACAGAGTGATCTTCAATGTTTCGGACGATGAAGCGGTTGCTCCGAGAGACATGCCAACGCAGAACTACTGAGGCTATGGACGGGTAAGTATGAGGGGGGCGTAAATCAGACGTACTCGGATGAGCTGTGTCGGAACTGGGCACTCCGAGGCCTGCGTAGCTGGCCGACATAACTGAGCCCTGGAGGGGCGAGGGCAACCACGCCCCCGCTACAAACCTGCACTGCACTCACAGGCGGGGCTGGACAACCTCTTCTCTCCGGACTTCAGAATCGCTTAGAATCCCAGTACTCTCACTTTTATGCTCACCGAGCTGCGGATGAGAGCTAACTCCCTGAAAAGCGGGTGTAGTTCAATGGTAGAACATCAGCTTCCCAAGCTGAAGACGGGGGTTCGATTCCCCTCACCCGCTCCAATTTTTTCGTTTTGTCAATTGTTATGGTGCAATCACGCTCAAGTCTGAGGCCGCTGCGCAACGATCACACCGCCGTGCGTAAGCGCCTTATTTTTTCGGCCGCGAACCGATGATATCGAAGACGAGTCCGGCCAGTGCGTTGACTCGTGTGACCCGAAATATAACCTGACCGAAGCTGATCGGTCGGACGGCGCGCACTTCTGTGAGTTGCGGTATAAAAGTTCCCACCACGATCAATCGAATGACAGTCGACAGTATAAAAATACCGTACAAAGGGCTGGCCCAGTTCCAATCGATACCGAACATGGCGATGCGGTCGGGCATCGTAGCGCCCAGCAGGCCGCCGAGTATCGCTCCTGCGAAAACCCCGAGGCTGGCCAGCACGTTGTGCATGGCCATGTAGGTGAGGCGCCGGCCGGGCTGGATGATGTCGTACAGAAAGTTCCCCGCGCTCAGGCTGAAACCCGCCCAGCAAAACCCGCTGAGTGCCTGGGTGATGACGAGGTACCAGGTGTTGGTTGAAAACGTCCACAGTATGGGTAGCACGGGAATGATCAGGCCGCTCACCGACAGGATGCGGCGGTTGCCAAACACGTCACTGATTCGCCCCCATTGTGTCAGAGTCAGAAATTGCGCGAGCACGGCGGCCCCGGTGATCAGCGTGAACTGTAAATAGCTGAAATCGAGGTCGCGCAGCAGGTAGACAGTAAAAAACGGTGAAGCAATCGCGACCGCAAACTGCATCAGCGCAAAGAACAGCGAGAAACGCACGAAGTTGGACTGCCGCAAGCGCGCCCACCACTCGCGGCTGGCGGGCAGTTCCATCGCTGAGACATGTCCGCCCGGATCGTGCATTCGTGCCAGGTGATAAATAGATACGCTTCTCGCAATCACCGCCACCAGAAAAAGCAGGATAAAGCCGTACAGCGTCTGCTCTCGTTCGGTAAACAGGTGGAGTATCAAACCGCCTGCCATCAATGACAAAAATGTCAGTGCGGTGATCAGTCGCGTGCGCATGCCAAAAAACCGGCCGCGTTTGCGGCGTGGCACGATGTCGCCCATCAGGCTGCTCCATTGCGGAGCTGCGAGGTTCGCGCCGGCGAAGTAGATAATGACGGCGACGATCAGTAAGGCCACCGAGTAAACAGGGAAGAGCACGGGCAGCAGCAATATCAGTGGCCAGGCCAGGCACTGAATCGTCGCGCCGACCAGAATGATGCGCTTGCGGTGACCGAGCGTATGACCCAGCCAGGCCGAAAAAATCTGCACGAGCGAGGCAAGCATGGGCGGCACGGACGACAGGAGGCCGATTTGTGCGGTGCCGGCGCCCAGAAACAATGCGAAAGCTGAGAGATAAGTCTCGCCGATACCGGTCATCACAGCGAACGCACCAGAGTCTTTCAGCGAGTGCTGCAGCGTCTGGTCGGTCTGCGGGTTGCTGGAAAATGTTGCCATGCGTGCGTGGCTGTATAGACCGGGCGTGTTGAATGAGGGGGCGCTATTGTGCCGCGTTCCTTGCCAAACGGGTATACGGGCCTGCATTTCTTTACCGCATTCAGGTGGTAATTGCGGCTGACTTTTTGCTGAAATGCTGTATAGAGTTATTAGGCTTACACAGCCCAATACGTGAACCATGAAAGGGGGATTGACCATGTGGGGAATAACCAGACCAGTAGCCTATTCATTAGTGTTGGCAGCGATGCACTTTGGTTTCGCCGGGCAAATTGCGCAGGCGGCGCCGGACGCTTTCAAAGCCACGTCGCCTGATATGCAATGGGAGCGAATATTGGAAGCGGCGCCCTGGGGCGAACGCGCTATGCCGCGCGGCGGGTTGCTGGACGGGTATTTCTATGTTCTCGGCGGGCGTGCCGGCGCATTCACTATTTATGGCGATACCTGGCGCAGTGCCGACGGCATCAATTGGGAATTGATGTCCGATGATCCGGGCTGGGAAAGGGCCTACCCCGAGGTGGAAATTGTCGATGGGCAATTGATTCTCACCGCGGGCCAGGATCTGAATACCTTTTTTAATGACGTCTGGCGTTCGGCGGATAATGGCAAGACCTGGGAGCAGGTCACTGCCGATGCGCCCTGGGATATCAGGGCCGGTCACCACACGGCCGTGATCGATAACGAGATCTACCTGTTCGGCGGCGCGCGCAATTCATGGGACCGGGTTTTCTACCCAGAGCTCTGGGTCAGTTCCGACCTCGGCGAAACCTGGGAGCTCCGGGCGACACTTCCCGACGACATGGGCCGGGCGGGCATGCAGGTGGTCGAGATAGGCGACACCATTTATTTCATGGGCGGTGATCATGACAAGCCGGTGTTTTTTGCCAACTGGCCAGGTCGTCGTAACGACGTCTGGAAATCGGACGACAAAGGCAAGACCTGGGAATTACTCGGCAATGCCCCCTGGTCCCCGCGCACGGGGCATCAATGCATTGGCTATAACGGGCAAGTCATTTGCATCGGCGGTCACGTGCAAGGACCCGAAGACGCCATCGGGCAGTACCTGGCGCACGACATGTGGGTCTGGGACCCGGAAGACGGCATGGACGGCTGGCGGTTGGTGAACAACCAGGTGTGGGATTGCGCGGATAATGCTGATAGCTGCGGCAAGAGTGATTTCCTGCTGCTGATTCGGGATGACAAGATCTGGACCATTGGCGGTGACCGCGAAGTGTTGTCACCCTGGCCGCAAGACAACGACGTCTGGGTCGCCGAGATACCTGCGGCTTTGCGCGACTGAGCGCTATCGGGTGGGCCTGTGGATATAGAACTGATTGTCGGCAACGAGATGCATCCGCAGCAGGTGACTGAGTTTGCAGTCGAAGCCGAAAAGGCCGGTGTGCGCACGCTGTGGAATTCAAACCTGAGCAACGGGTTTGATCCGTTTATGGCGCTGGTGCCGGCGGCTATGGCGACCAGCCGTATTCGGCTCGGGCCGCTCGCATTGAGTCCCTACGAAATGCATCCGCTCAAAATTGCATATGCGCTGGCGAGCCTGAATGAACTGTCGGGCGGCCGCGCGCAAATAGGACTCGGCGGCGGCGGCGCGATGGCGCTGGCAATTCGCGACGAGTCGGCCAACCTGGATTTTAAGAAAATGCGCATCGTTCGCGGGGTGCGCGAGGCGGCGGAAATTATCTACCGGGTCACGTCGGGTGATTACTGGCCGGCCTACAAGGGCGAGATATTCAGCCTGAGCCGGCCGTTCAAAACGACATTTATCAAAGCGCCGCGCCCGCAGATTATTGCCTGTTCCATGGGCCCGCAAATGTTGCAGATGGGGGCGCGGATTGCGGACGGATTGCAGGTCGGCGACGTGGTGGCGGAGCGGATGCCGGAGGTGATGGTCGATATCGAGGCCGGGCTGGCCAAACGCAGCTACCCGGCCGATGATTTTCGTATCGGTAATTTCTGGGCCTGGCATATCAAGGCCGACGGCGAAAAGTCGTTGCACGAGGCGCGCCGCAAACTGTTCTCGCGCGCCGAGCTATTGCCCCCTTATATAGGGCTCGATCATCTGCTGGAGCCGGACGAGGCGCAGATTGTGCGGGACAATTTCCGTAATTTTATGATGGCGGATATTACCGGCAGCGGTGAAATTAAAGGTGTGCCGCCGGACCTGGTGCAGCGGCTGATCGATCAGATTTGTTCGGCCGGTGATTTCGGGGCTATCGACCGTGAAGTCGAGCGTTTCAGGCGCATGGAGCGCGCGGGAATTACGGATTTGGCCATCCGGGTATTCGATGAGCCTTTTGACGCCCTGCAAATGATTGCGGACCAGCTTATACCGAAGTTGCGCCAAGCCGCGAACTGAAGTAAATAATGCAGTCTGCCCTGCGGCATTTTCGTATGCCGATGGCAGTGGGCTCTGGTAGGCTATCAACAAATACAAACATAGAAGTCTAGGGGGTTTAACTTGTACCCGATAGCAGGCGATGGGGTGAGCTCCGAGGTGATGCAGCGACGTTTCTCGCAGCTGTTCATGCTGGCGCTCGGTTTATTGGCGCTGGGTGCCGGAACCTTGGTCTATGTTGTCGATCGGCCTTCCGCGCTGGTCTATTTTATTCCGGACTCCTTTACCCTTGCTGAATCGACGCCGCTTTTTTTCGGTGTGCTCGGCGATTATTTGCCGGCATTCTTTCATGCGTTGGCATTTGCACTCTTTTCCGGCGCCATAGTCGGCCGCCGCTATATTGGATTTATTTGCCTGACATGGTTCGTTGCCGAAGTCTTTTTTGAGCTGGCGCAACTCGATGCGGTCGCATTTGCCATTGCCGGGAGCGTACCCGGCTGGTTTGCCGGTTATCCCCTGTTAGAAAATATAGGGAGCCACTTCGTGACGGGGCAGTTCGATACGATGGACGTGTTATTCCTGTTGCTTGGTTGTGGCACCGCGTTTGCAATCGGCATGCTTGCGCTGCCGAGTCTAAAAAACGGGCAACGGTTTCCGCGCGCCATAACCCGGCCGCTGCGCCTGGCGGCATTATTGCTGGTGACATTCGTCGGGCTGACTTCAATCGTAGGTTCGGGCGGCACCGGCACAACCGTTGGCGCCGCTAGCGCGCAACAAATGTCGCTCGTCCGGCACTGATATGCAGTTCAAGCCAGGCTGCGAGTTCGCAAGCCCCAAAGTATCAGTGCGAGGGTTGCCAGTCCCGCGCTGGCAAAAAAAGGCGCGTGCGGGCCTACCAGATCCCACAGTATGCCGGCGATAGCGCTCGCCGACAGCAATGCTATTCCGCTAACCATATTGAACACGCCAAAAGCGGTGCCGCGCATTGCAGCAGGCGCCGTGTCGGCAACCATGGCCATCAGTGCGCCTTGCGTCAGGCCCATGTACAAACCCCAAAGCACGATACCGGCCATGGCGATCCATACATCGGATGCGATGCCGAGCAGGATGTCGGCCGCTATCAACGCAATAAAACCCGCGACGATCAAACCCGGGCGACCCAGTCGATCCGACAAAACTCCGGCGGGGTAGGCCGACAGCGTATAGACGATATTCATGACTATAAATACGAGGGGAATAAGGCTCAGTTGCAAGCCCAATTGCTGGGCCCGCAGCACCAGGAAGGCCTCGCTGAATCCGGCCAGCATCATGACGGCGCCGATGCCTACAGTAATCCAGTATGGCTTGCGCAGTTGTTTTATGGAGCTCAGCTTCAGCGCAGGCTTGTTGACGCCGGTTTCACGCTGCCGTATCGGTTCGTGGACGCCGAACCACAAAATCAGTACTGCGCATACGGCCGGTGCTACTGCAAACCAGAACACCCCGCGAATATCCCCTGCCAGTAATATCATGAGGCCCAATGCGAGTAGCGGTCCGATAAACGCACCTGCCGAGTCGAGTGATTGCCGCAACCCATAACTTGCGCCGCGAGCGGTCTCGGGTGTGATATCCGCAATCAGCGCATCTCGCGGGGCGCCCCGGATCCCTTTGCCGATCCGGTCGACGAAGCGGGCCGAGACAACCCAGCCCGCTGTAGACGCAAGGGCAAAGACGGGTTTGGTTAGCGCGGCCAGACCATAACCTGCGAGCGCGAGTGGTTTGCGTTTGCCGAGGTGGTCGCTCAGCACGCCCGAGAACACTTTCGTTACAAGGGCAATGGCCTGCGCTAGGCCCTCGACAACGCCAACAGCCGTATAGCTCATGCCGATGACCGAGACGAAGAAGACGGGCAACAGGCTGTGCACCATTTCTGATGACACATCCATGAAGAGGCTCACGAAGCCCAGCGCCCAGACGCCGCGCGGGATGGTTTGCAAGCGACTTACCCGCATAGCGCTGTCGCTCATGTCGCGTGCGGCCCGTTAGTTGATTGCCGGTATCACGCGCTCACCTATGAGCTTGATAGCCTTTTCCGGCTCCTGATAAACGCGCAAACAGATGTCGGTCAGGCCCGCTTTCTCGAACTTCCTTATCCGCTCGATCTCATGTTCCAGTTCACTCTCGGGTGAGCAGGAAGTGCAGCAGCGGCAGAGTTTGTCGAGCAGATCGCGCGGAATTTCAGGTATCTCGGATGTCTGGTTATAAAAGGCCTTATTCAATGCATCGGTGTTGTCCCAGATTATCTGCATCTCCTCTTTAGGCAGCACGTCGTGGTAATAGGCCGGCCAGGGTGTGACGCGCGCAGCCAGCCACATCCGGCATTCTGCCAGCGCTTCCTCCGGGTCTTCCTTGACGTGCCAAGCCCAGAAATTCAGCAGCCTGAAATCATCCTTGTACGAATTGTGCGCCTCGATTTCCGGGTCGATAGCCGCACGTACCGCCGCGACATGCTCGGGATGATGGTCGCCCAGATAAATGCCCTGCGCATATTTGGCGCTCGACTTGAGCAACTGCGGCCCGCCGGCGCAAACATAGATCTTCGGCAGCGGTTGCGTGACCCACCGGGCGTTGTACCAACGGACCGTGTAAATTTCACCCATGTATTTCATCAGTTCGCCGGTCGCCATCAGGTCGATGATATCCACGCACTCGCGCATCGCGCGTAAACGGCGCTCGGTTTTCATGTCCATTGCATAGGCTGTGCCGCCGTCGCCGGCAGAGATGCCGATTTGAGCTCGGCCCCCGGCAATTTCGTTCAGTGTCAAAAGGGCGTTGCCCATCTTCAGCGGGTGCAGCTCGTAAGGGGATACGGCCACCGGGCCAAGGCGTATTTTGCTCGTTGCACGCGCGGCATCGACGAAATTGACGAATGGATCGCGACCATCATGCATGTTAGAGGTCCATATTCCCTCGAAACCATAGGATTCCGCGAGTTGCGCAAGTTCTGCCAGTCGTTCCGGCGCGCTATTCGGTTCAAGTATCAGGTTGAAGTGCATAACGGTAGTTCCCCCACGATTATTAATGGCTTGTTTCGATATCGAAAGTTACGGCTCAATAGATATGTTTTTCCAGCATTTTTTCTAGCTCTTTTTTGATATTGCCACGGAATGGTTTCAGCAGCATGCCAAGTTTCAGGGTTACCGCGATTTGATCGTCGACGATGTTGATCTGTCCTGCGGCGCCGCTGCGCTGGAAATCCAGGCAATCGTCTGTTTGCCATTCGCAGCTCAGCTGAAGTTCGTCCGTCAGCTCGTCCGCGATTTCCTGCAGTTGGTCGCGCAGTGCTTCTTTGGGCATCGTGAACACTTTACTCATTTCAATATCGGCCATGGCTTCTGGACCTCTGATTACTAGACTAGAGATTGTATTGCAGCAGCCACCCAGTATCCTGTTGTGGAATATACGGGTGGCCCGAATAGCGCCCATTAAGGCACATTTGTACATACCATAACTTCGGCGATATTTATTTCAAAGCATTGTTTTATATCACTAAAAAAATTTGATCGCATCCGCTTCAAAAGCTTGTACGTATATATAGGTATACACTTGTACACTAACAAGAGTATAAGTGAATTATCGTAATCAGAAAGCGTCGATTGCGAGGTTGTCAGCCTTCGGGCGCTATCGGCGCCGGAGGCCGGCAGGGCAAGAGCAAAATCAGCCAGAGGAGAGATCATCATGGCTACTTCGAAGCAGGAAACGAAAACCAAAGAATCCAAAGCCAAACCGTCCAAAGTCAAAGAAACTAAGGGCAAGCAATCTATTGGGTTTTTGCGAGCCTCCGAAAGGGCGCAAATAGCTGTTGGCGATATTCCGCTGGACTTCATGAGCGACCTTGGCATCATGCCCGAACAAATGGAGTCGGCGAAGGTTGCCAGCCGCAAATTTATAGGCGGTATGTACCAGAGGCTTTATAGCATGACCGAGGCACCGGGAAAGTTTTATGGCTCGATAGGCGCGAAATTTGCATCGCTGGGAGCGTCTAAGCCTAAAAAGGCGGCCCAAACACCGGTGGTAAAACCTAAACCGGCTGCGCCCGCTGCCAAAAAAGCGGCCGAGGCAAAAAAGTCTTCGCCTAAGTCCGCGGCAAAAGCCGCACCTAAAGCGAAGTCGAAAGCTCCGGCTAAAGCTAAAGCCGCACCCAAGACGAAAGCTGCTGCCAAATCAAAAGCCGCAGCCAAACCGAAGTCGGCGGCGAAGGTTGAACCAAAACCAAAAGCTGATCCGACCCGGCAGCCCATTGGTGCCATGAAAGCGCCGCGGCCTGGCGAAGGCATTCATTGAGCAGCGCTAGCAAGCGCTCGTAGTGAGGAGAAGTAAGGGCAGGCCTTGGGCCTGCCCTTCGCTTTGGTTAGTCTTTCAGACTCGCTTGTCGTTTGCCTGGCGGGCCTGAGCGTCGTCGCTCAGGCGTCAGTTTTCTCACTTTTCCCCGCGCTGGAATCAGGTTGCCCGCTTTCGGCCTGGACGCTAGCGGCTGGGTTTTGCCGGCCGGGGCCGTCCAATTACCTGCACCGGCCATGTCGCCGAGGAATTTAGTCAATCCACTGGCCTGCATTACCATTAGGTTGCCAAATTTTTCATGGGCGTCGCAGATGCCGCCATAAAGAACCCTGAGTGCCCTGCGATGCGATTCACGGACTATTTCAGCGCGTTCTTCCGGGTAGCCAAACTCTTGTAAAAATTCCAGTGGTATCTCGGCCGCGGTTTGGTGGATGCTCTCAACAGACGTCATTGCAGTTCTGAATGACGATTGCATCATGTTATTGACCGCGCTGATTCTATCTACAATAGTCACTTATGAAGCCTCTCGTGGGGTGTTGTCGGGTGCCCAGTTTTTGGCGCCCGCAAGAATTATATTTATCTGGTCTATCGTGCGCTGCTTTAATTCATCCCGCAGCGTGTCATTGTCTTCAGGGATGGATAGCAGGTGTGTGGTGTTTTCCAGCATAGTTGAGACTATCAGGCTGGCAGCGACTTCACGGGTCTGCGGATTCAGCTCGGGAGCATAGGTGCTCAGCTCGGTCGCCACGCGGCTGCTAATGAACTGCAGTTCATCGCGAATCGCATCCTGCAGCGCCTTGGTTCCCCCCGTGCGGGATTGATTGACGAATTGCAGCAAATTAGCGTTTTCGGGAACGTAGCGGAAAAACGCATCCGCACACCGTTTAACGATCAAGTCCAGCGGTTCTTTGTCGTCAAATGAGCCGCGCATCAGGCGCCTCAGGTTCAGGCCCAATTCGTCGACCATTGCCAGGCCGAGTTCTTCCATGTCATCGAAATGGCGATAAAAAGAAGTGGGCACGACGCCTGCCGTCTTGGCAACTTCACGCAGGTTTTTTTCTGCCCGATCCGCCATGTCTTCAGTTTGCTCCTGCGGTCATGGTCTAGGTATAAGTCAGTATACACTTGTATACTGGAAACACGCGTTAATCAGTTCGTTATGCTTAACAATACATACCCGGGAGGGCAGAAAAATGACGTCAGATAAAGCGGCAAAATCAGAGAATACTAATGACGGTGGTTTTCTCGACCATGCATTCAAGACCGGCATCAATGCGGCGGAGAGCATCCATAAAACTGCGTTCGAAATCCCTATCAACTTGCTCGAAGGAATGGGGGCGCCGCAGGATAAAGTAGACATGTTGCGTGACAAGAGCCAGAAAATGATAGGCGAGCTCTATTCAACCATTAACTCGATCGCCGCGCAGGTCGTTGCAGCTAAACCCAAAGGCCCCGATAGCGATTCTAAAGATAGTTGAGCACAGGAATTGCACAGGAATTGAGGAAGGAAAACGCAAGCGTGGAGGCATAGGTACAGTCCGTCTGCCCGGGGCGCTCGGCGTCCCGGGCGGCCACTGCGCTCTGCAGCTATAATTTAGCCGCTACGTTCTTGTTCGTAACCAATGGCCTAATCGCGTCAATTCCGAGTCCCAGGAACGGCTTAGGTGTGTTTTTCTTGATTACTTTAACGATCTCTTCTTCAGAGATTTCCTCAGTCTCGCCGTAGCCATCCATAAGCAACTTATGTAGGCCGTTCTTCACAATTTTTCGAAACGGGAAGGGCGTCGCAGAAATGCTCTTTTCATAGATCGCTTTGGCATTTTCCGTAAATTTAAAATCCGGCATCGGAAGACTCCTTATCCTGTGTATACCATCAATATAAATCAACTACCGGCACAAATGAACTGCAGGCATGCAGCAGGCCGGCAGCTACGTAAAAAAGAAAAGGCTGATTAGCGGCTGCAAGCAGATCATCTCTGTTCGAGTGGCCAGCCGCGCACTGCGGCGCCGAAATCAGCGGCGCGCACGAACGTGCCTCTGCGAGCCGGGTCGCCTCTCGTCGGCTACTTCCTGTCGAGCATAGCACCTGGTTGTCTGGGCTCATTGCTGTCACCCTTGCGACAAAGCACGGGAGCGAATGCCCCCGTGCATCTCGTGCCACTTACTTAACTTCGGCCTCAACCTTTGCAACAACCTTGTTGTCTTTTGCGGCTTTGTTCACGTCTGCTGCCACTTTCTTAACCTCGGCAGTCATCCGTTCGGCAGCGTCCGCGCCGACATCCATGGCCTTGGTAGTCAGTGAATCGATAGAGCCATACATCCCGCGGAGCAAGTTGCGATGCTTGACCTTCAGCTCCGTGGTTGTCTCTTCAGAAACACCTACTCCCGGAAGCATGTTGAGCGGGATTTCTACAGCTAGCTGGTGCATGCTCTCGGCAACACCCAAACCCGCCTGGAAAGAACCCCGCAGCACACCGGCGAGACCGCTTTTTCCGGCTTCCTTATGAGTTGTCTGATTAACTTTACTCATGACGTGCTCCTTTTACGTCGCAAGCCCTTTGTTCAGCCTGCATAATCCTTATACATCTTTTGTGTACATCTGTACACAAGTAATTTAGTATTTAGGCTGTGGAAAGTACCTAGATGATTAGGCATTATCTAAATGTTTGTTTTGCAAGCTTTAATTCGGCAATCCGCTGCCAGCCCTAAACAGTACATATGTTTCGAATACTCGCGGTAACGGTTGGCCGCCCTGATTGCGGCTTTCCCTGATTACTATCAGATATAACTTCGGTAATTACTTCTTATTGCAGCGAAGGGGTCAAAGCACAATGCAGTCTTAGGGCATACTTGAGAAACGGTCGGTCAGAATAAATAGCGAGGGACGGGTAATGACAAATTCATCACAGGGTTCGGCGGCACCGCGGGTCGCACCAGAAAGTAGCGGAGCGTTTTTGCACGGAGATGACCCGGAGCAGGAATCTGCGGCGGCGTCCGAAACAAAGCCGGCGAGCAGGCCAATCTCGCGTAAGCCGGTCTGGCCCGATTATTTTGCCCGGCTCGGACAACCCGATGCAGCCAACTGGCAGTATCAGGGTTATTGGCGCGACACTCTGCGAGTCTGGCGTGCCTACTACGGCCTGGTGTTCTTGCACCCGGTTGTCACCTTCCACGGGATGCGGCGTTTTTATACGAGTCTGGTTTACCGCACCGGTACCGACACGATGGGTAAGATTGCCAAACCTATATTCTATGTCCTGACACCGTTCATGATGTTGCTGACACCG
Organism: Gammaproteobacteria bacterium; assembly: GCA_037387125.1. Classification (GTDB taxonomy): domain Bacteria; phylum Pseudomonadota; class Gammaproteobacteria; order Steroidobacterales. The sequence continues at coordinate 26,421 of JARRLL010000011.1, read as the reverse complement.
TTCGTGTCGATGCTGGCCGTCGCCATTGCGCCCCCGTTCATGAAAGCGATCGGCATCGAGTTCCCAGCCATGTTTTCGCCCTTCAAGTTCATGGGTTGGGCCAACTACAACGTTATGCTGGTCACGATGTTCACGCTGCACAGTTACAAGCAGCATCGTCTCGACTGGGATCCGAGCATGGCGATTAAGCATTCGTCGAAGATCTTCTGGAATGACTTTTTTAGTGAAAACCTGCCCGAGGGGCATCGTGCCACCATTGAATACGCGGTCATTACCGACGGTCGTATCAACGGCGAGATACCGAAAGATTCATTCGTTATAAAGCCGGCTACCGGCGGCGGCGGTAACTACCTGCGGACCATGACTTGGGACGAAGAGGCGGGTGTCTACCGCTGCGAAGATCCGGAGAAGCCCGCTGAAGAGGCTTCCACGTATACGCCCGAGGAGTTGACTAAGTGGATCAACGATACTTATCACGGCGGTTCCCGGACCCGTGCCGTGGTCGAAAAGCTTGAACGCGCGCGCAAGCCGTTTCCGGTCAGCAGCGTTCGCGTGATGACCTTCAATGCGAAGGATCAGGCAGAGCTTCTTTCAGCAGTGTTCCTGCCCGCACCTGAAGGTTCAAATTCGACAGCCTACTTCGACCTGGATACCTATCTTATGAATTACGAAGAAGGTACCCTTGGGCAGCCGATCCGGCCGCACAGTGACGGCAAATACACGGGTGTGCCGGTGCCTGAGATGGATGAAGTTATCGAGGCCTGCATCTCCATGCACAACAAGTTGCCGGCGCATGTGGAAATTAGCTGGGATGTCATCCTGACAGAAGACGGGCCGGTCTATCTCGAAGGTAATGTCATGCCGCCTGGCTGCGATTACAAGCTGACGGTGTTCAAGAAGTGGGCGAACTTTAAGTATCTGAGGGACAAGATACTGGAAGCGAACCTGACCTAAAAGCTTTATTGCCGGAGCAGACTTTGACATGGAAGGGTTTTATTTGGACGAGCTGCATGTTTACACCCTGGTTAAGTGGTTTCATATACTTGGCATATCGATTGGCTTTGGGTCGAACGTTACGCACGTTTTCTGGCTGATATCGGCCAATGTTGATGCGGTAAACGGCGCTGAAAAACTGCGGGTCGTAAAGAAAATCGATGACCGCCTTTCAGTGCCGTGCTATGCAGTTGCCATCAGTTGCGGCGTTATAATGTGGTTGTGGAGCTGGCCGCTGATGTCGTCGTGGATTATCGTCAGTCTGGTGCTGTCCACGATCCTTACCGTCATGGGCATAGCTTTTGGTCCGTTCATGAAGAAGTGGATCAAGTTGGCTGACGACCAGCCGGAAAGCGACAGGCTGCGCATACTGTCCAAGCGTCTGACCCTGTGGTGGATATCCATTACCTCAGGGGTGTTGTTCATTATCTATATGATGATCTGGAAGCCCACTTTCTGGTAACAGTGTCCAGATTGTTGCCGGGAACCTCTCCACTATAGCCTTGGATTATTTATTACACCCCTTTGTTACGGGCCGGTTTTCATGTTTAATCCGGTCTGGATTCAGAGGTGTTTATGGCTATCTGGCATAGAAAAACAGATCTTCCTGATATTGTTCCGCGCTTCATGCACTGGCTTGAGCAGCGCAACCCGGGTGAAATTGAGTTTCATCAGGCCGTCTATGAAGTGGGTATCAGTGTGCTGCCTTTTCTGCGCCAGCACCCTCAGTACATGGACGCCGCTATCTTCGGGCGATTGACTGAGCCCGACCGAGTTATAAGTTTTCGGGTCGTGTGGCAGGACGACCACGGCAAGGTGCAAATTAACCGCGGTTATCGTGTCCAACATTGCAACGCCATTGGCCCTTATAAGGGCGGTATCCGTTTCCACCCCTCGGTTAACCTGAGCATCCTGAAATTCCTCGCCTTCGAGCAGACATTTAAAAACAGTCTCACCGGGCTGCCGATGGGCGGCGGCAAGGGCGGTTCCGATTTTGATCCCAAGGGCAAGTCGACCGGTGAAGTCATGCGTTTTTGTCAGGCGTTTATGACGGAGCTGCACAGGCATATTGGCCCCCACACCGACGTGCCTGCTGGAGACATAGGTGTTGGGGGCCGTGAGGTCGCCTTCCTGTTCGGGCAGTACAAACGCCTGACCAATCAATTTACAGGTGCGATTACAGGCAAGACATTGGCGACGGGCGGCAGTGAGATTCGCAAGGAGGCAACCGGCTACGGTACGGTTTACATGATGGAGGACATGCTGCGCGTCCGTGACGATACCCTCGACGGGAAAACAGCCGTTGTGTCAGGCTCCGGCAACGTAGCGCAGTACGTGGTTGAAAAGCTGATCGAGCTTGGGGCCAAGCCGCTGACCCTGTCAGACTCTTCCGGCTTTATTTATGACCCGGCCGGAATCGATACGGAGAAGCTGAACTGGGTGCGGGAGCTCAAAGATGTCCGCCGCGGCCGAATCAAGGAATTCGCAGATGAGTTTGGCTGCGAATACTATGAGGGTCAGCGGCCATGGGCAGTGCCCTGTCAGCTAGCCTTTCCATGCGCAACCCAGAACGAACTGGAGCTTGAAGATGCACGCAGCTTGATCGGTAACGGTTGCATCGGCGTGGCAGAGGGCGCCAACATGCCATCTCGTCAGGGTGCGATCGATGCCTTTCAGCAGGCCAGGATTCTTTTCGCCCCGAGTAAGGCTGCCAATGCGGGTGGCGTAGCGGTGTCGGGCTTTGAAATGACCCAGAACAGCATCCGTATGTCATGGTCCCGCGATGAGCTCAACCGGCATCTTCGTGACACCATGACCAAAATTCACAACCTCTGCGAGAATTACGGCCGCGAGAGCGATGACTACGTGAACTACCTGACTGGCGCCAATGTTGCGGGCTTCGTCAAGGTGGCGGACGCAATGCTTGGCTATGGTGTCATGTAGTCGGACAACCCTGCCGTTTATGCAACGGCCCTGGCCTTCCGGCGCAGCATGCCTAGCAGGGCGAGCCCCGAGGCAAACAACCAGGCCGCAGCCGGCACCGGAACCACTGCCGGGCCGCGCCCCGGGGTAGGGTCGCCGGCCGCGAAGTCGATTGAATTATCGTTACTGTCAGTGCCTCGCGTGTCGCGCGACAGGCTGACTGCGCCGCTTACGTCCAATGCGAATGCACCCTCACCGGCATTGTAATTGCCCGCATCGCCGTATTGGAGTGCGTCAACTATTTCCATCCCGTGCAACAAGTGCAGCGCGTCGGGACCGTTTTGCCAATCGACATTGGCGATAAAGTCACGTTCCATTGCCAGATCAAGGTTGGCGGAAGAGGTCGCGATGAGCGCAATGCCATCTTCGGGAATCACCAGGCCGCTTAAATCAATGCTGCGGTAAACCAGACCATCGGCGCCATTGATGCCGGCAAGACTCCAGCCGGTCAGGTCGGTGCCCGGTGTGCCGTAAAGTTCGGTGAACACATCATCCGAGTCGGTGCCCGGGCCGTCATAGAGGACTTCCTGGATGACCACTGCCGCCTGTGCCGACCATACTGCGCCCAGAGACAACACCATTGCCGTCAGGATGTGTCCGCGATTGAATTTACGCATAGCTAGACCTCTCTTTGAATGTACTGCCGGTTCAAAAACAGCGACACTATGTGATGCGGGAGCGTCAGGATCAGCAGTCAAAATCGGGTAAAGGGATTGCTTTTGGTTGCATGAATTCAATCCGGCGATTTTGGCGCGATTTGCCCGAAAGCCGGCGGTGCTGAGCAGTCAGGCTTGCGGATTACCGTAATGGCACTTGGCGGGGCGCTGACTGACAATGATGAAAACGGAGACAGGCGAATGACCAAAAGGTCCACCATGAAGCCCTTCGAGCCGGGCGATATCTTTCTGGGATGCACCTACCTGTGTGACCCGGATGACGATCACAAAGGTGATGGCCGCATCCTGCAATTCGACAGGCACCTCGTGCCCAAGGGTACTCTGTATACAGAGGGCACCAGTCATCTTGTTATCAACCTGCGCTTTGCTCCCGACGGCACGCTGTGGGCATTCGATCCGTTTGAATACACCGTGGTGCGAGTCGGTATCGATGGTCAGCAATTACCCAATCATGATTTCGGCGAGCGTGGCTGGGGAAATGTATGTTTCGGTCCGGCCGGACAGGTTTACCTGGGGGAGTATCTGAACGGCGACAAGCCGTACCAGGGCGGCGATATGAAAACGCTGCCGGGCACGAACGTCGTCGGTTACGGCCGTATAGCGGAGTTTGATGCAAACCTGAATCCGGTTCGTGAATTTGAACCGGACCTGTCGCCTTCGATGACCGGGTTTCACGGCATCACGCATACCGCGATGCATCCTGACGGCCAGACCTATACTTACATGACAGACCTGGGTATGCGTGTCATGCGTTACGATGTTGCGAATGACGCACAGCTTCCCGATCTGGTCACTTATCCGGGGGGCGACGAGTACGTGCGCCGCTGGACGACCGGTGTCGCGTACCTCCGTGACGGCACGCTACTGTTATTGCGCGGCAGTTTTATCGATTTTATCGATCCGGAAGGTAACTCAATCAGAACTCTGGAGCTCGACGAATACGGCTATGCAATGATCACCGTCTCCGCACACGAACACCATGTATTCGTCACCAATATTTTTACCGGAGTGATGTCGAAGGTGGTGATCGAAACCGGTGAAATCATCGGTCAGATCGACACAGGCCTCGCCAAGCCACAGCGAAGCCTGGCCGGTGTGACGGAATTCAGTTAGCAGGCTTGGTTTCGATTCCCCAGAGACTGCGATTTTGTCAGTGTCCGGAGGCTGTTTTTGCTGGCCGATCGCTGCTGACAAATATCTGGTAATGCCGGAGTATTACTGTATAGTCGCCACGTCTTAGGCGCACATCGGTCTGCGCCCATACTCCGGGCTTGCAATATCGCGTTTCCCGGACCACTCCCAAATTCCAGCCTGGACCGAACCAACCGCACATACATCGGTATGCGTGAGTGGATCAGGCGACCTGGAGCAAAATTCAAAATGTTATTTAAAGACCTCGGCCTGTCGGCCGAATTGCTGCGCGCTATAGAAGAGCAGGGCTACAGTGAAGCCACTCCGATTCAGCAGCAGGCTATACCGTTCGTCCTGGAAGGACGCGACATACTAGCAGGTGCCCAAACCGGCACCGGCAAAACGGCAGGCTTTACCCTGCCGATACTCAGGCGATTACAGGCTTCCGGATCTACCGGTGATTTGCCTCGCGTATTGATACTGACCCCGACCCGTGAACTGGCGGCGCAGGTCGATCAGAGCGTTCGCGATTACGGACGGCATCTGCCGTTTCGCTCGCTGACCATTTTCGGCGGCGTTAGCATCAATCCCCAAAAAGACAAGTTGCGCAGGGGCGTCGATATTGTCGTTGCGACCCCTGGCCGGTTGCTCGATCACCTGCAACAAAGAACGATTAACCTGTCAGCTATCGAAATTCTGGTTCTGGACGAAGCGGATCGCATGCTCGATATGGGCTTTATTCGCGATATGCGCAAAATATTCAAGGTACTGCCGGCACAACGCCAGACGCTCCTGTTTTCTGCAACCTTCAACAAAGAGATTCGTGCGCTGGCCGCAGACCTGCTGCACAAGCCCGTGGAGGTTCAGGTAACGCCGCAAAACGCCACGGCAGATAAAGTCAGCCAGGTCGTTTACCCGGTCGACAAGAGTCGCAAGCGTGAACTGCTTTCGCACAGTATCGGTGCCGGTAACTGGCGACAGGTGCTGGTGTTTACGCGCACCAAGCATGGCGCCAACAGACTGGCCGATCAGCTGGCACGCGACGGGATCGCGGCCACAGCCATTCACGGCAACAAGTCGCAAGGTGCGCGCACCAAGGCTTTGGCTGAGTTCAAGGCCGGGAAAGTAAGGGTGCTGGTGGCGACAGATATTGCTGCGCGGGGTCTTGATATCAGCAAGCTGCCCTATGTCGTCAACTATGAGTTACCCAACGTGCCTGAAGATTACGTGCATCGCATCGGGCGAACCGCGCGTGCGGGGCTGGACGGTCACGCTGTATCCCTGGTTTCGCACGATGAGCAGGGGTTGTTACGGGATATCGAGCGTATGTTGAAAGCCGAGATTCCGAAAGAGTTTCCCGAGGGCTACGAACCGGAGCACTGGAGCTACCAGGACAAACGAGCATCGAATGGTCAGGATCGCCGCGCTGGCGGCGCGAAAAGATCGGGCGCCTCTCAGCCGGGTCGATCGGGGTCTTCGGGCCGGCAAGGCGGCAACGCAGGAAAGGGCGCTTCGAATAGTAATGCGCCGAAAGCAGGCAAGCAGCGGCGCAGAAACAAGGCCGCCAAAGCCAAGTCCGGGACGGGTGGCAAGCCGGGTTCGCGACCGGCAAGCAATAACGGTGGTCAGCGGCGCAGACGGCAACCTGCGGCCGCTCGCTAATCTGATAGCCTAAGGCCTGCCCGCAACAAACTGAGGCGCCATGTCGTTGCCGCCGTTGCCGGCGGATGCTTAGGTATTTTTACCGATTGCCGGTGGCGGTCGGGCGATTATTCTTGGCGCCTTTGCCGTCACGGAGATTACTCGATGAGCACCGCCACGCCGTATGACATTATCGGTAAGGAAGAGGGCGTCAAGGCCCTGGCAGCGGCCTTCTATGAATCGATGGAGGAGTTGGAAGAGGCTGAGAGCGTGCGCAGAATGCACGCAGCTAACCTCGACCTGATCAAACAGAAGCTGTTTGAATACCTGAATGGCTGGCTCGGCGGTCCGCACTTGTACAAAGACAAGTACGGCACTATCTGCCTGACCGAACCGCATCAGCCTTACCCTATCGGCGAAGCTCAGCGTGATCAGTGGATTGCTTGCTGGGACCGCGCGCTGGAAAAGGTGGATGCGCCGGAGGAATTTCGAGCGATGACCCGCCAGCCTATACAGCGGATGGCCAGTTTTCTCGTCAATGCCTGAACCGCGACCGGCCAGGGGCCGAGAGCAGGAAGGATCAGAGTCAGAATCAGGCTAGAGCCGGTACGATGTGCTCGCCAATCGTCCTGATGGCTTGATCGGGGTCGCCGTAAACTTTCAGCGCAATTTCTTTCAGCCCGGCCCGTTCGAATTCTTGAAAGCGCTCCACTTCATGGCTGATATTTTCGAGCGCAGATGCAGATGTCCCGCGGTCGACGATTTTGTCGACGATGTCATCGGGAATGCCTTCGATTTCCGGGCTCTTCTTGTAATAGGCCTTGGCGAAACTGGAAATCTTGTCCGTAACAATGCGCGCCTCGTCTTCATTTACCACATCGCGAATATAATCAGGATAAATCGTGCCGCGCACACACAGCCAGATGCGGGCCTCTCGGTTTGCCTCAACGGGGTCTTCCTTGACGTGCCAGGCCCAGAAATTATTGACAGGATAGGTCGCGGGTTCAACGCCGCGTTCTTTGAGCAGCGGGTCAATAATTTCATGCAGCCAGCCAATGCGTTCGGGCGTGAAATCACTGGCCATGATGCCGGCCGCATAGTTGGCTGCCGAGCGCAGCATTTTGGGGCCGTTGGCGCCGGCATAAATCATCGGTGCGGGTTGTGTGACCCAGCGCGTATCCAGCCAGGAGACCGGAAAGACTTCGCCTGAATAGCCGCCGGCTTCGCCACGTGCCGCCATGTTGAGTATGTCTATGCACTCGCGCATGGGCTGAATCATTTGCTTGGGGCGCTGGTGCATGTTTTCGGCGACGCCGCCGCCGCCGCCCACCACAATCTGCGCGCGACCGCCGGCTATTTCATTCAGGCTCAGCAGTGATATAGCCATCTTGAGCGGATGGAGTTCAAACGGGCTTACTGCGATAGGACCCATGCGAATGCTCGAGGACTCCATCGCAAACGGTGTGAAGTTGACGAACGGGTCGCGGCCATTGGCATTATTGGCGACCCAGATGCCACCCAGGCCATACTCTTCGGCCATTCTGCCCAGCCGCGAGAACTCCGCCGCCGACAAATCAGACTCGATAATCACATCGATACGCATGCGCGTATTCTAACCTCTGCTGGGCCTCTTAGCTTCGGTCGCGCCGTAGTGGATAACCGACACAGCTTAGGCTCTGGCTTAGCGACGGGCGCACAATAATGCTGCAAGCACCGCCGTTTAGCATCCGCGGAGGCGCCGACGGCATAAGAGGGCGCATGCATTTTGCGCCTGCTTCTGCAGGTGCCCGGGCATGCTGATAACATACTTAAAACGACGGGAGTTCAATCGTGCAATGCCCTGAAGCAGCTATATCTGCGGACTCGGTTGGATGAGCCCGGCAGGCGGATCCTGGTGGCCCGTAGCGCCTTCTTCGGAGGTGCGACGAAACCCGGTCGGGTTAACCAGGTTTGGTCAGCAGTTTGTTTTCTGGCGCAGTAACGGCAGGCTTGTCTGTATGCCGGATCGTTGTCCTCATCGCGGCGCGGCGTTGAGCCTGGGGCGCATCAAAAAGGCCAGCAGCACGCTGGCATGTCCGTTCCATGGGCTTGAGTTTGCCGCCGACGGTCGCTGCGTGCGTGTCCCGGTCGACGCTGACCCGCGCCTTCCCGAAGATTTCGGAGTGGCAACGCTCCCGGTCAGGGAAGGTGACGGATACATCTGGATGTGGCGTGGCGCGGGGCCGGCGCGGGATGCCGAGCTGCCGTCTCATCCTGATACGGTGCAGATGCGCCATGGCGATGCTGCGGGCACCTGGAACGCGCATTACACGCGTTGCATAGAGAACGTGTGTGATTTCAGCCATCTTCCCTTCGTCCATCGCACCACAATTGGCATGCTGCCGCGTGAAACGATAACGCGAGTGGAAATGGAGGATGTCGCCGGAGGTTTCAGGGCGCATCTCCTAGACTCAAACGTGCGTAAACAAACGCTGGAGTTTCTCTACCCCAACCGCTGGTTGCTGAAGTTGTCCAGTCGCATCATGCTTGGTCTTGTTTTTGCACCCATTGATTCGACGCATACAGCTGTTTACGGTCGAACGTACTACGGGTTTCCCATGCCGGGGCTAGGCTGGTTCATGGACGCGTACACTCGATTTTCACAGTTTTTAGTGTTTCGCGAGGATTGGCCAATCGTTGCCAGTCAGACACCGGGTGATGTGCTGCTTGCGCGCGACGAAAAACTGTTGCCGAGTGACGCGCCGATTATTGCCTATCGTAAGTTGCATCGTGCCCACGAAGGAGCCTCTGCGCCGGCTAACGTTTGATAAACAAATCGCAACCCTGGGTCATGCGAGGATCCATGGCGCCCGTTACATGCCAGAGTGTTTCGTCGCCTTCCATGCAATGGAATACGCAGGTTCCGGACATCGATGGGGTCTCTTCGCGGTCGCTGCAGGACGCGCTGCTGAAAATACCGCCGGTGCCCTCATAGCGATTGTCCGCTGACTTGAGGGCTTCGGCGCTCGCATGCCTCTTGCTGCATTCGGCGGTTGCGGCATCGATCGTCCAGTCCTGCCCACTGTAGTCCTGACAGAACATGGCGTTTGCAGGAGCGAAGTAGAACAGGCAGCTGCCTGCGGTGGAGGTCATCGAATGGGGTTGGGTGCAAATTTCGTCCTGGCGCGGCACGAGTGAGCTGTCGGAGTCGAATGAGGCGTCGGTCATCCAGTGCAGCATGCTGGCAAGCGTGATCAGCTTGCAGTGCTGTGTCCCCTGGTAGAAGTTTTTCTCGTTCGTGTCCCATGGCACCCGCACCGATGGTGAACTCACTACCAGGTCGTTGTCCGCGTTCGCAGCGATAAACTCATCCAGTGTGATCGGAAGCCATTCGCCGCCCGTTGCGGTGATTACGTCGTCCGCGAAAATCAGCTGGCGACCCTGGTTCACATAGCGGTTTCGAGCAGCGGGTTCGAGCATTTCCAGCGCGAGTTTGTAGGTCGCGACGTTGACGTCGCGGCACTGACGATCGGGGCCTTGCAGCTGCTTGCCCAGCATGTCATTGATTCGGTCGCGGTCGACCATTTTGCAGGCGACATAGGTGGGCTGCATTTGTCCATCGATGGCAATGCGTTCGGTTGTCATGGCTACCACGGCGCTGCCTCGGGCCAGGTCGATACCCATTTGAATGGTATGAAATCCATTGCCGGATGCTTTTTGCTCGATAACCGGCAGATTGCCGCCGGCATTGACCAGGAGTCGCTGGGCATTGCGACACAGGTGCCTGTCATATTCAGTAATGACATCAGTGTCCGCCCAGGCGACAAGAGGGAGCAAGGCGCAGGCAGTTATCAATAATTGGTCAACAAGTCTGGTCATTGTGCATACCGGCCCCTTTTTTCAAGCCAAGCGGTGCGCCCGTTCCATCAGGCGCACCGGACGCATAATCAGCACTGACACCGGATCAGTCAATGCTGTATGGTGCGCCGATGTCAAACAAACGCCCCGAATTTGGCCTCGTCATGGAGGCATCGCCCGGCTACACGGCCAGGCTCGCAACGGATATCGAAGCCATGGGCTTCGACTATCTGCTCTGTCCGGATACACAAAACCTGGCCCCCGACCCTTACGGACAGTTGGCGCTCGCCTCGGCGGCGACCGAATGCCTGCGTTTGGGTACAGGCGTTACGAACCCGATTACGCGTGACGTTGCCGTGACGGCAACCGCGTTGATGACTCTGCAGCAGGAGTCGGGTGGTCGTGCCATCAGCGTAATCGGCCGCGGTGATTCGTCTGCAGCCCATATAGGCGTTAAAAATGCGACGACCCGCCAGCTGCGCACCTATGTGGAGCGCATGCGCGCTTATATGGCTGGCGAGACGATACAGCGGGGCGAGAAGGAATCGAGCCTGCGCTGGTTGCAGGGCGAAGATGTGCCGCCCGTGCCTATAGATATCGCCTGCACCGGCCCCAAAACCATCCAGATGGCGGTGGAAGCCGGTGACCGGATCAGCTTCGCCGTGGGCAGCGCGCCGGAGCGGATTGAGTGGGCAATAAAAACCGCGACGGACCATTTGCAGGCAATTGGGCGCGAGCGTTCAAGCCTGAGCATCGGTGCTTTTATTAATCTGGTTTGTGATGCAGATGAGCAGCGCGCTATCAATATCGGCCGCATGATTGCAGGCATGGTCGCGCATTTTGCAGGAATGAAAAATGCCCCTGTCGATCATTTGCCGCCGCAGTTAAAAGACCTTGCGATCCACATGCAAAGCCAATACGACATGGAGCACCATGCGCAGGAGGAGGCCAAGCATGCGCAGGAAGTGACGGATGAATTCGTCGACTGGTTTTCGATCTGCGGCGCGCCCGATAAATGTCGATCCAGGCTGGAATCGGTTATCGAACTGGGCCTCGATCACGTATATCTGCTGGGAGGTTCACCCGTCGCGCATCCCCATGGTGAGCGTCAGGCCGGCATGATCAAGCAAACGCAGCTTTTTGCCGAGCAAGTATTACCCGCGTTTCGCTGAATCGGCTAACCTCAAAGCTTGCTTATCGAATCGTGTTCCGGCTCAGTTGCCGGCGGCGTTGCCGTTAACGGAGTCCATAACGGTCATGCCTTCCCCGGTTAAGCTCGCTTCCTCAGCAGGGAGCGGGGTGCCCGCCGCCACAGCAGCATTGTTCGCCGTGCGATAACTTACATAGAGCATGGGAGCGACGGCCGGATTTCCGTCGAAGGATTCCGCGACGCGCTCGCCGGTTCCGGAGATTAGAAACGCGATCGCATTGCCTTGCGACCAATTGGGCCGATTGACGATTTCCTGAATAATCTTGCTGAGGTTTGGTGTGCGCTGCTTCTCGCCAAACGGGAAATCCTTGCTCCAGGGTTCCGCTTGCCATTCGACTGTGTTGCCGGTCATTTTGCGGCTGCTAATGTTGAAGCGTTTGGCGACGAACGGTGGGGCATCATCAGTACTTTCCGCGCCGATCGTCAGCGTCGTGGCGATGCTGGTTGACTCATCTGCGTAAAACTGAATGTAGGCGTCATCAACAATTGATCCGGCCGGTATATCTATGCCCCTGAAACGCATGCCGATAAGCTGGTCGCCATAGTCATAGGTCATTTCGATATCGGAGCTGATAAGACTAAGGTCACCGCGGCCGTTTTCTTCGGCATCATCAGCCGATGCATCAACACGCACGATCAAAACGCCTTGCTGTAGCTCCGCGGACGCCGATGATTCGACACGCACGTTTACGGACGTTACGCTCGTTGCGCCCCGGTCGTCGGCGGCAGTTGCCGTGATCGTATGGTTGCCTGCCGACAGCAGCGTGTTGATAGTTGCGCCCGTGCCAAGGCTGCCGTCGATCGACGATGACCAGGCCACGTATTGGCTTATATCACCATCTTCTGTGTCACTCGCGGCTGCGGAAAACACGATCGGCTCGTCGTTTCTCGCCAGGTAACCGGGCGCCGGCGTTATGAGGGATAAGGCCGGCGCCGAATTATCGGGAACAGTCACCGCAATATTTACCGCCGCGGCATTCGAAGCCCCGGCTTTGTCATAAACCTCAGCCTTAATCGAGTGCGCACCGAGGCTCAGGTTCGCGCTAACCGTAGCGCCTGTGCCGATGGGCCCGTCCAGACTGGACTCCCAGTAGATGTCAGGGCTTAGCTCGCCGTCTTCTGTGTCCGTGGCCTCACCTGAAAATATGATGGCCAGTCCCGCATCCACGGTATATCCCGACAGCGGCGTCAGGATGCTTAGTCGCGGTGGTGTGTTGCCGGAACCCAGCACGCTGATATCAATGGTGTCTGCGGCGGTCAGCCCGTCACTGTCGCTGACATGGGCAGTGATCTTGTGCGAGCCTGCCGACAGGTCGGTGCTTATCGTTGCTCCACTGCCGATAGTGCCATCGGAAGAGGAGGTCCAAGTTATCTTAGATGAAAGACTGCCGTCTTCATTATCACTGGCAATCCCGCTTAGCGTGATGCCCGTGCCGGTCGGGAAGCTGGCGCTGGTTGCCGGCGCACGTATTCTGACCGCGGGTGAACCGGCAACATTGCTGCCCACAGGAATATAGGGCGGCTGATCCCAGGGGGTATTGCTATTCACCTCGAACGCGCCGAGATCCGGGGCGTTGCCAGTGTAATCCTGCTTCTGCAGCGACAAAACCTGCTCGCCTTTCCAGAGGTATTCTGTGATGCCCATATCAATGGCCGGGCTGCCGGGTAGCAATGAGCCGTCGGTTGCCAGTTGTGGGTTGGCGAAGAGATTCGTGGACTGGTCGGCGATTGCGTCCAGCAGGTTAACCGTGTTGGCATGGAATATATTGTGCGCAGCTACTGAATTGGCGCGCAGCCGCTTTATCGCGACCTCATGCCCAACAAAAACATTGTTCACGACAATCATGTTGTCGCCGCCGGTGATGGCATGATTGTTATTTCGGAACGTATTGTTGTGCACGAGGTAGCGCTCGGATTGTTCGGAGCCTGCGTAATTCTCTTTGGTTTGGTCGCAGCACATCAATGCCAGGCCAGCCATTTCATTGTCGGCAATCAGGTTGCCTTTGACGATTACCGAGCGATTGGAGGGCCCTCCGCCATAGGCGATTACCTGGATGCCATCTTCTCCATTGCCCGTGATCACATTGTTGCGAATGATATAGCTCGGCGGAGCGTTTGTGATCTCTCCCGGTAACCGGATTTCCACACCGTCATCATCATTGTCGGCGAGAATATTGTGTTCGACGATGCCGTAGCTGGTCGCATCGAAATCGATTGCATCGTCGTCATTGTTAGAGATAACGGAACCTCGAACGATGCTGCCGAAAGAACCACTCTCGAAGTCGATTGCATCTGAAGTGCCGGTTATCTTGCTGTACAGAACCGATAATGGTGATGACACCAGAATACCGTCGTCGGCGCTTCGAATAGTGATGCCAACAACATAGTTCATCCCCTCGTTATTCGAGTCGATCTCGATGGCTTCACTATTGTTTTGGCCATCGATTACGGTTTGTAAGATGTAGTCGGGGTTGCCGGTCGTATGGAACCGAGACGCAAGAGTTACATTTTTGCCCTTTATTACGATAGTGCCGGAATAGACGCCCGGCTCGATCAGGATAGTGTCGCCGTTATCGGCTGCATTAATCGCGGCCTGGATGGTTTCGTATTGGCCGGGCACTTCCAGTGTGGCAGCCGATAGCGGGGTGGCAGCCGCATAGACAAGAGCCATGCGCATAGCGACCCATATACTCGAGGTATACGCATTGGCTGTCCGCGCAGCATGTTCCCCTGCCTAATTCGCTGGCGGCTCACTTCTCAGTGCTGCCATAGTCCTGGCAGGTCATTTCCGGCTGTTGTTTTAGTTATATTCAGTGCCTTTTTACTAAATCACTTCGATTGCCAGTGCTTGTTTTTACTTAATTCAAGAAAGCCCCATGGCTGAACCTGATCTGCCTTCAGGCATTCTGGTCAAGCCTGTAGCTAAATTTTAAATGGCAAGTTGCCGGCGATCGAGCCTGCTGATTCGCGCTAAACGCCCCCCCGCAGCGTCTATTCAGGTTGTATGTCCGCAATGCGTGAGGCCTGGTTTGCAAGGCTCAGCGGGGCAATGGGTTGCAGTTCTTGATTTTGACCCGGCCCTGAAGCAGGTTGCCCTTAGAATACTCGGAAAAAATGCAGGTGTTTGTTTCGGGGTCGTAGTTTTCCACCCAAAGGTTGTCGTCTTTCCAGGTCGCGCTAATATGCTTTTGACCTTCGGGCACGCTAATCGTCATGACGCCGCCCCATCGCTTGACGAACAGTTGCTGAAAATAGAAGAAATAAGCGGCCCAGGCAATTAGCAGGACTACCCCAGCGCTGATCATTGCTGATCGCCAGCTGGAAAGTTTGGCCGCAAACAAATAGACCAGCGACAGGGCGATCAATGCGACCAGCAGCCAGTAAAAATAAGTAATCATGATGGTGTCCTAATTATTGTCGACATGACGCCAGAAATCATCACTCATTCTAGCGTAACCGGCTCGCAGGATGATGGCGTGTTTTTCGCTATTGCCCAACGCGCAAGCGCTCACCGCTAGAGGGGAGGTTGCTCAACGAGCGGGCGTACAAAAATTAATTTCAAGGAAGGCGTTTCGGACGGGCAGGCGCGTGCCCTTGGATTAGCTGCTTTCGCCCCTTTGCTGCGGAGCGGGGATGGTAAACGCATAGATGCTGATGATTATCATCAGCGCGCCGCCTGCCAGCATCGGGGCGTTAGGCTGTAAATTATAGAGTGCCGTGCCGACAATCGGGCCAAGGATTGCGCCGGACGTGTTGGCTGCCGATAAATAGCCTGCGGCCGCCCCCTGTTCGTGAGCTTCCATCTTGAGGCTTGCACTGCCGTTGATGCCGGGTGTAGCGCAAGCAAATGCGCCACCGAGCAAGGCAAACCCGATGCCCAGTACGATCAGGTTCGGGGCCAGCGCCATGGTAAACAGGCCCGCACTAAACGCCGGCCCGGCCAACAGCAGCAGCAGTTGCGGTGAGATCTTTATGATCTGGAACAACACCCCTTGCACGAGTGTTATCACGATTGCCATGCAGGCCAACATCAAGCTGGCAACACGCATCACCGCGGCAATATCTTCGATGCCGAATCGGTCTTGAATGTAAAATGACGTGACAAAATTGAGTGATATGAAAATCACAAAAAAAGTGGCCCACATAATCATGTAAGGGCGTAATCGCTTGTCCGTGAATTTTAGAGCGGGCTTGTTGTTGCCCTTGTTCTTTTGCCGAATCTTGTGCTGCTCGGGTTCGACCAGCCAAACAATAGCGGCCAGAGCCCCCACGACGGATATGCCCGCCGCAGCGTACATGGGAAACAGTGCGCCCATGAAAGCGAGTCCGCCGCCTATGGCCGGCCCCAGTATTGAGCCCATTGCATTCGCGCTACCGATCAGAGCCATGCCCTTGGCGCGATTGGTCCAGTCGGTTACATCCGCTATGTAACCGGATGCCGACGGATAAATAGCCGAGGCGGTCAGCCCGTATGCAAAACGCGACATAAAAATAAGGCCGACAATGGCAGTCGTTGCTAGCGTGCCCGTCAGGCCCAGACCCAATGTGCCTGCCATTGCCAGGGTGCCGACGGCGCTGCCGAATAGGCCAATGATAAAAACCGGCTTACGGCCGACAACGTCACTTTTCTTGCCCCAGAACGGCCCGGCGAATATTAGCGATACATTGGCGAGCGAAAAGGCCGCACCGAACTGCAGTTCTGTAAGCCCAATGGAACGCGCCATAGGAGCAACGATGATGAACAGCAGCGATTGCCCAATGGCAAAAATAACTACGCCACTGGCCAGAATGAATTTCCCGTATGTGTATGCTTTGTCGACGCTTTGCATGGGGTCCTCGCTTATGAGCGCGGCGATGCTCTCATGTCGATTCCAGGCGCGCACGGATAACGTGGAAGCATGACCATTTACGGCGCTTGCGAAATGACGGTATCAGTATTCATATCCCGCATCCTTGTCTCGAACCTCCCGCACGACTTTCATTGCTGAACCGGTGAAATAGCTTTAATGTGTTACTGGGCTGGGCGTACAAGGGCGGGCTATGTCTAATGCATTGAAACTGATGATTATTCTGCTTTCGAGCTGCGTTTTGGCCGGCTGTGTCACCACGGCAGACATGAAAAATAGCTGGCTGTTTATTTGTCCGGATGGCTATCAATTTACGGCTGAGTATTCCCGAGACTTCGAGTACGTAAAAATTAAGGCTGAAGGCTTCTCGGCAAAGTTGCGCCGTTCCGAATCGGCCTCGGGTACACGCTATACCGACGGTAGCGCTGTTTTCTGGGCTAAAGGTGCCATGGCGCTTCTGGATGTTGATAAAAATAATGTGCATCGCGACTGCCGTGGCGACACTACCTAAAATACGTATTGGTTCGTTACAGAGGATGATTTAGCGTTGTCCTGTAGTTTTTTGCAGACAAGCCGGAGGTGCGGAATGGCCGAATTAAAACAAGAGTTGCACGATTTGGGCGAGGAGTTGGCTCAAGCGAGGGACGAGTTGCGGCTGGAAGTCGCGCTGGCAAAGGCTGAAGTGCGCGATGACTGGGAGGAGCTTGAAAAGCAGTGGAATCGTTTTAGTCAGCAGATGAAGCGGGCGGGTCACGAAGCCGCAGAGGCTGGCGATGATATAGGCGCTGCCCTTTCCCAGTTGGGTCAGGAGCTAAAGAAAGGCTATGCCCGAGTGCGCAAGGCGCTCTGATTCGCTGCCCCAAGTGTCTGAACGGCGGCTTCAGCAACAGTCATCAGTCCGTGGCATGGGTTAGCGGCTTGTCGCAACAATCCGCTTTCTGGGCTGCGGTCGTAAGGCCATTTTATGTCAACTGCATTAATTTCGAGGTAGTGCAGCTAAATTTATGTTTGACATAAATTTTACCTAATTAGCGCACTGCGCCGACGGCAAGCGATTTTTTGTAAAGCCGAAATTGTATTAGTTTATCCCTGAATAGAGTCGTTCAAACGGCCCAAATTCCGACGGTTCAGGGGTTGTCCATGAGAAGAGAAATGCCGGGCTATGCTCGAAGCGCCGTGCGGAGCTTGCCGCGCCTGGCAGCGATTGGGGCGCGTTATTACGTGATGCTGATGGTCCTGCAGTTTCTGCTTGGTTTCGTTGGGGGGGTCGTGCTGTTCTCACTGGATTACGACCTTGCGCAGGTTAGCACTGCGTTGGGCTTGAGTCGCTGACGCCGCCCGGTCGACCAGGCAAGACGGAAAAAAGCCATTTTGAACAAAAAGAAGGCCCGCTCTGCGGGCCTTCTCTGGCTTTGTCTCACGGTGCGGTGAAGCTTTATTCGAATATGTACTGGATGCCTGCGGCCAGGGTATAGATGTAGTTGTCGAAGGAATTTGAGTCCCACGTATACAGATCGGTCTGGGCGGACAGCGAGAGGTGGCGATTGATGCTGTAGCGGACCCCGGCGCCAACTGTGTATGCCGTTTCCGTCTCGCGGAAGGTTTTTACTTCACGTACTTGACCGGCTCCTGCTTGGCCAAATACTTCCCAGCCGCTGTTTGATAGCGGCAGTATGCCAACCGCATTTACGGTCCACGCACGGAAATTGTAATCCGTATTGGGGAACACCCAATAACGTCCGATATCAGCATACCGTGCGTCGATCGCGAAGTTTTTATTGAATTTGTAACCTGCGTTGACTTGCCAGGTGATGTCGGTGTCATTCATGCCGCGGTGCTCCGGCAGGGCGTTGTCATCATCCCACCATGTCCAGCCCGCATTGGCACCAACGTAGACGCCGACCTGCTTGGCCGGGTCGGCATATGAGCTGCCCGACGCTAAAACAAGCAGTCCGGCAATTAGGAAACCCTTCTTCATCGTCATGATTCACTCCATGAATTCATTTGAGCTATGTGAGCGGATAATGAAAATGGGGCGTCCCTGCCCCGATAATCCATATCACGGGGTAAACGATAGAATTTTTGTTTGGCTGAGCGTTAGGACTTTCTTGCCAGAATATGGAACTTTCCGGCGATCCCGCGGCATTAGGTTAAGTAGCCGGGCAAAAAACCCGGCTGCTGGTATCAGCGCACCGAAATAAGTCTTTGATTTTGATTAGTTAGCTGCTGCGGAGACATCCGCTATGGTTACGTCGAAGGTCAGCTCTTTGCCAGCGAGCGGATGGTTGAAATCCAGTACCACCACATCCTCCCGGACCTCGGTAACCAGGATGGGGCCGGGCCGTCCCTGCGCTTGCAGCGCCATTCCGACTTCCCGCGCTTCTTCCGGCACCTGGTCGATGGGGATTTCCTGGATCGCTGTCGCATCGCGTTCGCCATAAGCATCGGCGGCTGCCAGTGTAATGGTCTTCTTGTCGCCTGCCGCCATGCCCTCAAGGCCAGCTTCCAGAGCCGGCAGGATCTGCTCGCCACCCTGCAGGTACACCAGGGGCTCCAGGTCGTTATTGTCCTCAATCACTTCACCATCGACCGTCAGCTTGTAGAAAAACGACACCTGCTTCCCGTCGCTGATAACTTCTTTCTCGTCTTCCGCCTGTGCCGGGGAAAATGCAAGCAGAATTAAGCTGACCAGCAAGACAGGCTGAAAGAATCGTTGTAAATCAAGCATTGGTCGATCTCCGTGTATAAAGCTAAACTGATTCTGCGGCTCGAATCAGTTTGCACAGCAGTGACGGAGGCGAGGACAGGGGTTGATTTGGATGAAGGCTACCAGCTTTTCTATTTTTAATCACGGCGGTTCAGCCGGGGTTCAGCGCAGGCTGGCCCCTATTAATACCCAGGGGTGCCGGGATGCTAAAATTGTCAATTAAGTTAACATCATGAACGATATGGCTAACAACACAGTTCTTATAACCGGCGGTGGACGGGGTATGGGTCGCGAGGCGGCACTGATGCTAGGGCGACGGGGCTGGCACGTCATCATTGTCGACTGGGAAGGCGAAGCGGGCACCCGGACTCGGGACGAGATTAACCGCCATGGCGCGGGTACGGCAGAATTTTTGTATTGCGACATGTCTTCTATGGCAGATGTGCGCAATCTGGCTGCGGCGGTACTTAAAGCACATGACAGGCTCGACGTGTTGATCAATAACGCCGGCATTACCGACCCTGTTCGCCGAGTGAGTATTGACGGTTTCGAGATGCACCTGGCGACCTGTCATCTCGGCCATTTCTTGCTGACCCACTTGCTGCTTGACCTGCTCAAGGCGAGCGCCCCGTCGCGAATTATCATTATTTCGTCCGAGGCTCATAAAGCAGGCCCGGGCCTCGATTTTGATGATATTAATAATGAGCGGATCTGGAAAAACCATAACAGGCCTTCCAACAATGCGGCGTTCAAGGCCTATCATCGCGCCAAGCTTTGTAACCTGTATTTCATGTACGAGCTGTCCGAGCGCCTTGAGGGCAGCGGCGTAACCGTTAACGCGATCTCGCCCGGTTTTTTTGTAAACACGACAATTTATCGAAATTTGACTGGCGTATTCATGCTCGGCGCCAGACTGGTGTTTGGGTTCGGAACATTATTGGGACTAAACACTCCGCAGCGCAGCGCGAAGACTTACGTAATGCTGGCTACAGAACCATCTTTCAAGGATGTCACTGCGAGCTATTTCGAGCACGGGAAGGTTAAGGAAGTGGCCGATCTGGCTAAAGAAACAAAGCCGCGCAAAGAATTATGGGACTGGTCGGTCCAGCGGACGGGAGTGGGCCGCTAGCTTTTTTACCGGCCGACACAAATCCGGTTCGTGGAGGCATTATTTCCGATTGCGCGTCGTTCCGAGTTTCAGTTTTGTGTGCCCGAACCTGGCGCTGACATCGTCGATGACATCGAGTATTTTCCGTTGATCGCGCGAGGTGGCATCTGCAAACAGGTCGCCCTGGCCACGGTCCGCTTCCCAGTTGCACAATCCCACGCCGATCAACCGCACCAGTTTCTGCGGCAAATCGCCGTCGCGAAAAAGTGACCATGCCTGCGCGGCGATGACGCGCTCATCATTGGTGGGTTCGGGCAGAGTGATCTGCCGTGTATAGGTGTCAAAGCCTCGGTAGCGCACCTTGAGCCGAATGACTCGGCCAGCCAGTTTTTTCTGTCGGGCAGATTGCGCGACTTGCCGCGCCAGGTCGGCTAAATCACTGCGCAGGTTTGCATCCGGTTGTGCGTCGTGTTGAAAGGTGCGTTCTTTCGAGATGCTTTTTCTGCTTCGAGTTGTCGAGACTGACGCAGAACCTTGACCCAGGGCCTGACGCTTGAAGTTTTCTGCCGCACTGCGACCCAGGTGCTCCGCCAGACGTTCGGTAGACGTGGAGCGTAAGTCCGCTATGGTGTTGATACCAAGCTGGCCAAAAACCTGCTGTGTCTTTTTTCCTGCGCCGCGCAGTGCGCTTGCGGGCATAGGTGACAGGAAGCCCGTGACCTCATCAAACGGAACCACTTTTAATCCATTCGGTTTGTTGAAATCAGAGGCAAGCTTGGCGATAAGGCGGTTCGGGCCGATTCCGACCGAGGCCGTCAATCCCGACGCATCGAAGACGCACTGCTTTATGAGCCGGCCCATGGTTTCAGCCGACCCAAGCAGCTTGGTCAGGCCGCTCAGGTCCAGGTAGGCCTCGTCTATGGAGGCTTTTTCAATGGCGGGAGAAATTTGGGTTAGCGCTTCGAAGACGGTTAGCGAAGCGTCCTGATATTTCTGCATATTCGGGCGCAGGAAGACGGCATCCGGGCAGCGGCGAAAGGCCTCACTGATCGGCATTGCCGAATGAATTCCAAAAGTGCGCGCCTCATAGGATGCGGCGGCCACGACGCCGCGACTGCCGGGCAAAGCCCCAACCACAACGGGCTTATCGCGGTATGCGGGCGTGTCTCGCTGCTCACAACTGGCAAAAAATGCGTCCAGATCGACGTGAGCAATCAGCCTGCGAAGCTCTTGCTGTATGGAGGAAGCCATAGGCTAAGAATAACCGGTCGGGCTTATGGGGGGGAGGTTCAGCCCGACCGGTCCAATTTCAACCGGCCGGGTAGTTGAGGGAGTCACGCCAAGCCGATTGATTTGTTTCGCCGACTCGGCTGGTAGCTAAAACAATGCCTTAGCTGTTCCAGCTGTGCCCCGTTATTGTTATTGTGCGGGGCCAACGAATCTTTGAATATCAACGTTGAGTTAGTTGTCGGATTGCCCTAAAAGTTCCCGTGCGTTGCGGCCTTTTTCTATGCCGGCGGCTCGAAACCGGCCCGCCAGCCGGTGCCAATCTCATGGAGCAGTTGTTTTGCAACCAATGGCCAACCTGGAGTTAGTAACGTTGCCAAATTTGAGGCGTGAAGCGATATACGACAGAGCGAGCGCGCAGAATCGCTTGCCATGGCTCGTCTTGATCAGAGGGGGGCTTGCTTGTGGCAGTTAGGCGCGTGCTAAGAATGGGGCACCCGGTTTTAAGGGAACCGGCCAGTGAAGTGCCCCGGGCACTTATTGGCGGTGAAGAGTTGGGGCGGCTGATAGCCGATATGACGGATACGCTGCATGACTACGGAGGGATAGGATTGGCGGCGCCGCAAGTCGGTGAAAGTCTGCGCCTGGCAATAATCGAAATAGCCGGCGGGCCGACGCGCTACGGCGATCTGGACTCGGTCCCGCTGACAGTCTTTATCAATCCGTCCATCGAGGTGCTGGACACGGCCGTCGCCGGCTATTGGGAAGGTTGCCTTTCTGTGCCGGGCTTGCGCGGTTACGTGGAACGTCCCCAGCATGTAGTGATTAACTATACGGCTGAAAATGGAGCCCCGGAAAGGATGGAATTAAGAGGCTTCGTTGCTACGGTTTTTCAGCATGAGTTTGACCATCTGGATGGCAAGTTATTTGTAGACCGCATGGTTGATATGAGTCTGCTGGTTTTTGAGGACGAGTACATTCGGTTTCATTCCTCACCCTGATGGGGCCGAATCTGTGCAGAGTTCGCTCTCAACTCCTGGGTCGAATGAGCCGGAAAGTCAGGTTGATACGGGGTTCGGAGATTTTTCTTCGCTTCGGCAGCGAATGCTGCCAATAGCGTTGCGTATCTCCGGCCATCAGCAGCAGGCTGCCGTGCTGCAATTTGATGTATTGTTTATTTACGATTTCGTCGTCGCGGCAACGCATAACAAAATCCCGTTCCGCTCCGAGGCTTAGGCTGGCGATGACCGGTTGGTTGCCGAGCTCCGGTTCGTCGTCGGCGTGCCAGCCCATGCTGTCCGATCCATCCCTGTAAAGGTTGGCCAGCACCGAGTTAAAGGGGTTGTCGCACGCAGCCTCGATTTGCTCTCGTATGTCAATCAGCTCGTCTAACCAGGGTTGCGGGGTCATGGTCAGGCCGGACCACGTGTAACTCAGGCCATCATCTGCAAACCATTGATGCAGACGGGGAATTTCCATCGACTTGCCAAACAGTGTTATGCGGTCGCGCCGCCAGGTAACGGTCTCGCTTAGCGCATGGAAAAGCCGGGTCGCGGATGGTTCGGGCAGAAAATCCTGCCGTAACCGCAGTTCTGCATTGACCAGCTTGAGTTCCTGCCACACGAGATTTACCCAAAGTTATGCTTAATAATCATTAGTATAGCTTTCGGGATACACTCCGCTCGCGTGCTGCTAGAATGAGCCCCGCAGCGTGGATACGGCATGGTCCACACGTCATTTGGGGCCGATCGGCGACTCCATTTGGCGGCCGGGCTATGTCGTGATGCAGCGAAAGTTCGAATAGACTATAAAACAAGCAAATAATTTAGAAGAATTTACTGAAAACGTCACGTGTCGGATATCAATATCACGAATTGTATAATCACACGTCAAGGTTTTCGGGGGGCTTACATTTGAAATACTCTCGGGTAATTGGTTCTGGCGCGGCTTGCCTAGCTGTTCTTTTCGGGAATGGCTGTGCGAATCGGTCTGACACGAGCAGCGAAGTTCAGGCCATTTACGTTGAGCCTGAAGCGGAAGTCGTGCAGCCGCAGCTCGATGCAGAAACAGAAACAGAGCCGATGGTTGCGATCGAAGCAATGGAAATGTCAGATGTCGAAGAGCCGCCGGTTGAAGAGCGTGCGGTCAGCGCTCCGCAGCGCCCGCAGGCTGATCGCGGGGATATCCTCTGGATTCAGGAACGACTCAAAGATCTTGGTTACTACGAGGGGTCGATCGACGGGTCCGTCGGTGGCGCGACCAGACGCGCTATTGAGGTTTATCAGAGTGATCAGGGCATCGAGGTTGATGGGCGGCCAAGTGCTGAGTTGAGGGAGTTTATGTGGCGTAACGGTGGGTAACCACGTGCTGCGAATCTTTCCTTCGTTTGCTGAAGAGTTACTGAATCCTATTCCGGCATCGGTATGGGTGGTCGCAATTCTGTGGTTCGTTCTGATCCTGTATCTGGCGACCGAATTTTTTGTGCACCGTCGCGTGCTGCGTCGCATTCCTGTGCGAATTCATGTCAACGGTACTCGCGGTAAAACCAGCGTCGTCAGGTTGATTGCTGCGGGTTTGCGGGCCGGGGACAAAAGTGTCTATGCCAAAACCAGCGGCACGCTTACGTCCGTCACCGATCCCAAAGGCAACGAGTTCCCGGTGTTTCGATTCTCCCAGCCAAACATCATCGAGCAGTTGCGTGTGCTGCGGCGTATCTCGTATTCGCGCCCGGAAATGGTGGTGATGGAATGCATGGCACTGCAGCCCCGGTTTCAGTCGCTGACTGAATTGAAAATGGTGCGTTCGACCCATGGGGTGATTACGAATGCGAGGCCCGATCACCTGGATGTGATGGGGCCGCGACCGGAAGACGTTGCCTTAGCACTTGCCGGCAGTACGCCGGTCAGGGGGCGTTTGTTTACGGGTGAAAAGGAGCTGCTGGAAATTTTTGCGACGGCAGCTGAGGACAGGGGCTCTACGCTGCGCCAGGTTCGGGAGGACGAGGTCCGGGCGATTACCAGCGAAGATCTGGCGAAGTTCCGCTATCAGGAGCATGCCGAGAATGTTGCTCTGTCCCTCAATGTTTGCGAGGAATTAGGCGTGCCGCGCCATATCGCGTTACAGGGCATGCAGGGGCTTGCGCCTGAGCCGGGCGCGACCCAGGTGCACATGCTGAATTTTCACAATCGTGAACTGGTCTTTGTCAACGCATTTGCAGCCAATGACCCTGAGTCAACCCGGCGTATATGGGAGCGTGTGGTAGCCCGCTATGATGATGAACACGGTTATCGCCGAATAGCCGTGGTCAATTGCCGGTCAGACCGCCCGCAGCGATCGCAGCAAATAGCAGCAGCAGCCGCGGCCTGGAGTCGCACCGATCACTTTATCGTTATTGGTCGCGGCACTATTCTGTTCCTCCGCGAAGCGAGCCGGCTCGGTATCCCGCCGGAGTGTCTTACGGTAGAAGAAGCGGCCACGCCCAGCGAAGTGGTCGAAACCATCCTGGAAGTGAGCGGCAAAAGAGCCGTCATCGTCGGCATGGCAAACATTAAAGGTGCGGGTGGCAGCGTTGCCCGTTATTTTGGCAACCGAGCAGTAAAGACTGAGTCCCTATGATTACTTTGAATCTCCTGGCGCTGGCGATCGGCGTCGGTTTGTTGCTTACCTTGTTGGTTACGGAAGCCTTCGGCATAGCCGCCGGAGGCTTGGTGGTGCCGGGCTACATGGCGCTCAAGCTGATGCAGCCCGTAAACTTTGTCATCACGATACTCGTGGCCATGGCGACATTTGCGGTTATCCGCGTGTTGTCGTCGTTCACGGTAATTTACGGCCGGCGCATGACCGGGGTTACGATTCTGACCGCTTACCTGATTGGCGCACTGCTAGAGCTGGCTGTAGGCGGCGGCATAGCGTTTGAAATTGCTCCGGATGGGGCCTTGTTGGTCGAGGGCGACTCAGCCGTAGACGCGCTTAACCAGCAGCTCGTTGACCCCGTGTTCGTAGAGTTGGGCGTAATCGGTTATATCATTCCCGGGCTAATTGCCTTGTGGTTTAACCGTCAGGGGATTCTGCCGACTATTTCGGCGCTCTTGATTACTTCTGTATTGGTGCGTCTTGCACTGATCGCGCTAGTCCCGGACGCTATGATGGCGTACGAGAGCAGTGAAATATCCTTTGCCGATTTGATATCGCGCCTGATTCGAGGAGAGAGTAACTAGTGGCTTATACAAAGGTCTATTGGCGACCCAGCCAGATACCGACGGGCGCGCTTGTCGTTTTGGCAATTATTTCACTTGCCGGCATGATCATGGTCGAAACCATGCGGCGCCAGGATACGATTGCCGATTACGGCATGATGGTCGACACGGCTCGCCAGGCGGAGGACGCGATGGCCTATATCCGTGACCTTCGGCAAAAAATGCGGCGTATCGATGCTGATGTAGATCCGCTCGATTCGGGAATGATCGGTGTGTCCTCGAGTCCGGTAACCTCACTTGCCGGCCATTTGCCCGCGAAGCAAACTACCATTAACCCAAACTGGGCTGCGGTGGCGCTCAAGATGCTGCGCGATGCAGGCGTCGAGAAAGACGATGTCGTAGCGGTCGCCGTTTCGGGTTCATTTCCCGCGCTGAACCTCGCTGCCTATATCGCCCTAGAGCAACTCGGGGTTCGCCCGATAGTTATCGCTTCGGGCTCTGCTTCACAATGGGGTGCCAATGTCCCCGGGCTGATCTGGATCGATATGTCGCGTGAATTACGCGCCGCAGGCCTGATTAATATCAAGGAAGTAGCGGGCTCGCTGGGAGGGGCAGAGGACCGTGGCGTTGGCGTTTCGGACAGGGGTAAGGATGTTATACGTCTGGCGATCAAGCGCGCAGACGTGCAGTTCCTGCTGCCTGCAACGCTCGACGAGGCGGTTGCCAAGCGGATCGCGTTGTATTCCAAGTACGCGGGCCGCAAGCCTATTCGAGCGTACATCAATATAGGTGGTGGTACCGCCAGCACGGGTCCGCCTGCGATAGATCAATATTTCGAGCCGGGCCTCATTACATCGGCCGTGC
>JARRLL010000010.1:0-112755 GCA_037387125.1 Gammaproteobacteria bacterium | reverse complement strand
GGTTGTGAATTGGCAGGCTGATCAATCGTTTCGTCGGTTCGGACCGTGCCTTCAATTCCACCGACAACAGGCGCAGGACGTGAATGCTGAGCATCAGCGGATACTCTTATCCCGTTTTCTATGGGATATTTACCGCTCTTGGCTGTGAAAGATGCAAAATCGTCCGCAGGCACGAGATCCGTGTAATTTGCAAAATCCAGGGGAAGGTCAGTGACCGCCGTCTCGTGGCTTGCCTCGATATAGCTGTACTTTTTGAACATGGTTCCAAAGTAGATCTGGAATTCCACGTTTCCCGGTTTTTTTATGCCATAGCCCATATGGCTTTTCCGGGTCTTACTCACCCAGCTATGGGTGATTTCCCAGGTTTCGGTTGATCCATCACTCATTTGCACGGTCCAAGTGCCGATCCAGCCATCCACATGTTCAGATTCCATTGGCCTTATCCTTGAACTTCCGCTTTGCAGCAATCAGCGTCGAGCCTAGCAGATTGAACATCCGCACCAGTTTAAACTTTATTGGAAAGATCAGTCTCACAGCGAATGACGCCTTTGGGTCGGAAACGGCACATACCCTAAGGCAAGTTTTTGGCAACCTGCCCCGCTAACCGATTGATATGAAAGAACCCAGCAAAGGTTCGATTCCCGTAGGGAGCGCCATACTTTTTAATGGCTTATTGATTAACAGGCCATCCTGTTCCAGATTTCCGGAGAATATCCGGAGAAGATAGCGCCTAAAACTAAAGTACGGTGATTCACCCTACTCTCAGCTATCAGAAGACTAGGAAGATTAATTTCTTTCGCAAGCTAGAAAGACGCTAAGGTGAGCTGAATCATCTATGCCCTAAGCATGGCGTGATGTGGTTACGGGGTCAGGTTGAACAACTGACCCGTATTGCCGGAAAGGAGAACCCGCTGCAGATCTGAAGCGGACTCTCGGGTTAAATGTTTTGGTGGGCCTCCGCGTCGCCTAACGGCCAATAGCAGACATGGCTTTATAAACCGTTACTGGACCGAATCAGGCTGTCGTCCTGCGGCGGAACCACCCCAACCCAATCAGAGCTCAGCCGAATAGGTCGGCTGCGGCGGGGATGGGGACGACGGAACCATAGGCGCTGGTCATTCTTGGCATATAGTTCATTCGACCGAAAGGGCCAAAGCCGCTTTATATCTATATAGTCTTAACCTACAAATAGGAGTTAACTCATTTCCAGACAAGGAATAGAAAAATGACTGTTGATAAGTACACCAAAGCGGTCCTAACTGTTATTGCTGTCGGCTTGTTAGGAATTAACATCCATCTATTTACAGGCGGTTTGATAAAGAATGCATATGCTTCTGACGTGCTAAAGGTGCAAATTTGCGACTCCAACGGGTATTTTTGTGCTGACGTTTCCTCTCAGTCACTGCAGGTGACTTTAGACTAAAAGCGCATTCCAAATGAGAACAACCCGGCTAAAGACCCCGCCGAAGCGCTTTCTACTATTCGTTACGAACCTTAATCAGGCTGTCGTGACCACCCCTACTCCGTTGCGCACCCGCTGTTTTCTTCTCCCCAGGGCATTATCGTCTTACTCAAAACTGCATCATCAAGTGATGCGTTTCTAAGGTCTGCACCCGTCAGGTTGGCACCCGGTCAACTTGTTTAGACGAAGTGCCCGCAAGCAGTTCGTCCAGTGCGGCGCGCGCCTCTGTTTCACGCGCATAAGCTTCATCGTATTTACCTTGCGACAAATCCAGCTAGTTCTGCGACACGAGGTTACGTTCGATCAGCTTCAGATCGCGGTCGCGCTCCAGGGTGCCCAGCGACCAGAGCCGGCCCGGGTCTTCGCACGCCAGCAAAACGAGCGAAGTAAACAGAAGCAAAAAACTTTTCAAGCCCGACTCCCTGATCAAACAGCACAGCGAAAATCGATCGCGTCTGCAGAAAACTAAGGTGTTGACCAGAACATGTAGTCGGCATCAGGAAAAGACAAGCGGCGAATTAATTACCGCCGATTCACCGAGCGGGCTTTCGACACCAGGCAGGCCGTGGACAGGGTATCGGGCCGCGTCAATCGATGCCGCTTATGATGTACCCGCCCGATTTCTCGTCGAGTTCGAGCTCAAGCGCGCCGCGGTCGCGGGCCTCTTCTAAAAGATTGCTGAACGAGGAAAACCCGTAATAGCTCTCGCTGAAACTCGGGCTGCGGCGTTTGATTGCCTGCTTGACCATCGAGCCCCACAGCTTTTCCCGCGAGCCACGCTCAGCATGCAGCGCTTCTGCAGTCTGCAGCACGATATCAATCGCTTCCTGAACCTTGTCGTTGGTCTTGGGCTTCGGCGCCGCTTTGCGCCGCGTCTTTTTGCTGCTCTTTGCAGGCTCCGGCGCCTTGCGGACCAGATCATCGTAATAGATGAACTCGTCGCAATTTCGAATCAGCAGGTCGGATGTCGAGTTCTTTACGCCAACCCCGATAACCGTCTTTGCATTTTCGCGCAGCTTACTGACCAGCGGCGAGAAATCCGAGTCTCCGCTGATGATGACAAAGGTGTCGACGTGCTCCTTGGTGTAACACAGGTCCAGCGCATCGACGACCATGCGGATATCAGCCGAGTTCTTGCCAGACTGGCGAATGTGGGGGATGTCGATTAACTCGAAGGCCGCCTCGTGCATGACCGGCTTGAAATTGGCGTAACGACTCCAGTCGCAATAGGCCTTTTTAACGACGATCGAGCCTTTCACCAGCAACCGCTCGATTACCGTGTTGATATCAAACTTTGCGTAGTTCGCATCACGCACGCCTAGGGCGATATTCTCGAAGTCACAAAACAGCGCCAGACTTTTATACATAGGTTCACTCATGCATAAATCATAACAGAGGGAGCACGAAGACTGGCAGCGTTAACGACGGAACAGCCCGGCCAAGGCAAGGCTCGCACCCTGCGCAACGATCGCCGAAGGTTTTGCCGGACCGCAAAGGATCAGCCAGTTATTCACCAGCGTGTGCGGTCTTCGCTACTTGAATAACTTGCTGTAATGCCGCCGCGCGCGGCTCTTCCAGGCGCCTCTGTGCCAGGCATCGGATGCGAGCAGGGGCAATACACTGGTCGCTTCGGCAAACACCATCTGCTCTTTGACCGTGTCGACTTTGCCCCACGAGCAGGCTTCCTTCAGCGTAGAACTCGAACAGGCTCCGTCGCGGACGTCGGCCACGGTGATCTGGATCGCGTACTTGTGCATGTCGACGTCCTTGCCGAGCAGCTCGGCACACACGACCGTGTCTTGCGCGAAATTCTTAGGCACGCCGCCGCCAATCATCAGCAAACCCGTCTGGCCCGCCTTGATTTTCACATCGGTTAGCTCACGGAAATCGCGAATCGAATCCATCGTCAGGTGACTGTCAGGGTTGCGGTCCTGGTGGAGCACCAGCCCGAAACCGGCACTGGAGTCAGTAAAGGCAGGACAGAAAATCGGCACGTCATGCTCGTAGGCCGTTTGCACAAGCGATCCGGGCTTCTTGCCGTTATCCACCAGCCAGCGACCCATCTCGAGGATGAACTCACGCGACGAGTACGGGCGAGGGTCAAGGGAGTCTGCAATTTTGCCGATCGCTTCGTCGCAGGCCTGCAATTCATTCTCATCTATATACGTGTCGTAAATACGATCGATGTAGAGGTCACGCAACTGTTTGTCATCAACCGCACCGTCAGCCTGGTAATGCCGAAAGCCCAGCGCTTCGAAGAAATCCATATCGACGATACTGGCGCCGGTCGCGACGATGGCATCCACCATGTTGTGCTTCACCAGGTCTGCATACAGCTGCATGCAACCGCCCGCAGACGTGCTGCCGGCAATCGTCAGGATGATCGAGCAGTCAGGATCAGCCAGCATCTCGTTGTAGATGCGGGTCGCGCGAGCCAGGTCGCGTGACGTAAACGACATACCTTCCATCGAGTCGATGATCGGCCGCGCATCGAAACTGGTGATGTCGATGTGCTCAATAGTTTTATTCAGCAGTTCCGCCTTGGGATCCTGCTGCAGTTTGGGTTCTGACATGAGTTAGTCCCTGCGTGAAAAAGGTAGGACCGCTTCCGCGGTATAAAGCTGATCTGCGCCAAGCAGGCTCAACATCGGCTCATCGGTCACAATGATTTCGTCGCGGTGGCCAAACCCGTTGAAATTGCTGCGCATGGTGTCGCCGTAGGCGCCGAGCTGCCCGAATTCGATGTAATCACCGGCTTTCATGCCCGCAGGCAAACTATAAGGCCTGGCGATCGCATCGATACTGTCGCATGTCGGGCCGTAAAAACTGAACTCGGTGTCGTATTCAGCTTTTAAGAGTCGGCCGTTGCGATACGCGCGCACCGGGAAAGGAAAGTCCACGTGCGCGGCATCGAACAGGCTGCCGTAGGCACCGTCATTGAGGTACAGCCATTCTCGCTTGCGCAGCGTAACATTGAGCAGCATCGATGCCGACTCAGCCACGAGCGCGCGGCCCGGCTCGCACTTGAGGCGGCAGGTTTCGCTGGTCAAAGTTTCGTAGAACGCGTCGTTAATCACCTGTATGTATTCGCCCAATGGCTTGGGGTCGAGGCCGGGATAAGCGGCCGGAAAACCGCCACCCACATCAAGCGAATCGATAATGATGCCGGTTTTCCTGATCAGGTGATTGGCACGGCTGATCGCGCTGGCGTAGGCCATCGGGTTCATAGCCTGCGAACCTACGTGGAAGCAGACGCCGAGCTGGTCGGCCATCAGGCGTGCGCTCATGAGCAGCGACTCTGCTTCTTCCGGGCACGCACCGAACTTCTGGTCGAGCGGCAGGCAACTCGTGCTGTTATCGACTGTAATGCGCACATGCAGGCGCAAATCCTGCGCGTTGTCGGTCGCTGCACGAATCTTGTCCAGCTCATCCTGGCAGTCCAGCGAAAAATCGCGCACACCGTAGTCAAAATACATGCTGCGAATGTGCGCAGGATGCTTGACGGTATTCATGCAATAGAGGCGCACATCCGGATAGTGATGCACCAGTTGCAGCTCGAAAATCGAGGCAATATCAAAATGCCGAATACCGGCACGATAAAGCTCGTCCAGAATCAATCGTGACGGATTGGCTTTTACCGCGTACAGCACATCGCCCGGAAAATTCTCCAGGAACCACCGCGCGCTGCGCGCAGCAGCATGCGGCCGGTGACAAAGTACCGGATTAACGGGTTGCGAGACTTTGAGGTAGTCGCAGACCGACTCGAAGTTTTCCACGCATGGAACCTCCTGAGTTGCCGCTATTTATACGTTGCGGCGTTTAAGGCCGGCGACGCAGTGCAGGTTGCACCTTCTACCGGGAACGGCGGGAAATATATAGCTTTTTTTCCAATATGCAAATCATTTTTGCACTGAATTTCCAAAAATGTGCTGCCGCGCTGAAAAGCCTGCCCGGCGCCGGTCTGCTGGCTCAGTTCACCGGCAGCGCTTCGCGAGAATCACTGTAGTCACAGAAGGTCTGCAGACACGAATCCATCGGTTGCCGACCGGCCGCAATAGCCGCCAGAGTTGCCTGAAACTCTCCTCGAATCAATGGCAAGAGGGGCTGCTCGACCTCGTCGAAGCAGCGGAAGGCCTCGGCAAGCTGCCTGTCCCAAGTGCGATGATGACGCACGATGTCGTTCGGGTAGACGACCCGGCGGCGGACCCCCGGCTCCGGCAAAGCGCGGAAAGGCGTCTGCAGGTTGAGGGCTCCGTAATGATCGACCAGTTCTTCGCCGGGCATAATGTCGCGCACCGCCAGCTCGAGATCATAAGGCGTAGGCAGGCAGTTTGGGCGGAAACTGTGGTTGATAAACCGGCTGTTATCCCAGCACAGCACGAAATTCCCGCTTTTATCCCTGAACGCATATTTATCCAGCACATCCTGATACTGCGGCGCCATGGTCTGCACGCGATCAGGCGGGATAATCTGGTCCAGCTGGTCGAGGCACCAGACGATAGTGCCTTTGGGTATTTTGGTGGTCGCGACTACGCCGTAGCCTATAACGTCATTGATGAAACAGAGTTTCGTATTCGGATGAATCATTGATGGATCGGCTGCGCGCGCATGCCGCCTCACAGGAACACACACCGGAACGGTTCCGGCCCCCTCTAGCCAGTCGCCAGATGAATCTTTCGTAGCCCGCTGGATATAGCCCGCCGCTCCCTGCCCGTCAGGTTCGCCAATTGCGCATTGGCCACCCCGAGCCGTGCCTCGATGGCCTTGTCCACCAGCGCGCGGCCCGCCTCGGTTAACTCCACCAGCACACCCCTGCGATCGTCCGGATCAGGTTCACGCTCGACCAAGCCGCGATCCTCGAGGCGGTCGATTCGATTTGTCATCGCACCACTGCTTAAAAGGGACTCGCGCGCCAACTCGGTGGCCGGCATCTGGAAAGGCGCACCCTGGCGGCGGAGGGCTGACAATACGTCGTATTCCCACATTTTCAGGCCCATCGCCTCCAGCGCATCGTTTTCGTTGCGACGCAATATTTTGGCCAGATCCTGCACCCTCGCGACCACGTCCAGCCCGGAGCAATCCAGTTCCGGACGTTGCACCAGCCATTGGCCCAATAACCTGTCTATTCGATCATCCATGGCGCGATGATAACCGGGTTTTATTTTTATATCAAACTACTTGACATCAAAATAAATGGGTGTATATAGGAAGATAGTTCGACATCAAAGTACCTGCGGAGAACCACATGGTTGCTCGATTATCAGAAATGCCGGCCCCCTGGGCTCTCGATTTTGCCGCTGCACCTGCGAACGATTACCCGTTTGCCGTCCCGAACGCTCGGCGTCTGGCCCTCCGCGGCCAATTGCTGCTTGAGCGTGCCGCCAGCCTGGCCAACGTCCGCGTCGGTAGTCGACCCATACCGGGCTTCGACGGTATGCCGTTGCACCTGGAAGCCGGCGCCTGCAGCAACCTGGAAAACGTTTTTTTACGCGACAGGGTTTTCGCGACGGTCAGCGATGACGGTTCGCTGTGCCTGCGCCTGCCAACCGATATTTCAGCTGAACTGATCGACAACGGCCTTTGCGTGCCGGCGGGAAAAAACCTGCTGACCTGGCCCGTTGAGAGTTCTTATCAGCTCGAAGTCAACTGGCGCATTTTGTTGCTGACCTATTGGCACGCGACCGGCACATCCGGCAAACGTGCGCGCAGGCTTTGGTCTGAATTCGCAATCAAGCACTAAAGACAACACTTAATAAAACACAACAACACAGGAAGGGAATAACAGTGAGCAAGGTAGAAGACGATTTTCTGGACGATGAGTTAGACGACGAAATCGATGAGCACGAGTATGAAATTACTGCTGCCAGCAGCCGCACGATCAACTGGCGAAGAATCGAGTTAGTGAAGGAAAAAATGTGGCTTAAGGAACAAATAAGCGACTTGAACGACTGGGCTGACTAAGCCCGCTGATCGCGACGCGGACCGACGGCCTGCTAACGCGACCGAAACGCAAAGAGATTGCCCTCTTTCAGGATATAGAGGGCAGAGATCAGATCCGGAGAGATGAGAGCCATGAACCGACACAAGAAACAACGGTTGAGCACCAGGAACTGGGAAGTGCTGGATGAGTTTGATGAAGCCGCACTGCCTGTATTCGAAAAGGTTCGCCGCAATATGCACGATGATGAAATGGGAATGGATCCCAAACACAAGAAACAGCGGCAGAATTTTCATCGCCCTCGTCTCGGCTAGGAAGAATTTTATGGGCACACACTACGTGTACCGCCCCGAAGGCGGAACCAGCCGCAATCGGTCGGCACCGCGAAATAATATCCGCTTTACGCCGCGCACCTACCGGTCGCAGGCGTTGAAGCGATTTATCAGCGGCAAACGAAGCGGCGGGAAAGCGCGTCGCCACGGCTGGCAGGAGCACCTGCCTCAGGCTTAACCGCGGCCGCGGGTGCGCGTATTACCCGGTTTTGCGTGCTTTTCGATGTGCTGAATGATCGTGCCCGCAACGTCTTTACCTGTGGCCTGTTCGATACCCTCGAGGCCCGGCGACGAATTGACTTCCATTACGACGGGGCCGTGATTCGAGCGAAGCAGGTCAACACCGGCAACGTTCAAGCCCATTATTCTGGCAGCGCGCACGGCTGTCGATCGCTCCTCGGGCGTTAACTTGGCCAGCTCGGCATTGCCGCCCCTGTGCAGGTTTGACCGGAACTCGCCTTCCTTCCCCTGTCTTTTCATCGCGGCAACCACACGTTCCCCGATGACGAAACAGCGAAGATCAGAACCGCCGGCTTCAGCGATGAATTCCTGGACCAGGAAGTCCGCCTTCAATCCGCGAAAGGCCTCGATAACACTTTCCGCTGCCTTTTCGGTTTCCGCGAGCACGACACCAACGCCCTGGGTACCCTCGAGCAGCTTGATGACGACCGGTGCGCCCTTGACGAGTTTCAACAAATCCTCGGTGTCGCCAGGCGAGTTGGCAAAACCAGTGACGGGCAAACCGATCCCTTTGCGCGAGAGCAATTGCAGCGCTCGAAGCTTGTCGCGCGACCTCGAAATGGCAACCGATTCATTAACCGAATACACGCCCATCATCTCGAATTGACGCACGACCGCTGTACCGTAAAAAGTCACTGACGCGCCGATACGCGGAATAATGGCATCAAAGGCAGGGAGCGGACTGCCGTTGTAATGCACGCTGGGCTGATGCGCCGCTATATTCATATAGCAGCGCTTGTGGTTGACCACATGCATCTGATGGCCGCGCGCGATGCCCGCCTCGACGAGACGCCGGGTTGAATACAGTGACTTGCTCGTCGAAAGAATTGCTATTTTCACTCGCTATTACTCCTCGGAACTGCCGTTACAGCTTATCCGGATACAGCTCCGTCTGAAATTCATCTACCCTGCTTTCTGCCTGAGCCACGCTGTCAAAGCGGGCGATGTGCATCATGGCATCCCCCTCATGAACGAGCGGCAGATTGGTCTGGCCTATTACGATGCCTGCAAATCTCGCTTCCACCTTCTGACTCGCTTCACCCATCGGGTCGCTAATGGTCGCCAAGGATTGGCCAACATCTACGCGTTGCCCTAACTTGACCCGCAAGCGCACTATCCCGCTGGAAGGCGCCCGAATCCAGCTGGTCGAGGTAGCAATCAACGGCTCTTTCTGACCGGTTTTCGCTTTCCGCTCAGGCAGCATCTCCAGGTGGCGCATCACACTGAGCAGCCCGCGCAATCCGGCACGGATACTGACCTCATCAAAACGTAACGCCTCACCGGCCTCGTAGAGCAGTGTCGGAATCCCCTCTTCCGCGGCGTAACCGCGCAATGAGCCGTCACGAATAGGCGCATTCACCAATACAGGCACTTTAAAAGCTTTGGCCAACGACAAGGTCTGCTCGTCATCGAGGTTCGCCCGAATCTGGGGCAAATTCGACCGGTGCTGAGCCCCGGTATGCATATCGACACCAAAATCGGCCTGCCTGATTATCTCCTGGGCAAAGATATAGGCGAGCCGGGCTGCGACCGAACCCGTAGCGCTGCCCGGAAACGAACGGTTGAGATCCCTGCGATCCGGCAAATAACGCGACTGGTCGAGAAAGCCGTGCACGTTGACTACGGGGACGGCGATGAGACATCCGCGCAAGCGATTCAGCGCTTTCTGTGCCAGCAACCGGCGAACAATTTCCACCCCGTTGAGCTCATCCCCGTGGATGGCGGCCGAAACGAACAGCGTCGGGCCCGCCCGCTTGCCGTTGACAACCTGCACTGGCATGGTCAAAGGCGTATGCGTATACAGGTCTGCAATCGGCAGATCGATATAAGTCCGTTCGCCGGGCGCGACTTCGACTCCGCCAATCCGGACTGTTGCCTGCTTCGTCATGCGAGTAGCCACTCGGGCGTTCCTGTGAAAATTATTATTTTTTGGATTTGGAGAGCAGAAAAGACCTGGCAGGATCTACGACAAACAAGCCGCGCATTGCAGTCCGCCCCAACAACATACGAAACAGCATATCATCTCTGGCCGTCAGCGTGACTTCGGCTTGCAACTGCATTTCCCCGAGTTGGATGCGCGTGCTTATTACATAGCGCTCGCCCTGATGCCCGCCGGAATCACGGACATTGCGCTGATCAATGACCGGGGCTTCGCAATGCACCTCAGTATTCAAGTCGCCCTGCAACGGGTGAACCCCGAAACGCACCCATGCGGCGCCGCTGTCGTGCCTGAAGGGTTCGACACTGAAGGCGTGCAATGTAGAAGTTCGGGCCCCGGTGTCGACTTTGGCTTTTATACGGTTCAGTCCTAAATCGGGCAGGAAGACCCACTCGCGCCAGCCGATAACAGTTTTTGGATCGCGCCTGCGCGACTTGCCGACGCTCATTACAACCATTTCTGCCATCTGAAAATGCCCACGATACCAAAGCCGACAGCAAGCATCAGAATTACGAGCAGGGTGAAGGATGCCGGATCTTCGGTGCCGGGCAAACCGGCGACGTTCATTCCCATCAGCCCGGTCAGAAATGAGAGCGGTAAGAATATGGCCGCGACTATAGAGAGAATATACATGCGGCTGTTTTGTTGCTGGGCCAACTGCGCAATCAACTCTTCCTGCGCCACCATGGCGCGTTCACGCACGAGGTCGAGGCTTTCAAGGTAACGGGTGACTTGCTCCGCCTCTTCGCGCAATTCGAAACGCTGGGCTTCACTCAGAAAATCGCCCGTGAGGCGGGAAAGTTGTTCGAGTGCCGTCCGTTGTGGCGCCAAGAAGCGTCTTATCCGCATTGCCTGACGACGCAAACCGGAAAATTCACCCCGATACGCGGCTGCCCGCGCCGCTGTAAAGTCGACTTCTGCCTCCTCGATAGCCTCATCGATACGGTCGATTACGGGCTCGATGCGCTCGTCGAGCTTACTGATAACCTTGACCAGAAAGTCAGCCGCGTCTTTAGGGCCCTCACCGGTCTTGAGATCCTCTTCCATACTGCCTACCGACAGCAGTCTGCGACGGCGCGTCGAAATCACCCGCCCCCGTTCCAGCCAGATGCGCAGTGAGACCATGTCTTCCGGCTCTGCCCCCGGGTTCGTGTTCACACCACGCAGGATGACCAGCATCCCGGCACCATGTTCAATTACACGCGGCCGGCTGTCATCGCTGAGCATTGCCTCGGCGACAATAGGATCCAGGGAAGCGGAGCGCCTGAGCCAACTGCTAACTTTGGGGTTGCTGAAATTAAGATGAATCCAACGAACCGCTGCTGAGTCCGCCGCGGTGTCCATAGCCGCCCAGTCAAGTTTCCGTCCGCTGCCCTGACCATCCAGGTCGTAGGCACAGAGCAATCCGTTACTGTCGCCGAGCTCATCCACCAGCATTCTCCGTGTCATTAACCAGCGCAACCTGAACCGGCGTAAGACTGGTCAGATGGACGTCACGCTGCGGAAAAGAAATGGTGACGTTATGTTCGCGGAACAATTCATCGATGCGAAACCTAATATCGCTGCGAATGACCCGCAGGTCTTTTTCGCCGCTGGCCTCTATCCAGAAATACACATCAAATATCAACGCACTGTCGCCGAAATCATCGAATATAACCATAACAGCCGGCGTTTCCAGCACATGAGCATCTTCTTTAACCGCCTGCTCGATTAACTGCGCGACCAGCCGGACCGGAGACCCATAGGCAACCCCGACTCGCACATGGCCGCGCGTCAACCGGTCTACCAGCGTCCAGTTTACGACCGTGTTTTCCAACAGGTGACTGTTTGGGATCAGCAGATGCACGCCGTCGACCCGACGAATCCGGGTCGAGCGGGTATTGATTGCCTCGACGGTACCCCGCGTATCCCCTATTTCCAAAAAATCGCCAATGCGGATCGGCCTCTCCCAAAGGAGTATCCAGCCGCTTATGAAATTATTGATGACATTCTGCGCACCGAAACCTACACCGATGGCAATCGCGCCCGAGATAAATGCAAAAGCGGTCAGCGGCACACTGAGTATCTCGAGCGCGGAGACGCCGATAATGACCAGGATCAGAATCAGGTAGACCCGCCGGACAAGATGAACGACGTCCGGGCTTACCCCTCTTGCCTCCATCCGTTTGACGATCAAATGACCAAACCATCGAGCCAGCAAGTAACCGACTACAAATACGACCGGAATGACAATTATCTGGCCCGCTGTGATTTGGTGACCCGCAAAGTCAATGACCACCAACTGAAGAAACTGACTGATCTTTTCCATTCGCTAAATATGCCACTAAAAACAGCCAAACACACCGACTGATAGTGTTTTAGTCTGCGAATTACGGGTATTGCACAGAGTAACGTTGCTGCGCGCCCACACTGGCCTGCAGAAGCTCTATCATCCGGGTGCCCGAGCAACCCGGCTGCAAAGGTTTGGGGTTAGACGAGAGCCGACATTGGAGCAAATGCGAGCGGGAGCTCAGCCTAAAGCGGCGGCGACTAGTCGGCTCGATAGAATTGGCGGTCACGCCACACAGCCGCTTCCAGGGATTGCCTACCGCGTTTGACGCGTTCTGCGGTTAGCAACAGCTCGCATGCGAGCGCGGCAACGAAAAACAATGCGGCAATCGGCGCGCCCAAGACGGCGCCGATGAAAAAGGCGCCAACTAAATCCAGAATTATCCTGACTGAACCCATGCAGTTTCTCTCCGAATTGGGGCTGGATAGTGTTGGTTTCTATGGCTAACTAATCGATTCACCACCCGTCAACAGCGGGTCAGTTTGTGTCAACCGCGACCGCTGCCTCTGCAAACACCTGATCACGGTGGCATTTTTGCGCTGCGATAACCCGTTTCATCAGCAACTTTTAGCTTGTATCTCCCAGAAGCTGGCAACCATGGAGGCGAATAACAGGGGCAAGCAGAATCCTGATATTCACTGCAGCACGCCAAGCAAATTCGGCCAACCTGTGCGACTCAACGTAGCGCCTCCAGACAATAGTCATAGGCTTCCGGTATATCTTTCATTTGCTCGCAATTCGCAGGGTTCTGCGCCAGCTCCTCGTGTGAGGGAGAACAGGCCACGAGAAAACAGCTAACCAGAACAAGCGAAATAAGAAACCGTGCTAATCGCATAACCACACCCTCGCCTGCCGGCTTCAAAAGAACTCACCAACAATCATCAGTTCGCGTACCGTAGGCAATCTTTTCACCGGTACTTCTCAGTTCGACAATGCCGCAATTGCTATCGCGCGTGCCCTGTATGCCCCACGGGTAGCCTCTGACAAAATAAGCCGTTACGACGCCAGACGTACTCGTCGAGAGCGCGTTGGTCAGAAACGCATAATGCTGACTTGGGTCGCCGTGAGCCACAAGTTCACCATTTTCGTCCGTACCAATAACCCACGCGTCAAAGCCCAATAAATTAAGCGATGCCGCATAGGTCTTGTTATCCGCAAGGTACTGTTCCTGCCTGGCCGCAATTTCCAGCATCAGGCTTTGGGCGGCCGAGCGCTTTGCCTTGGTGACATACTGCTGATAGCTAGGAATCGCGACGCTGGCGAGTATGCCGATAATCACGACCACTATCAGCAGCTCGACCAAGGTAAAGCCGCCCTGAATTCCGCTGTATCGTCTGAACTGCACCATAAGTCGCACCGCTGTTCCGCTAATTCGTCGTTGTTAAAACTTAAAGCGTTCCGTCTTCACTTTCGAGCCAGAACGTTCGCATACGCGTCGGGAAAGTGACTTCTTCGCCACGGTTATCGGGCTTCCAGACCATACCCGTCGCATCACCCGCACCTGAGAACGGCACGAAGAACGCGCCGGACGGGATACCGTCCGAATCCAGATCATCGAAGCGTTCCAGGTCCTCGGTCGTCGCGTCATAATTCCTGACGGCCTGGGCGTTATCCAGGTCTACTGCATAGAACCGGCCCGAGCCTTCATCAGGCCCGCAACTTTCTTCCGCCGATGCACCCGGCGGCAGATACGTGGTAAAAAAGATTACCCCGCCAAGCGCAATAGGCTTCGCCAGCGCTGCTTCGCCATCCACCGTAAGGCCCATTTTCCAGCCGTCCGCCAAATTAGCCGTGCAGGCAGCGCCGACCTGTAAACACGTGTTGGTAACATCACCGAAGTCGCCATGATCGAGCGACGTGTTTACGCCGGTGCCTGACTTCACGTTCGCGTCCTTGATCATGTAAACAAAATTATCGGCATAGCCGCGATAACCCAGTGGATCCGCTCGGTCACCGCTGCCCATCACGATGGCGTCAAACGGGCCGGATGAGTCGATGTGCTGCACGATTTCCGGGGCATGGAAAAAGCGCCGATCGTCCTCGGTAGTGCTTGAGTAATGGCGCCCGACATCGGCCAGCTTGGTCAACGTCCATGCACTGGTGTCGCTACCACTGATATCCGCCCGCCAGATACGGCCGCCTGTATCGCCGACATAGATACGATCGACGATCAGATCACCGTTGCTATCCATCGCAGTCACCTGCGACGGAATGCTGTCAACGAGATCCGGGTGGACAAACACTTTGCTGGAGGATGTGCCGCTGCCCACGGCTTTCCATATAAGCTCGCCCGTTCGGCCGTCAACGATATAAAGCGCATTACCCTCGATGTCGTTCGTACCGACGCCGCTTCGATCGTCCTTGTTAACGTCATAACCGCCGCCAAACATGACTATCGGCTTGCGGGAATCACCGTCAGCCAACTCGCCGGCAACGGGGTCTGAGAAGGTATAACCCAACTCGGCAAAATCACCGCTCTTGGTAATTTTCCAGGCCAGCTCGGGACTTTCGGGGTCACTGATATCCATCGCGTAGTAGGCTTTACCGCCGCGGCGCAGACCAAAATACAAATAAACCTCTTCACCGTCGATTGCCCGGTCGATAAAGCGACCTTCCACGTAGGCCGTGGGGCTACCGTCAACGAGATACGGGTGACCGCTGCCTGACGCATTGGTCTTAAGCGTTTGCAGTTCACCCATCACCTCCTGCGGCATGAAGGCCCAGACCTCTTCACCGCTTTGAGTCCCTGAGCTGCCGGGCTCGGTGTTCCTGACAAAGCGCATGAAACCGTCATTGGCGCCAAAGGCAATATAAATAGCCTGGTTGTCCTCGGTATATCCGTTCACCGCACCGTAGTTAATAGGTAACGGCCGCGAATGCAGCGGGTCACCCATGATCCAGGGGCGTGTGTCTTC
This sequence comes from Gammaproteobacteria bacterium, assembly GCA_037387125.1. GTDB lineage: Bacteria > Pseudomonadota > Gammaproteobacteria > Steroidobacterales. The sequence continues at coordinate 97,600 of JARRLL010000010.1, read as the reverse complement.
GTCATTACTGTCGCCATCATCGTCATTGACGTCCATACCGCGCGCATACTTGATGAGTTCCAGCGCCTCGTCGTCGGTCGCCGCGCCCAAGGCATCCCTGAGTACTCCTGCTGTCGCGGCATCGGCGTTCAGGTCATCGAGGTCGGTACCGTTATCGAAATACAGCGTACGGCCGCCGTCACCATTCACGAAGCCGACCCAATCCGAGATTACGCCCGGTATTTTCTGGCCCGAGCCCCCGCGTGCCGTCGAACGGCCGTCACGACCGTCGACCTCATTCAAATCGGGGTCCGGAGGCGCCAGCCTGTTCTCGTCGGTCCAGAATGTCAGCGCATCGAATTTGATACGACCGTCCGCGGCGACGGCGTAGTCGCCGTAGACATCCACGAGCGTCCGGTCACCGCTGCCATCGGCGGTCGGCGACAACTTCATTTTCTTGACGTTGCCGGTCCAGGTTGGCTTGGCATCGCTATCGGCCCGGAATAACGCGAGGTACACGTTGTCGATAACCTCCGCCCGGTTGAACGCGTTTACCGGTATCGACGCCGACACGAAGGTCGTGCTCACGCTGAGTATCTGCTTAAACACGTCTTCGAGCGTCGCAATCAGCTCTTCCGGATCTTCGCTCAAGGCCAGCGGTTCACCGGTGCCACCGGCCTGCGCATACTTGCGTGTCGTCTTGTTGATGAATCTTTCATCAATAAGGAAGTAAGATGTCACGTTCTGCACGCCCGGGATCGCATCGACTCCCCCATACGGCTGGACATCGTTGGCCAGATCTGCGTCATTCAGGTATTCGATGACATCCGGAAAAGTGCGGTACTCTCCGCCGAAACCACCACTGGGAATTTCGGCTTCGATCGAATTATCGGAATCCGAATCCTGCTGCGAGACCTGAAACAGCATGTTGACCGAAAATACTTTAGAGCAACGGCCGCCGGCATCCAACGGCGACTGATAATTTCCGCTGCCGTCCTCGATATCGATATCCCAGGCTATTGACGGGTTATCGACGTCCAGGTTTTCGTCGTCGTTACTTTCCGGATAGATCAGAACCTCCTCGCAGATACTGGCAGAATCGTCCGCCCCTACGCCATCCTTGCAGACCAGCGTGGGCACAGGTTCACCTTCCGGATAACCGTCATAGTCAAGGTAACCAACATGCCCGTTTAATATTTCCTGGCCCGTCAGATAGCGAAAGAACTCGAAGAACAGCTCTTTACCCTGGTACGGATGACTGGCGACGCCGAGCGGCGTGGGAATGTTGTCGAGAAATTCGTGAAATGCGGCCTTGGCCCCGTTGGCATCGTCCTCCTGGAAGGATTCAAAACCGAGTGCGATATAGCCGCCATTACTGCAGCCCGCTGCAACCACTCCAGCGCAGTTATTCTTGTAGTTGTGATTAAGCATCAGCCCCATGCGAATACCGTCGAGCGGCTCCAGCACTTTGCGTAATGCACCGCGCAGCACATCGAAAAAAGTATAGCTTTCCTTTAACGGCATATAACCGCCGTCGATCAGAAAGTCACACTCGTCACCTGTGCATGCCCTTGCCGCCAGGTTCGGTCGCCAGTCCAGGCTGAACATGACCATCGGCTGCGATATTTCTTCGTCTGCGCCGCCGCGGCCGTAGTAAATATCGATGTCATCTGCCTGCCCGGGCGCTGCGGCCAGCACCAGCAGGGAAGTGATAAAAATCGTTGCTAATTTGTTGGTCATTGGTCTGTCCTGCGATCCGCCAAGTAGAGTTCCTTTCTATGCTGACCTTCCTTTTCTAAAGAGGAATAAGCACCAGCAAGCCCTCTTCAATTTTTCCGTAGCCGCGCCCGTCTTCAGTTCCGTCATAGGTCGCCTCGATATGAAAGGCTGCCCCGATAAATTCATTCCCGGTGCCACTGCCCCGCGGCGGTTTGCGGAACTCCTGTTCCGGGCGGCGTAATTCGACCGAGAGGTAACCGTCATCGATGGCCGCCGCTATTTCAGTGGCCGGCATCTGACCGGACGACACTGTTTCGTTGCAGCCATCTTTACCCGCACAAATCCTGTAACCCGCTTTGCCCACAACCGGCGTCAGCGCCGGGTCATCCACGAAAATATCTGCAAGTGACTGGGCCATCTGGAGTCCGTTAACCCTCGATTCCTCGTTATTGGCCATACGCATTTCAATCCTGGAAATACCCATAAGGGACAGGGTCAGCAGGCCGATAACCACCAGCATGATGAGGCTGACGAACAAGACGACGCCGCGTTGCGACTCAAAACTCCTGATTTTTCTGTTCATGAAGTCAATTCCATTTAATTGTAGGCAGCCGTTATCAAATTACGGTTGCGGATGTTCTGCACAGGCACAGTCGTCGTATAGACGCGACGTCGAAACGAGTCGTCCGGGACAAAGTCATCCGCGTTACTCAGGCTGTAGGTTCGGTTGTCCGTGTAGCTGCGATCGGCCTCAGACGTGCGGGCCAATAAGATGACGCGGGCGGAAATTGCATTGCCGAGCTGCTCCTGGGTCGGAGCCGTTAGCAGCTCATCGACCGACCCGTCCAGATCGGAATCGATTCCGTACTCTACCTGCAAATTTTCGACGCCTTCTGCGATGCATTCCGTTTCCATAACGACCTTGGCCCCGCCCTTCAGCACCTTGCGGCATAACGCGGGTAAGCCATCGCCTTCAGTATTGGTGTAGTTGCGAATGAAATAGATTGCCGGCGAATAAATTCTGTCCTCGAAGGGTGTTGGCACTGCTCCGGCGATCGGGTGCACGAACAGCGCCCCAACTGTGCCGTTGTACCGAAGGGCGACATCGCCATTCGCCAGAGAAGTCGTTGTGGCTCCCTCGAGTTTTTTGACGGCTACAATATCGGTGCCCTCGACGAGCTCCGCCTCATCCAGGCAGCCAAATTTTGCCGCTGCATCAGCGGTAGTAATGTTATCCAGCGCCATCAGGCTGGTATCAAAGCCCGCAGTGCTGTGAAACAGGTTGAATGCGAATGATTCGCCGGCAGAGTCTTCGCAGTCCTCGTCGATAACCAAGGTTGCATCCAGATCCACCTGCTCCAAAACGGTGATATCGCCGACGAAGCCAGCCATGCTGACGTCATTGGTAATTTCATGCATAGCGTAGCGGGACTCGTCCTGCATACGCGCGAAGTTCTCATCCTGCTGGAAGCTCTGACGAGCCTGGGCCAGCATCGTCAGCAGTGCGCCGGTAAGAAAAAGACCCAACAGCATCGCGATCATCAACTCGATCAGCGTAAAACCACTTTGTTTAAAACTGGAACTGTTCATTTGATCTCTAAGTTCGTCGTCGACTAATCGTTAATAAATGCCTGCATTACCAGGACATGGCGATACTCGTTGTCGGTGCCGTACTTGCCGGAACCCTCGCCGCAACCGTGAATATCCGGGTTGACGTGCTCAATGGCGCCGCGCCAGGCGATCGCGACTTCATAAAGTCCGGACGCGCCCCCGACCGGGCCGGAAACACAAGCGGTCGGCTCCAGCAGCCCGCCTGAAGCAACGCCGGCGATGGTTTCCATGGCACCATCAAGCTCCTGCTCCCAAACCCATTGCTCGTAGGTTGCGATCTCGGCATCCGTGCATGCGGCATCCGGGCCGGCGCAGTCCTTGGCAGGCTGCGCACCCAGCGAACCACCGCCCAGGTCTTGTCCCGGCACGTAGCTGCCCAGTGCCGTACGATTGCTCCGCATTCGTGACAGATAGTCATTAGCTAAATGGGCGGCACTGGTGCGCTGCACGGCACCATAGTTGGATCGTTTGGACATGACCTGCAGCGATGCCGAGCCCAGCAACGCAAGCGATATCAGCACCAGGGTCACCAGCACTTCAACCAGGCTGACACCGCGCTGCTTGTCCGGAACATAGTTCATGGCTGCCTTCCTCATTCGCAAACCGGCGTGGTGCCGTTAGCCCTTTTTTCCGAAAGCCGGGGCCGACCACTGGATCCTATGATGACGACACGGGCGTGATCGGGTCCACGCGAGTCACAGAAAACAAATTCGCCTTCATCTGCAGCCAGGGTATTACCCATCGCCCGGCCATTGGGCCGGTAGGTGATGGAACCGCGGAAACCGAACGGAATGATAGCCAATTCGTTTTCGTTCGCTGCTTTCCTCAAAAATTCTTCGCCATCACTCGAGGCCGCCTTATCGAGATCGATGTCGTTAAACATGATCCAACCGTCTGACCAGTAATCCAGGCTAGTGCAGTTAGTACCATTGCGGCTCGCGCACACCGTTACGCGCTGGTTCCGCGCGATAGCCTCGCTGCGCGCCAGCTGCAGGGTATAAACAAAATCATTGGTAGTTGCGACGCGACGATTGTTTAGCACGACATTCTGCATTCCGGGCACAGCCACCGATGACAAAATGCCAAGCACGGCGATTGTCACCATCAGTTCGCCGAGCGAATACCCGCGCTGACGACTCGAGCAAGAAGATATTTTCAGTCGCGATATGACCATGATTTCTCTGTGTTGCGTTAAGGTCGCCTGTTTAAGAGCGCACCCAAAAAATTAGTTTGCTACGGCTATCCGGGATGTCTGATCTCGAAACCGCTTAGCGATACTAAGGGGCGGACGCCACGAAAACTTTGAACAGAATCACGCGGAGCGCCGAAATACGCGCTCAACCGGCTTAAAGTTAAATCGCCGTTTTGCTGCGGCAGCGCACGCGGGGAAGGAATATGGCGCTTACAGGTGTTTGTTTATTGGACGTTTTTATTTACACGGGCTAATCTGTAAGAGTGACGAGCGACCACAAGTGCAGTCAACATAAACTCGCATTTGTGACGGCCGTCACATTGCGCATAACGAAAAGAGTAAGCCGATAAGCGGTTTGCAGAATCAGATGAGCGGCGGACTGCAAAACCTGATGCCGTGCTTTTGCGCGATCGACAGGCGCTACAGCAAATCTACCAAGCGGCTGCGAACGCTTTCCTTGATAACGACAATCAGAACGATGCCTGACAACACACCCAAAACAGTCATGAAGCTCCAGTCGTTGAGCACAAAACCCAACGCCAAGGCCGCCGCAGGCGGATGCTCAGTGTCGGTGGTGACCATAACGAACATCACCAGCCCGGTCGCAAACGCACCCGCGAGGATGCGGACCAGGTCAGCACTAAGCCAGGCATAGTCGCCTGAAGCAACCAGCAAAGAGATACTGCACCCGATTGTGATCCCGGCTGCATAGCCGCCAATCATGCAGCGTGGCCGCGACGCACGCATATTCGGAGCGGAGAAAGCGACCATCGAGCGAGCACCAAGCGCAGCAATGAGCACGGACTGATAAACCGCGTCGAGGACCAGCAAGACAATCAGCACAGTGATGGCAACGAAGGCACACTGGTACAGGTAACGCGATCGATTACGGTAAAACTTGGGATCAAACAGATGATCGCCCACTCCCAACCGACCCAGTATCTGACTGCGTTTTTGCAACTCACTATCGCTCATACATTTGCTCCAGCACTACTGTTCGTTAACCGAACTCGCTCACCGACGCACCTGTTGCTGACGCGCGCGCATCATGACCCCCGGGGATAAGCTGTTATTGATCTATATGACCAAGGTCTCTGCCGGGCGCGACGAGGTCACGCACTGCTTGCTTGATTTCCTTGGGTTCGGGAAAGCGATGCTGTTCAGCACGCGACCAGACCAGCGTATCGCCGACGAACACATCGAAGACGCCGCCCGTGTTATCCGGCACTAACGCGACCTCGGACAAATCTTGCTCGAAAGTGCTTAGAAGCTCCTGGGCAAACCAGGCGGCGCGGAGCAACCAGCGGCAACCTGTGCAGTATCTGATTTCAATTCTTGGGTGTGCGCTCACGGTCCTACCCCCGTTCCGGTTGGTATGCGGATCAGGGCTAGTATGGCAAAGCGCCGGTCAGCGCGCGAGATTTAGGAGCAAGTTAGCTATCTGCGCGCTTCAGCAACAAGGCTACACGCCGTCTGGCTGACGTGATGCCCAACTCGTCGAGGACAACCGCTGTGTTTTCCGAAACTTTTGCGGCCGGCTCTTTGCACCCGTTTACAACTGAAACCAGGTAAGGGTCACAATCAGGCGAATGCTTGCGGCGATCCGAAGAGTTCCTTGAGTGGTTATGCATGACAATCCCCCTTTCTATTTATTATTTTGGCGGCCAACCAACAACCGCCGGGAGTAGCGACAACTGAGCACCGATTAGTTGGCGGTAGTCAGTTCGTTATCGCAGATGCCGTTATCCTGTCGTAAGCTACGTGCGGGAACAAAAAAGCATCTTGACGAAACTTAGCAGCATGCGGAGGAAATGCACCAATAGCGGCCCCAACACCTTTAAATATGGAAACGATAAATTTACATAATCCGCCAACCGCGGGATTTCTGCGCCGCCTGATGTCCGCCCTGTATGACTGGCTGCTGGTGCTCGGCGTGATGATGGTGCTTTCGGTGCCGTTGGTGGCGGTCATCGATAATGCGGTCGACCCGGGCAATGTCTATTACCGACTCACGCTTATGCTGATCGCGGCTGCTTTTTTCGTGCATTTCTGGTCGCACGGCGGCCAGACTCTGGGGATGAAAGCATGGCGCCTGCAATTGCTTAACCGGGAGGGCCTGACACCCGATACCACAACAGCGGCTAAACGATTTATTTACGCCTGCATCGCGCTGGCACCAGCCGGAATCGGTTTCCTGTGGGCGCTGATAGACAGTGACAAACTTAGCTGGCACGACCGGCTAAGCCGAACACGTATTGTGCTGCTGCCAAAACGAACCAGCTCCGCGAACTCCTAATGAACCTGACAGACAAGTCGATTTAGCAATTCAACGTAGCCGTGTAATTCCGACGACGGTAACAATGGCGAGCAAAGCGGTCGGCGCCCAGGCTACCAGGAATGGACTGATATCAAATACAGCCGCGCTATCAGCCAGCGTTCGATTCAAGAGAAAATAACCGACGCCTATTAATACGCCCACAATCATTCGCGCGCCGGCACCGGTTGCGCGCAGCGAACCGAACACAAACGGCAATGCAAGCATGGCCATGACGGCGACGCCCACTATGGTCGCGATCCTTCCCCAGAAGGCAATCTCATAGCGGTCTGCATCGAGTCCATTTGCCGTGAGGTAAGCCACATAGGCGCGCAACTCCTGCGCCGTCAAACTGCTTTCCCGCACCGCGGTGATCGCCAGCAGGTCAGTCAATTTGCTGACGCGCTCTTTCTCGAATTCTGTGCCAATAGTTACACCATTCGGGCCAAACATAGACTCTCGAAAATTACCGAGCATCCATTCGCCGTCCGTGTCCGACAACACCGAATCGCCGCGACCAATCCCATCCAGAACTCCCCGCTCACCGACTCTGAACGTGTAGACGCCACCAAAGTCGGTGCCATCGATCGACGGCCGCACATTAAAAATTACGTTACCGTCTCGCAGCCATGCACTCGAACCCGCAATATCCGCTTCACCACTTTTAGCTACCGCACGCAACTGCCGCGCATAAAGGTCCATCTGGGGCGCCAGGAATTCGCCCACCAGCGCCCCTATAATCGCAATGATGAAGCCCGCTATTGCTACCGATCTGGCCAGCCGCAACCCGGAAATACCGGCGGCACGCATGACGATAAGTTCGCTGCCGGCCGCAAGCGCGCCAAGACCAAGCAGAGCTCCCAACAAGACGGAAACGGGCAGTAACTGAACCGCCAACCTCGGCATTTTGAGCGCCACATACTTAATCGCGACCCACAGGTCATAACTACCCTGGCCCAAATCATCCAGCTGCGAAACGAACTCGATAAAAGCACCTAAGGAGAGCAACACCAGGATGACCATCCCGGTGGCCCCGGCTATAGCATTGAACAGGTAGCGATTAAGGATTGGCACTGACGACACCCTGCCCCCGCATTCGTGACCATAAACGCCGAAACATATTGTTCTGGCGCATCAGCAACACGATTGCAAACACGATAAACAACAAGTGGACCCACCAAAGACCCACCCACGCCGGAATCTCTTCCTGTTCAAGCCAGGCTTTCGAAGCGCCCAGCATGTTCGCATAAATAATGTACAACAATATTCCGACAATCAGATTGTTGTAACGCCCCTGCCTCGGCGGCGACTTGCTCAACGGGACCGCGATAAGCGTCAATACCATAAGGGTAATCGGCACCGACACGCGCCACTGGATTTCGGCGAGCGACTCGGAATCCGGCGCATCGAGCAATTCGGAGAGCGACATCGCCTCGCGCTTCATTTCTCCCGGCCGGGACTCGCGTAACGCGAATGGAATTCCGTGCTCCGCGAATTTCATGACCTGAAATTCGGGACTGCCGGGCACACCCTCATAGCGCTCGCCGTTATTAAAGGTAAGCACCTTGCGACCCAGCTCGGCATCATTTCGCTGTCCGGCACGCTCGGCGACAACCACGATCACCTTGTCCCCGCGCCGGCGCTGCACGAATACATTGCTCAAAGTACCGTCTTTGCCAACTTTTTCAGCGTAAAGAATGGCCTGCTCCCGGCCAAAGGAAAGAAATCGCCCCGGTTCCAACATGGCGAGGTCTGCAGTTTTCTTCGCTTCTTCGGCGATAGCCTGCACCTGGCGCTGAGCAGAGGGTGCCGCGTCGAGGGCCAACCAGGCGACCACGAGGGCAAGCAGCAGCGACAACAGGGCGATAGGCCGGTACAGCGAGATATTGCCAATACCGCAGGCCATCATGGCCGCCATCTCACTGTCGCGGTACATCCGCGCAAATGCGAGCATGATCGCTATAAAAATGCCTACCGGTATCAGGATTGTCAGGTACTGAATGGACGACAGGCCCATAACCGCAAAGATGGCGTTTTTAGGGAGCTCAGCGCCCGCGGCATCATCAAGTACCTGGGCGAACTGGTTCGTGAGCAATATGAGCAGCAGCACGCCGGTAACGGCAAACCACGTAAGCGCCGTTTCTCTGAAAATATAGCGATTTAGTATCTGGCCCATGAGTCCGGCTTCCCATCCGGTCTGTCACCGCCCCGGCCTGAACAGTTGCCTGCGCCAGTCCTGACTGCTTCACCAGCGGCGAAATAATAAAGTACACTAGCACGCGCTTAGACAAGGCCCTAACCCAAGGCCTGCGTTGCTTAATAAAGCGTATCTTCAGCCCTGGCGGCCTGACGGGTCAAGTGATGTGCCGCCAGACCGAAAGCGAGAGGCAAGCGTCTGACTTGGGTTCGGCCTGAAGTAATTCATGACTCATGCAGCAGCAATTCAGGAGCAGTTTATGCAGTTTGAAGTGAAAACCGGCGCCGCCACGACAATCAAAGCCGAACTGGCAGTGATTGCGGTTTTTGAAAACGGTCAAATGGGCTCGACAGCAGCCGCCTTCGACAAGGCGACAGGCGGTCGAATCGGCAAATTGCTAAGCGCGGGCGATATAAAAGGCAAAACCGGCGATCTGCTATTGCTGCCCCATACCGATGGCGTTGCGAGTGATCGCATCCTGCTGGTGGGTTGCGGTGAGCGCAAGAGCCTCGACCGAACCAGGTTTCGCAAGGCCGTCACGGCGGCATTCAACTGGCTGGCCGGCACGCCCTACAAGCAAGCCTCATGCTTCCTCGGCCTGGAAACAATCAAGGCCGCTGACGCAGCGCGAAGCGCGCAGATAATCGCCGCAATCTGGCACCAGTCCAGCTACCGGTTCACGGTCATGAAATCGCGCGACAAGGAACCCGAGGCCGCTCTGCAAAAAATGACGGTCGGCGCACGCAATGCAAAAGCGGCTTTGGCGGTGCGCAAAGGACTGAAACAGGGCGATGCACTGGGCAAGGGCATGCACCTGAGCCGCGATCTCGCCAACCTGCCGGGCAACGTCTGCACCCCCTCCTACCTGGTCAAGGAAGCGAGGAAGATGGCTCGCGACAGCAAAAATCTGAGCTGCAAGGTGCTCAGTGAGGAGGACATGCAGAAGCTCGGCATGGGCTCCTTGCTCTCGGTTACGGCCGGGTCGGTTGAACCTGCCAAGTTCATTATCCTCGAATACAAAGGCGGGGCCGCAAGCAAGGCACCGGTTGTACTTGTTGGCAAGGGGATTACCTTCGACACGGGCGGAATTTCGCTCAAGCCGCCACCGACGATGGATGAAATGAAATTCGATATGAGCGGCGCCGCCTCCGTGTTCGGTACGTTCAAGGCGCTGACGGAACTGCAGCCAAAAATTAATGTGATCGGTCTGGTCCCGAGCTGCGAAAACATGCCGGGCGGCAAAGCCACCAAACCAGGCGATATAGTGACCTCAATGTCAGGGCAGACGATTGAGATTCTAAATACCGACGCGGAAGGCAGGTTAATCCTGTGCGATGCCCTCACCTATGCCCGACGCTTCAAGCCGGCCGCCGTGATCGATATCGCCACCTTAACCGGCGCCTGCGTTATTGCACTGGGCAAACACCACAGCGGGCTGATGTCGACTTCGAAAAAACTGGCCAACGCGCTGCTCAAAGCGGGCGACCGTGCAGACGATCGCGCTTGGGAACTGCCGCTGACAGAAGACTATGCCGAGCAGCTCAAAAGTAACTTTGCTGATTTCGCCAATGTCGGCGGACGCGAGGCCGGCACCATTACGGCTGCGAGCTTTCTGAGCAAATTCACGGATGGCATGAACTGGGCCCATCTGGACATCGCGGGCACAGCATACCGAAGCGGCCATACCAAAGGCAGCACCGGGCGGCCCGTGCCGTTACTGCTGGAGTTTTTGCTGAGCTAACCCGGCAGCAGGCAAGCTAGACTGGAATCAGAATGTCGAACCTTCCCCGCGTAGACTTTTATATACTGGCCGCAACCGAACCCGTCAGCCGCCTGCGCTTTGCCTGCCGGTTGACGGAAAAAGCCTATGCGCTCAAGCACGGCGTCTACGCTCACACCGGATCGGCTGACGAGGCCCGGCAACTGGATGAGTTACTGTGGACGTTCAGGCAGGGCAGTTTCGTGCCGCACGGCCTTATCGACGATACGGACGAACGCACGCCCGTGAAGATCGGCCGGCCCGACAATGCGCAAACGACCGGCGAACTGCTGATCAACCTATCCACCGGTACACCGGATTTTGTCGGCAACTACAAGCGGGTCGCTGAAATAGTCGACGGCAGCGAAGCATCGAAACAGGCCGGCAGAGAGCGGTTCAAGCAGTACCGATCGATGGGCCTGGACCCGGTTACCCACAACATAGACTGATACCGGAAAACAAAATGACAGACGACGACGATATACCGGTACTAAAAGATGCAGTCGCCAGACGCTCTCCCCGCCTCACGGCGAAACAGCTCGATGAGATATGCGCAAGCGTTAGCGAAGCGACGGCCCGCCTGGTTAATTCGCTGCTGGCAGAAGCCATGCAAACGGTGGCGACATCGATACGCGAAGAAATTAGCGAGCAGCTCGACGATGAACTTCCCGAGCTAATCGAAAAAACCATTCATAAACAACTGGGCAACGCGCCCTAAAACAACTAAACGAACGACGGGCATAGCCCGCAAGGATTATTTGGCGCTGATGGAAAAAAGCTATCAGCCGGCTGCCATAGAGCAACGCTGGTACAAAACCTGGGAACAGGCCGGATATTTTGAGCCATCCGGAAACGGTCAACCCTACTGCATCATGATTCCGCCGCCGAACGTGACGGGAACGCTGCACATGGGGCATGCATTCCAGGACACTATCATGGACACCCTCACGCGATACCACCGCATGAAGGGCGCCAACACACTCTGGCAACCCGGAACGGATCATGCAGGTATCGCGACCCAGATGGTTGTCGAGCGCCAGCTTGAAGCGGCGGGCACCAACCGGCATGAACTTGGCCGCGACAAATTTCTGGATAAAGTCTGGGAGTGGAAAGAACAGTCGGGCAACACCATCTCCAAACAGTTACGCCGCATGGGCAGCTCGGTCGCCTGGTCACGCGAACGCTTCACCATGGACGAAGGCCTGTCAAAGGCGGTTGCAGAGGTATTCGTAAAGCTTTACGACGAAGGCCTGATCTATCGAGGCAAACGGCTGGTCAATTGGGACCCGGTGCTGCATACGGCGGTATCGGATCTTGAAGTTATTTCGGAGGAAGAAAGCGGCCACCTTTGGCACTTCCGCTATCCTTTGAGCAGCGGCGACGGTTACCTGGTCGTCGCAACCACAAGACCCGAAACGATGCTTGGAGACACAGCGGTTGCCGTGCACCCCGATGATGAGCGCTATAGCCATCTGGTCGGCCAGACCGTTGACTTACCCTTATGCGATCGCGCGATTCCGATCGTCGCAGATGATTACGTTGATCCGGAGTTCGGCAGCGGCTGCGTAAAGATTACGCCCGCACATGACTTCAATGACTACGAGATCGGGCAACGTCACCAGCTACCGCTAATTAATATTCTCACCGTCGATGCCGCTATCAACGAAAATGCTCCCGCGCCCTACCGGGGCCTCGACAGGTACGCGGCGCGCAAGCAAATCATTGCTGATTTCGTGCGCCTGGAGCTGCTCGAAACGATTGAAGACCACAAGCTAATGGTCCCGCGGGGTGATCGCAGTCATGTCGTTGTCGAGCCTTACCTCACCGACCAGTGGTATGTAAAAGTGGCACCGCTCGCGAAGCCGGCGATCGAAGCGGTCGAAGACGGGCGCATTCGCTTCATCCCCGACAACTGGTCGAAAACCTATTTTGAATGGATGCACAATATTCAGGACTGGTGCATCAGCCGGCAACTCTGGTGGGGCCATCGAATCCCTGCCTGGTATGACGAGCAAGGCAATATCTATGTCGGGCGTGATGAAGCGGAAGTGCGGGCCAAGCACGCTATCGATGACAGCGTCACTTTGCGGCAGGACGAAGACGTGCTGGACACCTGGTTCTCATCGGCGCTGTGGCCTTTCTCGACCCTGGGATGGCCCGAACAGACTGATGCGCTGAAGAGCTTTTACCCGACCAGCGTGCTCGTGACGGGTTTCGACATCATCTTTTTCTGGGTGGCCCGCATGATCATGATGGGCATGAAGTTCGCCGGCGATGTGCCGTTTGCCGAGGTTTACATCCATGGCCTGATCCGCGATCAGGACGGGCAGAAGATGTCCAAATCCAAGGGCAACGTGCTCGACCCGCTCGACCTCATTGACGGTGTCGACCTCGAAACACTGGTGGCGAAACGCACGACGGGACTGATGCAGCCGCAGCTCAAACCAAAGATAGAAAAAGCCACGCGTAAACAGTTCCCGGACGGCATTCCTGAGTTCGGCACCGACGCCCTGCGCTTCACCTTCGCGGCGCTGGCGAGCACCGGGCGCGACATACGCTTCGACCTTGGCCGCATCGAGGGTTACCGGAACTTCTGCAACAAGATCTGGAATGCGGCCCGCTATGTGCTGATGAACACCGAAGGCGTTGCCGCGACCCACGATGCCGCGGCCGAAAGCTTACCCGATCGCTGGATACGCTCACGGCTCAGTAAGACCATTACCGAAGCGCGTGACCACATCGAGCATTACCGTCTCGACCTGGCCGCCAAATCTCTTTACGAGTTCACCTGGAACGAATACTGCGACTGGTACCTGGAGCTGACCAAACCAGTACTGCAGGATGAGGCCGTCAGCGAGGCAAGCAAGACGGCAACTCGGCGCACACTCATCGAAGTACTGGAAGCGCTGTTGCGCTGCCTGCACCCGATGATCCCCTTCGTCACCGAGGAAATCTGGCAACGTGCGGCCAAGGTGGCCGGCAATACCGGCAGCACCATCATGCTGCAGCCCTATCCCGAACCGACCGATTTCGCGGCGGACGGCGAGGCGGAAACGCAGCTCGAATGGATCATGGGCTTCGTTCTTGGCGTGCGGCAGATTCGCGGCGAAATGGACATATCACCGGGCAAGCCGCTTAACGTGCTCCTGCAAAATGTCGCCGCGGACGAGCGGGCCAGACTGGACGAGCACGGACTCTATCTCCGCAAACTGGCGCGGCTGGTAAATATCAGCACCCTGGAAGACGGCGATGAACCGCCCACCTCCGCCACTGCTCTGTTGGGGGGCATGAAAATACTCGTGCCGATGGCCGGCCTGATCGACGTGGTGGCCGAACGCGACCGGCTGCAGAAACAACTGGACCGTGCAGCCGGCGACCTGCACAAAATCGAGGCGAAACTGGCTAACGAAAACTTTGTCGCGCGCGCCCCGGAGGCCGTAGTCACCAAGGAACGCGGGCGTCAAAGCAGCCTGCAACAGGAAATCGCACAACTCGAGGAACAGGTTGCGAAACTCGCTGAGCTTGAATGAGTTCACAGAATAAGGCCCGGGTTACCGCCAGACTAAGGGTCTATGAACGCGGAAGCATTACGCCAGACAGAGGCAAGATCGCTCGCCGACCAGCTGGTTGCAGAAGTCGGTCGCATTATTCTCGGCAAAGACGACGAAATTCGTCTCTGTCTGACCTGCCTGCTCGCCCATGGACATCTGCTGATCGAGGACGTGCCCGGCGTGGGCAAAACACTCCTGGCTCGCGCCCTGGCCACGGTGCTCGATTTACGCTTTAGCCGCATCCAGTTCACCAGTGATCTGATGCCCGCCGATGTGATCGGCGTCAGCGTGTTCAAACAGGATGACTCAAGCTTCGAATTCCACGAAGGACCGCTGTTCGCGAACCTGGTGCTAGCCGACGAAGTCAACCGCGCAACGCCGAAATCGCAAAGCGCCCTGCTAGAAGCGATGGAAGAACATCAGGTCACCATTGACGGGGCAACCCGCGCGCTGCCTGACCCGTTCTTCGTGATGGCCACGCAGAACCCCATTCACCAGATAGGCACCTACCCCTTACCCGAATCCCAACTCGACCGATTCCTGATGCGCATCGGCCTCGGCTATCCGACCGAGGAACTCGAGCGGTCCATCCTCAAGGGCGACGACCGCCGCGCGATGCTCGGTGAGCTGCGGCCGCTGATAGGCCATGACGGACTCCTGCAAATGCAGACTGCGGCGCGCGCGACCAAGGTATCGGAAGCGCTGCTTGACTACGTGCAGGCGCTGGTAAGGTACACACGCACAGCAGCCGAATATGAGCTGGGGCTGTCACCAAGGGGTTCGCAGGACCTGGTTGCGGCGAGCCGCGCATGGGCGTTTATCAACGGTCATGCCGGCGTACACCCGGAAGATGTTCAGGCCGTCTTCAGCGCCGTCACGTCGCACCGTTTGCGCCTGCGGCCCGACCTGAGCAGTGCACAACAGGACGCCGGCTCGCTCGCACTGGAGTCGGTCGCCATACCATGATCGCCGGCACCTGGCACGGTCTGACGGCCCACATTGCCGCCAGAGGACGCGCCTGGGCCCACAAACGACAGGGACAGGATGCGCGGCAGGTCACTTTGCATTCGCGGCGCATTTATATTCTGCCCACCCGGGCCGGCATCGTTTACGGCGGAGTCACAATTATCCTGCTGATTTCATCGATGAACTTCAGCAACAACATGGGATTTGCCCTGACCTTTTTGCTGGCCGGCATCGGGCTGGTGTGCATGCATCACTGCCATCGCAACCTGAACGGTCTGGTCGTCAATCTGCGCGATACCGAATCGGGTTTCGCCGGAACCCAGGTTATTTTTCATCTGCGCCTGCGTAACCCCGGCAATGAGCCTCGCTGGCAAGTAGCGGCCGGATGGAGCCGCCGGATCGGGCAAACGCTGAGTATTGGGCCGGGCGAAGCGCAAGCGACCGCTTTGGCCTTGCCGGCCCCCGTTCGGGGTCCGCTGGCTGCGCCGCGCATCGCTATCAGCTCATCGTTCCCGCTCGGCCTGTTCCGCGCCTGGAGCTGGCTGCACATCGATGCCACGGCCATTGTCTGGCCCGAACCGGCGACCCATGCCGAGCGGCCGCCCGCGAGCGGCGGCGACGAAGCACAAAGCAGCGTGACTCGCCACCAGGGCGACGACTTGTCGGGGCACCGTGAATACCGGGAAGGCGACGCGCCGCGCCGAATCGACTGGAAAGTGCTGGCAAGACGCGGCGAACTTATGGTGCGCGAGTATCGAGACGGCAATACGAACAGTACCTGGCTCGATTGGGACAGCCTGCCCGAACTGCGCACCGAGGAGCGTCTGTCCGTGCTGACTCGACTTGCCCTGGATGCGCATGCAAGCGCTGTCGCCTGGGGGCTGCGCATACCAGGCGTTGTTGTGGCCCCGGCAACGGGTGAAGCTCATCTGCAATGCTGTCTCGATCACCTCGCATTGCATGGCATGAAAAAACCTGCGGTGGGTGCTGATCATGCGACGTGAATTCTGGCGCACGTTTTGGGCAATTGTGGCCGTGGTATTCGTGGCGCTGCCGCATTTGCCCCACATGCACCCGTGGATCAGCATACTGCTGCTCGGCGCAGCCGGCTGGCGTCTGGGGGCGGCGGAATGCGGCTGGCGCCTGCCCGGGCCGAAACTGCGCGTGCCCCTGGTCTGCATGAGTCTCGCGGGCGTGGCGTGGAACTACCACCGCATTACGGGGATCGAGGCCGGCAGCGCGCTGCTGCTGGTGATGCTGGCACTGAAACTGTTAGAGACTCGCAGGGCACGCGACCGCAGCCTCATCAGCATCATTTGTTTTGTGCTGATGTTCGCCGCGTTTTTGCGTGAGCAGGCCATCTGGTCGATAGCCTATCTGGCGGTCGGGGTCGGCCTCTGTCTGGTCGCACTATTGCAGGCGGACAACCACGCGCATGGCTTGCCGGCGCGCGCGACGCTGCGCAATGCCGGCCGCCTGTTCGTGCAGGCCCTGCCGCTCATGGCTTTACTGTTCCTGCTTTTCCCGCGGGTGCCAGGTCCCTTCTGGGCCCTGCCCACCCATGCCGGGGACGCGGCGACGGGGCTGGCCGACACGGTCAGCCCGGGTGACATCACCGCGCTGGGTCGATCCGACGAAGTTGCGTTTCGAGTGCGTTTCAGCGGCGCTGTGCCCGAACCCGCCGAGCGCTACTGGCGGGGTCCTGTCATGAGTTACTTCAACGGCACGACATGGTCATGGCGGTTGCGCGGCGTGGGCCCCAAAGACAACGCCTTGCCGCCCTCGACCGGCCGGGCCTACGACTATGAAATCACCCTGGAACCGCATAACCGCAGATGGCTGCTCGCACTTGAGAGCCCGGTGAGCTGGGAT
The DNA here is from genome assembly GCA_037387125.1 of Gammaproteobacteria bacterium. Lineage (GTDB taxonomy): Bacteria > Pseudomonadota > Gammaproteobacteria > Steroidobacterales. The sequence goes on along the minus strand of JARRLL010000010.1, from coordinate 80,440 downwards.
CACAAGGATGCAAGCTACAGCCCGGACTGGCAGCTGATCAACGAGGAGCCGGTTGTCGACAAACTCAGCTACCAGGCAAGGTCCGTCACAGGGGGTTCGCTGGCTGTCCCTGAATCGGAACGGTATCTGCAAGCGATGCAACATTTGCCGGCGTGTTTGATACACGCTCCGGATTCTGCGAACACTACGCCTCCGCTTTCGCCGTGCTGGCCCGGGCCGGGGGTATACCGGCGCGGCTGGTCACGGGCTATCTCGGTGCAGAGCCCAACCCGCTGGGGGATTACTGGATCGTGCGGCAGTCCGACGCGCATGCCTGGGTCGAGGTTTGGCTGGACAATCGCTGGCAGCGCTATGACCCGACCGGGGCGGTCGCACCCGAACGCGTGCAGCTCGGCATGGACGGCGCGATTCCCAACATGGGGCGAAGCGCACTGACACTGGTGCGGCGCAACGCTCTGGTTGGGCAGTTGCTGTTCAGTATCGATGCGATAAACGCCGCCTGGGATAAGTGGGTTCTCGGTTTCGGACCCGACGCCCAGCTGGCTTTGCTGGTGCAGCTCGGCATCAGTCGCCCCGACGTAAAACACCTGCTGCTGGGCATGCTGGTCGGCTGCGGCACCTTCCTCATGCTGCTGGCATGGGCCCTGGCGCGCCCGACCCGACGCGTAACCGACCCGCTGTTACTGCTTTACCGCCAATTTGCCGCGCAACTGGCGACGGTTTACCGCCCTGCCCAGGCTACCGAGGGGCCGGCGGATTATGCGCGCGCCGCCTCTGCGGCGCACCCCGGTCTGGGCCCCGAAATAACGGCGATAACGAACCTGTATCTGCAGGCGCGCTATGAAAGCAATGCCGGTGCACTTCCCGAACTGCGCTCGAAAATACGAGAGTTTAAAGCTAAATAAATATTATTATTCAATATTTTATTGAACTTATTTCACGTACAAAGACAAGTGCGTCCTCCCGCCCGTCTTCGGCCTTGTAATAATTCTTGCGGATGCCGAGCACCGTAAAACCGCTGCTTTCATAGAGCCCAACGGCTTCCAGGTTCGACGGGCGGACCTCAAGAAAAAGTCGCTCGACCCGCATCGCAGCGGCACGCTGCATCAGACCCTCCAGCAACTGTCGCCCCAGGCCGCGACGGCGCAAACTGACATCGACGCATATATTCAGGATATGCGCCTCCGCCGCAGCAACCGACATGATCCCGTAACCCAGCACCGACGAAGCCTGATCCAGCACGACGCTCTGATAGCCGGCGATAAGACAATCGCTGAAGATGCCCCGACTCCAGGGGAAACGGTAAGCGTTTTGTTCAACCCGTAACACGGCATCGAGATCGTCGGCCCGCATCGGACGAATGATCGCCCTGAACTCGTCAGGCTTGGCGCTCATGAACCTTGGGATCCCTGCCATCCTGGCCATCCGTGGTATTCGCGGCCGACAGCACATCCATTACCAGCAGCAAGTCCTGCCATGATTTGCTCTTTTGAGCCGGGCTGCGCAACAGGTAGGCGGGGTGGTAGGTCACCACCACCGGAATACGGCTATCACCAAAATAATGCACCCGGCCGCGCAGCTGCCCCAGCGGGGTCTCGACGCCCAGCAAATTGTGCGCCGCGATTCTGCCCACCACGACGATCAGGCGCGGCTGCAGCAATTCTATCTGGGCTCGCAGAAACGGCAGACATTGCTCGACTTCTTCAGACCGAGGATCGCGGTTCTGTGGCGGCCGGCATTTGAGAATATTCGCGATGAACACCTGCTCCCGGGAACGGCCGACTGCCCGGAGCATTTCATTGAGCAACTGCCCCGCGCGGCCAACGAAGGGCTCGCCCTGCTTGTCCTCGTCGGCACCCGGCGCCTCGCCGATTACGAGGACATCGGCTGAAAGCGTCCCCACCCCGCAAACAGCTTGCGTGCGGGTTTTATGCAATTCACAAGCGGTGCAGGTCAGGATTTGCTTGTTTAGCGCCAGCAAGGCATCTGCCGAATTCCCGGACCCGCTGTTTCCCTGGGCATGCGGCACACGACTGTCCGCGGCGGCGCGAGTCGCAGGCTCATGCGGTCGCCTCACCCACACATCCACGCCCATTTCCTGCAAGGCGAGGTGCTGGCGGACGGACAAAAAGCCTTCAGTCATGGATCGACGGTCCCTCGACCGCTAGCGGAACGCTCCGCGCGCCGGGCATGACGTTTCTGGCGCCGCCAAACCCAGAAAACCGGCCCGGCTGCAGCATAGGTCAGCGCCAGACCAAACAGCACCAGGGGCGGATTCACGGCAATCATGATGAAAATCAAGGGCAGCGCAAGCGCGTAAGTAAACGATATCCGCCCGCTGATGCTGATTTCCTTGAAGCTGTTGTAGTTGAATGACGAAACCATCAAAGCACCGGCGGTGACGGTTATCAGGAAGGCAAACGACAGCGCCAGCCCGCCCGACCAGCCGAGGTCGGTGCCCAGCCAGACCATCCCTATCACCAGCGAAGCGGCCGGCGGACTCGGCAAACCCTCGAAATACCCTTTGTCGACTTTGCCGTGAAAGGTATTGAAGCGGGCCAGGCGCATGGCCGCGGCCACGGCATAAAAGAAGGCAGCGAGCCAGCCCAGCTTGCCCCACATCCAGCCGTACTCTGACAGTCGCTCGAGACCCCACTGGTAAATGACGATGGCCGGCGCGAGGCCAAAAGCGACCATGTCGGACAAGCTGTCGTATTCCTTGCCGAAATCACTTTCGGTGTGGGTCAGGCGCGCAAGCCGCCCGTCCATGCCGTCGAAGGCCATGGCAACAAAGTGAGCGATGCAGGCCTTGACGAAATTGCCGTCTATTGCTGCGACGACCGAGTAAAAGCCGGCAAACAAGGCCGCTGTGGTGAGCAGGTTAGGCAGCAGGTATATACCCCGGCGACGAATTCGACTTAGCTTACGGTTATTCATTGTGATTATTCAGACTGCTCGGTGACCGGTTCCGGAGCGAACGCATGAAAATTGTGCCATTTCGACGCCCCGAATTCATCCACGGCGACAAGCCGCGGGCCCGCATCACAACAAGGGAGCGACTTGCTGCCGCATTGCCGTTAGAATGGCGCCGTTTTTCCATGATTAATTCGCCTTAGATCCGCTAAAAACGGCCTTAGCTGAGCATCCATGCGCCTATCCAAATTACCCCTTACGACCCAGAAAGAAGTGCCGGCTGAAGCAGAGGTCGCCAGCCACCAGCTCATGCTGCGCGCGGGCCTGATCCGCCAGCTTGCTTCCGGCCTGTTCACGTGGATGCCGATCGGCTTGCGCGTTCTGCGCAAAGTCGAGGCCGTCGTTCGGGATGAGATGAACCGGGCGGGTGCACTCGAAATACTCATGCCCACCGTGCAGCCGGCCGAACTCTGGCAGGAAACCGGTCGCTGGGATAAATACGGCCCGCTGTTGCTGCGCATGCATGACCGCAGACACCGCGAATTCTGCTTCGGGCCTACGCACGAAGAGGTCGTGACCGACGTGGGCCGTCAGGAATTGAAAAGCTATAAACAGCTGCCGGTTACCTACTACCAGATACAAACCAAGTTCCGCGACGAACTCAGACCCCGCTTCGGTCTGATGCGGGCCCGCGAATTCGTCATGAAGGATGCCTATTCATTTCACCTGGATCAGGAGTCCCTGCAGGCGACTTATGACCTGATGGCCGAGACCTACGCGCGAATCTTCATGCGCCTGGGGCTGCCGAGCAAATCGGTCGAAGCCGACAGCGGGGAAATCGGCGGTGCGCAGTCGCGTGAGTTCCATGTACTTGCGGAAACGGGCGAAGATGAACTCGCCTATGTCACCGATGAAGATTTTGCCATGAACCTCGAGCTGGCCCCCTCGCCGGCGCCCAGCGGCGCACGTCCGACCCCGTCGCGAGAGATGAAAAAAGTCGCCACACCAGACACACGCTCAATCGACCAGGTCTGCCAGCTGCTGGCTATTTCTCCGCAGCAGACGCTAAAGACCCTGTTCGTTGAAGGCGAAGACAACAAACTCATTGCTCTCGTCCTGCGCGGCGATCATTCGCTGAATACAGTTAAGGCCGGAAAAATTGCGGGCATAAAAACACCGGTTACGCTCGCAAGCGCAGAACAGATCGAAAAAGCCGCGGGCGCGCAGCCGGGTTACGTGGGACCGGTCGGAATCAAAGCTCGGGTTATAGCCGATCACAGCGCGGCACATTGCGCTGATTTTGTCTGCGGCGCGAACGAGGACGGCCAGCACCTCAGCGGCGTGAACTGGGGCCGCGATTTGGCCGAACCTGAAATTGCCGACCTGCGCAATGTCATCGCCGGAGACCTTAGCCCCGGCGGCGGCAGGATCGAGATCGCCCGCGGCATCGAGGTCGGCCATATATTCCAGCTGGGCGATAAATACAGTGCCAGCATGGGAGCTCGCGTGCTGGACCAGAACGGCCGGGAATGCGACATGCTTATGGGCTGTTATGGCATAGGCGTATCACGCATCGTTGCCGCCGCGATTGAACAGAATCACGACGATAAGGGCATTATCTGGCCTCAAGCCCTTGCCCCCTTTGACGTGTCGCTGCTCGCGCTAAATAGCAAAAAATCTGCCCGGGTTCGCAGTTTCGCTGCTGAGCTTTATGAGAATCTGCAGAGTGCGGGTATCGAGGTTTTGTATGACGACCGTGACAGCCGCGCCGGCGTGATGTTTGCCGATGCCGACTTGCTCGGCATTCCGCACCAGATTGTCGTCGGCGACCGTGGCCTCGACAACGGGTTGATCGAATATCGGCAACGTCGCTCCGGTGACAGCCGGGAGATCGGGCAGGATGAAATTCTGGAATTCATCAAGACACAACTTGACAGCAATAAGGGCTGACCGCCTGTTGCTTGCGGGCGGGTTAGCAACCCTGATCGTCGTGGGGCTTATCAGCGCGGCCGCTGCGGAAACGCCGTACGTCGATCCTGAGCTCAAGAAACGCCTGCAGCTTGCGGTCGCCGATTCCAGCAGCTTCGACGACGAATTCACTGCCACGGTCTGGCTGACAGACATGGCCCTGCGCCTTAACAGGCGTGTGCCAGACCCGGTCGAGCGGGTTGAAATATTGCAGCATGTGCACCGCGAAGCCCGGCTGGCAGGCCTGCAACCGGAGCTTGTGCTGGCAGTTATCGACATCGAAAGCGCATTCGACCGTTTTGCCATTTCTTCAGCGGGCGCTCGCGGCCTCATGCAGGTGATGCCCTTCTGGAAAGACGAACTCGACATGCCGAATGCCAACCTGTTCGAAATAGATACAAACCTGCGGATGGGTTGCACCATTCTGCGCTTTTACCTCGACATGGAGAACGGCGAACTCGGTCCGGCGCTCGCACGATACAACGGCAGTACCGGCAAGACATGGTATTCACAGCGCGTGCTGAACCGTCTCAGCGACCGCTGGTTCCAGCTCTGAATCCCAACCGCGCTCGAAACTGCGACGCTTAAGTCCCTAACCAGCACGCCACGACTCAGTCGGCACATCCACCAAGGAAGGCATCATCCCTGCGCGGGGCACTTGCAGCATTAGCCGCAACGAAACCCTGCTGAGCCCAAAACTTCCGCCGGATCGGCTGGGGCTTCCGTGACCGCCAGCACGCGCGCGGCCGGCGGCCCGTCCTGCAGCCACTCTGCCAGCGCCGCGACTGCGCTCGCCGTCCCGGCAGCGAGGACCTCGACGCGGCCGTCGGCCAAATTGATGGCATAGCCGCTAAGACCTAGTTCGGCTGCCTTCGACTGAGTACTGCCACGGAAGAACACGCCCTGAACGCGGCCCTCGACGAAAAAACGCCTGGCTGTAGTCGTCATCGCACCTACTCCGGCTTGCACAAAACAATTTCGCAAAGGATAGAATACCCGCTTCGCGCCAGAAACGAGACAGTACGCATGAGTATCGTTATTTATCACAATCCGCGTTGTTCAAAATCGCGCCAGACGCTGGCACTGCTTAAAGAACAAGGGCTGGAACCGAAAGTGATCGAATACCTGGCCACCCCGCCGAAGGCTGCGACGCTGAAAACCATTATTCGAAAACTAGGAATCAGCGCTCGCGAACTGATCCGCAAGGGCGAGAATGAATACAAACAGTCAAGCGCTGCGGTCGATGCCATGAGCGATGGCGAACTGGTTGACTGGATGGTCGCCAATCCAAAAGTTATTGAGCGCCCTATCGTCGTTAGCCCCAGCGGCGCACGTATCGGTCGGCCGCCGGAGTGCGTGCTTGAGATACTCGACTGATGCGAATACGTATTTTCTCGAGCGGCCGAGCTTATGACTGAGATACTGGTACTTTATTACTCGCGCTATGGCTCCACCGCGCGTCTTGCCGAGCAGATTGCGCGCGGCGTCAATAGTGTGGACGGCGTTAGCGCGCGGCTGCGGAGCTTACCGGCTGTGTCGGCCAATACCGAGGCGAGCGAAGCTGCGGTGCCGGATAACGGCCCGCCCTATGCCAGCAATTCGGATTTGGCAGAGTGTGCGGGTTTGATCATGGGCAGCCCAACCCGGTTTGGCAACATGGCTGCCCCCCTGAAGTATTTCCTCGACAGCACAGGCAGCGAATGGCTCTCCGGCGCCTTAACCGGCAAACCCGCTGCCGTTTTCACATCGACCAGCAGCATGCACGGCGGGCAGGAAAGCACATTGCTGAGCATGTCCATACCGCTTATTCACCACGGCATGTTAATAGTCGGCGTGCCGTATGCGGAAGCCGCGCTGATGGCAACAAGCACCGGCGGAACGCCTTACGGCGCCAGCCATCTGGCACGCGAGCAAACGCTCACGGCCCCCAGTGAGCACGAGAGCATCATCGCTCAGCACCTCGGGCGACGCGTGGCCGAAATTGCACTGAAACTAAAATAGAAACGCCAAGCCGATGACCGAAAAACTGAGTTACTACATCACAGTCGCCGGCCTGATCGGACTCGGGTTTGCCTTTCCGGTCTGGCTCAACGTCAATACGCCGAACCTGGGCCTCGTCTGGGCGATAGTGTCGGGCATTACCGTACCCGCTTTGCTGTTACTTGCGTGTGCCAACAAAACCCGCAACTGGTCGGGCATCACAGCCTTGTGCATGATTCCGTTCACGGTAATTGGCGTGATGGAAATCGTTGCAACGCTGGGAACGCCGAATGCCGGCATGGCTATCGGCGTGTTCGCAGCCGTCGTTTTTTTCAGCGCGCTTGATGCGGGTCGGCGCGCGCCGACTGAGATTTAGCCTGACGAGCATCCTCTTCGCCGTTCCAGACTCCGTTTTCATCCCGGTCGAGTGCGATTCGCTCGCCTGAGCCAACCGGCACTGCGGTCAGTGTCAAAGCCTCCCCGGACTGCCGCGCACGCTCCAGCAATTCATCGATCGCCAACAAGCGCTCCTGACGACGATCACTGCGGAACGTGCCACCCGGCAATAACAGGTACCCGCGACTGGCGCCGTCGATGACACCACTGGCAACCAGATCCGCATCACCTACCAGCGCTCGACTGATCAACAGCGCTGCCCGCTCAATCGCTTCTTTCGAATTGCCGGGCTCGATAGTGACCTGCTGGCCTACCGCCGGTTTCATATCCGACTCGAACACGAACAGGTACTGCTCTACCGCGCGCCTGTCGGCATCGCCTTCGCGCCAGCGGAATGCCGGGTAACTGACGAAACGCAGCACTGTATCGGCGCCGCCATCGTGCGTGAAACCATAACCGCGGATTTGCGGCCCCATGTGAGCCGGGTCGCGCCGCAATGTGCGCGACGGCGCTCTGCCGAACATCCCGACACGCTCATAGGTGTTGCGATGCTGTGGCACTTTGAATAACCGGCCCCCAATAACGAAGCTGATAATACCTTGAGTGCCGTAATAGCCTTTTTCCCGATCGATCACATGACACAGCGAGCAGGTTGCACCACCGGGCAACGTGCGTGCCGTCTCGAACAACTCTTTGCCCTTCGCTTGCGCCGGTGTCAGCGTATCGTCGAGCGCACGAATCGGATTCGGTGGCGGCATTATGCGCAGCGAAAATTCGGTGAGCGCGTCCATCGCCGCCTGCGGCAATTCCTCATCGCGCCCCATGAGTGACACGAAGGCGTGATTGAACTTGCCCATGGCACCGCGAGCATCATAGGGATCGCCGCCGGGATCGTTGCCGGTAGTGCGATCACCGCGCCAGTGCAGCGCACCGTGGTTGGCAATGCCCCGCATGGTCTGGGTGAGCATCGGGCCTTTCATCGGGTGAAACTGCGGATCACCCTTGAGCGGGCCCAGCACGCGCGCCGGGTTGTCCATCATCACATCATTAGGATCACCAAGATCCCATGCCAGTTCATCCTTGTCGCCGGCTACATGGCAACTTGCGCATGACGATTCGCCATTGCCGCTGGTAATAGCCGCGTTATAGAAAAACGGTCTGCCGGCGATCACCTCGGCGGGTTCCGGGTTAAATAACTCTATATGCCCAATCGGTTTGCGTTTCTTTGTGTCGATCACGGCGAGCGCATTGTCGAAACGGGTCAGCACGTACAGCCGCGCGCGGGACTCGTCGAGAGCGAGTCCTGCGGGGCCACCACCCGGAACTTCGATATGCTTACGCGTGCTGGGACGAAATGAATCGCGTTCGATCTTTTTGCTGCTGAACACCGCGACCTTGTCAGACCCCTTGGCCGCCACGTACGCTGTTTTACCGTCCTCGGTCTGGGCAATGGCAACCGGCATCGACAGCGATTTACTGCGCTCTCGCGAGGAAACAGACTTCCGCTCATAGTCAATATGCTTGTTGAGGTGGCGCGGTGAAACCGTCGCCGTGTCGGGGTCGATAACGCTGATGCGCGCCTCGTGCAGATGTCCGCGAACCGTTGAGGCGTCATCACCCGGTTCACGAATGCCCTCGAAACGCACCTCGTTTATAGCTTCTGTATTAGCTACGTACAGGTTGCCGTTAGCCGGATTGACACTAATGCTATAGAGGATAGTGCCGACGTCTGAATACACCGCCGTCTGGCGCGGCGGCGTCGCGTTGGCATCGACGCGGAAAACATCGTAGTCGGGCAAATCCAGCCGAATAACGTTGCTCCAGTCTCTGTCCAGTTCGTCTTTCCAGCCCTCACCGTCCCATTTAACGATCAGCCCGGCTTCAGGCATGGGCACGCCCTCGATATTTTCGTTCGGCGGGGGCAGCCCGCCGGGCGAAACCGGGCCGCCTCTGAAAGTCTGACAGGGACCCGCCTCGATACCGCCCTCACACACCAGCACCCTGCCGACGATGGTCGTCCGGTTACCGGATTTGAAAACGCCGACATAGACTGACGAACCGTCCGGAGTCACGGCCAGCGGACCCGGTGAGTCGCCGAATAACTGCAACACCTCGAGAGGCTCGCCGCCTGCCCTGGCTCCGGGGTTTTCGGCATCGAAGACCCAGACATCGGCGCGACCAACACCCGGAGTAATCAATTCACCCGGGTTCTTCGGATTCATGTAGGGGCTGTTCTGCCCCCTGTGCGCCGCGGAAATAAAAGCGCGCTTGCGATCGCCGCCGGCGAAGACGATATCCCGAGGTTCATCGCCCACCCAAAGCGTCTTTGTCACTCGGGGCTCCGGACCCGACACATCGACGATACTGACTGAATCGGACAGGTGGTTTACCACCCATATTTCATTGTCATTGCGCGCCGCGATAGCAACCGGCTCTAATCCAACCAGAACTTCGGCTATCAATTCAGGCATTGCCCCGGTCAGATCGAAAACTGCGACACGATTATCGGGAGTGTTCGCCACGAACAGTCGGTCGCCGCTGGGCGACATTACGACGGGCCTGAACTGATGGCTCTCGAAATTCACGAACGATCCGGCCGGCGCGGCCAAAGCAGGCAGGCACGCCAGCATCAGTGCCACCAGAATTGCGCGTAGGCCGCTCAATATCATCAGTTCAAATCCTCTTTGGTCTCGGGACTCTTAGCCTTCATGAGGCTCAATAATCCCGTGCGCTGCCCCTGGGGTCAACAGCTGCGTCTGCGCCGGGCACATGACGGTGCAGCAATTAGAAGTTGGCCAGCACCGCTTTAACAAAAGGCACGGTGAGTTTACGCTGTTCTTCAAGCGCTGCTTCGTCAAGCCGGTCGAGCAAGCCAAACAATGCCGCACTGCTCCGGTCTGTGCGCCGCAGCAGGAAACGGCCCACGTCCGCGGACAATTCCAGGCCGCGCCAGGCAGCGCGCAGCTGCAGCGCGTGCAAGCGATCATCATCGCTCAGCGTCTGCAGCTTCCAGGTCGGGCCCGACGCAAGCCGCGACGCGAGATCCGGCAACCGGAAACCGGCCTGCGCCGTCGGCACGGACGCCGTGACAAGCAACCTGCCTTCGTTCGCGCGCAGCTCTTCGAAAACCGCAAACAACGCCGCCTCCCAGGCCCTGTCACCGGCAGCCCGGTCCACGTCATCGATGCACAGCAGATCCAGCCCGCCCATGCCTTCGAGCATCGAAGCTTCTATTCCATCCATTGCCAACGGCAACCAGGCGCAAGTGAAGCCCCGCTCACTCGCAGCGGCGACCGCCGCTTGCAGCAGGTGTGATCGGCCAGAACCCTCCGCTCCCCAGATCCAGTGCACCTGCCGCCCCGACTCGGCCGCCGCCGATTGCACCGCCGCCACGACTGGCGCGTTGGGGCCGGCGAAATAAGTATCGAGCCTGGCGTAATCAGAAAGTTTCAGGTCGAGCGCTAATTGCCGCATGGGAACGCCTGCGTTGCCTGCGCCGAGGCACTGTGAGCCTGAATATCAATCATCAGCTTGAAGCACGCGCATTAAGCGCCAGGCGACTCCAGGTCAGGACGTAATCCATGCCGCTGACCAGGCTCACGACGAACACGCCTGCTCCGGCGATCGTGATGCTGACCTCCGGAGGCCAGCCATAGATTTGCCAACTCATCACAAAGAACAAATACACAAGCGCAAGGCCGGTATTAATCTTGCTGGCTTTCGTCGGTTTGGGTTCGACCGGGCCGATCAGATATTCGTAGGCGAGAGCCCCGCTGACAATAATGATGTCGCGACCGATAACCACCGCGAACAACCACACTGGAATGAGGTCGTCCCAGGTCAACGAAGCGAACACAGCAACAAACAGCAGTTTGTCCGCAAGCGGGTCGAGCAACCCGCCCACTCGCGAAGTCCAGTCAAAGCGCCTGGCAAGCAAGCCATCGATACCGTCGGAAACCCCTGCCAGAACGATCAGCATCAATGCGAGTTCATAGCGTTTGCTGACGAGCAGCCAGACAATGGGCACGACGAGGAATATCCGGATAACGCAAATCCAGTTGGGAATGTAGGCGAGCCGGAATAACTGCATCTATTCGATGCCCACATCAGGAGCCGTCTGGCCACCTGTAGACCAGATCCGGCAGCGGCCGCGAATCACCCAGCGCTGTCGGCTGCTGACCCCGGACGAGCCGGCGACCGTTGTCGAGTGTTTGCGCAAAACGGTTCGCATCGCCGCGCACCACCAGATCGAACTCGACATTGTCGGCCGCGAGGTGGCCGACACTCACCGTTTCGACAATCCCGAGCTCCTTCAGGTAAGCCATGAGCTGTCCGTATTTATCCAGTGAATCAACACCCGTGACCATCAGCCGTAAGCGACCAGCAGAATTCGCAAAGGTCGCCTGACGTCGGGCAAGGTAAACGGCCGTTTCGCCCGGGCCGGACCAGATGTCGCCCTGCCACGCAGCCTGCTCGCTATTCGTGACGAGAGTCCAGCGCACGCCCTGTGCTTCAGGGTTAAGCGATCGTGTGCGGCCAATCAGAACCGCCTCCGCTCCATAGCGCCTCGACGCTTCGACAACCGGTGTTCGAAAATCGCCCCACAAATCTGAGAACGACACGCGCGCCAGGTCATTGGCATCGACGAGCGGCACAACCACTGGAAGCCCGGCGTCTGCAGCCGCCGCAGTAACGATTTGTCCGAGTTGATCGACCTCATCGTCGGACTGGGCTTCCCCGCCCGATACGATCCGGCGCTGCCCGCCGCCGGCATCGACGGCCAGCCATACGGCTACCAGAGGCCGATCTTCTCCCCAGACTGGCATACCGGCGCGATCGAGCGCATTGCGGACCGCCTTCGCATCGAAATCAATTCTCGCAAAGCCGTCGTCCAACACACTGAATTGTTGAACGATCGCTGATGCATTGGGGAACAAACTGCGCCGCACGGCGGGTGAGCCCGCGTCTGGCTGGCCTGTAACCTTGACCAGAACGATGCTGAGCGCCTCATCGAAGGAGTCCGCCTTGGGTTGCACGGCACCCCGCGGAATTTCAACGACCGCGCCGTAAAGGCCTGCAACTCGCGCAGCAGTGGCGGTATCGGCAAGCAACGGCAAAACGAGCAGGCAGGCAACAAAAGCAGCCGCTCCGAACAAACCGGCGCGGCTATCGCTGTGAATATTTTCTCGAATCAGGTTCATTTACATTATTATAGCGTCGCGCGTTATTCGAATGTGCTCTGGATTGCACTGAATATGATACCCGCAACCCGTCTACTACCAATAATCTTTAATGAATCAGAAAAAATCAGTCACATACCGGGACGCCGGAGTTGATATCGATGCGGGCAACCGTCTCGTGGAGCAAATCAAGCCGCTGGTCAAAAGCACGCATCGCGATGGTGTACTCGGCAGTATCGGCGGTTTCGGCGGACTGTTCCAGCTCGACGTTTCCAAATACCGAGAGCCCGTGCTGGTATCGGGCGCGGATGGTGTCGGTACGAAGCTGCGGCTCGCTATCGAGCTGGGCATGCATGACACCGTCGGCATCGACCTCGTGGCCATGTGCGTCAATGACGTCATAGTCCAGGGTGCGGAACCGCTGTTCTTCCTGGACTACTACGGCTGCGGCAAGCTTGACACGGCAACGGCGACCGCCGTCGTCAGCGGCATTGCCGAAGGCTGTCGCCAGGCCGGTGCCGCGCTGATCGGGGGAGAAACCGCTGAACTGCCCGGCATGTATGCAGGCGCTGACTATGACCTCGCCGGTTTCTGCGTCGGCGCGGTGGAGAAGGCGGCCATTATCGACGGCAGTGAAGTCGGCGCGGGCGACAGCATTATCGGCCTCGCCTCATCGGGTCCGCACTCCAACGGTTATTCGCTTATCCGCAAGATTCTTGAGCAAAGTAGCCTGAATGCCCGCAGCAGCTGGCAGGATCGGACGCTGGGCGAAGCCCTGCTCACGCCGACACGCATCTACGTTCGCTCCATACTCGAGCTGATAGCAGCGCTGCCCGTGCATGCGATCGCGCATATTACCGGCGGCGGTATACCGGAAAACCTGGTGCGAGTGCTTAACCCTGACGTCGATGCGCATATCGACATGCAAAGCTGGGAGCGGCCGGAGATTTTTCGATGGTTGCAGCAGGAAGCTGATATCGAGGAAAGCGAAATGCTGCGCACCTTCAACTGCGGCATCGGCATGATGGTCATCGTGCCGAAGGCGCAAACCGATCAGGCTCTGGCGACTTTAAGTGCTACCGGCGAATCTGCCGCACTGATAGGGAGTATTTCGGCCGGTAGCGGGCGAGTGCACACGGGCTCATGACCGCGGCAAGACGGTTGCGGGTCGCGGTACTGATATCAGGCAGCGGGACAAACCTGCAGGCGATCATCGACGCTGCAGCCGCCGGCGACCTGGAGATCGACATAGTCGGCGTGATTAGCGACAGACCGAAAGCCTATGGACTCGAGCGGGCTGCCAACGCAGGCATTACAGCCATGCCTGTCGACTTCAAATCATTCGACAAACGCGCCGATTTCGACGCGGCGCTGGCGGATAAACTGGCAGAACTGGCACCCGATCTCGTCGTATTGGCCGGTTACATGCGCATACTGCCTGCCACCACGGTGAACGGCTACCGTGGCCGCATGCTGAATATTCACCCTTCGTTACTGCCGGATTTTCCGGGCCTGGACACCTACGCGCGGGCTTTGGCCGCGGGCAAAAAATCGCACGGCACCACGGTGCATTTCGTCACGCCGGAACTCGACTCCGGGCCGGCCATCATTCAGTACCGCGTGCATATTCGCGACCAGGAAACCGAACCCGGGCTGCGCCAGCGGGTCCAAGCAGGTGAATATATTATTTATCCGCAGGCCATTGGCCTAATTGCAGCGGGACGGGTGACACTGGACGGCGATTCCGTCTGCCTTGACGGCAAACCGCTTGAGCAACCCATAATTATCGACGAACAGCCATGCTGAAATTTTCACGCCTTATCGCAAGCTTCCTGTCGCTATGCCTTTACTGTGGCACCGCAATCGCGGGTGCGCCCGGCGATACTGTTGCAGCCGGCGACGCGGATAGTATTCAGGCATCGGATGCCTCAGCAGGCCCGGCACCCGGTGACACACAATTGCCCGAGTTAACCGGCTTCAAAGGCGAGTACGAAGTCCGTTACCTGGCATTTACGGCAGACTTAAAACTAAGCCTGCAACAACTGAACGACGGCGGTGAATACCGGTACGAGGTTGTAACCAAAGCGCGCGGCGTAGCCAAACTGGTGCGCTCCGGTACCGGCATCGAAAGATCTTTTTTCAGCCTAACCGCCGACGGATTGAGACCGCAAAGCTACCACCTGGATGACGGAACGGAGAAACTGGAAAACGACGCCGACATCGAGTTCGACTGGGAAAACAACGTCGCGCACAGCGTTTTTGTCGGCGAACCTATGCAGATCGAACTGCGGCCCGGCGTGCTCGACCGACTGACCGGCGACGTCGCGGCAATTTATGCATTGCGAAGCGGAACGGCGCCGTCCCGACAGGAAATAACGGACGGCGAGTCGATCGATATAATCGAGTTCACGCCGCATGGCCGAGAGACCATCACGGTACCGGCCGGCAAGTTCGAGACGGTTAAGTATCTGCGGCAACGGCCCGGCTCATCCCGCGCCGCAATGATCTGGTACGCGGTCGATGCCGGTTATCTGCCCGCAAAGATCGAACACCTCAAGCGCGGTAAAACCAACATCACAATGGTCGCCATGCAACTGCAACCCGGCGCAGACTGACAGCACCGAACCGCGAGATCCTTGCGTCAGGCTTTTGGTAGCGTTACCCCGGTCTGTCCCTGGTATTTACCACCCCGGTCAGCGTAGGACGTCTCGCAGACTTCGTCAGACTCGAAAAACAGCATCTGCGCCACGCCTTCGTTCGCGTAAATTTTGGCAGGCAACGGCGTCGTGTTGGAAAACTCCAGGGTTACATGCCCCTCCCACTCCGGTTCCAGCGGGGTTACATTCACGATGATGCCGCAACGGGCATAGGTCGATTTACCCAGACATACGGTCAACACGTTGCGCGGGATACGAAAGTATTCAACGGTTCGAGCCAGGGCGAACGAGTTCGGCGGAATGATGCAAACGTCAGTGGTGACGTCAACAAAACTTTCTGCGGCGAAATTCTTGGGGTCGACGACAGCAGAATTGATGTTCGTAAAAATCTTGAAATCAGCTGAACAGCGCACGTCGTAACCGTAACTGGACGTGCCGAAAGATATGATCCGGCCGCCGCCGTTCTCACGGACCTGCCCCGGTTCGAACGGCTCTATCATTCCGTGCTCTGCCGCCATGCGGCGAATCCAGCGATCCGATTTGATCGACATGGTAACTCCTGTTTTGAATTCGTACTTAATGTCCGCGCGGGACCGCGGGCGCAAAGTCTAACCTCAACCAAGCGGATTGTGGACTCTATTCGGGCGTTTCCACTCGGACTTGCGGGAACGCCCCTTTGTATTCACGGGGCCGCTTTGCCAGTCGTGCCGCAGCATTCAGGGCCATATCACGGAAAGCCAGCCCAAGCGGCGAATCCGGTTCGGCTGCAACCGTCGGCTTGCCACCGTCAGTTTCCTCACGAATACGTATATCCAGCGGCAGGCTGCCGAGCAACGGCAGATTGTTATTCGCAGCGACTTGCGCACCGCCGCCGGCACCGAACAGGGGCGTAAGCTCGCCGCACGCAGGGCAGGCAAAGCTGCTCATGTTCTCGACCAGCCCGAGCACGGGAATATTGACCTTCTCGAACATACGCAAGCCACGCAGTGCGTCCGCAAGCGCAATATCCTGGGGCGTGGTCACGATAATGGCGCCGCTGACCGGCACCTTCTGACTCAGCGTCAACTGGATATCACCTGTCCCCGGCGGCATATCGACGACCAGGTAATCCAGATCGCGCCAGTTGGTCTGGAACAGCAGCTGGTTGAGCGCCTGCGTCACCATCGGGCCACGCCACACCATCGGCTGCTCGGCGTCGATAAGGCTGCCTATAGAGATCATCTGCAGGCCGATTGCTTCGATGGGCTCGAAGCGTTTGCCGTCCTTGCTGACCGGCTGCTCGCCGCTGACACCCAGCATGATGGGCTGACTCGGACCGTATATATCCGCGTCCAGCATGCCGACGGATGCACCCTCGTGCGCGAGGGCCAGTGCCAGGTTAACCGCCACGGTCGACTTGCCGACTCCGCCTTTGGCGGATGAAACCACCAGGATATTGCGAATCCCGGGGACCGGGCTCAGAGCGCCCTGCACGGCATGCGAGCGCACCCGCCAGTCGATGGCCAGGGGTGTCGAGGCAAGCGTCTCGTCACCTGCAACAACCCGCTGATACTCGGCCTGCAGCCGCTCTCGGGAGCGTTCGACCGGGTATCCCAGCGTCCAGCTAACGGCCTGGCCCGCATCATCCAAGGCCGCGCCGGCGGCCCGAAAATCCTCTCCGGACCAGGGAATTTGGCATTTCGCCAGTGCCGCATCGAGCTTATTTTGTAAAGTCGAAGCCATTTTTCGTGACGTAATTAACAGTAGAGATCCGCTTAAAACGCGACATTGTAACCCATCGAGGACTAGGCCCCGCGACGGTTTATCGACCTTGTGATCGAAACACTATTCGCGGGTTGCAACGGGTTTTGGCGGGCGTTTCCGATGGCGGAAGACTCCGGTGAAAATAGTTTTAGGCGCCAAGCAGAGCGTTTCTGTCAGGTTATGAACAGCACGCATTTAAGTCGATGAAATTTATCAGCGCATTAAAAGCAGAACGCTGCGTTACGCAATTGCTTGCGGAGCCTGACGCGAACACGCCTACCGCGCAAAAGGCCTTGAGCAACCTCAAGAACAGCGGGCCG
The DNA here is from genome assembly GCA_037387125.1 of Gammaproteobacteria bacterium. GTDB lineage: Bacteria > Pseudomonadota > Gammaproteobacteria > Steroidobacterales. The sequence goes on along the minus strand of JARRLL010000010.1, from coordinate 63,283 downwards.
GGCGCCATACCCGTAATGATAGATGCACTGGCAAGTGCCGATCGTTACCAAACCATCGGCATCGTGGAAGCCCTCGCCGCAATGGTTACAGACCAGAACTTTGACGCCTTCGTCGAAGGCCTCACCCATCCCAATGAACGTTGCGTCGCCGGCGTTTCATGGGCCATGTCTACATCGAAGCGTTTCAGGGCGGACAAACTCATCGACACGCTGACCAAGGAAGACATCGCCACGCATGCTGTGCTGGACATCATGCGCTCACATATCGAACAGCTGAGCGTCAATAAACTGCTGAATACTGCCTACAGCGTTGAACCACGCGAAAAAGCGGCTCTCTTCAAGATTATTCGCGATAAAGCGACCCCGGAATTGGTACCCGACCTCCTCTCGCGCCTCGAAGGCCGTGATCACTCTGCCCGCGTATACATCATCGGAATTTTATCGCGCTTCAACACACCCGAAGTCAAAAACACGCTGGAGCAATTGCTCAACGACAACAATCGCCAGGTTAAAGGCGCTGCCCTGGAAGCACTCGGCGAAATGGAAGGCGACCAGAATGTCGAATTAATCGCATCGCTGCTACTCGATTCCGATCTCGATGTGCAAAGCAAGGCTGCCGATCTGCTGATCAAGGTCAGGCACCCTGAGACGTGCAAACACCTCGTCAAGGTTTTGCAGGATGAATCCGAATACAGCCGCAGGGCAGCCGTCGAGGTCCTGAACGAAGTCGCCGATCCTAAATCCATCAAGTACCTGCTCGTAGCCATCGGCGACGGCGACTGGTGGGTGCGCTCGCGTGCATGCGATGCGCTCGCCACCATAGGCGGACCCAAGGTCATGCGCGCCGTCATGGACCTCATTGGCGACAAGGACGAGAACATCCGTCGCTCAGCCATTGAAATACTGAATCAGACACAGGACGAGGCAGCGGTCGACCACCTGATTGCCGCCACTCGTGACAAGGACTGGTGGGTCAGTGAAAGGGCCGTAGACGCGCTCGCCCAGATAGGCACTCGGGAAGCACTGCCCCGGTTGCTGGAAATGCTCGACGAAAACCCGAAAACGATGCCGAGCGTCCTCAACGGACTGGGCAAGATCGGCGACCGGCGCGTCGTACCGCGCATCATCGAAACCTTTGATCGACCGGAACCCAATATCACCAGCGCCGCCATCAACGCATTATCGAATCTCGTGGATGACAACAACTTCCAGCAGATAAAGTCGCATATCCAGCCGTTACTCAAGGCGCCGAACGAAAGCGTGGCAAGGGCAGCTTATGAGGCAATGGAGCAGATCAACAATCGCTTCTCGGATTCGCAAATAATTGCCGATGAAAAAGCCCAACAGGCCGCCGATGCCGCACACACGATGCTGCTCGACAGAGCGGAGATCGAAAAAGCAGCCGGTCAGGCCGTCGCTGCGAAACATGCCGCGCAGATCGACCTCGCCGCACTACAGACCGGAGACATGATCGAAGGGCGTTACAGCTATATCGAGAAAATCGGCAAGGGCGCATTCGGCACGGTCATCCTGGTTGAGGATACTGTAGTCAACGAAAGACTGATCCTGAAATTCCTGAACTCGAACGTCGCGAACGATGAGGAAATGCTTCAGCGCTTCGTGCATGAATTGAGATTCTCGCGAAAGATTACGCACAAGAACGTCATACGAATTTATGACTTCCTTAATCTGTCGGGGAGCTACGCCATCTCCATGGAGTATTTCCCGTCACACACACTGGGTGCCGAAACGGCCGGCGACAAACCGCTACCGTTCCAGAAAGCAGCCAGCTGGGCACAGGATATTGCGACCGGAATGACCGTAGCCCACCAGGTCGGCATCGTTCACCGCGACCTCAAACCAGCCAACGTATTGATCAACACTGAGGGCCTGCTAAAAATCGTGGACTTTGGGGTCGCATCGGCGGCAGGCACTGCAGACACCAACCTTACGAAGACCGGCTACGTCATCGGTTCGCCCAAATACATGGCACCCGAACAGATACTCGGCAAGCAAGTGGATTACCGAGCTGACATTTACAGCACAGGCGTCATCTTCTATGAAATGTTGACGGGCACTCCTCCCTATACGAGGGGCGACCATATGGCAATCATGTATCAGCATGTGCAGGGCAAGTGCGCACGGTGCGACGAACTGAATCCATCCATACCCAAGCCGCTCGCAGACGTCGTGCATAAAGCAATGGCTGTCGACAAGATGGATCGCTATGAATCAATGGCACATTTCCGCAACGCAATTGCGAAAGCGATTTAAACAGGGACTCCTTTTGTCATGGCTCGCATAGACGCTTTCCTTAAACTTGGCCTCAACCAAAACTGCTCGGACATTCATCTGGCCGTAGGCGTGCCGCCCATGCTCCGGATGCATGGCGATCTGCTGCCTATCAAGTTTCGCAACCTCGGTTACGAAGAACTCGAGAGCTATATCGATGAAATTCTGACCAAATCGCAGAAAGAGCGTTTCGCGACCGGCAAGGACCTCGATTTTTCCTATGTGGCCGAAGATGCGGGCCGTTACCGGGTAAACCTGTTCCGCAAGGCCACGGGCATCGGTGCAACCTTTCGGTTTATTCCGACGAAGGTGCCCACGCTGGAAAGCCTGTCACTACCGCCTGTCGTAAAAAAGATATGCGATCACCACCAAGGCATGGTGCTGGTAACCGGTTCGACCGGGACGGGCAAATCGACGACGCTCGCGGCGATGATCGACTACCTGAACCGCACCAAAGCGCTGAACATCATCAGCCTTGAAGACCCCATCGAGTTCGTGCACGAAAGTTACAAGTCGCAGGTGATTCAGCGCGAACTCGGCACGCATTTACCGAGTTTTGCGGAAGGCATACGCGCATCATTGCGCGAAGACCCGGACGTCATTCTCGTCGGTGAGATGCGCGATGCAGAAACGATCTCTATGGCTATGACAGCGGCAGAAACAGGCCACCTCGTATTCGGCACGCTGCATACGATCGGCGCCGTAAAAACGATAGACCGAATTATCGACGCACTGCCGAGCGAGATGAAGGCACAAACCAAAAGCTTCCTGGGGCAAAGCCTGAAAGCAGTGATGACCCAGAACCTGATCAGAACGCCGGAAGGACGCGGGCGTCGCGCGTGCCTCGAAATAATGGTCATGACCCGCGCCATTGCCAACCTGATCATGACCGATCAATCACACCAGATACCGAGCCAGCTGCAGACCGGCGGAGCACTCGGCATGCAGCTGATGGATCAGGCGCTGATGGATGCAGTAAACCGGCGGGAAGTCGATCCGGATGATGCCTTCCGCTACGCACATGACAAGAGCCTGTTTCAAAAATTTGTAAGCGACACGACCGTGTTGAAAAAGATCGACACCTCGAGCCTGACTTAAGGACGGAGCCGCAGAACCATGAGCCAAATCGATCATTACCTGCGCCGCGTGATGGAAGACAACGCTTCCGACCTGCACTTTATTGCGGGACAGCCGCCGCGCATGCGTATTTACGGCAACCTTTCGCCCTGCGAGGAAGAAACGCTTAGCGCCGCGCGCACCGAAGAAATTCTCAAAGAGATCATGTCTCCGCAGCTCGAATCGCACTTCGACGAGCATGATTCGGTCGACTTTGCCTACGAGGTTGAAGGGCTCGCGCGCTTTCGAGTCAACATCCTGCGGCACCTCGGCGGAATGGGCGGCGTGTTCCGCGCCATCCCGAGCAGCGCAAAGTCGCTGCAAGACCTGAAAATGCCACCCGTTATCAGCAGCCTCTGCAAAGAAACGCAGGGGATGATACTCGTAACCGGCAAGACCGGTTCGGGCAAATCGACAACCCTGGCCGCTATGATCAATGAGATCAACAGCCGCATGAAAGGCCACATCCTGACTATCGAGGACCCGATCGAATTTGTGCATCAGCGCAACCGCTGCCTGATAAGCCAGCGGGAAATCGGTGTCCACTGCAAAGACTTTTCTGAAGCGCTGCACTCGGCCTTGCGCGAGGATCCCGATGTCATCCTAGTGGGCGAGATGCGCGACCTGGAAACCGTAAGTATTGCGGTAACCGCAGCCGAAATGGGCATTCTCGTCATGGGCACCCTGCACACCAACGGAGCCGCGCAAACGGTGGACCGCATCGTTAACGTCTTCCCGTCAGACAAGCAGTCCCATGTCCGCGCCATGCTCTCGACTTCGTTGCGCGGCGTTATTTCCCAGCAGCTGATTCCGCGTAAGCAGGGCGGGGGGCTCGTCGCCGCACTGGAAATACTGATTAACAATTCGGCCACGGCGAATCTGATTCGCCAGGGCAAACTGGATCAACTCGAAACCGCCATGCAGTCCGGACGTAAAACCGGCATGATCACGATGGATAAAGCCATCGCGAACCTCTTCGATAACGGCATCATAACGGGGCGAAGTGCTTACGATTTCGCCAACGATAAAGAAAAGTTCAAAGAGCACCGCCTTCTGGACGCCTGACCGAGTAACTGCCCGGCCATTCGCAAACCCGGCGTGGGCTGAAAGGCTCCAATTCCCTGCCGTTCCTGCTACCCTTGCAAACCTTGCAACGCGCTGTCGACGCGCGGATGCGGAGTTCGCCGAGGCTCGTCGGTTCATTCAGAGATACGCATGTCGCAACATTCACGCAAATTACTGGTCACCAGCGCTCTGCCCTATGCCAACGGGCCTATACACATCGGTCACCTGGTGGAGTACCTGCAGACCGATATCTGGGTGCGCTTTCAGAAACTAATGGGGCACGAATGCCTGTACATTTGTGCAAGCGATGCCCACGGCACGCCGATCATGCTGAAAGCTCGCAAAGAAGGCATCGAGCCGGAAGTGCTGGTGGAACGTTATCGCAAGGAGCACCAGCGGGATTTCGCGGGCTTTCATATAGCCTTCGATAACTATCACTCAACCCATTCGGACGAGAATCGTGAGCTCGTGGAGCAGATATACGGGCGCCTGATCGAACACAATCTGATCACGACCAGAGTCATCAAGCAGGCTTACGACAAAGAAGCCGGCATGTTTTTGCCGGATCGCTTCCTGAAGGGCACCTGCCCCCGCTGCGGCGCCACGGATCAGTATGGCGACAATTGCGAAATCTGCGGCGCGACCTATGCAACCAGTGAGCTGATCGATCCGGTTTCCATCCTGAGTAATACGACGCCGATCGAAAAAGACTCCGAGCACCTGTTTTTCAGGCTGAGCGAGTATGCCGACATGCTCCGGGCCTGGGTCAACACAGATGCCGTTGACCGCCCTATAGCCCGCAAACTGGATGAATGGTTTGAAGCGGGATTGCAGGACTGGGACATTTCCCGGGACGCACCCTACTTTGGGTTTCGCATTCCTGGCACGGAAGACAAATATTTTTACGTCTGGCTCGATGCGCCGGTTGGCTACCTGGCCAGCCTGAAAAATCTCTGCGATCGCCGCGAAGACCTTGACTTCGACGAGTACTTCGCCGTCGACAGCAAGGCGGAGCTGTATCACTTCATCGGCAAGGACATCGTTTATTTCCACACGCTTTTCTGGCCGGCGGTTCTCGACGGAGCCGGACTGCGGAAACCGACGAGCGTGTTCGCGCACGGGTTCCTGACAGTTAACGGTCAGAAGATGTCCAAGTCGCGAGGCACTTTCATTGCGGCCGAAACGTACTTGCAGTTTCTCAACCCCGAATACCTGCGTTATTACTACGCCGTGAAACTGGGATCGGGCATCGAGGACATCGACCTGAACCTCGAGGATTTCGGCGCCCGGGTCAATTCCGATCTGGTCGGCAAACTTGTCAACATCGCCAGTCGTTGCGCCGGTTTTATAACGCGCCAGTATGACGGCAGGCTCGCGACTGAACTCGAAGACCCGGGGCTGTTCGCCGAATTTGTCGCGCACGGCGACCAGATCGCCGGTTACTATGATCGGCGTGAATATTCGCGCGCCATGCGCGAAATTATGCTGCTGGCCGACCGCGCCAATCAGTACATCGACCAGCGTAAACCCTGGCTACTCGCAAAAGACGACGCAACCGCAAACCAGGTGCAAGGCGTCTGCACCCAGGGGATCAACCTGTTCAGGGTGCTCATGGTTTATCTGGCACCGGTACTGCCGGCCATGGCGGAGAAAGTTGCGGGGTTTTTGAACGTAGCAGACACACACTGGGATGATCGCAAAACTCCATTGCTCGACAGCAATATCAATAAATTCGAACCGTTGATGTCCCGGATCGACAAAGGCGAGATAGAGAAAATGGTTGAAGCCGCAAAGGATACAAGCCCCGCAGAGGCTGAGAACGCCGCAGTCGAGACTGCGGATAATGAGTTCATCAGCATCGATGACTTCCTCAAAATAGATCTGCGCGTCGCGGAGATCAAAGAGGCTGCGACGGTAGACGGCGCCGATAAACTGCTGCGCGTTACGCTTGACGACGGCGCCGGAGGGCGCACGGTGCTGGCAGGCATTCGATCGGCATACGAACCGGCAGCACTGGTCGGCCGACTGGTCATCGTCGTCGCCAATCTGCAACCGCGCAAAATGCGTTTCGGCACCTCCGAAGGCATGATTCTGGCTGCGGGCGACAAGGAAATATTCCTGATCGCTCCTGACTCAGGCGCCAAACCCGGCATGCGGGTGCGCTGACAACTGCGGATGCGGACATGGCGGACCTGCTACTCATCATTGTTGCAACGGTACTCGTCAATAACTTTGTACTGACTCGCTTCCTGGGCTTGTGTCCGTTTCTGGGTGCCAGCAACCGCGTCGAGGCCGCTCTCGGCATGTCACTCGCGACCACCTTCGTGCTTACCCTGTCGTCGGGGCTGAGCTACCTGGTCCATCGTTATGTACTGATGCCAACGGACACGGAGTATTTGCGGTTACTCAGCTTCATCGTGATTATCGCGGGCGCAGTGCAGTTTGCCGAGCTTGTCATTCGCAAAACCAACCCGCTGTTGCACCAGGTGCTCGGCATCTTTTTGCCGCTTATCACGACGAATTGCGCCGTACTCGGGATTGCACTTTTAAATGTGCAGCAAAGCGATTCGCTGGTGCAGGCACTCGTATACGGGTTTGGCGGCGGCATCGGTTTCGCGCTGGTGATCTCGTTGTTTGCCGGACTCCGCGAACGACTGGCTGCCGCCGATGTACCCAGGGCTTTCGAAGGGGCGGCCATTTCACTGGTGACCGCCGCATTCATGGCGCTGGGCTTCATGGGTTTTGCGGGCATGGCAAACGGCTAGCATGGGCACCTGGCTGGCAGGATTGCTGCTAATGGTCGGGATGGTTGCCGCCATCGGCTTCGTCCTGCTGCAAACGGCACGCAGGTGGCCGGAGAACCCGACAACGCCGGCCGAACGGATTAATGCGTTGCTGCCGCAGACGCAGTGCGGACAATGTGGCTATCCGGGTTGCAGACCTTACGCGCAGGCAATTGTCGAGGGCACCGCAGACATCGATCAATGTGCACCGGGCGGGGACGCACTTGTCGTCGCCCTGTCCCGTCTGCTCGGACGCAGCCCGGCAAAACTCGACCGCAACTACGGCCACCCGCAGCCGCTGGCGGTCGCCAGAATTGACGAAGCGGCATGTATCGGTTGCGCGTTGTGCATCGCCGCCTGCCCGACGGATGCAATTCTGGGCGCCTCACGTTTTACCCACACCGTTATCCGCAGCGAGTGCACCGGCTGCGAACTCTGCGTTGCCCCATGTCCGGTTGATTGCATTGTCCTCGAACCATTAAGCGACGCAGAGGTCAACGCAAACCTACAGGCTGCAGCATGCCACTGAGCGAGCTCAACCCGCCGACACCGAAATGGGGTATCCGCTTTGATCGGCCTAACCTCAAAACCGGGCTGCCGCTGCAGCCATTGATGCCGGCGGGTCAATATATCGTGCCGCTGGTACAGAAAGACGGATCGGCAGCCGAGCCGCTGCTTGCCCCTGGCGCGACAGTGCTTAAAGGCCAGCCGCTTGTCGCCCTGCCGACCGGCGATCAGGGAGCCGCTATTCATGCCCCCACTTCCGGGCGCGTCAGCGCTATCGAACAACATTCGGTGCCCGGCAGCGGAATGCAACGTTGTATTTTTATTGAAGCCGATGGCGCCGACCAAGCCTGGAGCGGGATCACGCCGGTACGCAACCCGCTGGACGATTCGCCGGCCTCGCTGCTGGACGCGATAGCAGCCGCGGGAATCGTCGGTCTTGGTGGCGCGATGTTTCCGACCGCCACCAAACTCGATCCCGGTTCTCGTATTCACACGCTGGTATTGAACGGCGTCGAATGCGAGCCCCGCATTAACTGCGATGATGGTTTGATTCGTGACCGCGCCGGCGAGATTCTGGCTGGCGGACAGATCATGCTGCACATACTGGGCGCAGAGCGCTGTATCGTTGCGGTCAAAGCAGATACAGAAGTCGCCATCGAATGTTTGCGCGCGGCTCTCGCCGAACTGAATGACGCCAGGTTCACGCTTGCTTTGGTGCCGCCGGTTTATCCGGCCGGTGGAGAACGACAGTTACTGCAAATACTGACAGGTCAGGAAATACCGGCAGGCGGGCTGCCGCGCGACATCGGCTGCATCTGCCAGAATGTGGCGACGGCGTCAGCCGTGCAGCGTTTCATGCACACCGGCGAACCTCTGACCAGCCGAATCGTGACCATCACGGGCTCCGGGGTCGCCAATGCCATCAATGTGGAAGCCCGGCTTGGCACACCGATACGCCAATTGATTGAGTTTGCAGGCGGGTACACGACGGATGCCGTCCAACTGATCATGGGGGGGCCGATGATGGGGCTGCCCATAGCGGATGACAGCGCGCCGCTAACCAAGGCAACGAACTGCATTTACGTTCATGCACAGCAAGAGTCTGCCCCGCCGAGCGCGGAACTGGCCTGCATTCGCTGCGGCGACTGCGCCACGGTTTGTCCTGTCGCGCTGGCGCCGCAATTGCTGCTGAATGCTCAGCGCGGCGACGATTTCGAAGCCTTGCAGGACCTGGGCCTGGCCGACTGCATCGAGTGTGGCTGCTGCGACTACGTGTGCCCAAGCAACATCGAACTCACCTCCCGTTTCAGGCGGGCAAAGCACGCCGAGCGCGAAATCGAGTTTGAGCGGCTGCGCGCGGCCACGGCAGAGGAGCGATTCGTCGCCAGAACGAAGCGCCTGGAGCGTGAAGCAGATGAGCGGCGCGCGCAGAGCGAGGCAACCGATGCCGCAGGCAATCAGGCCGAGGCGCTGCAGCGCCTGCTTGAGCGCATCGCAAAAAATGACGACAGGCAGAAACGCGAATGATGTTTCTGAGCCGCGACGCCCCTTACTGGCGAGGTGCCGATAGCGTTAGCAAGATGATGATGAGCGTGAACCTGGCGCTGCTTCCGGTCATGCTGGTCAGCGCCTGGATTTTGGGCTTGGGTATCATCGTCAACGCCGTGCTTGCCTGCCTGTTTTGCGTGGCACTCGAAGCCTTGGCGCTGAGGTTGCGCGGCCGGCCGGCACTGGCGTCCGCGCTGGATGGCAGCGCCCTGATCACGGGCCTGCTGATTGCGCTCGCCGTTCCACCCCTGACACCCTGGTGGGTAACGGCCGTGGCCTGCCTGTTCGCGATCGTATTCGCCAAACATCTGTACGGCGGCCTCGGTTACAACGTGTTCAACCCGGCCATGGTCGGTTATGTCGTGGTGCTGGTGTCCTTCCCGCAACACATTGCCCTGTGGCCGGCCCCCAATAGCGCGCCCGGCCTGGTTGAAGCCCTGCAATTTATCGGTGGCGGTGCCTTTGACAGTGCCACGGTCGATGCAATAACCGCTGCGACACCATTGGACAGCATAAAAATACAGTTAGGACAGATGCGAACCATGCGCGAAATATTCGCCGACCCCACTGGGACGCAGTTAGCCTATCGAGACTGGACATGGATCAACGCGGCGGCGCTGGCAGGCGGCCTGTGGCTGTTGCGCAAGAAGGTTATTCGGTGGCATATCCCCGCTGCGATGCTGACAACGATGGGCCTCCTGTACATGATCTCGTATGCAGCCGATTCGGCTGTGCATATGGCCCCGACGGTAGGGCTGTTCAGCGGCGGCACAATGCTCGGGGCATTTTTCGTTGCGACCGATCCCGTCTCCGCGGCCACCACGGAACGCGGACGGCTGCTGTACGGCGCCGGGATCGGCATGCTGTGCTTTGTGATCCGCAAGTGGGGCGCATACCCCGATGGTCTCGCGTTTGCGGTGCTATTAATGAATATGGCCGTGCCGCTGCTGGATCGCTACACGCAACCGCGAATATACGGCCACGGCAGAGGCTGATGAATCAGGACACAGAAGACCCGCAGGATCTGCAACGGCAGCACAACGGCGTCAAGTTACCGCTCATCGGCCTGCTGGCCGTTGCCGTTCTCAGCGTGACACTGGTCAGCATTGTCGAGCAGCGCACGCGCACCCAGATTTCCGTCAACGAGGCAGACCGGGCACGCAAGGCGATTGCTGCCACGCTGCCGCCTGCAGGCTATGACAACCAGCCGCACAGGGATCAGAAACGGGTCGCTGCCCCCGAATACCTGGGTACTAAACAGTTAATGCCTGTTTACCGCGCGCGCAACGGCGACCGGCTTGTCGCAGTGGTGCTTACCACCGAAGCGCCCGACGGTTACGTAGCGCCGATACGATTGCTGGTTGGCATCGATACCGACGGACGCATAATCGCGGTACGCGCAACCTCACATCAAGAGACGCCGGGACTTGGCGACGCCATCGATGCTGACCGGTCAGGATGGATAGAAGTCTTTAACGGCAGGATGCTCCAGGAAGGACTCAACGAAAACGGGCAAAGCAGGCTTGTGCTGAAAAAAGACGGTGGCGATATCGACCATATCACCGGTGCAACCATAACCAGCCGCGCAGTCACCAATGCGGTGCGCAAAGCATTGCAGTTTTACACGGTGGCTCGCGGCAGCCTTGCGGACAAGCAACCGGCTGACTAGTGCCACTGACCAGTGCCGCTGACTAGCGCCGCTGACTAGCGCCGCTGCTACCGGGTGTAAAACTGATGCGTATAGCGAACCAGCAACATGCGCTGGCTGTCCGCCGGCTGCACATCGAAATCGAAATTAATCGTTTCGCGGTCATCGACCGACACCTGGCCCACGTAGTAAATACTTTCCCCGTCGACGATTTCGCGCATCTCCATGGATTTGAGCTGCCCGGTCAAATTTGCGGCGGATACGCTTATTCGAGCTGAAACCGGCAATTTGTCGCCCCCATCCGGGCTGTTCTTCAGGACCACGAGGTTCACGAAGCCCTGGTTCTCGCTGCGCTGAATACCGTAGGCCTGGGCCACATCGGCGGTCAGATCGGAGGTGAGCATTGCGTTCACATGGATCGAATAGTCGCCGATTGTCGCATCCGTGCTGTTTGCGCTCAGCCTCACGCGGCTGCTGCCGCCCGCGGCATTGTCGTTATTAGCCGGTTCGCATGCCGCCAGGCCGATTATGCCCGCCAAAAGCGCCAGCCTTATTATTCCGAACCCTGTCATAGCCTTTACTCCCCGTTTCTCGCCACACTATAAGTCCATAAGCCACTGTCTGACGCGGCATTTTAGCCTTGAAATCGGCTAACTATCGAGTTCCCTGCCCCACGTTGCTGCAGCCTCGATAAACCGCCACCGTGCGGGCCATCGGAACCGCCCGTCGCGACTGCCTTTTCAGCCCGGTTTTCAGAGCCGAATGCACCGCCCTAATGCCTTGCGACGCTAACGGGCTTCCAGTACCATGCCCGCCGGTTTTAGCCCTTTTCGGGCGCCATGCCCGATCGCCGAGGTCCGCCCGGCCGCAATCGCGGTTTACACGGATTTGACCGAGAAAAAAGCAATACTCTACAAGAGGTTAGCAACGAATGTTCATAAGATTGTGCAAGCCAGTGTTCATGGCTTTCGCAGTGATTGGCATCGCCATGATCGCTGCTCCGGAAGCTCAGGCTGCCTGGGAACTCGATATGCCGCTCGGCGTTTCGACATTATCGGGGGAAATCCGTGACCTCCACCGGCTGATTCTCCTCATCTGCACGATAATCTGCGTCGGCGTATTCGGCTTCGCTTTCTACACAATGGCCACCTGCCGCCGCTCTCAGGGGGCGAAAGCCTCCCAGTTCTCGCACAGCACTCGGGCCGAGATCATCTGGACAGTGATCCCGACGATAATTCTTATTGCGATGGCCATTCCCAGCGCCCGGACGATCATCAAGATCGAGGACACCAGCGGCACGGACATGAGCATCAAGATCACCGGCTACCAGTGGAAATGGAGCTACGACTACCTCAACGAAGACAAGTTTTTTTACAGCACCATCGATCAGGACAGCTACCTCGCCTCTCAGCGCGGGTCCGGTATCGACCCGATGGATGTCGAAAACTACCTGCGCAACGTCGACAATGCGATGGTTGTGCCCGTCAACAAGAAAGTTCGGCTGCTACTGACAGCCAGTGACGTCATCCACTCCTGGTGGGTTCCGCAACTGTACGTCAAGAAGGACGCTAACCCCGGTTTCGTCAACGAAACATGGTTCAAAGCAACTGAAACGGGCATATACCGTGGCCAGTGCACCGAACTTTGCGGCCGCGGGCATGGCTTTATGCCGATCGTCGTGGTGGTTGAAACGGAAGAGCGTTACCAGGAGTGGCTCAACGGAAATCTGCGCTGGGACGCTAAACAGCAGGAAATGGTAGCCACCAACCTAAACACTGCAGAACAGGCCGGCACGCTGGCCGCACTCTAAGGACAGGCAGGACACAGAATCATGAGCGATCAACATCACGACGACCATCACATGCCTACCGGCCTGAACCGCTGGGTTTTTACGACCAACCATAAAGACATCGGCACGCTGTACCTGATATTCAGCCTGAGCATGTTCTTCCTGGGCGGCGCCATGGCCTTGATTATCCGCGCCGAGTTGTTCCAGCCAGGACTGCAGTTTGTCGACCCGCAATTCTTCAACAGCATGACCACCGTGCACGCACTGCTGATGGTGTTCGGCGCCGTCATGCCGGCCTTCGTGGGGCTCGCCAACTGGCTGATCCCGATGATGATCGGTGCGCCCGACATGGCGCTGCCGCGTATGAACAACTGGAGCTTCTGGATACTTCCATTCGCATTCAGCATGCTGATCATCACGCTGTTCCTGCCGGGTGGCGCACCCGCTGGCGGCTGGACGCTCTACCCCCCGCTGGTCATGCAAACGGGTGACGCCTTCCCCTTCATGGTCTTCGCGATTCACCTCATGGGTGCTTCGTCGATCATGGGCTCGATCAACGTAATCGTAACCATCCTGAACATGCGCGCACCGGGCATGACCCTGATGAAAATGCCGCTGTTCTGCTGGACCTGGCTGATTACCGCTTACCTGCTGATCGCCGTGATGCCGGTACTGGCCGGCGCGGTCACCATGCTGCTGACCGACCGTTTCTTCGGCACCAGCTTCTTCAACGCGGCCGGCGGCGGTGACCCGGTACTGTTCCAGCATGTGTTCTGGTTCTTCGGTCATCCGGAGGTCTACATCATGATTCTGCCGGCCTTCGGCGTCGTGTCACAGATCATCCCGACCTTTTCGCGCAAACCGCTGTTTGGCTATTCGTCGATGGTGTACGCCACTGCATCGATTGCGTTCCTGTCATTCATTGTATGGGCGCACCACATGTTCACCACCGGCATGCCCATAGCCGGCCAGCTGTTTTTCATGCTGGCAACGATGCTGATCGCCATTCCGACCGCCGTGAAAATCTTTAACTGGCTGGCGACGATGTGGAAAGGCGAATTGACCTTTGAAACACCGATGCTGTTTTCGATCGCATTCGTGCTGTTGTTTACTATCGGCGGATTCTCCGGCCTGATGCTGGCAATTGCCCCGGCTGATTATCAGTATCACGACACCTACTTCGTGGTGGCGCATTTCCATTACGTACTGGTGCCGGGCGCCGTGTTCTCCTTGATGGCTGCTACGTACTACTGGCTGCCTAAATGGACCGGCCATATGTACAACGAGAAAGTGGGCAAGCTGCACTTCTGGTTTTCGCTTGTGGGCATCAACGTGCTGTTTTTCCCGCAGCACTTCCTGGGGCTGGCCGGCATGCCGCGCCGTATCCCTGACTACCCGACCCAGTTCGCCGACTTCAACATGATTTCAAGCATAGGCGCGTTTATTTTCGGCTTTAGCCAGCTGCTTTTCGTCTGGGCCATCTGGACCAGCGTAAAAGGCACCGAGAAAGCAAGCTCCGAGGTCTGGGACGGCGCGAAGGGTCTGGAATGGACCCTGCCCTCGCCCGCTCCTTACCATAGCTTCGAGACGGCTCCGGAAATCAAGTAGTGGCCTTCGTGAGCGACGCAGACGAAAGGAGCAAGCGCAATCGCCGAACGGTCATCGTGCTGTTCCTGGTCGCTGCGGCGTTCTACTTTGGTTTCATCGCCATGACAGGTTTGAGCAAATAAGGAAGTGTATCCAGCGTGAGCAGGCAAACAGACAATTCGAATTCGACTGCCGGCCTGGTCGTGCGGCTGAGTCTCGCGGCATGCGGAATGTTTGCGTTCGGCTTTGCGCTGGTGCCGCTCTACGATATTTTCTGTGAGGTCACCGGAATTCGCATTCCGATTGCTGTCAGCGAGGCTGCCAGCATTACCGAGGAACCCGAAAAGTCCCGCAGCATTACCCTGGAGTTGCTGGCTAACACCAACAATAATGCTCCCTGGGAATTCCATCCGCTCAGCGACAAGATCGAGGTGCAGACGGGACTGATGCAGGACACGGAGTTTTACGCCAAGAACCTTAGCGGTCGGCCCATAAACGGCGTCGCCACCCCCGATATTCGCCCGGTCGAAGCGGGCAGATATTTCCGGAAGGTCGAGTGCTTTTGTTTCGAGGAGCAACAGTTCGCCACAGACGAAGGCCGCAATATGCTCGTCAGGTTCTATGTCGATCCTGATTTGCCGCCGCACATCGACACCATCACACTTTCGTACACTTTGTTCTCCAAAGAACAAAAGATCGCCAGTAATTGAGAATTTTTTAGCAGGAATATCGCATGGCACACGCAGAAAGCAGTTATTACATTCCGCACGGTACTCGTTGGCCGGTAACAGGCTCGATCGGCCTGTTCGGTATCATGATTGGCGCTTCAATGTGGCTTAACGGCGCCGGCATCGGGCCTTACATTTTTGCCCTCGGATTTGCGATTCTGATTTATATGATCTTTGGCTGGTTCGGCCAGGTCATCGGTGAGAGCGAAGGCGGCTACTACAACGATGAAGTAGACGTGTCATTCCGCATGGGCATGGGCTGGTTCATCTTTTCCGAGGTCATGTTTTTTGCATGCTTCTTCGGTGCTTTATTCTATGCGCGCGGCATCTCTATTCCGTGGCTGGGCGGCGATAGCAATAACTTTTTCACCAATGAATTGATCTGGAGCGGATTTACTGCAGCCTGGCCGACCAACGGACCCGGCGGCATCGGCGGCGCTTTCGAAGCAATGGGCCCCTGGGGCGTGCCGGCGCTGAATACTGCACTGCTGCTGACCAGTGGCGTAACCCTGACTGTGGCTCACCATGCCATTCAGCAGGGCCATCGCTCGACAGTAAATATATTCCTGGCGCTGACTTTCCTGCTGGGCTTTATCTTCATGGGCTTTCAGGCCTACGAATATATCCATGCCTACAACGAGCTTAACTTGACGCTTGGCTCAGGCATCTACGGCACGACCTTCTTCATGCTAACCGGGTTCCACGGCCTGCACGTGACGCTGGGCGCGATCATGCTGGTGGTAATCTGGCTGCGCTGTTTGCGCGGTCATTTCACCAAAGACCATCATTTCGCGTTCGAAGCGGTTGCCTGGTACTGGCACTTCGTCGATGTGGTATGGCTGTTCCTGTTTATCTTTGTCTACTGGCTCTAATTGACTAAAGTAACTAAAAATCCAGCGGGTAGGCGCATTCCACAAAATCAATGAGCGAACCTCGATCCACGAACAGCGAAACTGAAGGCGCGGTTCGTCTGGACCCGGTTATCGATGCCATGATCGAATCCATGATTGTCATCGACGAAAATGGTGTCATGGAGCGTGTCAATAAGGCGACACAGAAAATGTTCGGCTACATGCCGGACGAGTTGCTCGGCAAAAATATTAGCATGCTAATGGTCGGCTCTGACAGGAGCCGGCATGATGATTACATGCATCGTTACAAGCAAACGGGCGTGCGGCGAATCATCGGTATCGGCCGCGACGTATTGGCGCTGCGAAAAGACGGCAGCAACTTTCCCGCTAACATCGCCGTGGGCGAAGTTAACGGCCCCGAAGGCCGGCGCTTCGTAGGTCTCGTCCGCGACCTGACGGATCAGCGGGAACTGGAAGAACAGGCTCTGCGGCGTCGTGAAGAAATGGTTAACGTGAGCCGCCTGAGCACCATGGGTGAGATGGCCGCAGCCATGGCCCATGAACTGAACCAGCCCTTGACGGCCATAGCCAACTACGGCGCAGCCTGCATACGCCTGCTGGAGCATGACCCGATAGGCAATCAGGAAGACATTCGAGAGGCCTTGCAGGAAATAACCGACCAGGCGCATCGGGCTGGCGAGGTTATCCGCAGAACGCGTTCTTTTACGCGCTCAACCGACAGTGAGCGAGAGGAAACAACACTAAGCAAGGTTGCTGCTCAAATCCGCTCACTGGCGGAGCTGGACACGAAGGCCAACAATATTCGACTGAACTGGGATATCCCGGAAGAACTGCTGCCGATTCTCGTTGATCCGATTCAGATTCAGCAAGTTATACTCAACCTGATCCGCAACGCCGTAGATGCCATGCGGGACACGGCGCCGGATGAGCGCATCATCGACGTCAGTGCCAAGTTGACCGGGCCTCACGAGCTTCGGCTGGAAGTTCGAGACCGCGGGATTGGAGTCGATGAGTCAGCGGCACCGGAAATATTCAATGCGTTCTACACGACCAAGAGCACGGGCATGGGCATGGGGCTTGCGATTTGCCGCACGATTATACTGGCGCATGGCGGTACACTCAGGTTCCGCAAAAATGATAAGCGACCGGGCGACACAGGTTCTACATTCTTCTTTACGATCCCAACCAAGGTAAGTAACTGATGAGCAAATCCAGCGGCAAAGTATTTATCGTCGATGATGACGAAGCGGTGCGTAATTCTCTGCGCCTGTTATTCAAGACGGTAAATATCGAAGCAGTGACCTTCGAGTCAGGCGATACCTTCCTGCACGATTATGATGCCGATTGGCAAGGCTGCATCGTATTAGACATTCGCATGCCGGGTACCAGCGGCCTCGAGGTACAGAAGATTCTTGCCGAGCGCGGCAACACACTGCCGATCATTTTCATCACCGGTCACGGTGACGTGCCGATGGCCGTCGAGGCCATGCAGGTTGGGGCATTCGATTTCGTACAAAAACCGTTTAGAGATCAAGAGCTTGTAGATCGAGTCAGCCAGGCGCTTTCGCTCAATCAGGAAGAGCACGAAAATGCCGCGCATGCCCGCCAGGTACTCGATTGCTACAACGACCTGACGCCGCGTGAAAAGGAAGTTATGCATTGCGTGGTCAAGGGTCAGGCCAACAAGGTCATTGCCATGGACCTCGACGTTAGCCAGCGCACGGTCGAAATACACCGGGCGCGGGTCATGGAAAAAATGAAGGCCCGCTCACTCGCAGACCTGGTGCGCATGGCGATGCTGCTCGAAAACTGAGTACGCCCGGCAGCACCAGACAAAAAAGCCGGGCATTGCCCGGCTTTTTGCTTAACAGCCTAGTCGCTTATAGCGTGTCGAGGCCTTGCTGCGCGGCGAAGTAACTGGCAATCGCCGCAAGATCTTCATCAGAGACTGCCGCCACCTGCGCCTGCATCAGAATTGCATTCGGTCCCTTTCGATCCCCGCGCTTGTACTGCGCGATCGCTTGCTCAAGGTAGTCGACGTATTGGCCGGCCAGATTGGGGTTGGTCGGTATGGGACTGATGCCGGCCTGACCGTGGCAAGCCGCGCAGACTTGCGCGGCCTCCGGAGCCTGTGCTTCGGCAGCGGATTCAAGCTCGCCACCCGCCGCCGCGAAATAAGCCGCGATATCCTGAATATCCTGGTCGGATAACGATGCCGCCTGCGCGGTCATCGTTGCATGCTTGCGCTGCCCATCTCTGTAGAGCGTCAGGGCAGCAATGGTGTAATCCGCGTTTTGCCCTGCCAGTTTCGGCACGTGATAGGTTGGAAACACGTTATTGTAGCTTTCGACCGCATGACAACCTCTGCAGGTATAGGCCAGCTTTTCTCCGCGTGCAGGGTCACCTGCCGCCAAAGAAATCTGCGTACTAAACAAGGTAACCAGTGCAACGATTATTTTGGCAAGCAATCTGCTGTGCATGGACAACATTTAATAAATCCTTTACTGAAAAACGCACGCGGACCCGCGGCAGCGGGGCGTAATGTTAGTCAGTCCGGCGGGAAATTTCCAGCACTTAGGCCGGCCGCAGGCTGGTTCTCAGGAATTGGCTGCCGTACACTCTGTGTTTAGTCGAAAAATTCCGGCTGCTATGCAAATTAGTTCTTATAAACAAATAGTTACGGATGGTCTTTGGCACAATAATCCGGGTCTTATCCAGTTCCTCGGGATATGCCCCCTGCTCGCCGTCAGTAATTCGCTGGTCAACGGGCTGGGTCTGGGCATCGCCACCACGGTGGTGCTGATGCTCAGCAACCTGAGCGTTTCGCTGCTGAAGCCGTGGATTCACGCGGATGTGCGCCTGCCCGCTTACGTGCTGATCATAGCTTCGCTCGTCACGGTCATCGAGTTGACGACGCAGGCCTGGTTTTACGACCTCTGGCTCAGCCTGGGCATTTTCCTGCCACTGATCGTGACCAATTGCGTCATCCTGGCTCGCGCTGAGAGCTTCGCCTCGCGGCAGCCCGCCATAGCGGCACTCGTCGATGGCGCCGCTCACGGGCTTGGGTTCGCCATCGTGCTGGTCGCACTAGGGGCGGTTCGTGAGCTGATCGGCACGGGCGGCATTTTCAACCACGCAGACCAGCTGTTCGGCCCGGCAGCCGCCGACATGGGCCTGAGCTTCAGCGCCGAGGGCAGTGGTTTTCTCCTGGCACTGCTGCCTCCGGGCGCATTTCTTGGACTCGCGTTGCTACTGGCCGCCAAAAATACCCTCTCTCACTCGCGGGCGAATCTGCCACAGTCAACCGGCGAATCTGCCCCGGCAGGCTCAACCGCGACATGAATGCGGCAAAACGCGCCGCGATTTTCGAAAGACTGGCCGCGCACAATCCTTCTCCCGACACCGAACTGAATTATCAGTCGCCGTTCGAGTTACTGATCGCCGTGATCCTGTCGGCGCAGGCCACCGACATCGGCGTCAACAAGGCAACGGCAAAGCTATACCCGGTCGCCAATACCCCCGAAGGCATCCTCGCGCTCGGCGAAAAGGGCCTGAAGAACTACATCAAAACGATTGGTTTGTTTAACAGCAAGGCCAAAAATATCATTAAGACCTGTCGCATACTGCTGGAGCAGCACCACAGCGAGGTTCCGGACAATCGCGCCGACCTGGAAGCGCTGCCCGGTGTCGGCCGCAAAACCGCCAACGTTATCCTGAACACCGCGTTCGGTCAGCCGACGATTGCCGTAGACACGCATATATTCAGGGTCAGCAACCGCACCAACATAGCCCCCGGCAAGACGCCGCTCGAAGTCGAGAAAAAGTTGCTCAAATTCACGCCCGACCAATACAAGCTCGGTGCACACCACTGGCTGATCCTGCACGGGCGCTATGTATGCAAGGCACGCAAGCCACTTTGCCATGAATGTGTCATACATGATCTCTGCGAATTCAAAGGCAAAATTGGTGTATAAATCGGTGACATGACCGTATTTCTTGCGCACCTTTTAATAACGGCAGGTTTGCTGCTTGTCGTCGCTAACCTGATTGCAGGCATCCACATAGGGCGTGGCCGGTCATGTAAAAGGGTAAGCAAAGGGGCCCTCACGGGCCAGTAAGAACCCACATACACCCTTTTGCTGCCCGACGAAGCCGTGGCAAGCGCGCTGCAAACCTACTTTACAGGATTAGCCGATATCGGCCCGGCTAATCAAGCTTGGCCGAATCCATAATGCCGCGCACCCTCGAACCCCAGTACTGGAAAAGCTCTCGCAGACTGCTTTCGTTGTTCAGCCGGCTATTCTGCTGATACTCGGAGCCTACGTTCTGTTTGCCCTCGTAAACAGCTAGCAGCTCCTGGGTCATGCCGTCGCGAAACTGCGCCTGCACCAGCATTTCACCGAAACCGCGAGTCGTCACATCCTCACCGCGGCGGGCATAGGGCATCAGGTAAATGATTTCGATATCCAGAATCAGCACGCCCTCGCCCGGCGCATCGACTACCGGATAGCCACCCTTCTCTATTTCGGCCTTTACTGTCTGTCGATAGCTTTTGCGCAGCCACTTAATATCCGAGTCGGTTAACTGCCACTTTTTCGGACTGCCATCCTCACCTTCATACCAGGGCGGCGCCATCACCCGGGCATCATCTAAACCAAGGTTATCCAGCATGATTGCTTTGTATCGGGAAAGGTCGATACCGTCTTTTTCGTAGTAGCGCGTCAGGTCACGAACATTCGCATCGACCGCATCGTCTGCGGCGAAGGCTCCACCTGCCATACCCAGCATTCCAGCCAGAGCGACCACGAGTAATCTTGTGCTGATCACATTAGTTCTCCCACCAAAGCTATTAGTTTTTCGAGGATTGACCACGAAATTATTGCCAACGGGATTGAGTATAACTTCCACAGGTGAATCTGGTAAATTGATTACCCGACTACGGATCGCTCCAATTGTCGTTTTTCGCACTGCTCAAACTAATCAAATGTCAGGAGTCACTAAATCAGCAAGCCGCGGGGTCGTTTTGGCAGCGCTGGCCTGCCTTTCAGCCTGCGCGACCTTCACGCCCGGGACGCTTGATCAGTTAACCATACGGGAGCGGGCTCAGACGATCGAGCAGGAAGGTCTGCGCGTAAGCGTTGCTGTGCTTAGCCGCGATGAAGCGAAATACCTGTTTGGCGCCAAGCTGCATGAGCGCGGCGTGCAGCCCGTGTGGCTGGAGATCGAGAATCGCACCGACGAGCTTTTTTGGTTCATGCTGCACGGGCTTGACCCGAACTATTTCTCGGCTCACGAAGTGGCCTACATGAATCACAAAGCATTCAGCAGCAAGGCTAACAAGGAAATGGACCGGCACTTTTCGGAGTTAGGCATCAACCAGAGTATTGGGCCAGGCATGACGCGCAGCGGCTTCGCATTCAGCAATGAAACCATAGGCGCAAAGGAAGTGCGTGTCAGGTTGTTCGCTGAAAGCAACGTAAAGAACTTTGAGTTTTTCGTATCAGTACCTGGCCTGGTCTCGGACTGGGAGCGGCGTAGTCTGGGCACGCTCTATTCCGAAACTGAAATTGTGCAGACTGAAACAGAGGAACAGCTACTTGCCGCACTTAGCGCTCTGCCATGCTGCGTGCAACGCGAATATGGCGACTTGGGGGGGCTGCCACTTAATGTCATTCTGATTGGCAACGCCGAGACACTGCGTGCGCTGGTCCGGGCGGGCTGGGATGAAACAGCATTTCTCCTCAACCTTCGAAATCTGTTCGATGCGAACTACCTCTACGGCCGGACTCCCGATGTGCAGTTCTCGAAAACGCGCCGACGCATCGACTCGACCAACCTCTTGCGGCTCTGGGCCACGCCCCTGCGATTCAAAGGCCAGACAGTCGCGGTCGGCAGCATTAAGCGCAATATAGACCCCGATATTGATGAGGCAGCCTTATACCTGCTCGAGGATCTGGCGACGTCTGGTACAGTGAAGCGTTACGGTTTTCTCGACACCCTCACCAAAGTGCCGCGTGACACGCCACGGCGTCTTTTGGGCGGCGACGTATACTGGACCAGCGGGAAACGAGTGGTCGTCCAGTTGACCGACGATTTGACACCGCTCGACGCGCTCAACGCCTTCGGCTGGGGCTGGGAACAAAAGACCATAGCTACCGATACGCCGTCCCAGCCTGATTCGGTCGCTTCCCCATGAGAAGCATAAGCTTGCTGATTCGCTACACACTTCGCGGAACACTCGCGCTGGTTCTTCTGAGCGGTTGCACAAGTTTCAAGCCCGTGCCTGTAGAGGAAACAGAAATCTTCGATCGAGTTCAGGTTAAGGAACAGGAAGGGGTGCGAGTCAGCGTTTCGGTCATGACCAGAAGGGAGACAAGCGCGACTTTCGGCAAAGAGGTCAACAAGAACGAGGTTCAGCCGATTTGGCTACAAATAGAGAATAATTCCGATAAACCACTTTGGCTGATGCTACACGGACTCGACCCCAACTATTTTTCAGCCAGCGAAGCTGCGACCCTTGTGCATCGGGGGCTACATCCACAAAAAGCCGAAATAGTAGAACACTTCGACGCGCTCGATATTGAGCGAGCCATTCTGCCGGGCAGCAAGACAGAAGGCTTTGTATTCAGCAATTTGAAACTCGGCACCAAGGAAGTGCGGGTAAGGCTTTTCGGTGCCAACTACCTGCTTGACTTCGAATTCTTCGTAACCGTCCCGGGGCTCAAAGCAGACTGGCAACGGACCGACTTCGAGTCCCTCTACAAGCCGGACGAAATCATTGAATTCGATTCGCCGGCTGAGTTGCGTGAAACGCTCGAAAGCTTCATGTGTTGCACAACAAAAAAAGACGGCAGCGGGTCGGGAGACCCCATCAACCTTGTACTCATAGCGCCCAGCGCCGATTCGCTGACTGGCTTTTTGAAAGCCGGCTGGGACGAAACCGAAATCCTCACCGCCGGTTCCGGCTGGCGCACCTTCAAGTCCTTTGTTACCGGAGCCGAATACAAGTATTCACCCATGAGCCCGCTTTATGTTTTCGGGCGGCCACAGGATATGAGCCTACAAAAAGCTCGCGACACGATCCATGAACGCAATCATCTGCGCTTGTGGCTGTCACCCTGGCGTCTTAACGGTGATTTCGTGTTTATCGGCGGTATCAGTCGCGACATCGGCGTTTTCTGGACGACCCGCACCTGGAACCTGACCTCCCATGCGATCGACTCAGAAGTCGACGAGGCACGCAACTACATTGCCGAAGACCTCGCAGCAGCGCAGGCCATATCCGGCTTCGGTTTCGTCGAGGGGGTCGGACGAACGACACCTGACAACCCGCGTGAAAACCTGCTGGGCACGCCATGGTGGAGCAATGGCCTGCGCGTTGTGCTTAGGCTCTCCGACGAGCCCGTGCAACTGGAAGAAATCGTATGGCTGGATTGGTCGGCGCCTATTGCGAATAGCGATCACTCGAAACGCTAGCAATGTTTCTGACCACCGGAATCGAGTTCCGGTTTTCGCAGCGCCTATTTTTTGCGCTTCGGGATATACAAATCGGTGAGCGTGCCCTCAAAGGCCTCGGCCGCCATCGCAACCGTCTCGGACAGGGTCGGGTGCGGATGCACCGTCAACCCTATATCGGCGGCATTGCAGCCCATCTCGATGGCAAGACAAGCCTCGGCGATCAATTCGCCCGCATTCGGGCCGACGATTCCTGCACCGATGACCTTCTTAGTCTTGTTATCGAAAATCAGTTTGGTCATGCCCTCATCCCTGCCGACCGAAAGCGAGCGGCCGCTCGCCGCCCACGGGAATTTACCGACACCGAAATCGAGCCCCTGCGCCTTCGCATCCGTCTCGGTCACGCCGGTCCAGGCAATTTCAGGGTCTGTATACGCGACACCCGGGACAACACGGGCGTCGAAATATGCTTTTTCACCGGCGGCGGCTTCGGCGGCCACTTTACCTTCGTGCGTCGCCTTGTGCGCGAGCATGGGCTGCCCGACGATGTCGCCGATCGCAAAAATATGTGGCACATTGGTGCGCATTTGCTTGTCGACGGGAATGATGCCGCGCTCACCGACTGTTACGCCCGCAAGCTCCGCGCCAATTTTACCGCCGTTGGCTGAACGGCCAACCGCGATCAACACCTTGCCGTAAACTTGCGGCTCAGGCGCACCATCGCCGGAAAAGCTGACTTTCAGTCCGTCAGTCTGCGCCTCGACGGCACTGACACCAATCCCCTTGTAGATCGCCTCGTAACGCCCCTTGATGCGTTTTTCCAGCGGGCGGACGAGATCCGGGTCACAACCCGGCACGAGATTTTTGGTCAACTCCACGACCGACACTTTTACGCCGAGCGCATCGTAAACCGTGGCCATCTCGAGACCAATGATGCCCCCGCCGACGACCAGCATCCGCTCCGGCATATCCTCGAGCTCAAGCGCTCCCGTCGAATCGATGATACGCGGGTCATCGGGCAATCCCGGGATCATCGCAGGCTCAGAACCGGCAGCAATTATGCATTGTTTGAACGCAATGACCTGAGAGCCTGCGTCGCTTTTCACCCGCACGTGATGCGGCGAGAGGAACGTGCCGGTGCCCTGCACGATCTTAACCTTGCGTTGTTTGGCCAATCCGGCCAGTCCGCCGGTCAGTCGGTCGACCACGCCCTGCTTCCAGCCGCGCAATTTGTCGGTATCGATTTCCGGCGCCGTGAACTTGACGCCGAACTCACCCATGGACTCTGCCTCGTCGATCACTTTCGCGGCGTGCAGCAGTGCTTTGGAAGGGATACAGCCCACGTTGAGACAAACACCCCCCAGCGATGGCCAGCGCTCCACCAGGATGACGTCCATCCCGAGGTCGGCAGCACGAAACGCAGCGGTGTAGCCGCCGGGTCCTGCACCGAGCACCAGCAAACCGGTTTCCATATGCACGTCGCTGTCATAACCGGCCGCCGGTATGGCTGCAGGTGCGGACGGCTGATCCTGGTTACTTCAATATCAGGCTACCCTCGGAGACCTTATCGCCCATATTGATGAGCATCTCCTCGACGCGCCCTGCCGCCGGCGATGGCACATCCATGGCCGCCTTCTCGGTCTCCAGCGTAATCAGTGAGTCTTCGGCGGCGATGACATCGCCGGCCTTCACATGCACCTCGATGACGTCGACATCGGCAAAATCACCAATGTCAGGAACTTTGACTTCGATCAGATCAGTCATCGCGGCGTCTACCTATTAACCCGGCCGCATCGCCAAGGCGTTTGGCCAGATAAGTAGTAAAGCGAACACCGGTGGCACCGTCTATGACCCGGTGATCGTAGGACAGGCACAAGGGCTGTATCAGCCTTGGTTCAAATGATTTACCGTTCCAGACTGGCTGCATCTGCGAGCGCGGCACACCGAGAATGGCTACCTCGGGCGCGTTGATGAGCGGCGTAAACCCGGTTCCACCGATGCCGCCGAGGCTCGACACGGTGAACGTGCCGCCCTGCATCTCATCGACTTTCAACTTGCCTTCGCGCGCCCGGCTGCTGAGATCCCCAAGCTCTTTGGCGATCGTCAGCAAATCCTTTTGATCCGCGTCACGAATAACCGGCACCACAAGGCCGTTTGGCGTATCGGCCGCGAAACCGATATGCATATATTTTTTCCAGATCAGTGTCTGGCTATCCGGCCCCATCGAGGTATTAAAGACCGGGAATTCCTGCAGCGACTGAACCACTGCCCGAATCATGAAGGCCAGCGGGGTAAGCTTGGCGCCCTTCTCTTCGGCCTCTGCTTTCAGGGCCTGCCGCCGACTCTCCATGTCGGTAATGTCAGCTTCGTCGAACTGCGTGACATGCGGGTAGTTCAGCCAGCTCGCATGCAGGCGCGGGCCGGAAATCTTCTGGATACGGCCGAGCGGCTTTTCCTCGATTTCGCCAAACTTGCTGAAATCGACCTTGGGCACTTCCGGCAACGCCGGTCCGGATTGCACAGCAGTCTGGCCGCTCATCACCGCCTTAACAAAGGCCTTCACGTCATCAGCAAGAATGCGCTGTTTGGCGCCGGTACCTTTAACGCTTGCCAGGTCGACACCCAGTTCGCGGGCAAATTTACGAACCGACGGACTCGCGTGCGCCGTAGCAAAGCCGGATTCGTTTATCGGCGGCAACTTGTTGCCTGCCGGGGCCGCGGCTTGCGGCGCAGGCGCGGGCGGAGTTGCTGCGGGCGCCGCAGGCTCAGGAGTCGCTTGCGCTGCGGCCTCGACCGGCTGCTCCACCGGTGTTGCTGCCGCTTCCTGCGCTGCCTCCACTGCAGGCTCTTCGGCCTCTTCGGCCGCTTCCAGCACCAATATGAGGCTGCCCTCAGACACACGATCGCCGGCACTAACCGACATCTCGAGCACCTTGCCACTCGCCGGCGCCGGCACATCCATCGCCGCCTTGTCGGTTTCCAACGTTATCAGCGAATCTTCCGCGCTGACCGTATCACCGACGGCGACCATAACCTCAACGACCTCGACGTCTTCGAAATCGCCGATATCGGGTACTTTAACTTCCTGGCGTGTCGTCATTTTGCTGTTTCTCAGCCTGTGTTTTAGTAATCAAGCGCATGCAACTGCTCTTGAACTAACAGTTAACCGGATTGGGCTTCTTGGGGTCCAGCCCCAGTTCCTCGATTTCTTTAGTTACCACTGCGACATCGATCCTACCGTCTTCAGCCAGTGCCGCCAGTGCCGCTACAACGATGTTATTGCGGTTTACCTCAAAGTATTCCCGCAACGCCCGCCGCGAGTCGCTGCGGCCGAAACCGTCTGTGCCCAGCACGCTGAAGCGCCCGGGGACCCATTGGCGTATTTGCTCAGGCACCGTGCGCATGTAATCGGATGCTGCGACAAACGGACCTTTATACTCCTCAAGACACCTGGCGACATAGGGCCGCTTAGATTCTTTGCCCGGGTTACGGATATTCCAGCGCTCGGATTCGATACCTTCGCGGCGCAACTCACTGTAACTCGTAACGCTCCATACGTCGGCGGCAATACCGTGCTTACTGCCGAGGTATTCTGCCGCTGCCTCAACCTCTCGAAGTATAGTACCGGAACCAAGCAACTGTATTTGCGACGGCTTATTAGAATCGCTCGCAGAACGCACGCGATACATGCCCTTGATAATTCCTTCGGCGGCGCCCTCCGGCATCGGGGGGTGCACATAGTTTTCATTCATGCAGGTGATGTAATAAAAAATATTTTCCTGCTCGGCATACATGCGCCGCAAACCGTCCTGGACAATAACTGCCAGCTCGTAGGCATACGCCGGATCATAGGCGACGCAATTGGGGATCGTGGATGCAAGCAAATGACTATGGCCGTCCTGATGCTGCAAACCTTCACCCGCAAGCGTCGTCCTGCCGGCGGTGCCGCCGATCAGGAAGCCTCGTGCCTGCATGTCACCGGCGGCCCAGGCGAAATCACCGATCCGCTGAAAGCCGAACATCGAGTAATAGATATAAAACGGAATCATCGGGACGCCATTATTGGCGTAGGAAGTCGCAGCAGCGATCCATGAACAGAACGCGCCGCCTTCATTGATACCTTCCTCGAGAATCTGGCCCTTCTTGTCCTCGCGGTAATACATCAGCTGTTCCGAGTCCTGCGGCTTGTAGAGCTGCCCGGTGGATGAGTAGATGGCAATCTGCCGGAACATTCCCTCCATCCCGAAAGTCCGCGCTTCGTCCGGCACTATCGGCACGATGTTCTTGCCGATGTGTTTGTCTTTGACGAGCTTGGTCAGCATGCGCACCAGCGCCATCGTGGTCGAAATTTCGCGCTCGCCGCTGCCGTCCAGTTGCCCCTGAAAATAATCCAGATCCGGCGTCGGCAGTTTGTCTGCCTCACTGTAACGGGCCGGCAGATAGCCTTGCAGCGCTTTGCGCTTTTCGTGCAGGTAACGGATTTCTTCGCTGTCTTCCGGGGGTTTGTAATAGGGCACTTCGGCGATGTCTTCGTCCGAAACCGGAATATTGAAACGATCCCGGAATGCCTTCAGATCATCCCCGCCAAGCTTCTTGGCCTGATGCGCCGTCATTTTTCCCTCACCCGCTTCACCCATGCCGAAACCTTTGATGGTCTTGGCCAGGATCACGGTCGGTCGACCGTCGCTTTTCATCGCACGGTCATAGGCCGCAAAGACTTTTATCGCATCAAGCCCGCCGCGATTCAGTCGCCAGATCTCGTCATCCGACATATTGGCGACCATTTCCTTGAGCTCCGGATACTTGCCAAAGAAATGCTCGCGCACGTAGTCGCCGCCCGCCGCCTTGAAGTTCTGGTACTCGCCGTCGACGCACTCCTCCATGACCCGGCGCAGCAGTCCCTGGTGATCTTTCTCGAGCAGCGGATCCCAGCGCGATCCCCACAATACTTTAATGACGTTCCAGCCTGCTCCTGCAAAGGCTGACTCGAGTTCCTGGATAATTTTGCCATTGCCGCGCACCGGGCCGTCCAGGCGCTGCAGGTTGCAGTTGATCACGAACACCAGGTTGTCGAGTTTTTCGCGCACGGGCATCGTCAGCGCACCCATCGACTCCGGCTCATCCATTTCACCGTCACCGAGAAACGCCCACACTTTGCGATCCGTCGGCGCGACAATTTCCCGATGCTCGAGATAACGCATGAAGCGCGCCTGGTAGATTGCCATCATCGGCCCCAGACCCATCGAGACGGTCGGGAACTGCCAGAATTCGGGCATCAACCACGGATGCGGATAAGACGACAACCCTCTACCGCCCACTTCGCGTCTGAAATGGTTTAACTGGTCTTCGCTGAGGCGCCCTTCCAGGTATGCGCGGGCGTAAATGCCCGGCGATGAATGCCCCTGGATATAAATCAGGTCGCCACGCTGGTCTTTATCGGCGGCGCGCCAGAAATGATTAAAGCCGACTTCATAAAGTGTAGCCGATGACGCGTAGCTGGCGATGTGCCCCCCGTACTCCGAGCTGCGCCGGTTCGCCTGCACCACCATCGCCATGGCATTCCAGCGGATGTAGGCCTCTATGCGGCGTTCCAGGGCCCTGTCACCGGGATATTCGGGCTGCTGAGACACGGGAATCGTATTGAGATACGCCGTGTTCTGGCTGTAGGGCAAATAGGCTCCGGAGCGGCGCGCATGATCGATCATGTGCTCCAGCAAAAAATGAGCTCGCTCAGGGCCGGATGTGCGCAGCACGGAGTCGATTGATTCGACCCATTCCCGGGTTTCGAGCGGGTCGGCATCTTCGTAACGCTTAAACTCTGCCACGATAATTAAGGAGCCTTTATAAAGTCAGATTCATTTAAATTCAGATTCAGTATTCGGACAGGACCCAAACGTCCTGAATGTCGCGTCGCGCGCAACGGGCATCTCGCAAATACCGATGTATCCGCCAACAACTGGTTTATTATAAGGTGGATAGCACAAAGCCGGGGTATGATCCGGCTTTCGCATTTTTAGGTCAACCCAAGCCAATGTCACCCAGCAAAGCCGTTCGCAAGGACCATCTACTCCCGCCTCAGCCCGCATTGCGTGTCCAGCAGGTCACGGGCAAAGTCACCGCAGGTGCCCTAAAGAGCCGGGAGCACCTGATCATCGTGATCCCCGCCAAAGCCCCTGCGAGCCTCTGGAAGCAGCTGCCGGAAGGCAGCCGGCTGCAAATGCTGGTAAGGAAACGCAAAACGGGCGACGGGATTTTGCATTCAAGATTGCATAACCACGCGGCTACCGGTATTTCGCTGCAAAAGCTGCCCGGTTCAGACAAGGGCGCTTCGTGCCCGGCACCGTTCGAACTGTTGTCGTTTGCGGGCGCACTGGCGGCCGACGCGCTGCGCGATAACCCTGCATCGCTGGACATCATGGTTTGCGGTTTCGATTCCGCGCACGCCGGGACGATAGTCAAAGCCCTGGTGCTTGCCCTGGCCGCGCACCGTTTTGCAATGCCCAGTTACAAAAGCGGTAAACAGGGCAAAAAGCGCCTGAAGGCACTGCGCATAGTGGGCATGGACGAACCGGTCGATGTCTCCAGGGCACTTATCGAGGCTGCCGCCACGAACCTCGCACGCTGGCTCACCGCGCTCCCACCGAACAAGCTCGATGCCGCTGCCTATCGCTCGATTCTGGCGCAGTTAGCCAAAGACCATGGCTGGCGATATGACTTTCTGGATGAAAAGCACCTCAAGCGCGAAGGCGCCGGTGCGTTTCTGGCCGTGTCGCAAGGCAATCGAAATCGTGATGCGGGCATTGCGCATATTCGCTATGTGCCCAAGAGCATGCTTAACAAGGGCAGCACCGCAAAGGATGAAAAGAGCAAGAACCCGGCGATCGCGCTCGTCGGCAAGGGCATTATTTTTGACACGGGCGGCACGAACCTGAAACCGTTCAAAGCCATGCTCGATATGCATCAGGACATGGCAGGCAGCGCGGTCGCGCTTGCGACGCTGATCGCCCTGACACAACTCGATTACCCGGCGACGGTCGATTGCTGGCTTGCCATTACCGAGAACCGCATCAGCGGCGATGCTTACAAGCCGCGCGACATCGTCACGGCCGTCAATGGCACAACCATCGAAGTCATTCATACCGATGCCGAGGGCCGCATGGCGCTTGCCGATACACTGGCGCTCGCGGGCAGGGAGGCACCGCGGATCATGCTCGACTTTGCAACGCTTACAGGCACGTGCGTAAGCGCTCTGACGGAACGCTACAGCGGTGCATTTACCAACCGCGAGAATTTGCACTCGGCGATCATCGCCGCGGGCAAGGACTCGGGCGAGCGCGTCTGGCCCTTCCCTCTCGACAAGGATTTCGATGATGAAATAAAGAGCGAAGTTGCCGACGTATTGCAATGCGCGGCAGCGGGCGGCGGCGACCATATTCAGGCAGCGCGTTTCCTCAAGCGCTTCGTGCCGGACAAGACCGAGTGGGTGCATGTCGACCTCAGCGCGGCAAGCCGCAAGGGCGGACTAGCCCAGGTGCCGGGCGAAATCACCGGCTTCGGCGTCAGGTTCGCGCTGAACCTGCTGCTGGATCAGCCTGGGGTTGCGGGCGCGCCCACCGGGAATACATCCGCATGAATGGACATGCAGAGAGCAAAATCCGCCAGCGTTTTCGTGGTTTCCTGCCGGTGGTTGTCGACCTCGAAACCGGCGGTTTCAATTGCAGAACCGATGCACTCCTGGAAATAGCGGCTGTACTCGTCGATTTTGACGATCAGGGCCTGCTGCAACCGGAGCAATGCTTCAGGTTTCATGTAACCCCGTTTGAAGGGGCCAATATCGAACCGGCCTCGCTCGAAGTAACCGGCATAGACCCGCATCATCCGCTGCGCCCGGCGATTCCCGAGCGCGATGCCCTGCAGCGGATATTTCGGGAAGTGCGGCTGAAGCTGCGTGATACGAACTGCAAACGCGCAGTGCTCGTTGCCCACAACGCCCATTTCGACCTTGGCTTTATGAACGAAGCCATCGCACGCACCGGCATCAAGCGCAGCCCGTTTCATCCCTTCAGCGTTTTCGACACGGCAACGCTCGGCGGCATCGCCTACGGTCAGACTGTGCTGGCGCGCATGGCGCAGGCGGCAGGCATGAACTGGGACAGCAATTCCGCGCACTCTGCTGCATACGATGCCGAGCGAACCGCGGAAATTTTTTGCGGCATCGTCAACAGCTTCAAACCCATCTACGATGCGCGCAGGCCAGTAGAGAACGACGCCATTGACGAAGGCGAGTACGGCGATACCGAAGATTAACGCCGGATACCAAGCCCAAAACGAGCCAAGCTTAATACTGCCGTGTGCTAGCCCTCGACTTCGCCCAGCGCCTTCTGCAGTTCACCGGATTCGAACATCTGCACGACGATATCGCAGCCGCCGACCAACTCGCCCTTGACGTACAGCTGCGGAAAAGTCGGCCAGTCCGAATACGCCTTCAACCCCTGCCGAAGCTCGGGGTCTTCCAGAATATTGACGAAAGCAAAGCGCTTCTGGCACTGCTTCAATGCACCGACCACCTGCGCGGAAAAACCGCACTGCGGAAAGTCCGGCGTGCCTTTCATGTAGAGCAACACCGGAAATTCGGTGAGCTGCTGTTCAATACGTTCGTTAATTGTCACGTGATACTACCTTCATGTCCTGGCGGTCCGTTCAGCAACCACCTTCTGATTATCCATTACCCAATAGCCGTTCTATTTGCGCTTTCGACTCGCCTGACGCAGCTTGAGTTCCGCGACCAGCGCCCATTGTTCCTCAGGCGCCATTCGGGCCCAGCCGCGAATCTCTTCGAGACTGCGCAAACACCCCATACACACGTTGTTTTCATCAAGCGTGCAAATGCTCAGGCAGGGCGACATCGGGCGTGTCGGTCTGTTCATTGCTTAGCGGCCGCTCCATGACCGTTCTTAAGACACACTATAAACAATGTTCGACAACCGGCGGCTAAACAATTGAATTTTAGTGACTACTCGCCTATGCTTCCCGCCGTAAAAGGGGTCGCAGTGGGTTAGGTATTATGCCTGCAGTGGCGACACTGATCTATATATTTCCTCAGGGGGCTCTGAGTCATGAATCCACTTAAAACGGCAACAGGAACGATTATTGCCGGTCTAGTACTGGCCATTATCATTGCGCTTGTAACCAATCTTTCCTATGGCACAGCAGGCGCCACACGCAATGCTATTACGATTTGGACCCACGTGGCGGCAGGCATCACCTGGATCGGCTTGCTCTATTACTTCAATTTCGTGCAGGTGCAGGCGCTGGGCGAAGCTGCCGCCGACACGGGCGGACCTGGCGGCGGCGGAATCACGAAATATGTCGCACCGCGTGCGCTGCTCTGGTTCCGCTGGGCGGCCCTGGTGACCTGGCTAAGCGGCGCATTCTACCTGATGGTGAACGGCGACCTGATAAGCGCCTTCACGCTGGGCGCAAACCCGGGCAACAGCGGTGCACAATATGGCACCACCATCGGCGTCGGCGCATGGGCGGGTACGATCATGCTGTTCAATGTCTGGATCCTGATCTGGCCGAACCAGAAAAAAATTCTCGGCATGGTAGAAGCAACTCCGGAGCAAATCGCCAGCGCCAAGAGCACAGCACTGATGGCGTCCCGAACCAACACCCTGCTCTCGATCCCAATGCTGATGAGCATGGTCGGCGCCCATCACGGCTACTTCATGTAAACGCGATGGCTTGAGCCAATTCAAAGACCCGGCTCCGCCGGGTCTTTTTCGTTATAGTCAGACGATGCAAACGACGGACGACAAACTCAAGGCCTGTA
Organism: Gammaproteobacteria bacterium; assembly: GCA_037387125.1. Lineage (GTDB taxonomy): Bacteria > Pseudomonadota > Gammaproteobacteria > Steroidobacterales. The sequence goes on along the minus strand of JARRLL010000010.1, from coordinate 30,061 downwards.
TCGAGACAAGCGTGCGCGAAGCGCTGGACGAAGATATAGGCTCGGGCGACCTGACAGCCGGCCTGGTCCCCGCAGAGCAACAGACCACCGCCACGGTAATTGTCCGTGACAACGCAATAATCTGCGGCACCGCCTGGTTCAATGAAGTGTTCCGGCAGTTAGATGACTCGATAACCGTCGACTGGACGCTCGGTGACGGCGACACGGCAGAACCGCACGAGCTAATCTGCACAGTATCGGGAGCAGCTCGCCCTATTCTTACCGGCGAGCGCACAGCGCTGAATTTTCTGCAAACGCTGTCGGCCACGGCTACGGCCGCCGCGAAATACGTGGATGCCATCGCCGGCACTCGGGCAACGATACTCGATACCCGCAAAACCATCCCCGGCTTGCGTCTGGCGCAAAAATACGCGGTCGCGACGGGCGGCGCGGCGAATCACCGCACCGGGCTCTACGATGCCATCCTGATCAAGGAAAACCACATCGCTGCGGGCGGCGGCATCAAGAAAACCGTCGCCGCTGCGCTAGCCGCGACCGATGACATCCTGGTGGAAGTGGAAGTGGAAACGCTCGCGCAAGCACAGGAAGCCATCGAAGCCGGCGCCCATCGCCTGTTGATCGATAATTTTGACCTGCCACAAATGTGCGAAGCAGTCACCCTGCGCGACCAAAGCAACCCCGCGGTCACGCTCGAAGCATCGGGAGGGGTAAACCTCGATACGGTTCGCGCTATTGCCGAAACCGGCGTTGATTTCATCTCGGTCGGTTCGCTGACCAAGGACATCAAGGCTGTCGATCTCTCCATGCGGTTTGAGATGCTTTGACCCGAACCTCTGCGCAACCTCGCTCTCGTGCCCGTGTCGAGTGTTGGTCGATGTCTTCCTCGCTCAGTCATAGGTTAGCGGGTTAAGCAGCCAGTGCTGCCCCTCGGGCCATTTGGCTCGACATCCATGTCTCGCCTAATTGTGTGGTCGGCTTCGCTAAGCTATCCATGCATCGCTCGCCTCTCACACCCGCTCGGGGCAGCACTGGCTGCTTAACCCGCGCGCAAATTTCGGCTCGAGTGTTGGTCGATAATCCCCGATTCGAGGCGCACAGGGATGTGCGCCGAGATTAAGCGAGGCAGACATCGACCAACACTCGACACTAGTGCGAAAGCGAAAGCGAAAGCGAAAGCGAAAGCGAAAGCGAAAGCGAGGCTACACAGCGACCTGGTTCAGGTCAGAGAAATGCGCCTAGGAATTTACTGCGCGCTGAATACGCTTGGGTTCGGCGACACCATAGCCCTGGGCATAATCGACCCCCATGCCTCTCAGCATCGCGATGATCTCTTGATTTTCTGCAAACTCACCGATGGTTTTCTTGTTGGTGAGGTGCCCTATTTCGTTGATCGAGCGCACCATCTCCCGGTCGATAGGGTCGTGCAGAATTTCCTTCACGAAACTACCGTCGATCTTCAGGAAATCCACGGGGAAGTGCTTGAGGTAACCGAACGATGAAAGGCCCGTGCCGAAATCATCGAGTGCAAACAGACAGCCGAGCTCCTTGAGCGCATTGATAAACCGGCTAGCCTGCGCATAACTCGCAATCGCTGAGGTCTCCGTAATCTCAAAACAGATCAGCGACGCATCAAGCCCGCTCGTATGGAACTGTTCAATTACGAAGGGCAGAAACTTATCGTCGGCCAGGCTCTGGCCGGAGAGGTTGATCGAACACATGGCCAGCCGCTCACGCTCATCGGCCTCAGAGACCAGCCAGCGCAGCGCATTCTCGACCACCCAGCGATCTACCTTCGGCATGATGCCGTAGCGCTCTGCGGCGGTAATAAACAGATCGGGTGAAACCAGCGAACCGGATTCGTCGCGCATGCGCAGCAGTAACTCGTAATGCTCGCCCTGCTCATTTTCCTGTAACGGCATGATGCGTTGGCGGAACAGTTCGAACCGGCTTTCTTCGAGCGCATTGTTGATACGCGCGGCCCACTGGATTTCGCGCCGGCGGCGCATGAGCTCGATATCATTTTCCTCGAAACAATGTACGCGACTGCGACCCGACTCTTTCGCCGCCTGACACGCAGCATCCGCCGCGTTCATTATCGACGGCACGTCAATACTGTCGGACGTGATCGGCACAACCCCAATACTGACCGTCACGCTGAAACTGCGATCTTCCCAGCTAAACTTAAAGTCCTCGATAGCTGCCACGAGCGCTTCAGCGGACCGCATTGCCTCGTCGAGACTGCAACTCTCAAGCAACACCCCAAACTCATCACCGCCGAGACGCGAAAGAAAATCACGCCAGCGGATACGCGCCTTTAACAAAGCACCCAGTTGCCCTAGCAAAGTATCACCGGCCTGATGCCCGCAGGTATCATTAATGATCTTGAACCGGTCGAGATCGAGATAAAGCAGCGCATACGATGTTTCGCGAGCTTTCGCACTTTTTAAAGCACGATCGATACGGCTCTCGAATTCACGCCTGTTAACCAGGCCGGTCAGAATATCGTGGCTGGCATGGTAACTCAGGCGCCGGTTCAACTCGCGGGACTCACTCACGTCATGGAAGACCAGCACCCCGCCCGACACGTCACCTTTATCATTACGAATCGGCGAAGCTGTGCTTTCGATATACAGTTCGTTGCCATCGCGACGGATCAGCAGCGTCGGTCGCACCGATTTCAGCGCGCGGTTACGCTCGATCGCCATCAGCAAGGGATTGTCCAGCGGCTCGCAGGTTTCCTCGTGAAAGCCGCGGAAAATCTCGTCCAACGACCGGCCCACCGCATCTTCGACACGCCAGCCGCTAAGTTCCTGCGCTACCGGGTTCAGGTATTCAACCCGCCCTTCAGAATCGGTTGTAATCACGCCATCGCCAATAGACTCGAGCGTAATTTGGGCGCTCTCCTTTTCACGGAACAACGCCTCCTCATAGATCTTTCTTTCGGTAATGTCGTACTCGACACCGACGAGTCGTCGCAGCCGGCCGTGCTGATCCGTTAAGGCCTTCACCCGGCAGTCCATCCAGCGCCAGTCGCCATCGCGGTGCCTCATACGATGGATACTTTCAAATATAGGAGTGCGACCCGCGATATGCTCGCGCAGGCCGGCCTGCACGCGAGCCAGATCGTCTTCATGTATCAACTGCCGCCAATCCGGTCGATTGGCATCCAGATCCTCGTCACCGTAACCCATCATGGCTTTCCACTGCGGCGTAAAGTGCATGACGTTACTGAATGCGTCGAAATCCCACATGCCTTCGTGGGAGGTTGCCAAGACCATCTCCCGCATTTCATCGCGATCGGCAATCTCATGACGGAAGGCAAGTCGCTCCAGTCCGGCCGCGAGACTCGACGAGAGCAGCTTGAGCAATAATTTGTTGTCGGTTTCCCAACCTTCCGTCGGCTGACCGTGCATGAACGCCAAAAAACCTCGGCGCTTATCAGCAACGCTGATGCCTGCAAGCAACATCGATGCCACATGCAGATCTTTGAATCGTTTTGCGTCGGCCGCAGCCTCTGCAGGCGGATTAGAGGTATCCAGTATTTCCAGGAGTCGCAAATGGCTGAAGCGGCGATTGATCCAGGGCCAGTCCGCCAGCAACTCGTCCTGCAAATGATCAGGATTACAGGAGGCGAACGCGGCCTGCGATGAATAAACTTTTACAATTTTGGTCTCGGCTTCATCGAACACTGCGAAACACACCGCATCACAACCGGTGCTTTCCTGCATAACGCCAAGGCAGTTTTGAATGTTGTCGGCAAGCGACGCTGCAGTAAGGTTCTGCAGATCAACGGCGAGTTTGGTGAAAATGACATCGAGGCCGGCGCTGTTGCGCGACCCGCCGAGCGTTCGTTGCAACCCGGTCAGCGTTGATGAGTGATCCACGATTTGCGTGGCTCCCGCCACCGACCGCCCGCAATCAGCAGCCGTTGGCTCGTAAAAAAGCTTATTGTCGCACGGAAATTAGCGTATAGAAACAGCAAATTGCAGTCACTAACTAACGTAACTACCGGTTTTCATAGCGATTGAGATCGAGTATGCCCGCCTCTGCGGGGTGCTGCGCCAGGTACTCCGCCTGGAACCAGTCCGCCTGCTGCCAGAATTTTGCGTCGGTGCGGCGCACGCCATAGCGCGCCACGAAGGACTGATAGTCCTCGGCGTTTTGCACGGCTGCGGCCTCCGTGACGAAAGCGTTGAGCTCGTTTTCCTGCACGTCAAAGAAGAAATTCGGGTAGCTCCCGGAAAAGCCACGCAACACTGTCAGCGTATCGCCGGCGGGATCGCGTTGCCCGTCGCCGGCATCTTCCAGAAACGAGGTAATATTTTTCCAATCGCGATTAACTATAAGCGTGTACGCGAGGTCCGGCGAGCCATCTTCTTGCCCGACCCTGACGAGGGCTAACTCGGGAAACACCTGCAACTGATGACCCCGCAAGTCGGCTAAACGGCTCATCACCGCATCGGCTTCAGGCATAGACGCGGACGCCGCCATTACCGCACAGATCTCGCTCGGGCAACGGTTGATCAGGTCAGGCGGCCCTGCAACCGCACCAAGGTGGTCCAGCATGAGCTCATAAAACTCAGTCTGCGGGTCATTCGTCGTAAAATTGATCGGCGAATCGCTGCTGAGCCAGTTCATTGGCTCTTCAAATAACTTTTTGCGTTTGGAACGAATACCCTGATACCAGCCGGCGCGGATTTCTTCGCGGGACCCCTTGGGCAAAAATGCGAGGAAATTATCCTCGCCCTCCATGCGCAAGAAATCCATGAACAAGCGCGAGTTAAGCTGATGACCGACATTCCCGTATACGTCGTAACCTGCAACCAGCAAGTAATGGATGCGCTCGAATAGCGGGTAATCGATGATCCATGCCGTTTCGGGGTACTTGCCATGCAGGCCGAACTCAACGGCGGCGCTGTCGAAATTGCGGAACACGGTCAACGCGGCATTGGGGTTGACTCCATCACCGTCCCAAACCATGCCAAGCGCACCCTCCTGCGTCGACGGCCTGTGTACCGAATAGTATTCACCTTTGGCTGACAGATACTCTTTCTGGGCCTTCCAGTATTTCGTATACGCGGAAACCGGATTATAGGTTTGGGTTTTGGACGGCATCTCGAGGTATGCATAGATGACCCGCCGCCGGTCTTCAGAGAGGTCTAATTTCATGACATCTGGATCCAAGAAAAACACCCAGAACTGATCCTCGATCACATTCAACGCGACCTGGCCGCGACACACCGGCCCCTTGATAAAACCCTGAATGAAAAACCTCGCGTCGTCGAGCATGAATAAATAGCGGGAGCGAATCGGGAGATCATCAAAAACGACAAACGGATTAGCGGCTTCGGGCAAGTCATAACCCGGCAACTCATCAACGTCGTCGCCGGACGCGAGAAATAATTCACGGAACCGCTCCAGACGCTGCGCCGACAATTCATAGGTTACATGCGCCTTGGCCACGATGCTGGCGTCGAAGAGACGCAATCGATACCAGAATGGTTGCGAGCCCGGATCTTCAAAGGGACGTACCGTCGGTATCTCTCTGATTGCTTCACCCGGCGGCGTCGAAGACCTCACCAGCCGGTAGAAATGTCGCTCATCCGCGTTGGCAAAGTGCAGATGTCCCAGGAACAAATGCTCGTAGAGATAACGACTCATCAACTGCTCGCGCCGGCTGCCGCCGTTCAGAAATCTCTCCCATTCCTCAATCTGGGCAAGTTCCTGCGCGGGTAATTCGGTCGGCTCGGGCCCCTTCGCGCCCTGAGCCAGCCAGCGAACAAGGGTTTTGTATTCCTGATCTGCCAGGTTCGGCATGCCGTAAGGCATACCCCATAGCGGATTATCCCGTTCGAATTTCGCGATTTTTTCTTCAGTGGTGCAGACCTGCTTACGACTCAAATCGATGGTTACAGAGTCAGGCAATAAACCCGTGCGGGGCTGCGGGTTGCGCTGTTTCAAGCGCAACATTCGATAGAGCACCGAGTTGCGCATGAAATCAGCCGCGTCGCGTTCACTCTGAATCTCGGTCTCGGCCAGAACCGGATGAAAACCTTTGTCGCGCCATGCTGCCGAACCTTCGGCATCAATATTCAATCGCGTGGGCTGTGCGGCTCTGATTCGCCCCTGGTTGTAGACCTTTTCCGGGTTGGCGCCCCGCTCCAGCCCGTCGTACGACGTAAGTTTTAGCTGACACGGCGCGTCAAAACAGCCGTGACAAACCACACAGCGCTGTTCGAGCACCGGTTGCACATCCTCTCGCCACGATACCGGCGCCTGGTTGGCCATACTGATCGCATCCCAGTCCACATCGGCGGCGCGGTCTGCCGTGTCATCCGGTGCGCCGGCACAACCGGCCAGCACCGTTAATACCGGCAGCACTAAAACATGCTGCAGCGAAATACCCTGGAACGAATTAAAGCGATGGAAAAACGACAACATATACCCTAACCCTGCCCGGAGCTCAGGCGGGCAACCAAGCCGGCGAACTCGACTTTAAGCAGATGAAATAAATTGGAAGATGTCCAGTACAACACCATCCCAGCTGGAAAAGTATAGAACAGAACGAAAAAAGCAGCAGACATCAAATAGAGCCGGATGCTTTGCTGACGCTGCAGATCGGCTGATAACGTATCGTCAGCCTGCAGCCAGGCGGCCAGCGCGCTCAACGCCGTCATCAGGAAAGGCAGCAGGTTGAGGGCGCCGCCGAAAAACGGAATGACGAACGGTAACCGGGCTAAACGGTCCGGCTTAGCCAGGTTATCTATCCAGAGAAAGGCCACTTCATTCAGCGCGATATTCTCGGCGAGCATGTCGAAGGCGGCAATGAAAACTGGTATTTGAATCAGGAAGCCGGCCGCACTTTTGAAAGTATAAAACTGGCTCACGTTGTGCTTCTTATAAACTGCAAGCACTCGCCTGTGAGCCTCCTCGCCTTTGTAAGTACGCTTGATCTCGTCCAGATCCGGCTTGAGCAGCGTATGCTGCCTGTTCACGTCGGCCTGCCAGCGATCTGCGAGCATCGTTAAGGGCGACATCAGCACCTTGACCGTCAACGACAGCAGGATAATGGCCAGGCCGTAACTGCCGACCAACTCCTGCAACCAACCCAGCAGCACAAGCATGCCAAAGCACAACGCACGCAGAAAATCCCAAAGTGCTGCAAACAGCATCTCGCTTAAATCGGGAGATACGCTCTTAAGCGCCGACCATTCCACGGGCCCTGCATAAATATGCACATTGCTCGACTCCGTTTCAACCTCGCTCTTGAAAGTCATGCTGGGACGATCCGGCCGCAACAGGCTGACAGTCGCCTCCACCGGCTCAGCCGCCGGCCGCACAAGAAAGGCCCAGTAGCGGTTCCGTATGCCGGTCCAGTTGTCGGTCGCGGCGGCGATAATGCGCGGCCCGGCTTCCAACTCCTCGATGTCTTCCTGCCCGACCGCGCCGACCTGAACGGGCCTGACCCTGCTGTAAATCTGTCCGAAACCGGGCAGTTGTTCGGGCACGAAAGCCGAGCCTGTGGCGATTTCAAATTTGGCCAACGGCGGCAATTCGATCTTGAGGCCCGGGGTTAAGCGCGAGATACGGTAGACGTAACTGTGGCGGCGCGACTTAAAAGTTACGATCACCTCGTCCGCCGCTTCGTCTACACGTGCAGTAAACGAACCGCCGGGACCGTCCGACGAACTGATGCGCACGTAGCCGTCATCGGTATCGAACAGCGTCGCGCGGTGGTTAGCATCCGCATCGCAAATCTCAGAACACAATACCCACCGCAAAGGCACGGCCTGCTGTTCATCGAAAGTGATTTGCGAATGACCGGCGGTTACGACGAATTGACCGGCGTGTGCCGAAAGGTGCAGCAGCAGGAGCATCGGTAACGCAAGGCTCCTGACGAAAAATCCTGCTGATCGTCTCGTGCCGGCCAGTTCAGTGGCAGCCATCATTGATAGAACCGCCGCATTTCCAGCATGGCCTCTTCGATACGCCGGGGATCCAGTTTGACCTCGGATGTGGGTCGGTAATCGGCATCGAGCAACTCGATCAAACCGCCCGGATAAGTCACGATAATTTTGTCCGGCTCGACGATTGCTGAGGAACTGTAACTGCCGGCCATGATCCATTCCCATGACTCGCCGTCGAAAAGTTTACCGCCACTGCTGTAATCCGCGACGGGGTTGCTGCAGCCGAACAGCTCACTCATCAAGGTGCCCGGCAAATCCTGGTGGGCGCTGCGATGATCGAACGCATGGGACTCTCGTCCCGGCCAGTCCATCACCAACAGTGACCTGAGTTGCCAGGGACCGTAATTACTGCCATGCCCTATATAGCCCAAACCCAGTTCATCGAACTCATAACCGTGATCACTGGCCAAGATAACCAGCGTTTGGCGATCGGTATTTGCGCCGGCCAGTGTATCCAGAACCGTCGCCACCTCTTTATCAACCGCTGATATACCCCGCCGATAAGATTCATGGCGCTGTTCGACTTCGGTAGCACCCTGAATTTCGCCCCCCTCACTGGCCGGGGATTTGCCGGGGTCATAGTAGAGGAAGCTGAAGAATGGTTTTTCCAGATCCGTGCGGCCGTTAAACCAGCCGGCCCATGCCTCGGTAATCTCGCCGTTACGGTCCTGGTCGCGCACGGCGGAATAGCGTCGGGACGGATCAACAGCGGCAAAAACAGTTCGATCTATTTGCGCGGGGCTGGTAAACCCGACGGCACTGAATGCCGCAATTTCGTAATCGCGCTCCTGCAGTTGGTCCATCACGACGGGCGGGCGCTGCAGGTCATAGAATGCCTGCCAGTAAGTACTGGGCAGGCCATAGAACAGCGAAAAAATGCCCATGCGCGACGAATTGCCGCCGCTGTAATGATTGCGGAAATGCTGACCCTGCGCCGCAAACTCTGCGATTCGCGGTGTCAGCTGACTATTAACATGATCCGGCCGTAACGCATCGACCAGGACAACAAGTATGTTCGGTGTTTGCGCGGCGCCCGTGCACTGCAACTCATTAATCGGGTAGAGCAACTGGCCCGAACCCGATGCGCCCGCGCCTCGCAGCAATCGCTGTTGTTCGACCGTTTCCGGATCGATCCAGCCCAGTTTCGCGAGCCGCCTTTTCGCCTTCATCGGGAAATACAGCGGCAGATAACGGGTGAAGCTGGTCACTGGTGAATAAGCGGTGGCGTCCGCCCAGATGTGTATGCCTTGCGCGCCAAACCACGCAAGCACGAGCAGCAGCGCCAGCCGACCGCCCCGAGACAGCCCTCCGGAACCCAGCCGCTTCCATACGTTGCCGGCCAGCATGCTCTGGAACGCGAGCAGCATCAGAAACATGAACCCCGTGAACAGCCAGGTCGATGGCTCGAAAATCTCCATCGTCAGCCGGCTCACGTGATAGCGATACTGCGCAAAAACATTCGTATCGACGAGCAGCAATGTCAATCCGGCGGATGCCAGCACAACACCTGCCGTCATAACCACTGCCTTGCGCGGCAGTGCCACTGCCAAGGGCCCCAGCAGAATCATCAGCGGCAAATAGCCAAGCAGTGCAAATTGCGCAACGAACGCCAACCCAACGTACAGGATCGCTATGCCGGACTCCGGCCAGCCAAACGCAAACAAATACCGCGTGCCGACCAATGCGAAGAGCGCCGCATTGACGATGCCGAACCAGCCTGCCCAGCGCAAGAGCGCACCTCTGTGGCGCAGATTTTCAGAGTCGGTTGTTGTCATGGGTTGAGCTTATCAACACCGGCCGAGTTCGGCGGGCGTTTGTCACTTTCCTCTGCCAGCTGAACTATGGCCGCGGCCGCAGCAGAGGGGCTGGCCCCGAAGTTAAAAACCCAGTCTTCACGGAGGCTTGCGACGCTGGCACGAAATACATCCGGCTCCTGCAAAAGAGCATGAATTTGCCGGGGCACATCGTCAAGCGCATCAGGCTTAACGATGACACCAATCTTGTCACGCACGTACGCCTCGAATGGCTCCAGACCCAGTTTCGGCCACCATTCATTGCGTGCTTTGGCCGGTAAATCAATGTACAGCACCGGCTTCTCCAGACCCATGCCGTAATCCATTCCGGCACCCGACCAGTCAGTAATCATGACGTGGGAATCAAACAACGAATCGGACTCGCCCATGCGCTCGATCAGACTAAAGCGCGGATGATCGGCGTACTTGCCGGCTATACCGTCAATGACATCCGGTGTGGTCCAGCGAGTCTGGTAATGCGGCCGCAAGGTAACGCTAAAGCCGGCCCCGATCAGCACGTCCACAAGCCGCATACCGCAGACATTAAGGATAGTCTGCTCACCCCAAGAAGGCGCCAGCAGCACACGGACTTCCCCATCGTTATTCCACTGTGGCGGCTGCCGGCGATTTTGCGCCAGTTCCTCCAGGCGATGATAGCCATGGGCAAATAATTGCTTGGGCTTCAGGCCCAGCAATTCCTCGCGCTTGCGAATCTCGCGCAGTTGATGCGGCCCGGCGCACAGTATTGCGTCGTAGTGATCGTACGAGTCTTCATGGTCGGCCATGTGTGTGCTGATCAATGAGTGGAACATGAACGCGTAGGTAACCGGGTTGATCGAGCGCTTCAGCTGCAGCGTGTTGAAGTCGACCATGGTCATCACCATGACGCCGCAATCCAGCCATTGGAAACAGATCGTGCGGGTGAGGCCGGACCCAATGCAGAAAGCCGCGAGCTTTGGATTAGCTTGCCGAAGACCCGGGTCTTCAGGGTCAGATGTCAGATAGACCACGCGCTGCCCATACTCGTCGAGCAGACTTTTTATGACCGGCGCGAAATGGTGCCAGTCCTGGCCGCTTTCGCTGTAGATGACAATTCTTTTCTGGTCGCGCGGTAATGCCTTAAAGGCCTTATAAGACCGCCAGTTATGCAGCGCTTTGAGCATAAAAAATTAACAGCAGGTAATTGTAATTGCGGAGCGGCGAATAGCCCGAAAAACACCGCTACAATAACAAAAAGCGCGGCGCCGGGTTCGACTCAGCGGGGCCAGATACCGTAGACGGTCGACTGCAGGCTGTGCTCCATCGCCTCGAAATAGTCGGGCTGCTCAGACGGTTGCAGGGCGCGGGTGACGCTATGGTCGGCAAGTGTCAGCCATTTGATGGTCTGAATCGGCCGACGCGTCGGCCCCTCAACCAGGGCGACTTGCGGATTCATTGGTTCGTTTGGGCTTTGCAGGCAAACCAGACCCACATAACCATTAACCAACTGCACCCAGGTGCCCGTGGGAAAAACGCCCACGGCGCAGATGAATTTATCGACGAGGTCGGCGTCAAATCGCCTCCCCCGGTCGTCATTCAGAGCCCGCAACGCGTCATGCGCGGACACGCTGCGCGCATACCAACGCTTAAGGCACTGTGCATCGTAGGTGTCGACAATACCGGCAATTTTTCCAAACAAGGATATTTCATCACCGGTTAAACCTTCCGGATAGCCGCTGCCGTCAATACGCTCGTGGTGCTGGCGGACCATTTCGAGGGAACTGGCCGAGAGGCCCCGAACTGATTCGAGCAACCGGGCGCCTTTCTCGACATGCCTGCGCACGATGCTCGCCTCCTCCTCGGACAGCCTGCGGGCCTTCGCGAGCAGCGGCACGGGAATTTTTATTTTGCCGATATCGAGCAACAATGCACCGACTGCGAGATCGATAAGCTCATCGTCGTCCATATCGATGAAGCAACCGAGAGCGAGCGCGTTAACAGCGCAACCGAGCGCCCTGCGCACCAGAAACGGCATGTTTCTGCGCGTCACCAAAGCCCAATAAATCGCGTTAGGCACCCGCCGGTGACTTTCCAACAATTCCCGGGCGACATCCTCAAGCAGAATGACGTCGATCGACCCGTCTTTGCGAGCTTCACGAATAAGCCTGGACACGGCCGCCGCCGCGCCGTCGAGAACTTTGTTCGCAGCAATTATGGCGCCACGGGCAGCCGCCGCCCGCGGCTCGAATGGTGCGTCATAGATCTGGTTAGGTTCGGCAACGCGGTCCTTCTTGTCACGACCGCCTGAAACCATTAACGCAGTTTTAAGGGCATCACGTGTTGCCCATAACTGCTTGTTGTTTTTCATGTTTTAGTCTCCCGGGCCAAGGATAGCAAAAAGTGAGCGCGAGGATACAACTGAGATTACTTATTTTGGGCTGAAAAGATGCCCTAGCTGATCGACGCTTCCCGCAGGCGCCCTTCAGTTTGTGCCGAACCGATCCCTGATCCGATCAGGGCGAAAAGTGCGCCCGTCAGGGATTCGGTGGGCTAAGTTTGTTATTCACCACCAAATCGGTAGCTAGCGCGCACGCCCACGATCCTTGGGATCGGGAGGAATGCAAACGCTGTGTCATCTCGGGGCCCGCCGAAGCTTCCATAGTTACCATCGCGGAAATCACTCTGTCCCGCCTGCGCCCAGCTGACCTGGTCGTTATCCAGCAGGTTGGTCGCAAAGACCATTGCGGTCCATGAATCAGTCTGCAGGCCAATTTGTGCATCCACCAGGGTGAGGGAATCAACTTCAGGCGTAACCACCTGATCCCTCAACGGACGTTCGCCTGTGTAGGTCACAACACCGTTAATGAACAAGTCCATGCCTGTGCCGCCCAATGGCTGCACGTAGTCAGCAAGGAAACTAAGTGCATGCTCGGGAATGCCGGCAATTTTCGCACCGGAACAATCGCCGTTTAAGTTGCCGCATATAGCCTGATCTTTCGCTGTTGGCACCCCATTCTCGCGGATATCCCGATAATCGAAATCGGTCCATTCGGCGTCCGTATAGGCATAACCTAAACCAAAGCTCAACGTATCAGTCGCTGCCCATTGCAATTCAACTTCGACACCCTGGGTCTCGGCCTCGCCTGCGTTAGATACACCGGAAGCCGGGAAAAAGGCGGGATTCAGCGGATCAAAGACTGTAATGCCAACCTGCCGGTTCTTATACTCGTTGTAGAACAAGGCAGCATTGGCCCGTAATGAATTGTCGAACCACGCTGTCTTGGTGCCCAGCTCCCAGGAGATAAGCTCTTCCGGCTCAAGCTCGGACAATTCCGGCCGTGCCCACTGCACCGTGCCGTAGCCGCCTGGCTTGGAGCCACGAGCGACTGAGCCATAGACCATTACATCATCGGTAAACTTGTAGTCCAGTGCGAAGCGGGGGTTGAATTCGCGGGTCGACGTCTCTGCTGACGTAGGCTGCACCAAGGCCAAACCAAAAAACGACTGATCTACCCTGCTGAACAGCGTGTTTGTTCCTGCCTCGATGGTGTCCTTGATGAGTCTGGCTTCCAGCGTTACACCAAGCTTGTCCGTCACATCATAAGAAACAAGGCCAAACAAAGAATAGCTTTCTGTATCGCGATTAGTCAGTTTCGCTGGCGTTCCGTAGGCTATTGATTCGGCTGCAGAACACGCATATGCGATGAATGGGGGGACAGTAGGATCAGCCCCGCAAAACGGGTCGGGAAAGAACGGTTCTTCAGTGTTAAAGTCGGCTACGTTGAAGTAATTAAGCGAATTATCTTTGTTATCAACTTTTTCATTATAATACTGCGCGCCAACCAACCAGCGCCCGCGATTCCAATTGTTAGATTCAAGCGTTAGCTCTTGATTAAAGGTCTGGGTCTCATTTTCAATGAAGAACTCATTGCCGATAGACGATAGCCGCGGGAAACCAACAAAGTCTATCCAGGTTGCGTTCGGGCTGCCCGGGCCGTTCTGATAATCGACATCATCGTTAATGCTGGCATCGATATCCAGATAGCTCGTGGTGGATTGCAGAGTTACGCTACCGATATCCCAACCAATATTCAGAATGGCCAGAATCTTCTCATCTTCACTGCCGGAAAACGGTGCGCCCCGCGCATCCGAATTCGACAAATTAATATCGGCTTCATTCACGCTGCCGATCGTTCCCAGCCAGTTGCCATAGCCATTCGACGGCACCTGAAGTGGATCAGACGGATCGGTCACGTTAGGAATAATGTTACCCTCGTCATCCCAGAACGTATTGGCATTGCCTACTTTAACGACAGCCCGTGGGTCAGAAGAATTATCTTCATAGGCAACGGATGCGTCGAAGCTCAAACTGTCAGTCGGCGAATAAAATCCATATGACTGATAGGACGCTGAGGTCAAACCCATAGCTAAGACGCCGGGAACAATAGCAACGGAGCCGGTAGCCTTCGCGCTAAAGGTGGCATCAGTTCCGTAGTCACCCGCGATATTGATCTCAGAACCTTCAAGACTAGGCTTTTTGGTGATGTAGTTAATCGCACCCGCAAATGCACTTCGACCGTAGAGCGCTGACTGAGGACCCTTGACGATTTCTACGCGTTCCAGATCAAGCAACCGGGTGTTCAGCGATGAACTGCCGCCACCGACCGTAATGCTTTCCCCCGAGACATCAACTCCGTCGACGAGCACCGCAACACTCGCGCGGCCGCGACTGCTGTTAACACCACGGATACTGATACGCGTATCATTTGATGTAAAACTCTGATCAAACTGCACGCCTGGTGCCAGCTTAACAATGTCGGCCGTTGTACTGATGTTCTGCTTCTCAATAAATTCAGAACCCACAGAAACAACTGCGACAGGGATATCCTGTGCATTTTCCTCGCTCCGCCGCGCCGTAACGGTGACCTCTTCAATTTGCTGTGCCCAGCCGTCTTGCGGCGCAAACGTTGCCGGAGCAACGATCACAATCGCAGGCAGCAGAGCTGCCATCAGGCGATGTGTCTTCAGGATGGTGGTCTGCATGGTTTATCCCCCGATTAGGCCCGTATCCCGCGGGCCAGGATTAGATAGAAAATTCAAGCCGCTACCGGCTCGGCTTTGCCTGCAATATCGCCGGTATTTGTCATGTACATCGCAACAATCCCTGCGACGTAAAGAATGAAGACGGCGCTCATGGCAGCCGTGTATTTGGCCGGATATATCCAGATTTCCGGATAGAGCCCCCAGCGCGCGAACGCCTCGATCGGCAGCCACGCTATATTCCCGGTCGGGATCGCATAGCGAAATGTCGCTCCGAGACCTCTCAATTTGAGCAGCTTGGGAATCAGGTAAATACACCAGGCGACGAAACCCACCGTGATGACCATGGCGGCTATTGAGTCGTATTTGATACCGCGAGGATCATTGATAAAGATCGCGAACAGGTAGATCGTCCAGATCAGGAAAACCGTCTCGAGTGCCGTGTTGCGGGCATGCTGTCGCTTGAACCCCGGCGTCATTTTTTCCGGTGGCTTCAGTTTGAAATTGCGGTGGAACCACATAAACATTCGACACCGAGTGTCTTTGTTGGCGCCGAAAAAAATCAATAAGGCGACGGCTATCAGGGTGGTCGCCTGAATCATCAGGAGTTCGGGCGACAGGATGACCATCCCTGAATCCATAACCGGCTCTATCGCCAGCCAGTGGGCGGTGTAGCGCCAGGTCCATTCGAACCAGCCACACCAGATAAATCCACCGCCTATCCAGCCGAGTAATGTGGCCTGATTTTCGGGGCGTTTCATACCAACCCAGACCAGGGCAAAACCGGCAAAACCAAGTGCGACCGAAAACAACGTGTCTGTTAAGCCCATAGGCAGGCTGCCATGCTGGAGGACCACCAAAGAGTGTCCTAAAGCGAGGCTAAACCAGACCATCAACAGGCTGAAAATCCCCGCCAGAGGCTGCGCAGTTAGGCGTTTAACCAAAGTTTCCATGGGCCCTGCTCCACCTGCCAACTACAAAGTTTGGACTTGGTCCACTCAATCAACCCGTCTGTTTGCGCAAGACGACTCGATATTCGATAAATGAGACCGTAGCCAGTGAAGCGATCGCTTGCGACCGGAATTTCCCCGAAACCCTTAAAAATGCTTAAATCAGGACTCATGAAGCACGAATTCGGCTGGCCCAGGCGTGTTTAAGGCGGGCCTAAACAGGGTTTCCGCGAAATCTTACCGGCATAGCGACGCATGGTAGAAAAAAGCACCGAGATTATGGGCAGCGCTTCCGAGAGCAAGCCGGCGGCAGCCAGCAAGGCCGTCAGCTGGCGGCATCTCGGTTACTACCTTTTCGTTCCGCTCGCGGTTGCTATCTACGCGGGTCTCAACAATTGGAAAATGATTAGTATCGCTGGCTTACCTGCCAGTATTATTTTCTACATGGCTCACTCGTTGCTGCCCTGGTGGACTACCTGCCTGTCGACGACAGCCTTGGTGAAGGCTCTGAACCGCTGGAAACCTCCCTGGCTTGTTTTGCTGATATTGGGCCATACGATGGGGTGCCTGATTGTGCTCCCCTATTCAAACTGGTTGACGGGGCTGTATGCGGAGCGCTGGCCAGAACTCGTGCTGGGCGCTGAAACCGGGTCGGTCTTTTCGATGGCTTTCCTGCGGTACTGGCTGCAAGCCGGAGTAATCTGGATCGGCATCAATTATGTTTTCGACCGGTTTATCGGACTGCCTTTATACCGCTACGTGATACCGCGAGGCTTCGAAACGCTAGGGTCAGCCCATCGCGCCAATACTGAAAGCGGATGGGGAGTCCGTCCACCTGGCTTTGTCGACCGATTGCCGGCAGCCCTGCAACCGGAAGACGTATTGGCAATCAAGGCAGAGCAGCACTACATCAAGGTCTTTAGCCCCGATAAAGAATACATGGTGCTCTATCGCTTTAGCGACGCGGTCAGAGAAATAGACGAAAGCCTCGGCATGCAGGTTCACCGTTCATACTGGGTAAACACCGGTGCGATTAAAAGCGTCCATGCAAGGGCAAAGGATTTTACCCTGCGCATCAAAAGTGACACAGATATTCCGGTCAGCACGCCGTACCAGGGCATGGTTCGTGAACTCGCAAAAAAAGCTCGGATACCGCAGCGCGGGTAAACCCTGCGACTCTGCGACTTGGAACGCCTCAATATACCGACTGAAACTTTAGGCGCGAGCTACTGGTTGGCGCTATCCTGCGGCTGCCGGCGGTCATCCGCCATGTCATCGTCACGCACATCATCTGCCTTGCCTCGAAACAAGGATTTCAGCTTGTACCAGTAAGTCTTTACCGCCAACCCGACCGTTGCAAACACGCCAACAATCGCGGACAGGATCATGCTGCCCGTGCTGGGGTCGAGGTAAGCAAATACGGGCGGCGCGAAGCCCGCCAACGCCAGGGCAGCCGCAAATACGGCCGCAGTATTTGTACGCTTGGTCATGTCACTAATTCTCGTTGCCGGGATGCCCCGCCTGTCCTTTCAGCGGTGCGCAGTGTTCCATTATTGAGGACAATTCGCAATCACAACCCGGGGTTGCGACCTGTTTGGACGGAAAACCGGCCGGAAAAGACGGCTCAATCGGCCCTGATCAGCGTTTTAACTGAGCCTGGGAAGCAACTCATTGACCGCCCTTTCCAGGTGATTCGGGTCGTCGATTTCACCCCAGATCAGGTCGGGTACGACCGGACAATCGATGGGCCATGTTTTGGCGGCTTCGACCAGGCAGTCGGTTTCGTAGTCGTAGTGCAGCGACTCGCGGAAATGCTCGCCCGCAATATGCTTCATGAGGGCAAACAGGCCACGCGAGATTTTCGATATGCCGACCAGCTCGCCGGCAACCGTGTTGAGCTTGCTGCGATCTTTTGACATCGCGGCAAGCTTGCCGTCGGGGGCCTCGACATAGACCTCGTCACCCGCATTCGTCGGCCCGGACAACAAAACCGCGTCGGCGGCTTCGCAGTCGATCAGCACGTCCAGCGCCCGTGATTCATAGAGCAGGTCTGACTCGAGCAACAGGAAATCGTCATCGAGCAGCTCACGCGCGCAATAAAGAGAATACATGCTACCGGAATTCGCGTAATCCGGATTGTGTGCCAGGCGAATCAGCCCGTCGTAACGCACGGCCAGGTTTTCATAGTGCTCGGCGGCATAGCCGGTGACGATAACGATATCGCTGATACCGGCGCGCTCGAGTCGCATCATCGACTGTTCGATGAGTGGCGTGCCGCCGATTTCGAGCAATCCTTTCGGCATGTCGGCATGCTTTTCACGCAGCCGCGTACCCATACCCGCGGCCAGGATGACGGCTGACTTCATCCGGCCGCTCCGGCGAAACACTTACGTAACGACTCCTCCAGACGGTCGAGGTCACCGTTGCGAATATCACCCATGTGGGCAATTCGAAAAATTTCCTTACTGAAATGCCCCTGCCCCTGGTAGACGACGAAGCCGTCTTTCTTGAGCGATGCATGGATATCGGAATACTGCATGCCATTCGGCAATAGCCATGACCAGAGCACGCAGGAATATTCTTGCGGTGGCAGCATGGTTTCAAGACCCAGTTCCTTCAGGGTAACGGCGATATATCCCGCGCGCCGCCGGTAAATCGAGCGACGCTGCTCCCAGCCCCCTTCGTCTTCCAGCTCTTCGAGCGCTTCGAGCAATGCGAAGGCCGGCTGCACAGCCTGGGTGAAGGGTGAAAAGCCCTCACCGTGCTGGCCCTGGTAGTAGGGCGCAAGGTCCTGGTAGACACTGCCGGCCGGAACGAGGCCATCGCTCCACATATCCTTGCGAGCCAGCACAAACGAAATACCGGGCACGCCGTGCAAACATTTGTTAGCCGTCGCAGCCATCGCGGCAATGCTTGTCAGTTCGTCCACGTTAATCGACTCGGCGCCGAAACTGCTGACGCAATCGAGCATCATCTTGACGCCGTGAACATCACACAGTTTGCTGAGCTCGCGAAGGTCGTTCAATCGGCCCGTCGTGGTTTCGTGATGCACGACGGCAAGGTGCGTAATCTCACTGCGCATGTCCAGCTCGGCGCTTACCGCTTCGATATCTATGGGTTCACCCCAGGCCGTCTGCACGAGATGATGCGGCCGGTTACGAACCGCCAGCATTTTGGCCATGCGTTCGCCGTAAACGCCGTTAGCGACCACCAGCGTGCTCGTATCATGCGGGGCAAAACTCGCCATCATCGCTTCGACGGCACTGGTGCCGGAACCAGTCAGTATCACCGCGTCGAATTTGCCGGCCATCTCGCGGTAGACGCGCACCAGCCGACCATTGATGTCCCGTGTGAGGTCTGCGAACTCCGGCTCGCGGTGACACCAGTCGCCGCGCATGAGTGACTTGCGCACCCGGTCGCTCAGCGTAACGGGACCGGGGTTCAGCAGTATCGTGCGCCCGACGTCACCCACGACTTAAATGCTCACGCAAACGCACTGCCACCTCGGCCGGGCTGACGGTTGGCCGGGGCAGATCATCGGGGACGCCCGGCAGAGTCGGCGCGTGCAGGAACACAGGGCCGTCAGTCGCGGCATTGACCGTCGCGCCGATTTCGGCGGGGTCGGCGATACTGACCACCTCAGGGTAACCACTTGCAGCAGCGATAGCACAGAAGTTAACCGACCTTGCTACGGTGGCCTGACCGCCGGTCGACTCATGGATGGCGTTATCCAGCAGCGCGTGGACGAGATTCGCCGGGCGCTCATAACCCACGATACTTTGCGCACCCAGACGCATCAGCGCCGCGCCGTCGCCATCGAGAACAACGACCTTGCGGTCCGGCTGCGCGAGCGCGATGCCGAGCCCCATGCTGATCGCACAGCCCATCGATCCGACCATGTACAGCTGGTTCGGCCGGTCGTCGCAGGCATACAGCTCTCGACCGGTGTAGCCGGTCGTGGCGATGAGGATCGCGTCGGGTGCGGCGGACTGTATCGCGCGCAAGACGTCGCGCCGCGTGGCCGACGCCGTCGCCAAGGACCCGCTGTACAGCTCAGGAACACGCTCGACCGGTTGCGCATTTAGGGGCGTGGGGGCGACGCTGCCCTTGCGCATGACCAGCGCATACGGCAAATGCTCCTTGTCCATGTGCGCGACGGCACGCTTCAGCGCGGGTTCAATTTCATCGACTTCGACCGGGAAATATTCCCAGCGCACCTGCATGAGATCGAGCATGTCGGTGGTTATCGCACCCATCAGTTCATGTTGCGGCTCATCATGGGCACCACCCGGTTCGCCTCGCAGCGTGGGAATGATCAGTGACGGAATCCTGAAACTGTAATTCAGCGAAGTCAGCGGGTTGACGGTATTGCCCAGGCCCGAGTTCTGGAACATGACCACGCTGCGCAAGCCGGCAAGGTCAGCACCGGCCGCGATCGCGATTGCGTCACCTTCGTTCGCAGCACCCACGTAGCGCAGCTGATCCGAATCGATCACGTAATTGATGAACGGTTTCAGATACGAACAAGGCACGCCCGTGTACAGGCCGAAACCTGCATCGCGAGCAGATTCTATGAACTGGCGAGCTTCAATCATGCAAAGCGGCCGGCGGCAACCAAATCCTCAACGCTGTCCACGTCCAACCAGAAACCGGTGGTGTATATGGCTCGGACGTTGGTACCGTTCGTCGCCATCGCGTTTATCAGGTGATGCATTTTGGCCTTTTTGCCCGTCGGCTCGGCCGCCATCTTATTAACCCGTTCACGGAAAGCAGGCAACGCTGACGCCGAGATGCGCATGATGCCCATCCATTCGCCATTGATGATACTTTCGTCGAGGTCTTCACCCGCCGCAGTGACCAGAACGCGACTGTTAAAAGCACGCCGGGAATGCGGCTCGGAACAGGCGATGTAATCGGCAGCGCGGCCGCGGTTTACCGACTCGCGCCAATCCGTATCTACGGCAATCACTACGTCATCATCCAGCTCCGCCATGTTATCCAGTATGAAGCGGTTGAACAGCACGTCGCCGAAACTGATGTAAATGTCGCGACTATTGTCCGGGTCGGCATCCAGTGCACACTTCAATGACATCAGTTCGCCGGTCTCTTCATGATCGGCGTTATCAGCGTACGAAACGCCTTGCAAATTCACCTGATCCGCACAATAGCCACGCACCACCTGGATGCGCTTGATGCCGGCGGCGTTATAGGCGCCAACAATGCGCGACAGCAAGGCCTTGCCCTGAACTTCGACCATGGTCTTCGGACGGTTTTCCGTCAATTCGCCCAGATCCGTGCCCCGCGATGCCGCAAGGACGATGACTCTTGCATCTTCGGATCGTTGGGGCAGGTAGCGTTCCTCGGCATCCTGCAACTCAGATGCGCCCTGCAAACGGAATATTTCCTTGACCGGCGCGATGCGGTCTTCCACCGACACCAGGCTCTCCTCACGATAAATCGTTTCCGCACAATCACGCATTGCGACGATCGCGGCGCGCAAGAGGTGGTTAGCCCATATCGCGATTGAAAAGCCGGCCTCGCGGAATACGTCCGTCGGCGTCGAGTAATACTTTGTAGGCACGATAAGCACGGGACTGCGATCCGCCCACTCTTTCTTGAATGCCAGCACTTCACTCGGGTTGCTCAGCGCGCTGTGGATCAGGATGCCGTCGGAACCGGCCTCGTGATAGGCCTCGGCGCGCTTCATCGCCTCGCTCAGGCCCCAACCGGCAATAAATGCTTCGACGCGGGTAATGATGGAGAAGTCGTCATCCTGCTGTGCGTCCTTGCCCGCCTTGATGCGGCTGCAAAACTCATCGATCGATGCCAGCTCTTGTTTATCGCCATCGATAAAGCTGTTCGTCTTGGGGTAGAGCTTGTCCTCGATACACACGGCAGCAATATTCCGTTGCTCCAGCTTCCGCACGAGCCTGCGGACGTTGTTGAAGTTGCCGTAACCCGTGTCGCCGTCCAGCAATATCGGCACTGAACTGGCATCGGACATGAATTCCAGCATCTCCAGCACCTGTGTCCAGCTGGCTTCGTTACTGTCACGAACACCGTACTGGGCGGACATACACAAGCCACCCGCCCAGATGCCGTTAAAGCCTGCTTCCTCGGCTATGCGCGCGGTAATACCGTTATGGGCTTCACAGAGAAACTCGAGTTCGTTGCTATGGAGTAGATCTCTAAAAAGAGCCGTTTTTTTCTTATTATTATTTTGGAGCAATTTAGCTTCTCCCCTGAAAATTGCTGCACCAAGAATACTACAGATATGCGCTTTATCCGCCACGCAAATTGTAAGTCAGCAGCCTCGCGCATCATGCGCCTTTAAAACACCCGCAGAATCAATGCGTCCACGGTCATTTGTACTATATCGAACAGTGCCAATTTTGCGCTAAGAAACACTCGAAGGTGGTTGAAGCTCAACATAATCTTCGTTTTTTATTATATCCCTCCACCGCGGCCCGCTGATTCAGATTTGCCCGACCGTGCAGGCGATGATAAAAGTGCGCCTGCTCGCAGGTACCGACGGCTTCTGCAGCCACATGCGGTGCGGGCTTTGTTGTTGGAATTTGTTGTTTTCTTGTGTGTCACCTGAGGGAAGATTTATGAATAAGTTTGCGCTTTTATTAGCGGGCGTTGTGTTTACCGGCACGGCATTTGCTGCACCGCCTACCTACCTGGAATTCGCCTATATAACTGGTGGCGAAAACAATCAACGCGGCGGTAATGATGAAAAAAACGGCATTGAAATCGCCGGCAGCTGGGGTTTTAACGAGAATTGGTACGCGGGCGGCATGATCGGCAGCTACGATACTGATGGGCCGGATTATGACTACATCAACATCAATGGCGGCTATTCGCAAAGCCTTAATGAAAAACTAACCATGATCCTCGAAGGCGGTCTCTGGTTCGGCGACCGATCTGCCGCTCTCCCGGCTGGTGACGGGGACCCGACGGCCATCGAGGCAAAAGTAGGCTTGAACACCATGCTGAGTGACAAACTCGGCCTGTTCGGCACCTTCAGCCTGGTCGGAGGCGATCTTGACAACGTAGTCGGTAATGACGACCTGAGCAATTTTATTTGGTCGCTGGGTGGCTCCTATAGTTTCAATGAAAATCTGTCGCTGAGCGTAAAACTCGTTGACGGTGTTAACGGCGTGAACGGCCAGGACGAAGTCCTGCGCATCGGTGGGCGCTATACCTTCTAAATCGCTTTAATTCTGGCGAGCGAAACACAAGCCTGCGGATGCAAATCCGCAGACTTTTTTATTGTGCGGCAATCGACGCGGCGGCGGCCGCAAACCCTTCCGCCAGATAGCTTACCGGCCTGCTGGGCGTTTTGTGACCGGCCACCGAGCGCATGACGCAGGCCTAAGCGAGTGGCCGGTCGCAAAACGCTCAGCAACACCTGCCAGCCGATCACAAAGGGCGAGTGGCCCGCGAATTAGTCACGGGCATCTTTGATGTCAGGATCGTATTTCTTGCCCTCGGCAACCGACTCCTGCAACCCGACCAGGTCCATCACCTGGTCGAACTGGTTCATCTGCTCAAGCAAACCGGCCGTGGTGCCCTTCTCCTTGAGTTCACGCAGATAATTCTGTGCCGCGAAACTCACGATACGGACCATCGCACCCGGGTAGATCACCAGTCGAAACCCGAGCTCGGCTAATTCATTCGCAGGTGTTAGCGGCGTCTTGCCGCCCTCCACCATGTTCGCGAGCAGAGTCACGCGCGAACCGATTTCTGCGCCGATGCGCGCCATCTGCTCTTTGTCACGCATGGCTTCGATAAACAGCACATCGGCTCCGGCATCGACATACGCATGCGCCCGGTCGATGGCCGCGTCGATACCGTCGATGGCGATCGCATCGGTTCGCGCGACGATCAGCGTGGCATCGTCAGCGCGTGCATCGAGCGCGGCCTTCAGTTTGCCCACCATGTCGGCGGTGCTCACCATGCTCTTGCCCGCGAGGTGCCCGCAGCGCTTGGGTGAGGTCTGATCCTCGAGCTGGATGCCGGTGGCGCCCATTCTTTCGAGCAGACGCACGGTGCGGATGACATTCAAGGCGTTACCGAAGCCGGTATCCGCATCGACGATCAACGGTATATTCGTGCGCTCACGCATGTTCGCGACCGCGTCGGCGACTTCCGTCAGCGTCGTCAGACCGAGGTCCGGGCGGCCTATACGAGTGAACGAAACGCTTGCGCCGCTCACGTACGCGCAGTGAAAGCCCGCCTGCTCGACCATGAGCGCCGTCAGCGCGTCGTAAACGCCCGGAGCAATCACGGCTTCCGCGCCGGCGAGTTGTTTCCGCAAAACTTTACCCAAACTCATTCGTTATTCCTTTGGCCGCTGTTCCGTTGGTCGATCTTCCATTGGCCATCAACCCTTTAGCCATTGCCCGTTTTAAAGGTTACTGATCGGCATAAATCTGCTAATCATTGACAGCGTATTTTTTTGCCAGCCAGGGCATCAGACCGCCCGCATTGATCATCTCCATGAGGTGTTCCGGTATGCCTTCGACCTGCCACGCCTGACCGCTGGTCAGATTCTTTACACTGCCGGCCACCGGGTCGACCTCGAGCAACTGACCTGCCTCGATTTCATCGGCCGCAGGAAAAATCAGTAACGGCAATCCGAAATTGATCGCGTTGCGGTAGAAAATCCGGCTGAAGGACTCGGCCAGAATCGCGCCCACGCCGAGATACTGAAACGCCATCGCCGCCTGCTCGCGAGCCGAGCCTACGCCGAAATTCTTGCCGCCGACAATAATGTCGCTTGGCTTTACGTTGGCGGCAAAATCAGGGTCGACGGCTTCGAGGCAATGCTGCGCCCTGACATCCATGGGTTCCTTGAAATAAATGCCCGGCGCCATGTTGTCGGTGTTGATCTCATCACCGAAAACCCATACCTGTCCGGTGATGATTTGCTGTGCATTGGTGTCAGACACGAATCCTTACCCCGCCCTGAAAAGAATCTTCGCCGACCAGTGAATGGGTGTCTGACAACAAATCAAAACAGCAACTCCCGTGGGTCGGCGATGTGCCCCATGACTGCCGACGCCGCGACCGTATAGGGAGAAGCCAGATACACCTGCGATGAATTCGCGCCCATGCGGCCCTGGAAATTCCGGTTGGTCGACGAAATACAGACTTCGTCTTCCGCCAGGACGCCGGCACCAAGACCAGCGCAGGCGCCGCAGCCGGTCGGCAATAAAGTAGCGCCGGCTTCCACGATGGTTGCCAGCGTGCCGTCGGCAGCCGCCTCGGCCATCGTGCGTTTCGACGAGGGCGCCACCAGTAGCCGCGTCGCGCGCGATACTTTGCGCCCCTTGAGCACCTCGGCAACCATGTGCAAATCGCTGAGCTTCGCCCCGACGCAGGCGCCGATGTAGGCCTGGTCGATCTGCACACTGCAATAATCATCCGCGGGCCCGCCGTTGGACGGCTTGTGCGGCGCCGCCACCTGCGGAATCAAGCTCGTCGCATCGAATTCGTGGGTTGCCAGAAACGCGGCATCAGCGTCGCTGCGCCAGTCGAGTGCGTCGGCTGCGGGCTCGACGCCGGCTGCCCGAATGGCCGCCAGTGTGGTCTCGTCGGGCGTCACCAGGCCGGTTTCGGCACCCAGTTCGGTCGCCATGTTGGTCAGGACCATGCGCTCCGCCATCGCCATCGCGGCCACCGTGCTGCCGCCGAACTCGATGGCGCGAAAGGCATTCGCCATGCCCAGTTCCCGGCACAAATACAGCGACATGTCTTTCGCCGCAACGCCACGTTGAATATTGCCCTCCCAGTTCACGCGTATCGTTTCCGGCACCTGCAACCAGATCTCGCCGGTCACGGTGACGCCGGTCATCTCGATCGCGCCGAAGCCCGCCATGTAACAACCGAAGGCTCCGCCGTTGGTGGAATGCGAATCGCCGCCCACGCAAAACATGCCCGGCTGCAACAACCCCTGTTCGGCCAGCACGACGTGCCCGATGCCTTCCATGTCGAAAAACTTTTTAATGCCGAACTCTGCGGCAAACTCGCGAGTGAGTTTGAGGATAGCGGCCGACTGCGGATCGACCGCCGGGACGAAGTGGTCGGTCATCAAGACAATCTTGTCCGGATTCCAGACACCGACGCCCAGCTCTTTCAGCCGCGGCCAGATGCGGCGCGGTCCGCCCGAGTCGAGCAGCAGCGCCAGGTCGACCTGGCAGGTGACGATTTCACCCGTCCGAACCGATTCCCGGCCGGCGGCACGGGCAATAATTTTCTGTACGAGTGTTTGCGCCATGAATATCTGCTTGCGCCGCCTGTGGCGCGCTTACTCAGCCTGCTCCAGACCCGGCTTCTTATACAAATTCACCGGCTTGCCGCGACCTCGTAACCGCAGGTTAAGCATCTCCACAACCAGGGAAAAGGCCATCGCAAAATAAATGTAGCCTTTCGGTATGTGCAAGCCGACGCCCTCGGCAACGAGCGCGGTACCGATCAGCACCAGGAAACTCAGTGCCAGCATCTTCACCGTCGGCCTGGCATCAACGAAATCGCCGATGGATTTTGCCGCGAACATCATGACCAGTACGGCCAGCACAATCGCAATCACCATCACCGGCACATCCTTGGCGAGCCCGACCGCCGTGATCACCGAGTCGAGGGAAAACACAATGTCGATCAGCGCGATCTGAACGAGCACGGCACCGAAACTGGCAACCGCCGTTACATGCGTTTCTTCAACGCCCTCCAGTGCCGAATGAATTTCCAGCGTGGCCTTGGCGATGAGAAACAAACCGCCGCCCAGCAAAATCAGGTCACGCCC
Source organism: Gammaproteobacteria bacterium (assembly GCA_037387125.1). Lineage (GTDB taxonomy): Bacteria > Pseudomonadota > Gammaproteobacteria > Steroidobacterales. The sequence goes on along the minus strand of JARRLL010000010.1, from coordinate 3,522 downwards.
GGAAATATCTTCGCCCAACACCGTAAAGAGCGTTGCCTGCAGACTCATAATCCACGCCAGGAACAACAGCAACAGGATGCGCATGCCCATCGCCAGCGCTAAGCCGATGATACGGGCCCTGTCCCGCTGCTCGGCGGGCAGGCGGCCGACCAGTACCGAAATAAACACGATATTGTCGATACCGAGCACGATCTCGAGCGCTGTCAGCGTCGCCAGCGCGATCCAGGCTTCCGGTGAGGCCACCCATTCCATTTACTGTCTCCGGCTCAATCCATCGGGCACGGGTTGTGCCTTGCAGATAGCAGGCGATTATCACATCTGCCGAGTCGCATGCCTATGCATTCTGCGCGCAAGGCTGTGCTGCTGCGTTTGCCGGCACCAAATTATTCCAGCGATGCGTAATTTGCCCATTCGAACCTGGGGTTGCAGATACAGAGGAACACCAGGTCTTTATTACCCGTGTTTTGTATGGACTGCGTAACGCCGGCCGGAATGATCACCACATCGCCGGGCGCCACGTCACTGTCCGGCAACCCCTCGACGTAGACTCGCCCGCGGCCTTCCAGGATCACGTAACGCTCGACGGTGCCCGCGACGCGGTGTTGCTTGGTCGTTACGCCCGGTTCCACGCGGGCGCGGGCAATCGACACGTCAGGGTCAGCCGGTGAATTCGACAGCTCGAGAATGTGGCAGCGCTCGTCGGTGAAATATTCAGTCGACATGTCTGCGCTTTTTATCACGCGAGCGTCACTCATGCTGAAGCATTCCGGATTGCACAAGCTGGTAAACCATCGTCAGATTGGGCACGGCAACGCCGCGCAATGCGCCCAGTTCGCGCACCGCACCAACGATTGGCCCGAGCTCCAGCGCACGACCGGCCTCAAAATCCTGCAACATCGAAGTCTTGTGCGCGCCCAGCTGACGGGTCGCATCGATAAGCTCGTCCGCGGTCATGCTGGTCGCGACACCGTAAGCATCCGCGACGGCGGTCACCTCTTCCATGATGTTACGCAGTAGATTGCAGGTCGCCTCGTCATCGATCATCCCACCGAGCGTTTTGCCCGTGATTACGCTGACCGGGTTGAAGGCTGCGTTCGCGACGAGCTTGGTCCAGATATCGCCACGAATATCTTCTTGGATCGGCGCCACGAAGCCCGCCCCCTGCAAACAATTCGCCAGTGCCTCTATGCGCTGGCTCGAAGCACCGTCCGGCTCGCCTATCGCAAACCGGTCACCGAACACATGCTTCACGACGCCCGGTTCAACCAGGACAGCGGCCGGGTAGACCACGCAACCCAGAGCCCGTTCGGGGCCGATGGCCCTCCAGAGCTTTTTCCCGGGGTCTACGCTGCGCAATTCAGGCGCCTCGGAAACATTCGGCACACCGCGAAAATACCACCAGGGAATCCCGTTCGTTGCGGTCACGACTGCCGTGTGCTCGCCGAGCAAGGGTGCGATGGCGTCCGCAATCGCGGGAACCGCGTGTGATTTCATCGTGAGGAAAACAAAATCCTGCTCACCGAGCAGGGCCGGGTCGTCACTCGCAACGATGCCGGCCGTGATCGAGTCGGTGCCGTCGGCCAGAAGGGTCAACCCGCCGCTTTGAATGGCGGCCAGGTGCTCCCCGCGCGCCACGGCACACACTTCGTTACCGGCGGCAGACAGTCTCGCCGCGACCAGGCTGCCAATGGCGCCGCAACCGTACACGCAGATTTTCATGCACCCCCCGCAAGCGGCAAGCAACGGGTCACCAAAACCGGCAGGTCACACAGCACGGCAACGGGCCTGTTTGACCCTAGAGCAGGTCCTTCAGCTTGTCGGCGATAGCCGCAACTTCTTCCGCCGTCGGCATGCTGACTTCCTGGTAATGGTCGAAGCGCTCCGGCACTTTCATCGTGGCATCGATGCCCAGCTGCGAACCCACCACCGGGAAGCCGTGATGGCCTTTCGGCGCGGACGGGTCGAGCACGAAAGCCTGCCCGGACTCATTGATAATCGTGTCTGTCGCCGGTTGCACGCGTGTCGCGATGGCCCACTCGATCGAATCCATGTCATAGGGATCCACGTCGGGCCCGACAACGATCACGATCTTGGCCGTACGGCCCCAGCGGCCGGCCGAACCCCACACGGCGTGCAGGATGTACTTGCCGAACTCCGCATGCGGTTTACGCGCCCCGTCCACGTTGAGCTGCACGACATAGGTCATGTTGGGCGTAACGACCACGTCCTTCACTTCAGGAATCTTTCTCTGCAGATCGCTCAACACCTCCGTCTCAACCGGCATCAGCGCCTGGTAGTTGTGGTCGAACGGCGGAATCATTTCCATCGTCGCGTACCAGAGGGGCTTCTTGCGATGAGTAATCGCCGTCACCTTGAAGCGCGGAAACACCTGGATCGCGTCGTAATAACCAACGGGATTGGAGTGATTACCGATCGTCGTCTCCGAATTCGGAATAAACACACCTTCGATGATGAACTCGGCGGTGGCGGGCACCTGCAGGTTGACCGTCTCGGCCTGCACCAGCTCGACCGGTTCGCCGCGCAAACCGCCCGCGAATTGAAATTCGTCCTTGCCGAAAGGTAAACCGGTTGCGGCAGCCAGATGGATGGCCGGATCACACTGACAGGCAAAAGCGACTTCCAACGGTTTACCCATGGCCGTCGCTTTGGCGAGATGCAAGCCGATGTGGCTCATCGGCGGGTTCCAGAAGCAGAACACCGAGAGCTCTTTTTTCTGTTGCTCTTCCGGATATTCCTCGCCCTGCGGGTGCACGGCATTCCACAGCTGAGTGAGTCGATAACAACCCACGTTACGCTCACCCGTTTCCGGGTCGTGCGTGATGCCGACGGCGCCGGTGATATACGAGGCGGCTTCCTTGCCAAACCAGACGTGCGGCAATTGCTTGTCCAGCGAAATGTCTGCCTCTTTAATGACGACGTCTTTGCAAGGCGCCTTGTCGCGCTCGACAACAACCGGGTCAACCCAGGATTTGGGATCGCCGAGTACCTCGGCATGCTTTTTCTTACTCTCGAGCGGATCCTTACAGTCGATCATCATCGCCGTGCGCTCACGCGTGCCGAAAGGATTAAAGATCACCGGAATCTCCGGTGTGTTATACCCCTTGAGGTTTTTCAACATCAGCGCCGGGCCGTCGTTCTGGCACAGCAGCCTCATCAGCGCCTGTAATTCGTTATCACCGTGGGCGGCCTTGATGGGCACATCGCAATCCAGCAGCTGGCCGTCCTCTTTGAGGGCGTCCAAAAATTCGCGCATATCCTTGTAGGGCATGGGGTCTGACTCCGGTATTCGGTTTTCTTGGATTTCAATAGTTGTTCTTAAGCCACGGCGTGCACCGGGCGCCGCAAACAATACCATGCCGGCGGCTGCTGGTAACAGATGGCGGAGCTGGGAGGTCGGTCAAGGTAGATTCAGGCGGCCCGGTCGAGACGGGTTGCGGCTCAGGTTTCGGCGACACGCCGTGAATACGTCCATGTAGGCTTGGCGCCCGCATCCCTGCGGGC
>JARRLL010000009.1:0-55450 GCA_037387125.1 Gammaproteobacteria bacterium | reverse complement strand
CCACCCAGCATCATCAGCACGGCCTGCGCGTAGAACAACAGCTCGCGCCAGCGCGGCAAGTACGAACGCACAGTGCGCATCGAAAACAGTTTGTTCAGCGGCAGCGCGTCGTATTCCCATGCTTCCAGCAGTCGGTTGAACAACCGCAGGGTCGGTTCGTCGGCCTGACGGCAATAGTAATTCACGCGCTTGCTGATGCCCGCGTGGCTGAACATGTTCAGCACCAGCGCTGTGCGCATCACGACCGCAGGCGCCTCGTAAATGATCGCGTCCTTGCCGATGCTGGCCTCGTCGATCTCTTTGATGGTGTCGTTATACACGTCCACCTCGACGCAATAGCGGCTGTCGCTGGTCACCGCGCGCATGATGATCGGCTTGCCCTTGAACTTCTTACGGTAGAAACCGGGTATACCTTTATTGAACTTGCCGAAGAACTTCTCGAAATCTTTCAGCCTCACCTTCACCCGGTCTTCCTTGGCGTAGGTCTGTTCCAGCTTTTCCCGGTTCTCTTCCAGCAGGCGCTCGATGTGCGCGTCGCGGTCAGAATAATACGTGTGCTCCGCAATATCGAAGCCCTTCTCCGAGTCCCACGAATCGCCGCTCACCATGATCTGCAGTTTGATATTGCGAAACACGTCGTGTGAATCGACGTAGTCCTTTACCAGCACCGGCGTCATCACGTAGCTGTTCAGCGGGTATACGTCCTTGTGCAGGTGGCAGTGGTTGCTGGCAAAGGGAATGGCGTACTTCGGCTGCACCTTCTCCATGAAATTCACGAAGTTCTTGATGTACAGCTCCGGGTCTTCGTAGAAGCGTTCGTCGTCGGACTGCTCGACATCGGTGTAATGCAGGCATACCCGGTCGTTGGCCGAGCTGTGGCTGCGGAAGGCAAAGTCGATCGGGCCGTGGCGCTTCAGTATCTGCTTCAGCGGCCAGCCGACGAACTTGGTGTCGTTGGCGTTGAACAGGGTCACGCCGTCCGCTTCGATGACAATGGCGCTGTCGCCCCAAGGCGATGAAAACTGGTACGAAGTCACCTTGAAATCAGGTGCCAGCTCCATGGTCTTGCCATGGTCCATCTCGATGATGTTCTTGTAGCCCATCGCCTCGAGGTCGGCGCGCACGCGCGGCGAACGCTCATAGGGGATCAGGATCTGGGTGTCTTTGGAGAACTTGCGCAGCGACGGGCCCTGGAAGTGATCCCAGTGCACGTGGGTCAGGTAAATCCAGTCGGGTTTCAGCTGCTCGACGAGCTCCGGTTTCACCGGCGGATAATTCCACCACGACCGCCAGTAGCAGGTCCCCACGAGCCAGGGGTCTGATACCAGGGTTTTGCCTTTAGCCTGTACCGACAGGCAGGCGTGTGAAAGTACTTGGAAGCGCATCTGTAATCCTATTAATAAAGGGCCGCCGCTTTAGTCTGCAGCTTGCCGGCTATGCAAAGCGCCCTGCACGCGCCAGCCGAATTTCGTTCTTGTTGTTATTCAGCCCGGTGTGTTTTCCTTTTCTGCGGGCCACCTCCGCTGCGGCCACGCTCTCTCCAATTATTGGTCTCTATTATAGAGTCACGACAGGTCGTGCATCATCCGGTAACTAACCGTGCTTCGCAATGCCTCTTGCCATTCACTGGGGCTCAAGTTTTGTGCTTTACGGCTTCATGCTGCGCGACAACTTCTTGCTCTGCGGCAGCATATGGGCTCGCAGCGCCAGCCTGCCTCGCAAGACGATGCACTCAGGCTGCCGCATCAGCAAGATCACGCTGGTCGCAAGACTCAACATAATCAATGCCTTAGCGCACGGTCGATTGTGTTTTGTAGCAACTCAACCGAACGTTGACCATACGTATTGTTGCTTAATCATGCCCGCCATTGGCGCGGGTAGCAGACACCACGACGAAAACGTTCGACCACCATTCCCGCCGCTAGCCGCGCCTGTGGTTGTGCGCTACCCTATCCCCACACATGCCAAAACAATCTGTTAGCGACAAATCGACAGGCGCGGCGGTTACGCTGGACTGGGCGCATTATGATCCGGCCGGCTTCTACGACGAACTTGTTGACGCTGCAGGGCGGCCGCGGACCGCGGCCGAAGAGGTTGCGCGCTACCTTGCATCACTCAGCCCCAAGCGGTTGCGTGCCCGCCAGACCGCATCCGAGCGCGCGATTCTGGAAATGGGCGTGACCTTCACCGTTTACACCGAGGGCCAGAACATCGACCGGGCCTGGCCCTTCGACATTATTCCGCGCACGCTGGACGGGCACGAGTGGGACAAGACCGAGGCCGGGCTCAAACAGCGCCTGCGTGCGCTGAACATGTTCATTCACGACATCTACCATCAGCGGCGCATCATCGAGGACGGCGTTTTTCCGGCCTACATCGTCGACTCGTCGACTAATTTCCTCAAACCCTGCATCGGCGCGAACCCGGCCCACGATGTCTGGGCCAATATCTGCGGCTCCGACCTGGTGCGCGACAGCGACGGCACGCTTTACGTGCTCGAAGACAACCTGCGGGTGCCGTCGGGCGTTTCTTACATGCTGGAAAACCGAAGCGTACTGAAGCACGTGTTTCCGGAGCTCTTCAGCAACCAGAACATTCGGCCCGTCGACGATTATCCGTCGGCGCTGTTCGATATGTTGCGCTCGTTGTCACCCGCAACCGATGATGAGCCGGAAGTCGTGGTGCTGACGCCCGGCATCTACAACTCCGCCTATTTCGAGCATGCCTATCTCGCTCAGCGCATGGGGTGCGAGCTGGTCGAAGGCGGCGATTTGGTCGTCAACAGCGACAACAAGGTGTACATGCGCACGATCGGTGGCCTGGTGCGCGTGGACGTCATCTACAGCCGCGTGAATGCCGACTACCTCGACCCCGAAGCCTTCAGGGCCGACTCGCAGCTCGGCGTCCCGGGCCTGTTGCGCGCATGGCGCGCCGGCAACGTCGCGCTGGCCAATGCGCCCGGCACCGGCGTCGCCGACGATAAGGTCGTCTACACCTACGTGCCGGACATGATTCGCTACTATCTCGGCGAGGAACCCTTGCTGGCCAACGTGCCGACCTGGCGTTGCTCCGATGCGGACAGCCTCGAATATGTGCTGGATCATCTGGCCGAGCTGGTGGTCAAGCCGGCGAACGAATCCGGCGGTTACGGGATGCTGGTCGGCCCGCACGCAAGTGCGGCCGAGCACGAAAAGTTTCGCACTCTGCTGCGCGCCGATCCGCGCAATTACATAGCTCAACCGACCCTTAAGCTTTCTACCGCGCCCACAGTAGTGAACGACGCACTCGAGCCACGGCATGTTGACCTGCGGCCGTTCATTCTGCAGGGCGAAGACATGTACGTCACGCCGGGCGGACTCACCCGCGTCGCGCTGCGCAAGGGTTCGCTGGTGGTGAATTCATCACAAGGCGGCGGCAGCAAGGACACCTGGGTCATCGACAGGAGCTCCGGCGAATAATGCTATCGCGCGTCGGCAACCGACTTTACTGGATGGGCCGCTACGTTGAGCGGGCGGAAAGCAGCGCCCGGTTGATTCGTGTCTACAGCGAACTGTTTCTGGACCTGCCCCACGGCACGGGCATCGGCTGGCGCGCGGTGCTGAACATCAATGGCGGCGAGCAGGCCTTTGCGGATGCCGGCGGCAAGGCCGACGATGCCCGGTCCATCGTCCACTTTCTGCTGGCCGACGAAGTAAACGCCGCCTCATTATTAAGCACGCTGGCCCTCGCTCGCGAAAATGCTCGCACGACGCGCGATGTCATTCCCGCCGAGGCATGGAGGGTGCTCAACGAATTGCATCTGATGGCCAGGGACAAGCTGCCGCAAGCGGTCCAGGAAAGAAAACGCCGGCGCATTCTCGAAGACGTCATCCAGCGCTGCCAGCTGTTGGCCGGGCTGATCGATGGCACGATGACCCACGGTGACGGCTATCAGTTGGCCCGCATGGGCTGGCATCTCGAGCGCGCAGACATGACGACACGCATCATCGATGTCGCCGCGGCCCTGTTGATGTCAGGCCGCGACGAACTCAAGCGCTTTGACAACACGCTGTGGATGGCAGTACTGCGCAGCCTCAGCGCCTACCAGATGTACCGGCAGCAGGTCAGGCGGCGCGTGACGGGCCCCGACGCCATTCGGTTTCTGCTCACGGATCAGTTGTTCCCGCGCTCGGTCGCGTATTGCATCGACCAGGTCGAAAACGCGATTGCGAGCCTGCCGCGATCGGCGACGCCCGCGAGAAGTTGCAGTGCGATTCGCGCGCTGCAATTGCCTGCAGCTGACGGCAGCCTCGACCCGGCCGCATTGCACGACCACATCGACAAGTTACAGCTGGCCTTTGCCGATCTTAACAATGACTTTTACACCACCTGGTTTGCACCAGCGGATGCCGCATGAAAAATTTTAAATGCCGTTGCGGGAATCGGATTTTTTTCGATAACACCCAATGCACAAACTGCGGCGCCGGGCTCGGTTTCGATTCGGCCGCGCTGGAACTGAAACCCCTCAGCGTGCACTCCAGCGGTCGGCGCGTGGATGACCAGGGTGGTCAGTGGCGCCACTGCCGCAATCGCGAGGAATATGAGTTGTGCAACTGGCTCATTCCCGCCGATTCGAGCCATGACCTGTGTTACGCCTGCGGGCTCAACGAGGTGATCCCCAACCTGGAAACACCGGGCAACCTGAAACTCTGGTCGCGCCTCGAAGCCGCGAAACGCCGCATGCTGTACTCGCTGATTCAGCTGCGGCTGCCCGTGTCGAGCACGGACGGAGGACCCGGCTTGCGTTTCCAGTTTCTGGAAGACCAGCGCAGAAATCCGAATGTGCCGGAACCGTTCGTCGCCACCGGCCACGTGCGCGGCACGATCACCATTAACCTGGCCGAGGCCGACGACGTCACCCGCCACGAAATTCGTGAAAGCATGCAGGAACGTTACCGCACCTTGCTCGGCCACTTCCGCCACGAGGCGGGCCACTACTACTTTGATGTGCTCGTGCCCGAGGGCGACGCCCGGAACGAGTTCCGCAAGAGCTTCGGTGACGAGCGGCTGGATTACGGCGCGGCGCTCGACAAGTACTATCGCGACGGGCCGCCGGCCGGTTGGCCGGCTAGGTATGTCAGCGCCTATGCTACCGCGCATCCGCATGAAGACTGGGCCGAAAGTTTTGCCCACTACCTGCACATCCGCGATGCGCTGGAAACGGCGGATCAGTCGGGTCTGCAACCGCTCGAAGCCGGCCGTGACTGGTTGGTGCGCTGGATGACGCTGGCCGTGACGCTGAATGAACTCAACCGCAGCCTCGGCACCGACGACCCCTACCCCTTCGTACTGGCGGATTCGGTGGCCGCGCGGTTACGGTTTATTGATCGTCAGGTTGGCTTAATAACCTGACGTTGTCGGCCGTGCGCTCGGGCAACGCGGGCAGTCCCTCGAAGGCTTTCTGCAGGGCATCCTGCCAGGCCAAACGCAGCGTGCGCAGGTAGTCGTGATCCTCATCGAAGACCAGGTGGGCGCCTGCCCGGTATTGGCCGGTCTCGTAAAACTGCAGTTCTATCGGTGGCCCCACCGTCAGGTTGCTGCGGATCGTCGAATCCATCGACACCAATGCGCAGCGTGCGGCATCGTCCAGCGACAATTCGGGCCTGATGATTCTGTCGAGGATCGGCTTGCCGTATTTCAGTTCGCCGATCTGCAGATAGGGTTGCCGTGATGATGCGCGGATGTGATTGCCTTCCGGGTACACGAGGTAAATCTGATGCTTGTCGCCCTTGATCTGCCCGCCGAGTATGAAGCTGACGCCCGGGTTGAATTCGTCCGAGCTCGCCTTTTTGTGGCGCGCCTGCTCCGCAAGACTTAGTTCGCCCACGTAATCAGCGGCCTCAGCCAGATGACGCACCGATTTAAGGCTGGGCGTTTTTCTGTTCTCGAGATCGCGGCGCAACCGGCGAACCACCGCCTGGGTCGTCGCGAGGTTCCCGGATGAAAGCACCGTGATCATGCGCTCCCCGTCACCACAAAACATCTGCATCTTGCTGTAGGTGCTGATCTGGTCGACGCCCGCATTGGTGCGGGAATCGGAAGCAAAGATCAGGCCGCGGTCAACAGAAATGGCAACGCAATAGGTCAAGGCAGCAAGCTCCGGTAAATAGACCACGTAATTATATAGGTAGTCCAAAGGTAGCGAATGCATTTCAATCTATTGTCTGCCAACAGCTTTGCTACAACTCAAGCCATTTTAGTTAGCTGTGGATAAGCGGTCGGCCATTTTTTCGAACGATTCAACTTTCACCCACAGTCTGGGTTCGGAACGCCTCGGGATGCCGATAGCTGCGGAATAAGGCCAGCGGAACGACTGCAGAACAGACCTTATGTAACATTGATTTTCCAGTGCGGCGTTCGCCGGTCCAGTCGCACCACATAGCGCTTGGTTTTGCTGTTATATTGCCCGCCTTAAGGGAGAGAGAAAATGGCCAATTGGGGGATGACATAGTGGCATCTGATTCGGCAAAAAGTCCGGCCAGCTTAGCAATAAGAGCGGAAAAGGCTGCGCAGGCACGCGATCTGTACGCGGCTACTTTCGATTTGCTGAACGACAAAATTACCGGGCCGCAATGGCTGAAAAAGCTCGGTGAACTGGCCAACTGCCGAGATGTTGCCTGCATATGGTGGCGTGCCGGCCATACGGATACCGCACGTGCCGATTACAGCGGCACCGAGTTCAGGCTTTCTGCGCCGTGGTTTAAGTTGCTCGACGAGGCAGGGGGGCGCGTCGAACACACGGCACTGGGTCTCATGGACGAACTCTGGGACGGTGCTCTCAAACAGCTCGATGATCCCGCCGACCCGCTGTTCACCCCGGAGCGGCTAATTGCCTGCCTGGATTGGCACCCTGCGCGCGTCGTCATCATATTAAGCGGGCGAATGGATGGTTCAGCCTGGCAGCAATTCGATCGGGACGAAGTCAATAAGATGATCCCGATCATTCACAAATCAATCGCCGTCAAAAAGCGGCTGTCGTTGAACGCTGACCTTTTGGATCTGCAGCAAAAAGTATTCGATAATATCGCTTGCGGTTTTATAAGCCTGATGCCCGCCAATCAGGTGATTTCGGCCAACAGGATGGCGCAGGAAATACTCATGGAAGGTTCCTGCCTGCAGCAAAAAGGTGCGGCGCTGGAGCTGCGTGATTCCAAAATAAACAGCGAACTGGTGGCAGAACTGGCGGTTATCGACACCATGCCCACAGATCAACTCGAAGATTATGTCTGGTACAGAAAATTAAGCGGCGATGCCGGAACGACAGGCGTAATGGCGACACTATTAGCCTTTCCTCTGGAGAACTGGCGAACCGAAAGCACGGGTCACGACCGGGTTGCGGTCATGCTTCTGGATCAGCCAGCGTCGGCTGCATTGCCTTCAGAAGCCCAGCTACGCGAATTCTATCAACTGACCAAAGCTCAGGCGCGCGTCCTACACGCACTCATGCGCAAGGTCACAATCGAGCAGGCGGCGGAGCTGCTGCATATCAGCGTCAACACCGCTCGTAGCCACTTGCGTGCCATTTATGCCCGGCTGGGCGTGGCCAGCAAGGCGCAGCTAATGCAAATGGTCAGCTCCACAATCGGCACCTCAAGATACTATAAATAGGGCGCTGCGGCGGCGATCGGCCACAAACAGACATGCGTTGCCGTTGCCGGAGGCGCCGCGCTACGGCACTAGAACCGCCAGCCAAAGCCGGCCGTAGGACCGCCCTGCCCGACGTCCCAGCGAAATCGGTCGCTGCCGCTGCCTGCTTCATAATCGTTATAGAGATAGCGGTACCCAAGCAGCAGGTTGCCGTGTGCTCCGGGCTGCCAGGCAAAATAGGCCGTCGACTGCCAGGCGAAATCGCTGCCCACTCCAAAACCGCCGACATCGCCTTTGACCACGAATTGCCAGCTGTCGCCCAACGGCAGTTGCAGACGCAAGCCCACGATCGGATCGACCCAGTCGTCGCCGCCCCCGGCCGTCAGCACGGTTCCGCCGGGGCCGCCCAGGGTGACTTCAACGTCGCCGTCCAGATTCCAGTAACGCAGCCCGGCGTATGCGGCAAGCACGTTATTCAGGTCGTAGGCGGCGGACACTTCAAAAATGGTTTCATCGAAATCGGCAGCTGCACGCCCGTTGCCGGTTATGCCGAGCCCGCTTTTGTCGCCTTCCAGCGCCATGTATATCAGGTCAGCAGAGACGGCCCACGGACCGCGTTTGCCGCGGTAAGCGCCCATAAAACCTAATTCGAGATTGTCGAGTATCTCGTCAAAACCGACATTGATGTCGGCCTCGACCGGGCCGATGCCTACCGTGCCGTCGATCGATGCGCCGACCATATAAACGGCCGCCTGGTGTTCCCAGGTTTCGTCCGCCGCCAGCACATTGCTGCCGCACAGGGTTGCGAGCAGTGCGCTGCTCAACCGAATAACTCGCTGCGAGATCATCATTTTTTCTCAGGCCACCAACGCCCATGCCAATCGATCCGGCCGCATCCTGCCAACCCGACTCGAACCTTGTTTTTGCATCTCAAATATAGCCTAGCCTATGCGCCCCTGCATCGTCGGAATCTTTTCGAGCGTTTTCGTCTTGACCGCATCATCCAGGAGTTCACTGGCCGCTTGCTCAAAGAACTCTGGAGCAGCCCATTTCTGAACATCGAAGTCATGCTTCATATAATCCACACGCCGAAGCCGCTCAGGTGGACTCCTGGTCCTGATCCGGCGGCGCCGGGGTTGTCGGCCGTTGTTCGATATCCTCCCACCCCGTAATCATCGACTTGATCGCCGCCATCGAGGTGTGCCCGGAGGTCGTGACAAGATAAACGTGCAGCACGACGAAGGCCGAAAACAGCCATGCGATGGCGGTGTGGACCGGGGCGAGCACGGGCAGGCCGCCGAGCGCGCTGAAGTAAATCGGCCAGTTCTGCTGCCCCCAGTAGATCATGATGCCCGTGATCACCTGCGCCGGCAGCAACAGGTTCAGGATCATGAAGTAGGTGAACTCCTGCAGCGGGTTCAGGTGTTTGTCACGGGTCTTCTCGAAGGGATGCGGTTCGCCCCTGAAGATGCCGCGCGTGTAATACAGTGCCTGCATGATGGCGCGCGTGAAGAAATCCTTCGGCTCGGGCAGGTACTGCTGGAAGCGGCCGCTGGTCAGGTTGTAGAACAGCGCGAGCGCCGCGTTAACGAGCAGGATCAGACCAAACGCATTATGAATGCTGACCATGTGCGGGAAACTGAGATCCCCGAACAGGTGAGGATTATGAATAACCAGCCCGGTGAATATCAGCGACAGAATCATGGCCGCCTGTGTCCAGTGCCACAGCCGCTCGTACTTCGTGTACATGAACACTCGCTGCAGTTCCGGATGACGTTTTTGGCGCTGCCGCCTGGTAAGGAACCGAATCAATCCGTGCGCGGCCACGCCCAGGATGACACCGATGAAGATGATGAGCCCCAGCCAGTCGACGAAGGGCACATTGTGCAGCCCGAGGATGTAATAACCGCTCTGCCGCAAATCCGGTACGCCGCTGACCTCGCCGTCGCCATCGGTTGCCAGCGAGCCGCGCATTTCGACGGTGGCGTAATGCGCGGCCTCGGGAGTGACGCCGCCGGGGAGATAGGACGTCAGTGGAAAGGCCGCGTGCAGCAATGAATCCGGGTAATGACAGGTCCGGCATTCACGGGTCGCGAAACCCTCTGCGCCCACGTTGTGATAAATGGGATAAAGCGTTATTTCCGTCTTGATCGACAGCCCGGTCAGCCCGATGGCCTCCAGGCGCTTCCTGACGGGCTCCGTTTGCGCCGCCGTCGTTAGCTCCAACTCACTGCGGTCGAGCCGCTGGTCGTCGTTTTTGTCCAGCGCGGCCACCAGCTCCGGATGATGCCCCCCGTCTTGCAGCAGCGCGCGGCGGAGTTCTTCGCGGCTGACCGGCCTTTGCGGATCACCCGTCAGCCAGAACCACGCGTTGACACCGTTGAATGGCGTCAGTTCGCGGTCTTCGCTGGTACGTTGTCTGGGCAGCAGCGCGGGCCGGTAGCCGGTGAACACCGCGTCTTCTGCGTCAGGGTCGTCGCCGTCAACGCCCCGGTACTGGCGCAAGGGTTCACCGGATTCGTCCACGACGGTCCAGTCGATCGCCTTCAGGGCCGGCCCCCTCACCCTGGAGATGTGGCAGGCCTGGCAGCTCAGTGTTTCGAAGTGGCGTTCCTGGTAGGGGAGCCAGTCGTGCGCCTCGGAAGGATCATGACAGGTCTTGCAGGTGCGCAGGCTGTTGATGCTGTCTTCGGCCGCCAAGCCGAATATGGAGCGGCCCTTGGCAACCTGGTGGGTCGGCCGGTCGAGGAAATCGTTCAACCCGGGCCGCCGCGGATCAAACATCATGTGATCGGGACCGCCTGCCGCTTCGCTCTGAAAATAGACCGGATCATTCAGCAGGTAATGGCAATTCTCGCATTGGAGGCCGCGCGACGCATGCAGGTCGAGAGGCAGTTCGGGGTCTTCGCCCTCGGCGAAATTCAGGCCGCTGGAGCCCAGTGAATGCGGTGCAATGATCTGGCCTGTTGTGTTTGTAGACTTGTAGTTTCGAATACCGCCGACAAACTCCAACGGCGTTGCGGGGTCGGAACTCGCCAGGCCGTGGCAATGGCCGCACTTCTCGGTCCCCGGGTTGCGAATATCGAGCAGGCCGACATGGAGGCGGCCGTCAGCCTGGAACGCGACCGGATTCCATTGCCACTCTCCCGACTCGTTATCGACAATGTCGCGGCTCTGCAAGGGGGCCGCGTTCGCCCACGCGAAGTCGCCGCGGGCCATGAGCTCCGAGCGCATCGAATGGTCCGCAACATCCGTGTGGCATAACAGGCAGTCCATTTCCACTCGGTCGTCGACCGGGCCGCCGCCGACATGCCGTTGGCCGTAACGTTTCAGCCAGGCGTCCTTGTCTATTTGGCCTGACTCGTCCAGAACCACGTCGTAACGGATCGGATCCCAGCCGCCGTAATACCCGCGGCCGGCTATCCACCAGTCGGGGCGGTCTTCACCGAACAGGTGCGATGCTCCGGCATCGGCGTGGTCACTGGAAGACGCTATGTACTTGGTATCGTGGCAGACACCACACGTCCGCATCGTCGAGAGCGGCTGACCTGTCTCCAGCACCGGTTCACCCGCCCGGTCACGCAACACGAATTCGGGGTGGCGACGATGGCAGGAAACACAGTCCACGCGGCGGTCTGCGTCCTTCGGGTGGCGGACTTTACGAAAATCGGTGTGACAACTGCCACAACTCAGCCGCGCGTGCGCATCCTGGGTAAATTCCTGCAGACCGATATGAATCTGACCGTCCTTTACTTCCGTTCGGGGTTCTTTGAAGCTGGTGCGCTTATGACAAGCAACGCACCGCCGGTCAGCTTTGGCAAATATGGCTTCACTGGCATTCACCTGCAGGGAAAACCCGCACAGGCACACCGCCAACGCTATAAGCCCCGCAAGATTGGTTTTTATCCAGCGCACAATTTCCCTCACATCTTGACCATGGCTGGTCAAAAAATGACTGCAGGCAAGTTTGGTTTATTGATAGAATTTTCTCAACAAAGTGAATGCTATGCATATTAGCCTTACTTCGAGGAAGACATATGAGATTTGCACAAGAAAGGTCGATACACGCGTTGGCGCTGCCCGTTGTCCTGCTCGCAGCGGTGCTGGCGGCAGGTTATCCGTTGCAGGCCGAGAGCGCCGAAGAAGACCTCAGCGACAATGAAACCTGCCTCGATTGCCATATGGACGAAGAACAGATTGGCGTGCTCGAGGTCGGCGGGCCGCAGGTACACAATCCTGATGACAACTCGCTCATAGAGGAAGCGCACAACGAAGTGGCCTGTATCGATTGTCACGCCGATATCGAGGAAATCCCGCATCGCGGAGAAATGGTGCGCACGGTAGACTGTCTGGCTTGTCACGAATCAGTACCCAAATAGCTACGCCTGTCCGGGAGCCCATCATGTTCATGAAACGAATGTCAGTTTATCTGCTCGTCACCGCGGCTTTGATCAGCGCTTCCGCCGCACAGGCCGTCGACAGGGACGAGTACGTGGATTCCGTTATCCTGATCCTGCGGACTCACACCGAACTCATGGAAAGCATGGCGCAGGGAACACGGTTCCGCTACTCGGATAACCTGGTACGGCATGCCAACCAGATCCGTGACACCTTCGGGCTGCTGGGCCCCATGGAATGGCACGCCGCCCAGGCGGCCGCCCTCCATTCGGCGGAGGGCGATGAAGTGCTCAACGAAGAAAAGTTCGAATCGCTGGCCTTCGCCAGCCGTCGGTCACTGACCAACCTGGTTCGCGCAGCGCATGACTCCATGGTGCAGTACGATCGCGAGGGCCTGCTCGAAGCCATCGCAAACATGAAGCAGTCTTGCATGAACTGCCACGCGCTGTTGCCGGAATCCATCGCGCCGCGGGTTTGGGATGTACCGCCGGGCAAATAGGCGCGGACTAAGCTACAGACTTAACAGGCGAAGATAAGCAAGGCGCAAAAAAGCCCTGGGCGACAACAACGTCGGTACTCCCAGCGCAAAAAATCCGCGCCAGAACCTGCTCTGGATATCCAGGAACGAAAGTAAGTTCAGGGGCGGCTCATAGCGCGCCATATTGAACTGATAAATAAATTCCTTGAGCGACGCCAGCGCGGTGCCCGTCGCAACCGCATTGCCGACAACCAGGTAGGTATCGAGGTCGCCAAAAGAGATCAGGCTCAGATTGGTTGGGGGCTCGAACGCTGCAAGCGCTTCTCCCGCAACGAAACGCGCGATATTTTTCGCCGCACATTCGCCCATGTCGGTAGCATAGTAGGCCTGCTTGCTCAGCGGCTGCGGCAACTCCGCGGCGTCGCCTATGACAAAGATGTGATCATAAAGTGTGCTCTGCAGGGTCTCGCGAACGGGCGCCCAGCGGCCTTGCTCAGCAACCAGCCCGGACTCCGCCAGTATCTCGGGCGGCGTCGCGCCGCCGGTCCAAATGGTGATGTCGGCGGGCACGGTTTCACCCGACGAAAGTTGGACCGTTGTCTCGTTCACAGCTTTGACCCGCGTCCCGGTATGGATGTCGACCGGGAAACCTTGAACTTTACGCTCTACATCATCGCCGAGCGCCGCGGGTAAACCCGGGAGCAGCTGATCGCCGCTTTCGATGAGATGCACATTCAATCCATCCGTGTCTCGATACCTGCGCAGAATTTCACCGAGCGATTCGATGCCTTCGAGTCCGCCGCCGACGATGCAGATATCGACACGCTCTTGTTGCTCAAACAGCGCTCTCAGCGTTGTACCGATCGCCTCACACTGATCGACGGACTTGAACGGGTATGCGTACTCGTCCGCGCCGGGCACACCGAAGGTGTTATTGACGCCGCCGACAGCCACGACGCAGATGTCAAAAGAAAACACATCCCCCGATTCGGTCTGGACGGTGCGACCCTCGGGATCGAGGTCGATCACACGATCCTGAAAGAACCGGTGGCCAGCCCGGCTCAGCAGCCGTTGCCGCGATAAACGCAACTGATCAGGAGATTTGACCCCGGAGAGCAGTTCATGAATGTTCGGCAGAAATTCAAAATGCGGCGAAGGGTCGATGACGACCACGTCATACTCGTCCGACAGGCGCAAAGCCGCGGTCAGTCCGCCGAAATTGGCGCCGATCACGACCACGCTGGTTTTCGTATCCATGCGACAGACCTCAAGTCTACAGCCTCATTCTACTGAGTGACGAGCACAGAGAGGGGCATTCAGGTTAGTGGATTTCCCCTACTACCGGCAGCGTGTTCGATCGAAACCGGGTTAGGCGGCCTGGCTTAAGCACGACCGCGGGGCGCTGCCGGTCCGGGAGTCATGTGCGATTGACGGGAGGCCTGCGGCGGGTTGAAGACCCGCTATTGGTGAGCGACTCGCTACAGAAAATCCTCGATCATCTCGGGGACATCTTTGGGCGCGAATCGTTTGACGGGTTCGCCTTCTTCATCAAAGAGAAATTTAGTGAAATTCCATTTAATTCGGTTGCTCCCCAGCAGGCCCGGAAGCGCCGCCGCGGCAAACCGAAAGATGGGCGCCGCATCGTCACCGTTAACGTCGACTTTTTCCGACAAGGGGAAGCTCACGCCGTAATTCAACTGGCAGAAAGACTCGATTTCCTGATCGGAGCCCGGCTCCTGCTGACCGAATTGATTGCATGGAAAGCCGATGATGGTCAGATCGTCCGCGTGCTCGTCCGCCAGTTTTTGCAGCCCCGAAAATTGCGAGGTATAGCCGCATTTGCTGGCCGTGTTAACGAGCAGTACCTTGCGGCCTTTCAGGTCGGCCAGCTTAAGCGTTTCGCCGTTGTTCAGTTTTACATCGAAATCGTAAAGATGGCTCATGATGACTCCTTGGAAGATTACCAATGCTAGCAAAAAACGGCCGGCACTCCCCTGCTAGCGCACGTGTCAAAAAGCTCAGATTTATTCTGCGGCGAGGGGCCTCCGGCCGCTAGTAAGTCTGGCCGCTTTTGGCTCTTGTTACAGGGCGTCTGCACGGAGAATTTCTGCCATGCGCACGGCACCGGACGGTGGCGAATCCGGGTCGGCTAAAATCAGATACAACTCCCTGAAGCGCTCGGCGCCATCCCTGAGCGGCAATGGCTTCAGTGTGCCGTCGGCCAACTCATCGCGAATCGAGTGCTCGGGAAACCACGCAAACCCCATCCCGCGACAGGCCGCGGCAATCTGGGTCGCCTTGTGCGAGAACGTCCAGCGCTGTTCGGCACCCAACCAGCCGCCGCTGTCCCGAGTGCGCTGCACGGCGCTGTCGCGAATCACGAGGTGACGATGGTCACGCAGGTCATCGAGTGTCAGCGCCCGGCCGAGTTGCTGCAGCGGATGATCCGGATGCGCGGCCGCGATAAAACGCACGCGCATGAGCGGATCGCCACTGAAGCCCTGCGGAATATAGGTGCTGACTGCGAGGTCTGCCGCGCGCTCGTACAGCGCTTCGTCGGTACCGCCGAGCACGGTCTCATAGAGCTGAATGCGGGTCTGTGGCCGTTCATCAGCGAAGCGGCGCAACGAGGTCAACAAGGCCCAGGTCGGGTAAACAATGTCCACCGCCAGGCGCAACTCCGGTTCCCAGCCCGCGCCCAGTTCCGCGGCGCCGCGCTCCAGTGCACTGGCCCGTTCGACGATCGTCTTCGCACGGCGGTACAGCACTTCGCCGGCCGGGGTCAGCACGGCACGGCGCCCCTGCTTGCCGAACAACTTCACATCGAGCTGCTGCTCGATTTTCTGCACCGCGTAACTCACCGACGACTGGGTCTTGTGAATCGCTTCGGCCGCCTGCGCATAACCGCCGGCGTCGACGACGGCGATGAAAGCCAGCCACTGATCGAGCGCTACACGCGGCATCAACATATCGAATTATCCGATCTAATAGATCACAAAATAACGTTTTTTATCAATTTATAAGATACGTAGTATGGGCTCACTTAATTGAACTTTGCAAGGAGATGAACATGAGCACCCTGTTACAGATCAACACCAGCCTGCATTCCGAGCGCGGTCAGTCATCGTTACTGGCGGGGCAGTTCGCCGACAAGTGGCAACGCGCGAACCCGAATGGCCGCGTGATCGTACGCGACCTGGCTGCTCATCCCGTTCCCCATCTGACCGCCGAGCGCTTCGACGCGTTTGCGGCGCCGGCCGATCAGCGTACCCCTGAGCAGGCCGCGCATGCCGCCGCGTCAGACAGCCTGATCGATGAACTGAAAGCCGCTGACATCGTGGCACTGGGTTTACCCATGTACAACTTCGGTATTCCCTCCCCATTGAAAGCCTGGATCGATCATATCGGCCGCGCGGGTGTCACCTTCAAATACACCGACAACGGACCTGTGGGTTTGCTCGCCGATCGCAAGGTCTATGTGTTCGCCGCGCGCGGCGGTTTGTACAAGGGCACCGAGCACGATACCCAGTCCGTCTATATCCGCAACTTCCTTAACTTCGTGGGCATTCAGGATATCGAGTTCGTCTACGCCGAAGGGCTGGCGATGAGTGGAGGCGTGCGGCAACAGTCGCTGGACGTTGCGGCGCGGACAATCGACCGGCTCGCCGCGTAACAGCTTCGAGCCATGCAAACTAATTAATCTTTCCGGAGAAACCGATATGAACAGTCTTGCAGAAAAACTTACGCCCTGGACCGAAGTGGCCGGCCGTATTCTGATCGCCCTTATTTTTGTGACGGCCGGATACGGCAAAATCGGGGGCTACGAGGGTACGCAAGCCTACATGGCATCGATGGGCGTGCCGGGCAGCCTGTTGCCGCTGGTCATATTGACCGAACTGGGCGGCGGCCTGGCGATAGCGTTAGGCCTGGCGACCCGCTATGCCGCTTTCGCTCTGGCAGGCTTCAGTATTATTTCCGGTGTCATTTTTCACGGGAATTTCGGCGACCAGATGCAACAGATCATGTTCATGAAAAACCTGGCCATCGCGGGCGGCTTGCTGATTCTGGTCGTCAATGGCGCAGGAAAGTTCAGCCTCGATCGGCGCCTCGGGCTTTCATAAACGAATCGCCTTTAAATCCGATGTCCGGTCGTTCGTCGTCGCCTGTTTTTGATATGAAGATCTCTGCTGCTAACAAGGAGAATTCCAATGAGCAATGAACAACAACCAAGGGCGCTGGCTCGTCTGCTGCCAGGCATAGAAACCTCCGACGGTGCAGGCGTGAAACTGCGCCGGAGCATAGGTGCCAGGCAATCGCTGCGGCTTGACCCTTTCCTGATGCTGGATGAGTTCGGCACTGAGAACCCCGACGATTATATTGCGGGCTTTCCGCCGCACCCGCATCGCGGCTTCGAAACGGTCACGTACATGATCGATGGGCACATGCGACACGAGGATCATCTGGGCAACATCGGCGAACTGAAAAGCGGCGGCGTGCAATGGATGACCGCGGGCCGCGGTGTGATTCACTCCGAAATGCCGCAACAGGAAAGCGGTCGGATGCGCGGCTTCCAGTTATGGATCAATCTGCCCGCGCGCGACAAGATGCAACCCGCCGCCTACCGCGACATCGCTGCCGATGAAATTCCGACAACCGAACTGGGCGAAACAGGCCGGCTGAAGCTGATCGCCGGACGCCTCGAGCTGGACGGCGACGTTCTGGCGGGACCGATCAACACCCTGCCGAATAGCATGGCCACGGATCCGCTGTTTGTCGATCTGCAGCTGGCGGCAGATCAGGAGTATCGACTGGCGGTACCGCGCGGTCACAATGCCTTCGTCTACGCTTACGAGGGCACAGCGACGATCGGCGAGACGCCGCTGCCCACGCAGCAGGCCGGCATTCTGGATGACGGTGATTACGTGGATGTCATCGCCGGGGACGGCGGCCTGCGGATGATTGTCGTGGCCGGCAAAGCGCTGGCCGAACCGATCGCGCAATACGGCCCGTTCGTGATGAACACGCAGGCCGAAATCGAGCAGGCGCTGGAAGATTACCGCGAAGGCCGGCTAACGGACTGAAACAATAAATAGCGGTGGGGCCGGCGAGAAACCCGACGTTGATATACATTGCGGGATGGCTCTTTAAGTTTATTTGCCGGATCATACCGTGACGGGAACCGCGGAAGATGCCAAGGGCTGCGCCCGATTGTTGCCAACGCCCGGACCCTTCAGGCGTTTTTGCGCATACATATTAGCCTGACCATTACCCTAGCTATTACCCTAGCTATTACCCTAGCTATTACCCTAGCGAAATATCCGACATGGCCAGTGCAGTGCAGCCTGACAAAGTGAGCCCTCCGAACACGGCATGGCACGCGCTCCCCACGGCGGACGTCATCCGTCAGCTTGAGAGTGACTCCTCCGCGGGGCTTTCACCGGCGGAAGCATCCAGCCGCCTCGCTCTGCACGGCGCGAACCGGCTGGAAGAGCAGGTTCGTCGCTCATGGCCCATGATGCTGCTCGCCCAGTTTACAGATGTCATGGTGCTGGTTCTGTTGGTCGCCGCATTGATTGCAGCTTTGGTCGGCGAGCCGGTGGATGCGATCGCCATCTTTGTCATTGTGATACTTAATGCGGGCATCGGCTTTGTTCAGGAATTCCGTGCTGAACGTGCAATGGAGGCACTGCGTAGTCTTGCTGCGCACAGGGCGCATGTCGTTCGCGGCGGAGAAATTATTGACGTAGCGGCCGACGGACTGGTGCCTGGCGATATCGTTGCACTCGAGGCCGGCGATGTGGTGCCGGCCGACATCCGGATTACCGAAAGCGCGCGTTTACAGGCAGAAGAGGCCTCACTGACGGGCGAGTCGATGCCGGTAGAGAAAAGGGAGCTGGAGACGCATGATGCAGACGCGCCTCTCGGCGACCGGCACAGCATGGTTTACAAAAGCACGCTGATTACGCGCGGGCGCGGTAAAGGCATTGTTGTTGCAACAGGCATGCGGACCGAGCTTGGCCGAATAGCAAAACTGCTGTCTGCCGAATCAGGTAAAACGCCTCTGCAAAAGCGGCTCACGCATTTTGGCCGGCGTCTTGCGGCGCTGGTCATTGTGATTTGCGCTGTAATTTTCGTTGCCGGATGGTTGCGCGGCGAGCCGCTCATGACGATGTTTCTTACGGCCGTCAGCCTGGCCGTGGCAGCTATCCCCGAGGCATTGCCCGCCGTCGTGACAATTTCGCTCGCACTTGGCGCGGCTCGAATGGTCGATCAGCAGGCATTGATACGGCGGTTGCCTGCCGTTGAAACCCTGGGATCCGTAACGGTTATCTGTTCTGACAAGACGGGCACGCTGACCGAAAATCGTATGACGCTGACCCGCACCTTCGTCGGCGGCATGGAAGCTGATCAGCTAGGCAGCGATGACAGTTCGCTCCAGCTGGCCATGATCATGGCCTTGTGCAACGACGCGCATCGCGGCGCCAGCGGTGATCTGCAGGGCGACCCCACGGAGACCGCGTTGCTGGATGCAATACCCGCGGATCAATTTGATGAGTTGCAGCGTCTCTATCCCAGGTTGGGCGAATTGCCGTTCGAGTCCGAACGTGCCCGCATGAGCACCTTTCATTCCACAGACGGCGGGGTTCTGATGCTGGTTAAGGGTGCTCCGGAGGCCCTGTTGCCGCTTGCCGATGCTGTCTGGAAGCAGCCCGATAAGGAGGCGGCGCTCGCCGGGCTTGAGGCCAAAGCTGCAGAAATGGCCGCCAACGGGCAGCGAGTGCTGGCATTTGCGCGTAAATATCTGCAGACATTACCTGATCTGGAGGAAGATGCTGAAGCGATCGAATCCGGACTTGAGATAGTGGGCCTGGCCGCTTTGATGGATCCACCCCGGGAGGAGGCGCGCCAGGCTGTCGCGCAATGTCAGCGCGCCGGTATTACGCCGATGATGATCACCGGTGATCATCCGGAGACCGCCCGTGCTATCGCAGCAACACTCGGTATTGCGCCCGGCGATACGCCGGCACTTACAGGGAAGGATTTGGCACGAATGAGCGATGCCCAACTTGGGCAGGCAGTTGAGACTGCCAGAGTCTATGCACGAATCAGCCCTGAACAAAAAATTCGAATAGTGGAGGCGCTGCAGGGCAAGGGAGAGTTCGTTGCGATGACCGGCGACGGCGTAAACGATGCTCCTGCACTCAAGCAGGCCGATATAGGCATCGCGATGGGTTGTATAGGCACCGAAGTAGCTCGTGAAGCCGCTTCAATGGTGCTTCTGGATGATAATTTCGCGACTATCGTGCGGGCCGTGCGCGAAGGACGACGAATATTCGATAACATTCGGCACTTCGTCAAATACACGATGACCAGCAATGCCGGAGAAATCTGGACTTTGTTCCTCGCCCCGTTCCTTGGCCTGCCTATACCCCTGTTGCCGATTCACATCCTCTGGATAAACCTGCTTACAGACGGCTTACCGGGGCTCGCGCTCGCGGCCGAACCGGAAGCCCGCGATATCATGCGGCGTCCGCCGCGTTCGCCGCAAGAGAGCTTGTTTGCCGGCGGCATGTGGCAACACATACTTTGGGTGGGGCTGCTGATCGGCGGCCTGTCCATATTCACTCAGGCGTGGGCTATTCGCGCCGGAAGCGAGCACTGGCAGTCCATGGTATTCACCGTGCTGACCCTGTCACAGATGGCCAATGTGCTCGCTATCCGCTCTGAAAGCGAATCGCTCTTTAGTATCGGATTGCTATCGAACAAACCGCTTTTGCTCGCGATTTTACTCAGCATTGCTATGCAATTGGCTGTGCTCTATGTGCCGTT
The DNA here is from genome assembly GCA_037387125.1 of Gammaproteobacteria bacterium. GTDB lineage: Bacteria > Pseudomonadota > Gammaproteobacteria > Steroidobacterales. The sequence continues at coordinate 35,118 of JARRLL010000009.1, read as the reverse complement.
CCTGCAACCCATTTTCGGTACTGGCCCACTGTCGCTTACAGAGCTGGGATTCTGCGTTGCCGTTGCAAGCGTGGTGTTTATCGCCGTCGAAACGGGGAAATATGTCTCCCGACGCCAACGTTAACTTTGTAGGTTATTCGGCCGGATTGGCTGAGCTCAGGGTACGGTAGTCGCGCATCATGGCTGGTGTGGAGCGCTGCGCATAGCGCACCGATACCGATGATTTCGAGGTCGCCCACTGAAGGGCAATAAGCCGGGGGTTGCGACGTTGATCGTCTGACCCCCGATAATTCGTTAACTGTATCCGATTAAACGAAGATCACTTCAATCGGGGCGCTTGAACGGCGCCTGCCCGCGGCGTGCACGCAACCAGTTGAGCACCGCCATCACCTTCGGCTGGCGCGCGAGCATCCGTTCCAGCCTGTACTTGCCGGGGAAATTGGTCAGCAATACACCCGCCAATAAGGTCAGCAGGCCCTGCCCCGGCGTGAACAGCATGGTGAACCCCGCCAGTATCAGCACGACACCGATGACATTTTTCACGATAAGCAGAAAGATTCGAATCGCCCAGTGTTCGCCTCGATCAAGGTGACGATGCTCGGGCAGAAAATATCCGACCGGCAGCTGTGCGACGAACCAGGTTGCCAATACCGATGCCACCACCAAACTGATGACAGAGAATACCGCGAGCCAGACGGCGTAATTCTCGAGGAATGCGATCAGGTCACTTATCACCGGGCTACTACGGAGCGGATTCGGCGGCCTGCTTGTCCTGTGTGGAGCCCGCCTGCTGCTCAGCAAGATAATGCTGTGCGTCGCGCTCTGAGCCGATAATGACGGCAATCCAGTGTGTCGACTCATCGGTTTCCAGGGCCAGCTTGACGGTCATCGTCAGTGGCACGGACAGCAGCATACCGATGGGTCCGAGTACCCAGCCCCAGAAGAACAAGCCGATAAAGACCACGAGCGGGGAGATGCCGACACCGTGACCGAGCAGGCGCGGTTCCAGCAGGTTACCGAACACAATGTTTAGCGCGATATAGCCCCCGGTTGTCATCGCCGCCGCGGGCCAACCGAGTTGAATCACGGCGAGCAACACGGCCGGTATCGATGCAATGATGGAGCCGATCGTGGGAATGTAGTTGAGAATGAACGCAAGCATGCCCCAAAGCTGGGGGAAATCCAGACCTATAGCAGAAGTTAGCGACCAGGCGCAGATGCCGGTCATCAGGCTCACCGCAGTCTTGATACCGAGGTAGCGGCCCAGGTTGTCGAGGAACGTTTCCCTGCGGGTGAGCGAGGTAGCCGAATCGCCGAATGCGGCGTGCAGCTTGGTATTGAAGCTCGACGCATCGAGCAGGATAAACACCATGGCTAAAAATACGAGGAGTGCCGTGGTCAGCACCTCACGGGCTCCAACCAGGATAGAGGTCGCCAGCTGCAGCGCCCAGCCGCGGTCTACAAGGTCACCGACACCCTGCAGCGACAACTCGGTGCCAAGCCAGTCGGAAAGCCATACGAGCAACCCATCGGTAACACCGCCAAGACGTTTCTGATAGGCGGGCAGCGCCCCGGCAAAGTCCACGACCGACGTGCCTATGATCGAGACGATCACCGAAAGCAGCAGCAAGATACCGGTCAGGATTACCAGTATCGCGATGATCGTGGGCACCTTGCGTTGCTGCATCCAGATCATCGGCCTGACAGTCATCAACGCAAGGAAGGCTGCCAGAAGGAACGGCACGACAATCACCTTGGCCGCCTGCAGACCGAAAATAATGACGACCACTGCGGCCGCTACGATTACCGGGTTGAATTTGGCGCCCAACGCGTTAGCCAACGGGTACTCCTCGCAAATTACTTGCATTACCGACACGCCATCATCGCATAAGGCACGGGCACGCGCCTAACCCGAGAGCATGCCGGCCAGTCAGACGGCGGCAGTGCTGTGCTGAAGAGCCGTCAATTTTCAGGCCACAGAAAACCTCCAGCATGCGCACAAAGCACTACCCGGTTCTTCCGCCCGCTAGCGCAGGGCCGGCATGACCCGTTCCCCGATCAACCGGATTGCATCAGCCGGATCGTCATGCACGCGGAGCGCGATCTCGGTCAGACCCGCATCGCTGAATTGATGCAGCGTTTCGATTGCCGCATCGATCTTGTCCAGGCCGCCAACGAACGAAATGTTCTCGACCATCTTCGTAACGAGATCGTCTGGGACATTCTCGATGACATCAGTGCTGCGCAGGAACGCATTAAGAAAGTCCTGCTCGTGCTCGCGCATGAACGCTAATTCTTCCTTCGTCAGGAATGGTGCGAAATACTGTTCGCCAAGCCAGCCGCGCAACATCAGTTCGCGCCGCGCCTCGCGCATGGAAGCAGCCGCATCTTCCTTGATATGCCATGCCCAGAAATTGCTGATACGAAAGTTATCGATCGAACGGCCGGCAGCCTCGAGGTCTGCGTGGGTTGCAGCGACGAACTCCTTCATCATTGGCACGACGAAATCACTCGTGATCAAGCCGTCAGCCAATTCGGCAGCCAGGCGGCGACTTTGCGGATGGTTGGATCCGAAGTAAACCAGCGGCGGATTGTCGGTCGCATAAGCGGGCTTGTACCCCCAGACCTTGTACATATCGCCGGCGTAGTTCAGCGTCTTTTCCGGCGATGCCCCTTTCAGGATTTCGAGACATTCGCGTGCCGAGCGAATCATCCTGCTCCGTTCCTTGCCGATCGCCTGCAGCACGGCGCCGCCGCCGCCGACCATGATCATCGCGCGGCCGCGGCTCATCTCGTTCAGCGAGAACAACAGGTTCGCCATTTTCAGCGGATGCAATTCCTCTGCAGAAATCGCCATCGGCCCCAGCCGAATGCGCGACGAGCGATCGGCCAGTAGTGACAACGCAATAAAAGGATCGCGCGACCAGCCGTAGTTGCTGGACCAGATGCCGCGAACACCGTACTTCTCGGCCATTAACCCCAGGTCGACGGCCTGCTGCGGCGACGTAAACTCGTTCAGGATGATATCGATGTCCATAGATTGCTATCCGCTGCGAAGACCGCGTTTTAACTCCATCAGGCGCCACAGCAGCGCGCCAAGCAATACCACTGCATTAGCAATCGCGATCGCGATGAACGGCGCATTCGGGCCGACAGTATCAAATAGTCGTCCACCACCGGCAGACAGGGCCAAGATACCCAGTGCGCCGAAGAAGGCCTGCACGCCGAAAGTCGAACCCCGCAGTCGCGCCGGCGATTCTTCGGCCAGCAGCACGGTGCAGGCGAGTTGGGCACCGGACATACCGATGCCGGCCAGCACCAGCGCCGGGATCGCGGTTGCCGCCAGAATATCGTCGAGTACGCCAAGCCAGCCATAGCCGGCAGTGGCGAAACCAAAGGTCAGTATCAGCAGGTTTAGACGGTCAATCTTGTCGCCCAGAACACCGAGGAACGGTGCCGCAAATAGCGCCGCAACCTGGGAGATGCCCACGACCATGCCGGCCCTGGCAGTCGCTTCGGTGGCGGTCGCGCCCTGAGCCATGGCCGCCTGCACAATCCACAGGAACAGAAACAATGCCACGACGACCAGGTTCATTCGCGCCGCAAACGAGGCGATATACGACAGGCCGATGCGCACATTGACGACTGCCGTAACGCCCTCTAACAAGAGCGTCAGGATCGGTGTGTGCGGCTCTGTTTCATCCGGCCGGCCCGGCTTCAGGCCAAGCATCACCAATGCTGCCAGCAACGCGATCCCGGCAATGCTCAGGTAGGCATAACGCCCGGCCCAGAGATCCGCGACCCCCTGACTCGCGAACAGGTCCGGAAGCTGAGTCAGACCAACCAAGAAAACCACTGAACCAACACCGTTCAGGAAAAAGGCGATGCCTGTCAGGGTGCCGCGCGACTTTTCCTGCGGATAGTCCGCCAGCACTGCCGCCAGACAGGTCGTTGACGCCGAGATGCCAACGGCGAATACCAGGCGGTAGGCGATTAATTCGGAAGGTGTCGTAGCGAACGCGTACAGACCATAGGCTAAGAACATGATCACAAAGCCGAGCACATAAACTAAGCGACGGCCAATGCGGTCGGATAAAGCGCCCCACAAGCTCAGGGTCGCCAGCAGCACGATTTCCTGCCAGAACTGCAGGTCGCCCGATATCCGACCATGCTCGGCTTCCGGCAGCCCGAGATTAACCGTCAGCACATACGGCGTCAGGGCAACCAGGTAGGTGAACAGACCAATGCTGGTGAAGGCCGCAAACAGATAGCAAAACACATGGCGCGGCAGGACACCGGGCGCAAGCTTTATCGGTCCGATCTTGTGGCTAACTGTCGACACCAGATTGCCCACATTTACAGGTCCAGATTGAACGCTAGTTTACGCAGCTTTTCATTGGTTGGGTAATACCTCGATGACTAGCAGGAAGTCCGAGTAATTGTCGGCGTGCCCCGTTGAAACCAGCAGTGATTTTGCCCTAGCTCAAACACGAACGGTCCCGTTAAGGGACCGTTGAGTGTTTTGTGGCCAGCGGCGGAAGCCGCTCTCGGCCATCCATGGCCTCCGCGGCACTTGGGCATCCTGCCCGTCGTCGAACTAGTGCTTCTCTCCGATCCACTGACTACCAAATAAAAACGGTCCCTAGAGGGACCGTCTATATTTGGTGGCCAGCGGCGGAATCGAACCGCGCTGTGCGATGCAGTTTCTAGCCCAACGGAACTCAAGTGCAGCGCGATTGCCAATGCAGGCAGGACAACTGATCAGGATTACAGCTCGGTGGTGATTCCCCACTTGCCATAAATGCGAAAGGCCCCTTTACGGGGCCTTTGAGCATTTGGTGGCCAGGGGCGGAATCGAACCCGTGCCGTGCAGTGATACTAATAGAAGTAATGCTGGCAAGTGCGGCACGAGCGAACCAAGGTGGGACTACTGATGAACGCTCATTCGTGAAGATTCGGCCGCGGGACGCATTAACGAAAAAAGCCCCTTTATGGGGCTCTTTTCGTTAATTGGTGGCCAGGGGCGGAATCGAACCACCGACACGCGGATTTTCAGTCCGCTGCTCTACCAACTGAGCTACCTGGCCAGATTGTGACTGATCCTGGCTGCCGGCAGGGGGCCGGCGGACGGGTATTAGACCGGCGCGACTGCGGCGAGTCAAGCCGCAGCTTCATCCTGCTCCGGGCGCGGCTCTGGGCCGGGCTCGTCTTTGCCCGACGGCAGATGCAGGCTGGCGATCGTCCAGCCCTCGCCCGGCTGCCACTCGTCGTCGGGCGTGATAACCACAAGCCTGCCTTTCTCGTTCCACGCGACCAGGGCGATGCGCTCGCCGCCGTTCATTTTGAGGTAATCGTCGTAGCTGAAATTTTCGCCGAGCTTGGTCGTCTTGATCACGGCACCCCGATGCACGAGTTGCAACAGGCGCATCAGGCTGGTCTGTTCATCGAACAGCCGGCGGCTGCGAATACCTTCGGCCGGCGCCTCCTTATCATTGCCACTGGTCTCGTCGCGCGCATAGATCGGCAACGTGAAAACGTTCTGCCGGCCAAAGTCGCGCGAAAAATGTGCGCACACCAGGTAATTGAAATCCTGGTTTTCGGTCATCGCGAACACGCTGCCGATGCCACTAAGGTCCATCGTACGTTCGGCGTGGTCGGAAACTGCGGTGCCGTAATAGGTACTGATACCGGCCATACGCACAGCGCGCAGCCTGTCCCACGAGGTGTCGGCGACCAGCACAGCAAAATCGTTTTCATGCAACGTTTTTGCCAGCGCCTGGGTAAAGGTGTTGGCGCCGACGATCAGCACGCCTTCGGGTTCCGGATCGGCTACGTTCAGCGCACGCGCGAGCGGCCCTGCCGTCAGGCTCTGCAACACGACCGTGCCGGCGATAATGACGAAGGCCAGCGGCACGAGGAAGGCGGCCTCCGGAAAGCCCTGCTGTTCGAGGCGCAGGGCGAAGACGGCACTTATCGCGGCCGCGATGATGCCGCGCGGGCCGATCCAGGCGAGTGCCACTTTTTCCTGCCACTTTAGTTTCGATCCGATCGAACATATGAATATTTTTAGCGGCCGGGCCACGAACTGAATGCCTAGCAAGACGAGCAATGCCGGCCACCCGACGGCGCGCAACTGGCCGACATCGAGCCGGGCTGCCAGAAGAATGAACAGGCCGGAGATCAACAGGATGCTGAGGCTCTCTTTGAAATCGAGAATTTCGTCGATGTGCAGGCTGCGGGTATTAGCAAGCCAGACGCCCATAATGGTTACGGCCAGCAGGCCGGACTCGCCTTCGATAAGGTCGGCCAAGGCATAAACGGCAAACACGACGAGCAGTGTCGCAACGTTTTGCAGGAATGAGGGCACCCAGTAACGACGCAACACCAGCCCCCACACGTAGCCTGCCCCGCCGCCTATCACAAGGCCGGCGCCGATCATCTTGCCGAGCACCCACAGAATCTCGCTGATGCCGGAGCCCAGCTGACTCGCCAGAATCACGTTGAAAGTCAGCACTGCGAGAATCGCGCCAATCGGATCGACGAGGATGCCCTCCCAGCGCAGAATATTGGCGATATTCTGGTTAGGCCGGACGGCCCGCAGCATCGGCATGATGACGGTAGGACCGGTCACCGTCATGATCGCCCCGAACAGAAAAGCGATCGGCCATTTGGCGCCGATCACGTAATGCGTCAACACCGCTACCAGGCCCCACAGGATTAAGACGCCCAGTGTTATCAGGTTACGCACGACGCGGCCATGACCCTCGATTTCCTCGCGCTTGAGCGTCAGGCTGCCCTCGAACAGGATGACGGCGACCGACAAGGATATAAACGGAAACAGAAGGTCGCCGAATAATTCGTCAGGGTTCAGCCAGCCGGTCAGCGGGCCCAGCAATATTCCGCTGGCCAGCAGAAACAGGATCGCCGGCACACGGATCTTCCAGGCCACCCACTGCGACGCAAGCGATAGCAGTCCGATGGCAACGAGTATGAGCAGAACGGAATGGATAGGTTATTCCCCGGGTACTGCGCTTTTATAAACAGTCGCCTACTTCGGCACGAACTCGGCGGGTGCCTGTGAGCCGCCGCCGAAGAAAAAATTCTCCATTTCCTTTTCGAGATAGGCGCGGTCCTTAGGCTGGAACGGCGTGAGCCGGTACTCATTAATGAGCATGGTCTGGTGACCCAGCCACTGCTGCCATGCCTCTTTCGATACATTATCGAATATACGCTGCCCGAGTTCGCCGGGATAAGGGGCACGGTCCAGCCCCGGGCGTTCGCCGCCGAGTAATACACAAGTTACGGTACGGGTCATTCCTGTCCTCCGGTACGCCGGTCAAAAGTCTGCAGCAGTTTCGCCACCGGCGCGGCAAGGCCGACATCGGCCGGTGAGCGCGTGTTATACCAAAGCCACCGCTCACCTTCCATGACGCCGGCAGAGAGTGTTCGCAAACTGGCTTCCATTCTGATTTCAACGGGCCGCATGTCGAAATCGAAATGACTGAAACTGTGCGATACATCCGACCATACGGTCTTTGCCGGTGCGTCCACCCCAAACTGCGCGGCACACCATTTATCAACAGCCTCGAGCGACTCTAGTTCGGGGAAACTCCAGAGACCGCCCCAGATACCGGCCGGTGGTCGTTTCTCCAGCAACACAGCACCTTCCTTGTTCACCGCCATTACGATGACCGCCGCGCGGCGCGGGCGCGGCTTGCGCGGTTTGGCTGCGGGGATCACACCTGTCAGGCCGCGTTTATAAGCCGCGCACATACTTTGCAGCGGGCATAAGTTGCAGGCCGGTTTGGAACGCGTGCACACCGTGGCGCCGAGATCCATGATCGCCTGTGTGTAGTTCGCCACTCGTGTATGGGGTGTGCACGCCTCGGCATACTCCCAGAGCTTTTTCTGGTTGGCCACTGTCCCCGGCCAGCCTTCCAACGCGTATAGCCTGGCAAGCACCCGCTTGACGTTGCCGTCGAGGATCGGCTGGGGCTGATCGCAGGCCAGCGCCAAAATGGCGCCCGCCGTCGAACGGCCGATGCCCGGCAGCGCCGTCAGCTGTTCGATATCAGTCGGAAATACGCCATCGTATTCGGCGACCACCGTCTGTGCGGCTTTGTGCAGATTGCGTGCGCGGCTGTAATACCCGAGTCCTGACCAGTGGTGCAGCACCTCATCCTGAGTCGCGGCTGCCAGCGCGGCGACACGCGGAAAGGATTGCATGAAACGTCCGTAATAACGCTCAACCGTCGCGACCTGGGTCTGCTGCAGCATGATTTCAGAAACCCAGACGCGGTAGGGCGTCGCGTCCTGCTGCCAGGGCAGGTCATGCCGCCCGTGCCGGTCCCACCACGCTAGCAACAGCGGTGCCAAACGGGAGGCGACCGTCACAGGCCCTGCTCCTGCGATTCCGCTGCGGCTGCAGCCTCGGCCGAGATTCGCTGCGCGAGTTTTTCGATGCGGTCCGCCGCTTTGGTCGCGCTTTTCTCCAGCACGCGACGAATTGCCCAGGTACCGATCCCGGGCGGCACCCAGAAATTCGGCTCCAGATCATGCTTGTAATAGACGCGGGTGACCTTGCCTAAGGGTTCCAGATCCCATTGCTCACGCGCGTAGTCAGCATCGCTGAGTTCGGGCTCCACCGACGCAACTATCCGGGTGATCGGCTCCAGTTCGAGCCGCGCATAACGCTCGATGGTGCGACAGAAAAACCAGATACAACCTTCGACCCGGGTGTAGATGCGCGGTGTGCCGTCTGCTGCCGGTTCGATGAAACGGCTTTCGACGTAGGCATCGCTGAGATCGGAAAAACGGTCGTAGTCTGCCAGTGCGATGAACACGAGCGCGCGCGGAGCATAGATCAGCATCGAGGCATTAACATTGATCAGTTTGCCGTTGCGCTCAACCGTAATTTGTTCGATTTTTGCCGCAGTTGCAGGCATGGCTGCCAACGCGCTTATCAAGCAGGCGCCGACTACTTGTTGAGCAAATCGAACAAACCCTTTTTGAGCTGTTCTTTGGGATCGTCGGATTGAGGTGCACCCTGTTGGTCGGTTTGCCCGGCCTCCTGGTTCGATTGTTCGGCGGCCGGGTCATCATCCTGCCCGCCCAGTTTTTTTAGCAATCGTTCGCGCAGTTTGCGTTCGCCGAGACTGACCGCCAACCCCCCCAGGTCGACGCCAACTTTCGGTGCGTTCATATCGCCCTGGATCGTAATCGGCAAAACCACGTCGTCAAGATCGTCCAGCTTTTCGCCGTCCTCGAATGTGGGCGTGCTCACCACCCGCGCTTGCAAGCCGTAATCCAGTGTGGACTTCAGCAGGTTTACGCCGCCCTTGCCGCTGACCCGCAAAAACGGTATTTGCGCCGTAAAATCCTCGTTCCTGATCAGGCCATCCGCGAACCGCGCCGTGCCGCTGAACTGGCTGATCTCGGTAACCGGGTTCTGCGGCGCGGGGGGTGCTGCCTCTTTTTTCAGCAGCGCCCGCGCCTTGCGGATTTCATACCAGAGGTCCATGCCCTGGTAGGCGCCTTCCTGCAGGTCGAAGCCGGCGTCGCCGGCCAGGTTCTCCAGCAACTCGTTCACGGTGTTTCCGGTTGCGGCCGCCGTAATTCGCGCGTTTACGCGCCCGACGAGGTTTTCCATATCGCTGGCTTCGCTCAGCAACTCACCAATCTGCACGCCGCTGAGTTTTTCATCGACGGCGAGGTTCGGTTTTGTACCCCGGACGTCGAGACGTATGTCGCCCGAATAACCACCGCTATAAAGATTTGCAGTCAGCGGATTCAAACGCAGCAAACCATTTTTTGCGGTGACATTCACGACGACGTCCTGCAACCGCGCATCGGCGATTTTAAGTTTGCCAACCGACAGGCGCCCCGTGAGATCGAGCGCGCGTAAATCATCCACCGGCAGGTCCAGGCTGGTGTCCGACTCGTCGCTCCCGCTGCCGGCAGCGCCGCCGGAGCTGTCCTCTTCCGCGGGAGCCAGGTACCGATCGGCATCGAGCGCATCGATCTGCAGATCGAACTGCAGGCGGCTGGTGGCAAAATCAGTCACCGCAACGCGACCCTTGATCTGGCTGTCGTCGAGGCTGGCGACGATATTATCCAGCGCGGCGCTGTTCGCGCCCAATGACCAGCCGCCCTGCAGGTCGAAATCCTGCAACACCGCCGGGTCGCTCGTGACTACCGGCTCCTCGCCCATGCGTTTTAGTAAGGCCTGCGGCGAGAAACTCGCAACCCGCAGCGTGCCGTTCAGTTCCGGCGCCCCATCGACCAGCGCGCCGCTTCCGGCCACATCCAGTTTGACATCCGCGACGCTGATGCCTGCTGCCAGACCCTCGATCGCAGAACGGTCGGCACCAAGTGCACGGGCAGCAACGAGCGACAGTTCGACAGTGGCGTTACCGCCCGGTAGGTCGGCACCACTCAGGTCGATCTGCCCGTTTATGTCGGTCAGGTCGAGCTGCGTGTTCAGCGTATCCAGGGTTGCGACACCGGCTAGCTCGACCCTGCTGGCTATACCCTCGGCCAGCCCGTCCGCATTCAGCGCAGCATCAAACTCAAACGGCTCACCGCCGCGAATCGCTCCGGCGGTCAGGTTGATGTCGGTAATCAGGATGTCGTCACCCGTGCTCTCATCCGCGTAACTCACGCGGCCGTTGGTCACCGCGACGCCGGCGATATCGATGCCAGCGAGGCCTGTGCCCGCCACTTCATCCTGCGTAGCGGAATCGGCCGGTTCACCCTCTGCCGGCGCAAACTCCCAGTTCACGCTGCCATCGGCCTTGCTGATAAGTTGCAGGTCGAGGCCGTCGAGCTGAATCTCGCCGATACGCAGTTCCTGTCGGCTCAGCAACGGCCAGATCTGCACGTTTACGGCCGCCGCTGCAACACGCACGAACGGCGTCGCGGCGAATCCGGCCGGGTTACCCAGGGCAATCGCGCCGAGCGAAATACCGCAGCAGGGAAACAGCTTTAGCTTGAGATTACCCTCGATCGACAATTCGCGACCGGTCTGCTGCTCCACCGCGGTGGCTATTTCTTCGCGGTAGTCGTTCGGGTCGACCAGCATCGTAACGGCCAAGGCCGCCACGATAAGCAGCAGAATAAAAGCCCCTGCGAGGCCGAGCACCCAGCGTAGAAGTTTGTTCATGCGGCTATTAGACCACTGCGCCAGCGGCGCGGCTAGCATGTCCGGGGCCTAGGAATGTTCCCAGCGCCCGCCGAGTAGTCGGGCGATCTGGCGGCGCCGAATGGCGGCCACCCAAGGCAACAGCCAGAGGAGCGCCGAGGATGGCAGCGCCGCCGCCGCCGGCCCGCGCAGGTCATGACTCCAGATCAGGATATAGGTGACGAGCAACCAGGTGCCGAGCGCGCAAAAGACGCGCGCGCAGGCGGCGGAACCCAGAAAGCAGGCCAGGGACAACACATTCAGCCTTATGCGCGCCGCCGCAGGCAGCTGTCGGTAGCCGGGTACGTCCGCGTGCGCGGCAACACTGTGCGCCGCTGCACGGAGCTTTAGGCCGACAATTTGCAGGTAGCGGATCATCGGCAGAGTTAACCGCGGCATTCACGAGCGGGCAAGCGCCGAATGTATTGCGTGCGGACGGAAAAGCCGAGCGGCTTACTCCGGTGTGTGTTTTACGACTTCGATGTTGTGCCCGTCGGGGTCCAGCACGAACGCTGCGTAATAGGCCGCATGGTAGTCCGGCCGCAATCCGGCCACGCCGTTGTCGGCACCGCCCGCAGCAACGGCCGCTGCATGAAACGCATCGACGTCAGCACGCTGGTCGGCGATGAACGCGACATGCACCGGTGCACTCACGGCTGCGGCTAGACGGATGATCAGGTAAGGCATCGCGCCGATGCCGAAAGCGGCATGGCGGTCGCCGGCTCCCAGCTGACTGATTCCAACCGGCGCGAGAGCCGCCCGGTAGAAACGCACGGATGCGTCGAGGTCAGTAACCGGCAAGCCCAGATGATCCAGTTTGTGAGGCCAGTCAGCCAATGTAACGACTCATGTAAATATTATGGGGTCGGTTACGGGACAAGTTTGTTGGCATATAAATAATCGCGAATGTTTTCCGCCGCTAGCTTGTGGCCGGCAGCAACCCAGTGAGTGTCATTCATGTACAGGCAGCGCGGATCATTCCGGAATACATCGAGCAGATCCAGACTCGCGATGCCGCGCTCGGCAAATTGCTCTGCCAGATACGCCTGCGGTTGCGAAAAATCGTAATTCGCCATTTCGTCTGCCGGAATAATCTTCGCCTGCAGCGCCGGATTGATCTGGTTTTCGTCAGGGATAATAACCACCGCAAACCCGGCACCGAGTTCGGCAGCCTTGCGCTTCATTCGCTCGATCTCGACGATGTTCTGGTCTTCAAGCAACCGGTCGGCTGCTGATAGCTCGGCGAGGTGCACCTCGGCGCGAGGAGTTTGTACGGCCAGATAGTAATCGTTGAAATCATCACAACCCGCGCTTTGGCGCACGAAGCTCATGTCGCCCGGTTTACTGCGCATGAGCGCACGATAAATATGCGAATTTTCGTAGGCCATTACGCGTAAGGCTATCGCGGCATTGGCTGCCGCCTCACGCGACACACGGCGCCCCAGCACGGCTGTCATCGTCTGCTCCGGAGCAAACCGGTCGACTAGCAGATCGTTGCCGACAAAAAAGCCCACCAACACCAGGTCCGGCTCATACTGGGCGCCATAATATTCAAGGAACTGGGCATACTGAAAAGGACTCCAGCCACCGGTTCCGGTATTGACGATTTCTACCGGTGGGCCGCCAGACTCATTAAGCATTCGCTCCAGCACCTGAGGGTAGACATCCGGTTGCTCGACGTTGGCACCGACCGTAAAAGAATCGCCGATCATCAGAATGCGAAACACGCCATCCGGTTTCGGTATAGCGACAACATCGTCTCGATTGCCCTGGCTGTTGGCGATTGCGGCTACGCCGTTAGGGTAACCGCCCGAGCCCAGCGGCTTCTGCCGATAGCCAGTGTGCGGATCCGGTTCGAAGTACATATTCTTTTCGAGCGAATACGGGATCGGATAGAACAGCGCGAGACCCAGCTCGACCAGCAACACGCCGATCAGGCAGGCGAATACCGGCAGGATAATGTAGAAGCTTCGGCGAGTGCCGCTCACGGCAAGTACTGCAACCGCAAATCACTCAAGGATGGCAGGCCGCGGCGGCCCAGTTCACGATCGAGGTGGGCGCGCTCCTGGTCGCTGATCGATGAACTGGTCACCCACTGCACCAGTTGCGTAACCACACCTCTGATTTCAAGGTCGGAGTGCGCGTTCTCGATTCGCGCGGTGTATTTCTTTTCGAAGTAGCCGTGCGGATCGACGGCAAGCTCAGCAATCAGGCGGGCAAAGGTGATGCCGAATTCACGAATGTCTGTCGTGTTGTTGTCCATATCCGTTCCGCGAACCAGGTTCGGCGCACCACCGAGAACTAGGCGTGATCCTCTTCCGTCAGGTAGCGCAGGAACTTATTGCTGCCATCGACCAGTATCACTTTCGGTTCCACGCGCGTATCAGTCAGTTGAAACGCCATGATTACGATTTCTTCGCCCACGCCAATCAGGTGCGCGCAAGGTCCGTTCATGCAGATTTTGCCGGAACCGCGTTCACCCTCGATCACGTAAGTTTCCAGGCGGGCACCCGAGGTATTGCTCGCGACCAACACCTTTTCGTTAGGCCAGAGCCCGACTTTCTCGGTCAGGTCGCGATCAATGGTGATGCTGCCCACGTAGTCCGGGTCGGCCTGGGTAACCGTCGCTTTGTGTATTTTTGCGTGCAAAACGGAACGCATCGTGCCGTCTCTCCTGCCCTTGGCGGCTTCTCTGTCCGATCCCGGGCGATCTTAAATTCAGTAAACCAAATAGCCAGCCGCCTGGCTGGCTATTTCCTTTCTACCAGCCTGATGCTTGCGCAAAGCAGCAAACCCACCGGTCCGGGGCGCACATCCTACCAGAAAAGGCGTTTTGTACCGATCAAAACTGCAGCCCTGAGACCCGTTCAGCCCGATTGCCCGAAGGACTCGCCGCCCTCTGCCAGAAAACGGCTCTCTGCCTCGGTGGCAGACCGACCGAGCACGCTGTTTCGGTGCGGGAACCGACCGTATTCGGCAATTATGTCGCGATGCCGTGCGGCAAAATCCCGGTAGCCGGCGGCAACTTCCTTCCACTCAAGCGGGGCCGCCGATAGCATGGCGCCGTATAGCCCTACCCCCGCATCCTGTATCGCAAGGTCCTCGGAGTGCTGGTACGGCATCAGCATAAAGGCCTGTTCCGGAATCGCCAGGCCCGCAAGCTGCCCGGTGGCCACGCCCTGCTGCGCAAGTTGCAGCGCCCGGGCATCGTGGCGAAATACCTCAGCCGTGCCGCGGAAAATATTCCGCGGAAACTGATCGAGCAGGATAATCAACGCGAGGCGACCGGCCGCGGTGCTTGCCCAGTCATCGTAATGGTAGTTCGCGGCATCCGTTACGGCATCGGCGTATTCTTCCCATATCAACCCGTCCAGTTCCGGATTCGGAGTGAACCAGAAATCACTGCGCCGGCGCGCCGCTGCCGGCGACTCACAGGCGTCGGCGAACCAGAACTCGAGAATGTTGTCGGGGTTAATCATCGGCCGCCCTCGGGGCACTTGTGCCGTCTACACACTATTCACCACCAGCACGATGGCTGCAAGTGCCGAGACGCCCAACACAATATAGCGCGTTGCGCCGTGATCGAAGCGCAGCGCCAAAGGGCGCGAGCAGATATAACCGAGAATAAAACCCGGTACGAGCAAAAAGCCGGCTTGCATATCGCGAAACGTAAACTTGCCGAAGGCCGCGAGCGCAATCAGTATCAGTATGGAAGCGCCTGTGTAGATGTACGCCAGCGTCGAGCGGACGCGCGGACCCGACTCGCGCTGATAGAGAATGGCGATCACCGGCGCGCCGATACCGGAACTGGCACCCATGGCGCCGGCCGTCAGCCCGGCAACCGCGGCGGTCACGCGGTTCAGGGGCATGTGCAGTCCGAATGCAGAGATAGCGATAGCGAGCAGGATCATGCCGCCGAACACCAATCCGAGTCGATCAGGTGACACCTGCGCCAGCAATAGTGCGCCGACCAGCGCACCCGGAATTACGCCGAGCAGAATCGGCGTCGTGTTGGCCATGTCGATGTGCGCACGTTCACGCCATGCCATGAGCGTCGACAGCGACAAAGTGCCGAATATCAGTGCACCCGGCAGCAGGCGCATATCGATGAGCGCCAGCAGCGGCACCATGATGAACCCACCGCCCACGCCGCTGACGCCCTGCACGACTGAACCCAGCGCAACGGCCAGGACAGCCAGCAATAAATCAAAACCCAATGGCCGTTCCTGTTACTCGCCCATCGCAGTGTCGCGCGACACGGGGGGGCCGTCCGGTTCCCAGAAAGCCGGGAAACGCATCGCAACCGATGAGCTGGCCAGCGCAAACATCGACAACAGCACGTACATGCCGGCGTCGCCATACATGATCAGCAGCGTCAGGGTCGCCAGCAAAAAGGGCTGATGCGCAAAAGCCACCTTGCCATTGTTGGTCGCGCGGATGTTGTGCGGCGGCGACACGTGAATGTCCCACCAGCCGACCTGGTAATTCAGGTTGTAGACCGACAGTACTGCCACCAGCAGCACAGCATTGGCGATGCCGGGGAAACCGAATTGTTCGATAGCGGCATACATCGACAGGTACAACAGGCCCGCACAGATTCCCCAGAAGCAGCCATGAAACAGCGCCGGCAGCAAATGCAGCTTACGCCCGTGGGTCAATGTGCCGCGCGGCCACCAGTAAACGTAACCCCACACGGATACCAGCCAGCAAATCGCCACCAGGATAAGCCAGGTCGTATCCTGCAGCCGGCCAGGCGCAATCAGCGGCCGCTCGAGGATGTAGCCCAGTACACCCGTAGCCCAGCTGATCAGAATAACGAAACAGTAGTAAACCCAGGCGCGAATCCACGCGATCCGCGGGCTGTGGCGGTTCGGGTCATGCTTGGCTCGTTCACTGAAAAAGAACGCACCGTTTACGATGCCGAGCACGATGACACCGAGCATGGCCCACTTCAGCCATGGTGGCCCGCCGAACGCGGCATTCGCAAAATAGTTCGTTGGAGACATCTGTACCCCCTCTTTAAAATATCAGCCGATCAGGCAGACCTCAGTCAGGCAGGATCGCGTAGGCTTCGATTTCAACCAGCATTTCCGGGTCAACGAAACGCCGTACTTCCACCATCGTCGTTGCCGGCTTGATGTTGCCAAATGCCTCGGCGTGCGCGCGGCCGACCTCGGGCCAGTCTGCGATATTCACGACGTAAATTCGAGTGCGCACGACATCCTGAAGGTCAGCACCGAGGCCCTGCAATGCATCGCGGATATTATGGATGACCTGCCGCGTCTGCGCATAAGGTTCACCCGGACCGACGACATCGCCACCGGCATCGGTCGCCGTGGTGCCTGAAACGTGAATGGTGTTACCGACTTTAACTGCGCGCGAATAACCGACGAGCGGTTCCCACTTGGTATCGGAGTCGTAGATTGAGCGAGTCATTTTGACAAGGCTATCACTTTAACGCCGCCAGCTCCTCGCGAAAAACCATGGGCATGAAAGGCCGACTCAGCTTCTGCTGATCCAGTCGAGCACGGCGCCGACGAGCGCACCCAACAGCAGCACCGTCTGCGCCAGGTTGCCGATTGCAAAACCGCGCCCGCGTTTAGCGGGTTCGACCACGTAGTCTCTGCAATAGACCCAACGACCGAGAATAAAAACCAGCCCGACGGCGGCCGCTATCAGGGGATCTACGAACCAGGCGAACAGCCACATTGCGGGAACAGCCACGACCAGCTGTTCCATCGTGTTCTGGTGGACTCGGAAATATCGCTCGAACACCGGGTCGCCGCTGATGGCGGGCGCCTCCACCTTACGCTGCACTCGAGCCTTGCCGACCAGAATGGCAAACACAAAAAACTGGATCAGCATCAGTACCGTTACTATCGCTACCGGTTCCATGCCCATGGCTGCGGTTCCGCCGAACAACTAGTTCTTGAGTTCGTTAATGGGCACAGATTCGTTAATGCCCGCTTCCTTGATGGAATTAACGACGCTAACCAGCGTGTCGGCACGCGACTTCGAATGCGCGAGAACGGAAACAGACGCTTTGGGACTTTCGGCCTTGGCACGAATAATCTGTGCGGCAACCGCACGCTTGTCGACTGTCAGACCATTAATGGCGATCTCATCGTTGGCGCGAATCACGATGGTGACCGAATCGTTCTTGGAGGACGTCATGACATTCTGGTCAGGCGGCTTGTTGACGTCCAGCGCCAGTTCCTTCACGAAGCTCGCCGTAACGATAAAGAAGATCAGCATGATGAAAACCACGTCCAGCATGGGCGTGAGGTCGATTTTCGCTTCCTCTTCCTCACCTAACATCTGGTTGATACTGTCGATACGACTCATGCGCTTCCCTCTTGTTACTATTGCGTCGCGTGTTACTTTTGCGTCGCGTTCCCGATATTGGTTTTTTGCCGGGCGGGAACGCTGAAAATTATCCGTGTCCGTATAAGGGCCGCGGCAGGGCCGCCGACCAGCTGGTTATTCTGCTTGAAGTTGCCGCCCAAACCAAGCGCAGCGTCGCGGCCAAAACTCAGCCCCGCGGCCGGCCCGCCACCAACAAGGCGACCGCGACAGCTCCCAAACCCCAGCCCAGCCAGCCAGGCTGCGCCTGCTGGCCAATCAGCAACGCCGCCACCACCGCGGCCAGCGCCCCCGAAAATGCGAGGTAGCGGTGTCTGGCCCGCCGCAGCATTGCTTGCCTGTCATAATCTCGCGGCCGCTCCGCCCGCTGCTGGTCATCCTCATTCAACCGTTTGAGCAGCTGACGCGCCATCGTCGGCAGCTGGTCCAGCATGTAGCGAATCTCGGGCAGTTCCTGGCGCATGCGCTGGGCCATGGCCCGCGGGCTGACGCGGTCTTCCATCCATTCCCGCAGGATGGGTTGCCCGGTCTGCCACAGGTCGAGTTCGGGGTAGAGCTGGCGCCCCAGGCCTTCGATGTTAAGGAGCGTCTTCTGCAACAACACCAGCTGCGGCTGAATCTCCATGTCGAAAGCGCGGGCGATACTGAACAGCCGCACCAGCACCTGGCCAAAGGAAATTTCCTTGAGCGGTTTGTTGAATATCGGTTCACAGACCGTGCGGATCGCCGATTCGAATTCGTCGATGCGGGTGCCCGCCGGAACCCAGCCTGAATCCACGTGCAGCCGTGCGACACGGTTATAGTCGCGCTCGAAAAACGCCAGAAAGTTTTCGGCGAGATAACGATGATCGGTTTCGTTCAGTGTGCCGACAATGCCGAAGTCGACCGCCGCATAGCGCGGTTTCTCCGGGTCGCTTATATCGACAAAAATATTGCCCGGGTGCATATCCGCGTGAAAGAAGTTATGCCGAAACACCTGGGTGAAAAATATCTCTACACCGTTGGCCGCAAGCAACGGAATATTGGCCCCGGCCCGGCGCAAGGTGTCCATGTCACTGATGGGTACGCCGTGGATCCGTTCCATCACCATGGCGTCGGTGCGACAGTAATCGAAATACACGACGGGCACGTAAAGCTGATCGGAGCCGCTAAAGTTGCGCTTCAATTGCGACGCGTTGGCTGCCTCGCGCATGAGGTCAAGTTCGTTCAGGATGGTTTTTTCGTACTCGGCGACCACCTCGACGGGCCGCAGACGTTTTGCTTCCGGCCAGTAGCGCCGGGCTAGCCGGGCCAGTGCATACAGCACCTCGAGATCACGCTCGATTCGCTCGCGCACACCGGGGCGCAGCAGTTTTACGACAACTTCCTCGCCACTGTGCAGGCGCGCGACGTGTACCTGGGCGATCGAGGCTGCGGCCAGCGCGTCGGACTCGAACTCAGCGAATACCTGGTCGGCAGGCTGGCCGTAAATACTCTGCACCTGGGCGAGTGCCACCTCGGGCGGGAACGGCGGCATCTTGTCCTGCAGCTTGGAAAGCTCGACGCCGATGTCTTCCGGCAAGATATCCTGGCGGGTCGAGACGGACTGGCCGAATTTCACGTAGATCGGACCCAGCTCCTGCAGCGCCATGCGAATGCGCTCGGCTCGCGGCGCATCGACCTTGCGCTGGCCCCACGTCCAGGGCGATAGATAGAAAATAAACCGGAACGGGCGCAACAGATGGGCGGACGTAATCAGATCGTCCAACCCGTGGCGGACCAGAACGCGCTGAATAGCCAGC
This sequence comes from Gammaproteobacteria bacterium, assembly GCA_037387125.1. GTDB lineage: Bacteria > Pseudomonadota > Gammaproteobacteria > Steroidobacterales. Next base: position 15,795 of record JARRLL010000009.1, on the reverse strand, counting down.
AACCTGAACAGCAGCCGTAAAGTCATGGTAATCCTGTCAGCTCCGGATGCTGTCTTTCAGCAGTTTCAGTTTGGCTTCGAAGCGATCGGTTGCAGCCGCCAGCTCATCGACTCCACCAAGAAATTCTTCGAGTTCGGTTTCCGTTACCAGGAAGTGTTGCTCCTCAGTCAGATACTCGGCAACGCTGCGCCCGAACGAGCGGCTGGCACCGGCCGCCCAGTATGAAAACCCGCGCGCGAAACGACCTGCCTGATGGGCGAAAACATCGCCGGTTAGCTGTGCCAGCTCTTCCTCCCAGTCGGGCCGTGCCATTTCGAGGAGCGCCTGAAAATCGGCGGCAACGTCCGCGTCGCCGGCAATACTGACGTAACCGGCGCGAATCACTTCTTCCGGATTACCGGCAGCAAGACGGGCGAGATTCAGTGGGCTGCCGCTGATCACGGCGTCGGGTTCTGCGGCAGGGCCTGGCTGCACCAGCATTCGGCCATCGCCAAACACGCAATGGGCGTCCAGCGCGGCAATACCTGTGCGGATCTCGACGCAACGCCCGTCCAGCCGCTTGCACAAGGCCGCAGCAGTACTCGACTGGCTGATGCCGCGGGCCAGGATAGCCTCGGCCGGTAAGCCCAGGATGTCTGCCAGGTTATAGGCCATATGCCGTGATTCCGTTCCTTAGTAACTGAAGCCTATATGCAGCGCCACTATGCCGCCGCTCAGGTTATGGTACCGGCAATCCTCCAGGCCTGCAGACTCCATCATTCCGAGCAGTGTTTCCTGATCGGGGTGCATGCGAATCGACTCCGCCAGATAACGGTAGCTGTCTGCGTCGTCTGCAACGAGTTTGCCGAGCGCCGGTAAGACCTTAAATGAATAGGCATCGTAAAACGGCGTCAGCCACTTGGGCACCGGTTTGGAAAATTCGAGCACCAGCACGCGCCCGCCCGGTGCCGTGACCCGAGCCATCTCATTCAAGGCGCCCTGCTTGTCGGTCACATTCCGCAGCCCAAAACCAATGGTCACACAATTGAAAGTATTGTCGGCGAAAGGCAGCTGCTCGGCATCGACTTGCATGGAGGTCACGTTGTTACTAAGGCCCTGGTCGAGCAGGCGGTCGTTGCCCTCGGCAAGCATCGCGGCATTGATGTCGGTGTGAAATACGTGGCCGGTCTTGCCCACTTGCCGCGCCATTCCGGCGGTCAGGTCGCCGGTGCCGCCGGCGATGTCGAGCGCTTGCTGCCCCGGCCGCAAACCGGTGCGTGCCAGGGTAAAGGCTTTCCACGCCCGGTGGGCGCCCAGCGACATCAGGTCGTTCATGAGGTCATAGTTGGACGCAACGGAATCGAAGACTTCGCGCACACGGTCGGCTTTCTCAGCCGTGCTGACGGTCTCGTAGCCGAAATGGGTGGTGTCCTGGTCGCCTGACATGGTCTTTTTGTTTTACTGAGCGGTGCTCAGTTTAACGCCTATCAGCCTGAGTTCCTAACTTACGGCCGGCCGCGTTTCGGCATGGCGACGCCAAAGTATCCGCGGCGATAGCGCCAGGCCATGAGGCCCGGGCCCTCACCGTCGGGATGGCTCGCTCGCTAAGCGCGAGCTCCGCTTTAGTCCTCGACGGTGAGGGCCCGGGCCTCGTGGCCTTTCTGCATTTCGTGCGGTGGCTAACGCGTTGCTCCGTGCGCCTTAGAGGATATAGCGACTCAGGTCTTCGTCCTGGGCAAGTTCGGCCAGCTGCGAATCGACGTAGTCGGCGTCGATGCTGATCGTCTGACCACCTTTGTCGGCGGCTTCAAAGGACACGGTTTCGAGCAACCGTTCGAGCACCGTGTGCAATCGGCGGGCACCGATGTTTTCGGTTTGCTCGTTTACGCGGAACGCGATCTCGGCGATGCGCGCTACACCGTCAGTTGTCAGCTGCAGCGTCATGCCCTCGGTCGCCATCAGTGCGACGTATTGTTCGGTCAGTGAAGCGTCCGGCTCGGTCAGGATGCGGACGAAGTCTTCGGTGGTCAGCGCCTCAAGTTCGACGCGAATCGGGAACCTGCCCTGCAATTCCGGAATCAGATCCGAAGGCTTGGCGATGCTGAACGCGCCGGAGGCTATAAAAAGGATGTGATCCGTCTTCACCATGCCGTACTTGGTGCTGACCGTGCAGCCTTCGACCAGCGGCAGCAAATCACGCTGCACACCCTCGCGCGAGACGTCGGCACCCTGCGCATCCGCCCGGCGCGCAACCTTGTCGATCTCGTCAATGAAGACGATGCCGTTCTGCTCGACCGCCTCGAGCGCAGCCACCTTGACGTCTTCGTCGTTGACGAGTTTGGTCGCTTCTTCTTCAACCAGCAGTTTGAATGCTTCTTTGACTTTCAGTTTGCGGGAATGGGTTTTGCCGGAGCCCATACTCTGAAACATGCCCTGCAGCTGGCTGGTCATCTCTTCCATGCCGGGCGGCGCCATGATTTCCACACCCATGACCGGCGCCTGCACGTCGACCTCGATGTCTTTGTCGTCGAGCTTGCCTTCTCTTAGCATCTTGCGAAATTTCTGCCGCGTCTCGGTTTCTTCCGGGCCGGTTGCGTTGGCGGGCGGTGGCAATAATGCATCGAGCACACGGTCTTCGGCCGCATCTTCCGCACGATGCCTGACCTTGTGCATTTCGGTTTCACGGGTCAGCTTGACGGCTACGTCCATCAGATCACGGACGATGCTATCGACCTCGCGGCCGACGTAACCCACTTCGGTAAACTTGGTGGCTTCCACTTTCATGAAGGGCGCCTTGGCCAGGTTGGCGAGGCGGCGGGCTATCTCGGTCTTGCCGACGCCGGTCGGGCCCATCATCAGGATATTTTTAGGCGTTATCTCGTCGCGCAGCTTTTCCTCTACCTGCATGCGCCGCCACCGGTTGCGTAAAGCGATAGCAACGGCCCTTTTCGCGTGATCCTGCCCGACGATGTGTTTGTCGAGCTCCTGAACAATTTCTCTGGGCGTCATTTGTGACATCAGTGTTTTCTCGGTTCCTGATCGGCGTCGCCTGCGAGCGTTTCGACGACAATATTTTCGTTCGTGTAGACGCAAATACCGGCGGCGATCTCCAGCGATTTGGTGACGATTTCTTCCGCGCTCAGTCCCGTATTGTCCAGCAGAGCGCGAGCGGCCGCCTGGGCAAACGGACCGCCGGAACCTATCGCCATGAGGTCGTCTTCGGGTTCGATTCTTCGGGTTCGATCACGTCGCCGTTACCGGACACGATCAGCGAAGCTTCACGGTCGGCCACGCACAGCAGCGCTTCGAGACGCCGCAAGCGCCGGTCGGTGCGCCAGTCTTTCGCCAGCTCGATGGCCGCGCGCGTCAGGTTGCCGTAGCGCTCCAGTTTGCTCTCGAAAAGTTCGAACAGCGTAAAGGCGTCGGCCGTGCCGCCCGCGAAACCCGCAAGCACGCGCCCGTTGGCGAGCAATCTCACCTTGCGCGCATTACCCTTCATGATGGTATTGCCCATGCTGACCTGACCGTCTCCGGCCATCGCAACCATGCCGTTGCGCCGCACGGAAACAATCGTTGTACCGCGGTATTGCTCCATAAATGTCTCCGCCTGTCCGACAGGCGCCACAGGCTGACGTACCGGAAAGGGCTAATTGTTCTTGTTGTCGGTCGGCGGCTTGCTGCTGTTGCGCCGCTGCGCCCGAGGATGAGCCTTATCGTATATCTGGGCTAGATGCTGAAAATCAAGGTGTGTGTACACCTGGGTGGTGCTTATATCAGCATGGCCCAGCATTTCCTGCACACCTCTAAGGTCGCTCGACGACTCCAGCATGTGGGTCGCAAAGCTGTGCCGAAAGAGGTGAGGATAAACCCGTTTGGGCAACCCTGCCTCAATCGCGCGTTTGCGCACCATAGCCTGAACGGTGCGCGGGCTGATGCGTTTGCCCTGCCTGCCGACAAACAGGGCCGGCTCTTCGACACTTGCAACGTTGGCGCGTTGGTTCTGCCACGCGGCGATGGCATCGAGCGCGAAGCGGCCGACCGGCACGATGCGCTCCTTGCTGCCCTTGCCGGTCACGCGCACGGTGCCGTCTCCGGAAATATCCCCGAGATTCAGGCTTACCAGTTCCGCGAGCCGCAGGCCGGAGGAGTACAGCAACTCCATGATCGCGCGGTCGCGCACAGCAAGGTAAGAATCTCCCCTGACCTCCAGCAGTCGCGCCATTTGCTCCGGGTCCAGCGCGTCGGGCAATCGGCGCGGCGCTTTCGGGGCGCTGACCCCGGCGACCGGGTTGTTCTTCAGCGTGCCCTCGCGAATGAGGTAGTCCATAAAACTGCGGGCGCCCGAGAGTCTGCGCTGAATACTGCGGGCGCCCAGTCCTTTGGCAAAACTGACGGCCGCGTAACGTCGCAGGTTGTGGACGCGCAGGTCCTGCCAGCGTTCGATCTCGTTAGCGCTGCAATAGTCGTTGAGGCAGCTAAGGTCGCGGCGATAGGCCGCAACCGTATGGGCCGACAGGTTGCGCTCGCTGCGCAGATGAGCGAGAAAGTCCTCGGCGAGCTGCCACTGTTGCTTGTTCATTCGACCGTGTCCATTCGTCCCTGCACACAGAAGCCGTCTTGACGATGGCTCTGGGCGGTCGCTTCAAACGACCTCTCTGTCGGAGGACCCCTGTGTGCGCCGCTGCATTCCTCGCCCGTCCGTGGGTGGAATGATCAACCTAGCGTATCGCCAGCGCGCAACCGAGCAGATCGCCGAGCCGCGAAAGAAAATCCATGCTCTGGCCGGGGTGGAAATAATCCGGGTTGCGGCTGCCGATAGCCAGCATGCCCGTGGCTGAGCGCTCACCCATCGGCACTAGTGCGGCAGAGCCTATTTCGCTTGCATCGGTGCCGAACAAAAATTCTTTCTGGCTGTCGCGAATCTTTCCGCAGCGGGGCTCCTCACTCGTCAAAAACGTCCGGAACGGACCCAGTGCGGGATCGGCCCGATCGATCAGGCGCAGGAAGCGCCGCTCGTTGTCGCTGAATTCGCCGAATTCATTAATCGTATCGATTTCGAACAACACCAGCACCGCCTGATCGGCGTTGAATGAGCTGCGGAGTAATTCCTCGGCAACTTTCACCACGTGAGCGCGATCGCCGGCGGCCAGCAGCCGGGTCGCCAACGCGTGCACTTTTTCTGCCAGCTCATCGTTGGCTCGAGCGACGCTTACTAGATCACGCAATTTACGCTCGAGCTGCACATTTTTCTGTCTGAGCGTTGATACCTGGCGTTCTACCAGTGACACCGCGGCCCCTGAGCGGTGTGGCAGTCGCAGGCTGGTGAGCAGGTTCTGGTGACGCTCGAAAAAGTCGGGGTGCGCCTGCAGGTACTCAGCAACCGATTCATCATCGATGTCGCTGGCTTGTGGTTCCGGTTTGTTTGCGCCACTCATAATTCAACAACCCCTTCAAAAGACTTCACGGCTTCGCCGATCAACCAGGCGGGTTCACCCGGACCCGCCCATCGCACGTGTAACTCGCCACCGGGAAGTGCAACGGTTACATCGCCGGCCAACTTGCCGGCCCGGTGACCGGCAGCAACCGCCGCACAGGCTCCGGTACCGCAGGCACTGGTTTCGCCGACACCCCGTTCGAACACCCTCAGACGAATGCGGTTATCGGCTACAACCTGCATGAAGCCGATGTTAGCACGGTTTGGAAAGCGCTCATGGCGCTCGAGCAATGGGCCCAGCCGCGCAACCGGCGCCGCGCTTACGTCCGCAACTTCGATAACTGCATGCGGATTACCCATGGATACCGCCGCCAGTTCGACACTCTCGCCCGCGACGTCGAGCCGGAACAAATCTCCACTGGTTGGGAGTCCGGCGGCATCGAACGGCAGGCTGGCCGGGTCGAAATTCGGCTCGCCCATATTGACGGCGACGTTGCCGTCGGCCTGGATACGGGCTTCGACCAGGCCGCCTGAAAAGGCGAGCCGCCAGGTACGGTCCGGGTCCGCATCGCCGTCGGCCACGAAACGGGCAATACAGCGGGCGCCGTTGCCGCATTGCTCGACTTCACCGCCGTCGGCGTTGAATATCCGGTAGAAAATATCGGCATCAGCCGAATCCGTATCTTTGAGCCAAAGCAACTGATCAAATCCGACACCCGTATGGCGGTCTGCCAGGCCGCGCACGGTTGTGGCATCGAGCTCGCCTGCATTGCGAACGACCAGAAAGTCGTTGCCCAGGCCGTGCATCTTCGTAAATGACAGTCGCATGAGTCAGTCTCTTGAATAGGGGCGTCGTTGCGCCGTCCGCATTATAGGGCTACCTGCCGGCTGCCGGGACCTTCAGGCGACACCCGATAGCACCTGCGTTGCAAATATTCTGTTAAATGAGAAGATACACGCCCTGCCCGATAACCACACTAACTAGAAAAGGGGTAAGCCTAGCAATGCGCCATATCATGGTCCTGAACCCAAAAGGGGGGTGCGGGAAAAGCACCATCGCAACCAACCTGGCCAGCTACTACGCGAGTCAGGGCAAAAAAGTCGCCCTGGCAGACTACGATCCGCAGCGCTCCAGCCTGGACTGGCTGGACCGCAGACCCGCCAACCGACCGGAGATTGCAGGGGCCGAAGGCTTCAAAGACGGCCTGAAACATATCGCGCGCAACACGGACGTCACCATCGTCGATGCGCCGGCCCGGTCCCATGGCAAGGAACTCACCAACCTGCTGCATCATGCCGAAACGATACTCGTGCCAGTGCTGCCTTCGACTATCGACATGCAGGCGACAGGCCGGTTTATCGACGAGTTGCTGGCAACGCCGACGATCAAAAACCGCAAAGCTAAAATTGCGGTAATGGGGAATCGTATTCGCGAAAACACGCTGATTTTCGATGAGCTCGATGCTTACCTGAACAGCCTCAAGGTGCCCTACGTTGCGACGCTGCGGGAAGCACAAAACTACATTCGCGCCTATACCCGTGGCCTCGGCATCCACGAACTGCCCGAATATCTGTCCTGGCCGGACCTGGAAGAATGGGGCCCCCTGCTGGACTGGCTCAATAGTCGCGCCTCGCGGCCCTAACTCAGTTAACTGGCCACCGGTGTATGGCCAAGACTCATTCGGAGTTCAGTATATGAAAATCAAACATGTTGCAGCCCGCATCGCGGTGCTTACCCTGACCGCGTTACTCGCCATCGGCACCGCGTCCGCCCAGGACAAAAGCTCGCCCGTACTTAAGCGGATCACCAAGACGAGCACCCTCACGGTCGGGATGACCGGCACGCAACCGCCGTTCAACGTTAAGAACCGCGACGGCAAAACGATCGGGATGGACGTAGACCTCGCACAATTGCTGGCGACGTCGCTAGGAGTGAAACTGGAGATCGTCGAAATGCCGTTCGCGGAACTGCTGCCCGCCCTGGAGGACGGCAAACTCGACATGGTGGTTTCCGGCATGACGGCGACTCTGCAGCGGAACACGCGCGTGCCGTTCGTTGGCCCCTACTTCGTCACTGGCATCTCCATTCTTACCACGTCGGATAATCTCGCCGCCGCGGAAAGCGCCGATGATCTGAACAAAGGCGGTTTGCGTATCGCCGCCCTGAAGGGCTCGACATCCGAAGACTTTGCCGAAAATGCTTTAAAGCAGCCGACGATGACGGCAACGGACACCCACGCCGAAGCCGTGCAGTTGCTAAAAGATGGCAAGGTCGACGCAGTCATCGCGGATGCGACGGTCTGTGCGCTTAGCATACTGCGCAACCCGGACGCCGGCTTCGTAACCCTGACCCGCCCGCTGACGCTGGAGCCGATCGGCATCGCGCTCGCACCGGGCGACGCGCTGCTGATCAACCTCGTGCAGAACTACCTGCAAGCGCTCGAAGCTACGGGCGCGCTGAAGGCGCTGGACAAAAAATGGTTCGGCAACGCCGCGTGGATGGCGCAGGTTCCGTAAGGCTTGCAGGATTGCTTTTTAAATAGATCAGAACATCACTTCCGAGTCATTCTCGGGCGGGCTTGCGTCTGCGCCGAAACTTTTAGGCACAGGTTTGCCGGCGGAGTGAAACCACGGGGGCCAGCGGCATGACGGAACCACGCGCGGATAACGACTACAGCCTTCTGCAGCGGCGGATTATCGACCTCGCCATCCGCCTGGGCGCACTCTTCGTCCTGATGTTCTGGTGCTTTTCCATCATCGAACCCTTCATTCTTATCGTGGCATGGGGAGCCATCGTCGGAGTTGCGCTATATCCACTGTTCACGCGCCTCTCGGATATGCTGGGCAACCGCGAGAAACTGGTCGCGACGCTGCTCTCGCTGTTGCTGATCGCCGCGCTCGCCGGGCCAGCTGTCCTGCTGACCGAGAGCCTGGTGAGCGGCGCGCAGGCGCTGGCCGAAGCCGGCGAGGCCGGCGAACTGGTCCTGCCATCCCCTCCGTCTTCCGTTGCAGAGTGGCCCGTCATCGGCACCCAGGTTTACGGTCTATGGCAGCAGGCCGCGACAGATTTACCGAAAGTGCTGCAGGAATTCACTCCGCAGATTAAAGCGATCGGTGGCTGGGCCTTGTCGCTCGCGAAGGGAACCGGTTTGGTCGTCGTGCAATTCGTTATCGCGTTTGTTATCGCCGGAGTGCTGCTGGTCAACGCACGGCGCGGTGAGAACGCGGCAGATGCCCTGGCGATTCGACTCGCCGGTGATCGCGGCACAGAGTTTGCCGACATGACCGTGGGCACGATCCGCGCGGTGGCGATGGGTATCGTCGGTGTGTCGATTTTACAGACTGCCCTGCTCAGCGTGGGCTTCCTGGCCATTGGCTTGCAGGCGGCAGGCTTGCTCGCGCTGCTCACGCTGGTGCTATGCGTCGTGCAGATAGGCCCGACGCTGGTCGCTATTCCGGCGATCATTTACGTTTTATACACAGCGGACACGTTGCCGGCGTCTATTTTTACGATCTGGACGCTGGCGATGATGCTGATCGACAACATTCTGAAGCCGCTGGTTTTCAGCAGAGGCGCGACGGTACCCACCCTGGTTATTTTCCTGGGTTCGATAGGCGGCATACTGGCGTACGGAATTATCGGCCTGTTTGTCGGCGCTGTCGTGCTGTCACTCGGATACAAACTCTATGCGGCCTGGCTGGCGGCGACCCCGGGTATGGATGAACGGAGCCCGGCTAAGGCTGATTAACTTCTGCAGCGCTTCTGCCGTAAGCTGGGCTTCCACTCTGATAAGCAGGACCGGTTCGCAACAAGATGCTGATTGAACTGAGCAAGGGGCTCGATATCCCGATGGCCGGTGCGCCCGCACAGGCCGTTGATGCCGGCGCGGAAATTTTTTCGGTCGCGCTGCACGGTGCCGACTATCGGGGACTGAAACCACGCCTGACTGTCGCCGCAGGCGATCGCGTTACGCTGGGGCAGGAGCTGTTTCATGACAAACGCGACCCGGCTGTGCCGTTCACAGCACCCGGCACCGGCACGGTAACCGCTATTCACCGCGGTCCGCGCCGGTCACTGAGTTCTATAGTCATCGAGCTGGATGAAAACGGCGACGGCAATGATTCTTTTCGGCATATCGCGGGCACCGCGATAGCAGACTGGTCGGCCGATGCCGCGCGCTCGGAACTGATCAAGGCGGGCCTGTGGACCGCATTTCGTACTCGGCCCTTCAGCAAGGTGCCACAGTCGAACAGTCTGCCGAACTCGATTTTCGTAACGGCGATGGATACACGGCCCCTCGCCGCCGACCCCCGCGTCGTTGTGGACATGCATAAAGCCGACTTCGTGACAGGCTTGCAGGTACTCGCGCGCCTGACGGCGGGAACCGTCTATCTTTGCACGGCACCGGACTGGAGCTTGCAAGCCCCGCCTGGGGTCCAGCACGCCAGGTTCGCCGGCCCGCACCCGGCCGGATTACCGGGCACTCATATACATCACCTCGACCCCGTCGACGCCAAACACAGCGTCTGGCATATCAACTATCAGGACGTGATCGCGATCGGCAAATTATTTGCCGAAGGGCGGATCTGGACGGAACGCATCGTTGCACTCGGCGGCACGGGGTTGAAGAACCCCAGGCTGGTCAAGTCAAGAGTCGGTGCGAGCATCAACGACCTGGTTGCGGACGAACTGGATGCGGGCAGGCGACCGTTGCGGCTGATTTCCGGTTCGGTGCTGAATGGTCGCAATACCGCGGGCGCCGACGCTTACCTCGGTCGCTACCACCTGCAGGTAACGGCCATACCGGATACAGCAGAACGCAAACTATTCGGCTGGCTGGGCCTGATCGACGGCCATTTCAGCTTTGCCGGCAGGCTCACCGGTCAGCCGCGTGACGATGCCGTGCCCGGGTTTTCCACGGCGAGTTTTGGCCGGCACACGGCGCTTGTCGCTATTGATGCCTTCGACCGGGTTATGCCAATGGACATACTGACCGTCCCCCTGCTGCGCGCATTGCTGATAAAGGATACCGATCAGGCGCAGGCACTTGGTTGCCTGGAGCTCGACCCCGAAGATCTCGCCCTGTGCTCTTTCGTCTGCCCGGGTAAAAACGAATACGGCCCGGTGCTCGAGCTCAATCTTGCACAAATCGAGCGTGAAGGCTGATGCCGTTGCGTAAACTATTCGACAAGTGGCGCCCGCGAACGCGCGAACACGGCGACTACCCGATGCTGCGCGGCTCATTCCAGCTGCTGGACAGGTTTCTGTATTCGTCACCCGCGACAACTTCGGCGGCGCCGCACATTCGCGATGCCAACAGCGTACAGCGCGTAATGAATAATTTCGTCGTGGCGAGCATTCCCTGCTGGTTGATCGGCACATGGAATCTCGGCGAACAGACCAGCTACGCGATGAATGCGATTGGCATGCAGTCACTGGAAGGCTGGCGCGGATCAATTATCGACTGGCTCGAGGTATCCTATGACCCGACGTCGATAGGCTCCTGCCTGTTAATCGGCCTGATCTGGTTTCTGCCAATATTCTTTGTCGCTCTGCTAACGGGCGCGTTCTGGGAGGTGCTGTTCGCGCAGAAGCGCGGCCGGCGCGTCGATGAAGGCTTGCTATCCATCGCGTGGCTGTATGCACTGATACTGCCGGCGACAGTGCCGCTATACCAGGTCGTTATCGGCATGAGCTTCGCGCTGGTGGTGGGCAAGGCGATCTTCGGCGGCACGGGCCGCTACCTGGTTTCTCCACCGCTGCTCGGCCTGGCGTTCCTGGTGTTTTCCTATTCGGCCGTTATTTATGCACCGGGGGCCTGGATTCCCGTACCCGGCTACGATGAGCCCACGACCATTGAACTGGCCATCGAGGAAGGCGGCCTGCCGGCGTTGCTCTCGGTCGGCTATGACTGGACGATGGTTTTCATAGGTAATCAACCCGGTCCGGTCGGCGTGACGTCGCCGCTTGGCTGTATCCTCGGTGCCGTTTACCTGGTTGTCAGCGGCACGGCCTCGTGGCGCATCATGGCGGGGTCTCTGCTTGGGCTGGTAGCGACGGTGTTATTCATGAATGCTGTCGGGCCGGCGGACAACCCCATGTATGCGGTGCCCTGGACATGGCACTTCATTATCGGTGGCTGGGCCTTCGGCACCGTATTCCTGGCGACGGACCCGGTGGCGGCGGCCAGCACCAATCCCGGCCGCTGGGGTTTCGGCATCCTCGTGGGTGTTCTGACGGTGATCGTGCGCATCACCAACCCTTCGTATTATCAAGGCGTCATGTTCGCCATTTTGCTGGCCAGTATCTTCTCGCCTTTGTTTGACTACATCGTGGTCCAGCAAAATATCAAGCGCCGCATCGCCCGGTCGGCGACCACGAGACTCCGCGCGCCTGGCGGGGGCGCTGCTGCGGACGCAGGCAAGGGTGGTGGCGGATGAATAACGACAGCCCGCAAAAAGCACTGCTCGTCGTATTTCTGGTTGCGCTGGTCTGCTCGATACTGGTGAGTGTCGCGGCTGTGATACTGAAACCGATACAGTTGAAGAACCAGCTCGTGGAACGCAGCCGCAATGTCGTCGCGCTCACGGGCCTGGTCAGGGAAGACACCGCGTTAACCGACGATGAGTTGTTGCGCGCCGTCGAGCAGCTCGATATTCGGGTCATAGACATCGATGCGGGCCGCTTCGAACCAAATATGAACGCCACCGACATCGATGCGCGCGCAGCGGTCAAAGACGCGGAACTGAGCAGCGCCATCCCGGGGGCAGATGACCTGGCCCGACTCGGCCGACGCTCACGCTATGAGGTCGTGTATCTGGTCTGGAACGGCGCCGCACTCAGCCGAATAATTTTCCCGATTTCCGGCCAAGGCATGTGGTCAACCATCTACGGTTATATCGCGCTGGAAGGCGACCTGAATACGGTTGCTGCCGTCAGCTTCTACGAACAGGCCGAAACCGCGGGCCTGGGCGATCAGGTGCAGGACCCGGGATGGCTGGCACAATGGCAGGGGCGGCGGCTGTTCGACGACCAGGGCACATTCAGGTTTAGAACCGGCCCCGACAATATCGACCCGAGCTCACCCGCGGCTGCCTACCAGGTCGACAGTTTGTCCGGAGCAACGGTAACCAGCGACGCTGTAACCCAGATGATTGCATACTGGTTCGGCGCGCACGGTTACCGATCGCTTCTCGACTATCTTGGATCGCACCCGCCGGAGAAGCCGCGGGAAACGGGAGACACCGAATCATGACAGCGCGCAACACTCTGCTTGACCCGTTGTTTAACAAGAATCCCGTCTTGTTGCAGGTGCTGGGAATATGTTCCGCGCTGGCCATCACCAACTCGGTGCTGACATCCTTGATTATGGGACTGTCCCTGACCGCCGTGCTGGCCTTCTCGAATGTGTGTATCAGTTTAATCCGCAAGCACCTGCCTAACAGCGTGCGCATTATCGTACAGATGACGATTATTACGACGGGCGTAATAGTGGTCGACGAACTGTTACAGGCGTTCGCACCGAATGTGGCCCGTGCACTGTCGGTTTTTGTCAGTCTGATCGTTACGAACTGCATTATTCTGGGTCGTGCCGAAGCTTTCGCAGTAAAACACAGCGTCCGAATGAGTCTGCTCGACGGCATCGGCAATGGCCTCGGCTACAGCCTCGTGCTGCTGATAGTCGGTACCGTGCGTGAATTATTCGGTGCCGGGACCTGGCTGGGTATCCCGGTATTACCGCTGGCCCGCGACGGCGGCTGGTACATTCCCAACCAGTTACTCCTGTTACCGCCGAGCGCATTCTTCATTATAGGACTGCTGATCTGGCTACTCCGGAGCTGGAAAACAGCGCAGGTCGAGGAGCCCGATTACCGCGAAATAAGGTTTCATAAAGCGGGAGAGCGCTTGTGACTCACCTGCTTGATGTTTTCCTGCGCGCCGTATTGATCGAGAACCTGGCGCTCGCCTTTTTTCTGGGCATGTGCACCTTTCTCGCCGTCTCGAAACAGATCAAAACGACGCTTGGTCTCGGTGCCGCCGTTATCGTGGTCGAAACGATCAGCGTGCCGCTGAATAACCTGATTTATACCTGGCTGCTGAAGGACGGCGCTCTGGCGTGGGCAGGTCTCGGGCATCTCGACTTCAGTTTCCTCGGGCTGATTGTGTACATCGGCGTAATCGCCGCGCTGGTGCAGATACTGGAAATGGTGCTCAACCGTTACCTGCCGGCGCTGTATGCCACGCTCGGTATTTTTCTGCCCCTGCTCACCGTCAACTGCGCCATCCTGGGCGCATCTCTGTTCATGGTACAGCGTGACTATGACTTCACCGAAAGCGTGGTCTATGGCTTCGGCGTGGGTATAGGTTGGGCGCTGGCCATCGTTGCGTTGGCGGGCCTGCGAGAAAAAATGCGCTACAGCGACATTCCGGACGGACTGCAGGGACTGGGCATCACTTTTGTCACAGCGGGTCTGATGTCGCTCGCATTTCTCGGCATATCCGGGATCGAGCTATAGGGATCGAGGGGATAGCGGCAATGGGAAAGCACCGTGATTGAAATTGCGCTCGGCGTTGGGCTGTTCACCGCTATCGTCGTCGTGCTGGCGGTATTGATCCTGCTAGCACGTTCCCGACTGGTCGCATCCGGCAACATCACGATCACGGTAAACGGAGAGCGCAAACTATCGGTGCCTGCCGGGGACAAGTTGCTGAACCTGTTGACCGGGCAAGGGCTATTTCTTCCCTCGGCCTGCGGCGGCGGCGGCACCTGCGGACAATGCAAGGTCACCATTCTCGAGGGCGGCGGGGAACTGCTGCCGACGGAAGCGTCCCATGTCAGCAAACGCGAAGCCGCTGCGGGCACTCGCCTCGCCTGCCAGGTAAGCGTGATATCCGACATGAGCATCAAAGTGCCGGAAGATGTATTCGGTGTGCAGAAGTGGAAATGCGTCGTGCGTTCGAATGACAATGTCGCCACGTTTATAAAAGAGCTGATTATCGAACTGCCGGCCGGCGAAACCATTGATTTCCGTGCGGGTGGCTATGTCCAGGTCGAGTGCCCCCCGTACGAACTGGACTACGCCGATATTGACGTCCCGGAGCAGTACCGGGGTGACTGGGATCGCTTCAACCTGTTCGCGCTCAGGTCTGTTGTGCGCTCTCCCGCGACGCGGGCTTATTCCATGGCTAATCACCCACTGGAAAACGACATCATCATGCTCAATATTCGAATCGCGACTCCGCCGCCCAGGGCCCCCAATGCACCCCCCGGTGTCATGTCCTCCTATCTGTTCGGGCTTAGGCCCGGTGACAAGTTAACGGTGTCCGGGCCTTACGGTGAGTTTTTCGCCAAAGAGACGACGGCCGAAATGGTGTTCGTCGGTGGTGGCGCCGGCATGGCGCCAATGCGATCACACATACTCGACCAGTTATTGCGTCTCAAATCAAAGCGCAAGATCAGCTTCTGGTACGGAGCACGCAGTCTGCGAGAGGCATTCTATGTCGATGAATTCGACAGGCTGGCAGACACCCATGACAACTTCAGCTGGCACCTGGCCTTGTCAGAACCGTTGGCTGAGGATAACTGGTCGGGCCCTACCGGCTTTATCCATGACGTATTGTTGAAAAACTATCTGCAAGATCACCCCGCCCCCGAAGACTGCGAATACTATCTGTGCGGGCCACCAGTGATGAATGCGGCCGTCATTGCCATGCTGGAATCGCAGGGTGTTGATAATGAGAATATTTTGATGGATGACTTCGGTTCGTAGTCCGACAGAGGCAAAGATGGACATATTTCTGGGCACGCTGATTATTTTTCTGCTGAGTTGTGGCTGCCTTGCTGCGGCTCAAATGCTGGGCCGAAAGCCTTTAAATACGGGTTGCCGGCCTGGCGCGGCAGGACACTGCGATCACACGGAGAATTGCGAACTGCGCTGCAGCCGACACGGGCAAACGGGGGACTAGGTTATGGAGAAGAAGCTGCTGGTGAGAGACTACATGACGCGGAAGTTGACGACGCTCACGCCAGAGATGGAAATCATGCAGGCGGTACATACGTTGCTCAAAAGACAGGTTTCCGGCGCGCCGGTCTTGAACGGTGAAGGAAATCTGGTCGGCATCCTGACCTACAAAGACTGCATGAAAGTGGTGCTCAACGCCGCTTATCACTCGGAATACTGTGGCACCGTTGCCGACTACATGTGCACCAGCCTGCAAGTACTGAAACCGGACACCGACATCGTCGCTGCCGCCCAGTGCTTCCTCGACCAAAGTTATCATCGCTACCCGGTGGTCGAAGACAACGTGCTGGTCGGGCAGATCAGTCGCAGTGACATCCTCCGCGCGCTGGAAGATGCGTGGCAATGGGGTGCCGACTGAC
>JARRLL010000008.1:49877-95170 GCA_037387125.1 Gammaproteobacteria bacterium | reverse complement strand
CCGTCATAGGGGTTTTGCAGGCCATCGAAAAACATATGGTCCAGCACCTCCTGGTGGCCCATGCGATAGCCCTGGCGAGCTTTGGGCAGGAGGTAGGGTGCGTTCGTCATCGACTCCATACCACCTGTCAGTACGATCGTCGCAGACCCGGTGAGCACCATATCGTGGCCGAGCATTGTCGCCTTCATGCCGGAGCCGCAGACTTTATTAACGGTGGTCGTCCCGACCGACTGGGGCAGGCCGCCGGCCAGCACGGCCTGTCTGGCTGGAGCCTGACCCATACCGGCGGGCAGAACACAGCCTATCAAGGCTTCGGCTATGTTCTTCCCTTCGATTCCGGTGTCGGCGAGACAGGCTTTCGTAGCGGTCGCCGACAGGTCGGGTCCCGTTGCCGACGACAATGCCCCCTGGAAAGAGCCAATCGGAGTGCGCCGTGCGGCGACGATAACTATATTTTCTGTGCTCACTTGGAATATCCGTGGTGCTTAAATCTGCGGGGCTGTGTCGGACAGCAATGATGGCGCGCAATTATGCGGGTCAAAAGCCTTTCAGCCAAGCGCTCGACGCGGAACGGGCTCCAGCCCGGCGTGGCCCAGGTCCGGTTCGCCAAGTTGCGCGAGGATGCTGCTCCGGCTGTGTTCCCGGGCCATAGCCGGATCGCTAACCGCAGTTGTGTGCAGTGGTTCCTGAATATGTATTTCCAGCGTGGCTCGTTTCGGCAGCCAGCTTTCTGCGGGCAGCATCGTGCGGGTGCCTTTAATAACCAGCGGCACGACAGGGAGCCGATGTCTCGCCGCTATCGTGAAAGCGCCATTCTGGAAACGGCGCAGACCGGGTTCGCGTCGAAAGGTGCCTTCAGGGAAAAAAGCGAGTGATCCGCCAGCAAGAGCCGCTTGCATGATTTTGCGGGCGTCACTGGCGCCCTTGCGCGCGTCGAAACGCTCGACGAAATGAGCCCCGATCCGTCGCAGGAAAAAATGGACGCCTGGCACGTCCATCATCTCGCGCTTAATTACGAACTGATAGCGGTGCGGTAATACGGCCGTTAACAATATGCCGTCAAGATAACTGGCGTGGTTTGCTACAACGACCGCTGCCCCCTGGGGTAAGAATTCCATGCCTTGAACCGCAGGCCAAGCGCCCGCAAGCCTGAACACCAGGCGCGCGCCTAGTCGCGCCACTCGGCGGCGCTGCGCTTGCCCCGGCACGACCAGAATGAGCACGGTCGTTGTCAGCGAAACACAGCTGAATACCGTTAAAAACCAACCGCCGTAGAGTTTTTCCAGCACTTTGCGCATAAATCCAGAACCAATCCGCATTCTGTTAAGTCAGATGTTTATGTAATCCATTCATCTTTTTGTGAATCTGATCACGCCATCTTCTCTCGCGTCTGACGATACTTCCTCTCGACCGGTGCGTAAGTGCAGTCCGCACGACATACGCGGCAGCGCAAAACGCGGAGGAAGCGGTAGAGGGGCCTGATTCACAGCGGAGTGATTATCCGCCGAGAAACAGACAGCGTCCAATACCGTGCACACGTTTCCGGTGGGATGGGTTTATTTACTAAATGCGTTTGCCGCAAGAGTCGATGTAAAGTAATGTCTGATACGTCACATAATTCAGTAAACGGAGCTTCTGCTTCGAACCCGGCCGAGGCTGTCATCGACAAGTTTCTCGATGCAATCTGGATGGAACGCGGCTTGTCCGCCAATACTCTCGGCGCCTACCGTGCTGATTTGGTTGCCTTGCGCAGGTGGCTGGCTGATCGCGATGTCAGTTTGATCTATGCGACGCGCAGCGACCTGCTTGCATTTATTGGCTGGCGCACAGAGCAGGGTGCCAAACCCCGCTCGACAGCCCGGCAACTCTCAAGTTTCCGTCGGTTCTACCGCTTCCTGCTGCGCGAAGGCGTCATCCAGGAAGACCCGACTATCAAGATAGACATGCCCCGGATCGGCCGCTCATTGCCGCAGTCGCTAACCGAAGGCGAGGTGGAAGCCCTGCTGGCTGCGCCTGATGTGAGTGATCCACTCGGCCATCGTGACCGTACCATGCTTGAAGTTTTGTACGCGACGGGTCTGCGTGTCTCCGAATTGATAAACCTGAGGCAAAGCGAAATAAATTTGAATCAGGGTGTGCTGCGCATTGTCGGCAAAGGCGATCGCGAGCGGTTGATCCCGCTGGGCGAAGAGGCACAGAGTTGGATTCGTGATTTCATCGCGGGCCCGAGAAGTGAAATTTTGCTCGAGCGTCAGACAGACTATCTTTTCCCGACGCGTCGTGGAGAGTGCATGACGCGCCAGGCGTTCTGGCACATCATCAAGCGTTACTCCAAGCAGGCTGATATTGGCAGCAAGATGTCGCCGCATACGCTGCGCCACGCCTTCGCGACGCATCTCCTGAACAACGGCGCTGATTTGCGGGTGGTGCAGCTGTTGCTGGGGCACTCAGATCTGTCTACTACCCAGATCTATACCCACGTCGCACGTGCGCGTATGAAGGAACTGCACGCGGATCATCATCCGCGCGGATGAGCGCCCGTTTGGCTATTATTGCCTAGCCACGCGCCAGTTCACTGGCGCGTGGCTTCGTGCCATTTGGCCTGAAGCGTTTTTTCCAGGGCGTATGCTAGAATTTCGCGACCCGAGGCGGTTAAATGGCAACTGAACCTCATTGGCTAAACGTCGTCTAATCCCTGGCGGCCCGGCGCACTCAAAAAAGCCGGATTTCATTTCACTGGACAGGAGCTTGCTGCAAGCATCATGCGTACAAATTTTGTGAAAATATTGCCAGTAGTTGCTCTTGTTTTTAGCAGTGTCTGCGCAGCTGAGTTACCGGAAAAATATCAGTACATTCAGGATGCATTTCCGGAAGTGACGATAACTGCCATAGAGCCTTCGCCCGTTAAAGGTTTGCTGCAAATGTATGTTGGCGCAGAACTCTATTACGTGTCGGAAGACGGCAAGTATTTTATTACCGGTGATATATACGGTCTGGAATCCAAAAAGAATGTGACAGAAGCGGCGCGCGCATCGGCGCGGGCGGCCTATTTGCAGGGCCTTGGTGACGATGACGGTGTGATGTTTGCCGCCGACAACCAGAAGTACGTCGTGACTGTATTCACCGATATCGACTGTCCGTATTGCCGCAAGCTGCACCGTGAAATCGCCGACTACAATGATCGCGGCATCAGCGTGCGTTACCTGTTCTTCCCGCGTCGCGGGCCGGGTTCGCCGGGCTGGGATAAGGCGGACGCCGTATGGTGTTCCGAATCAAGGCAGCAAGCCATGACGGACGCCAAAAACGGGGTTGAATTCGATGCGCCGGATTGTGGTGTTACGCCCGTAGCCAAGGATTATGCGCTTGGCAGGCAAATGGGAATAACGGGTACGCCGGCGATATTCACCTCCGAAGGCCAGCTGATTGTCGGCTACAGGAGCGCTGAAGAGTTGCTGGAATTGCTGCAGAATCCCGACGCGGGCTAAAAATCAGCGAGGAAGCAGGGCGCTCAGGCAGGCAATTCTCGCCCGGCCACGATCCCGCTAAGTTGGTTCACTGGCGCCGGGAAAAGGGTGTTTAGCGCTCCAGGTACTGGAGCTTGCCCGGCTTGTCTTTCCATTCGTCAGCGTCAGACGGTACATCGCCGATTTCCGTAATGACCGGCCATTCTTGCGACAATTCTTCGTTCAGCTTGAGGAAGTCCTGCTGATCCTCCGGCACCTCGTCGTCCGCAAATATTGCTTCAGTTGGGCATTCGGGTTCGCACAAGGTGCAGTCAATGCATTCTTCCGGATCAATTACCAGCATGTTCGGCCCTTCGTGGAAACAGTCCACCGGACAGACTTCCACGCAGTCCATGTATTTGCATTTAATACAGTTTTCGGTAACTACAAACGTCACTGAATTCTCCTGTCAGGTGCCGGTACTTTAGGGGGCGGTACTGTAGCTGCAACGAGCCATAATTCCAAGAGTTTTTCCTGCCGGCGGGAATGAATGCGCCGCGGAACGATTTAGTCACGCGGGGCGCGCGTGGCCGTTTCGGTATGCACCCATTCTGTGCCGGTTTCTTTTTGCGCGAAAAATTGCTTGAGGGCAATATAGCCGCTCCGGAACGCTATTTCCGGCCAGGGTATATCTTCGGGGGCGTACAGGCTGGTTGCAATGCTTTCATCGCCAGCACCGTAATGGCCGTCGATGGATTTCCCACGGAAAAAAACGTGTACCTGGCCCGCTTCGAGTACGTCGACGACCGCCAGCAGGCTGCCGACCTGGATATTTGCACAGGCTTCCTCAAGCGTTTCCCTGGCGGCACCTTGTTCGAGCGTTTCCCCCAGTTCCATGAAGCCGGCTGGCACGGTCCAGTAGCCGAGCCGCGGCTCTATGGCACGCTTGCAAAGCAGTATTCTATTGCCGAATTCAGTGACGCAGCCAACGACCACTTTTGGGTTCTGATAGCTGACCGCATCGCAGCGGCTGCAGACATAACGAAGGCGATTGTCGCCTGCGGGTATTGCGGTGTTTAACCCGCCACCACAATACGGGCAGTATGAGATTAACTCTCCAAGCGGCTGAATATCCATAAAATAATACTTTTTCGTTTCAGTATGTGCGGGCTCTCGTGCCGAAGTATTGCATGCGGTTTGCTTTCGGCTGAAATCGGCAGGTGGCGGCTTTTACGAGAGGGGAATGCCCCTGTTTTCGATGTTCAAGAATATTAGAAAGCCTCATTACACGATTAAATTGTTTTATTCATTGAGCTTATGGCAACCACTGTCGATGGGGCGCAAACTAAATATTAATAAAAACATAAAGTTAGGCGGTGAACTCCAGAGGGTTCGAAGGTCGTTAAGCAGTTTAACCGTTTTCGATCGGCATGCTCGGACTAGAGCAGTTCATAGCGAGGAAGATTTTACATAATTGATCACTTGGCAAATTAGTGAACTTAGGTGTTGAAAGAGCCTCTACTAGTGGGGAAAATGTTTGATAATTAAAATAAAGATTAAAAATGTTTGCGTCCATAGTTTACACAAAGGTTTGCATGTAAATGGTGCTCAGAGGGAATCATCTGTGGCGGTCGCTTGGTCATACATCCTCGCTAATTTGCGTCTTATTATTCTCACTGGTTTCGATAGCCCAGGATTTCACAGCGTTTGAATCGCAGCAATTTACGCCAATGGCAATTTCGCCGGACGGCAGCCGTCTGTTCGTTGCGAATACTCCGGACAACAGGTTGGAAATATTGAGTGTTTCCGCCGGTGGCTTGAAGCCAGTGGCATCTGTTCAGGTCGGTCTCGAGCCCGTGTCAGTTGCCGTACGTAATAACTCCGAAGTATGGGTTGTTAACCACCTTTCGGATTCGGTCAGCATCGTAGACGTGTCGAATGACAACCCTCGCGTCACTCGTACTCTGCTGGTTGGCGATGAGCCACGCGATATTGTTTTTGCCGGTGCTGGAAATTCCCGAGCCTTCATTACCGCGGCTCATCGCGGCCAGAATAGCCCGTACAACGATCCGGAGAATCCGGCTGAAGCGACTACGCCGGGCATTGGTCGCGCCGATGTATGGGTCTTTGACGCGACTAATCCTGGCGCAGAGTTCGGTGGCACAGCGCTCGAAATTCTAAGTCTGTTTGGTGATAGCCCCGGCGCACTTACCGTAAGCCCTGATGGCGCAACCGTTTATGCTGCTGTTTTCAAGTCGGGGAATCAGACGACTGCGCTGGCAGAAGGGCTGGTTTGTGATGGCGGCGCTAGCGCGGCTCCATGCGAGACTGTGCCTGGTGAACTGGAGTCGCCCGGCGGATTGCCGGCCCCCAATGAGGACTCGAATGGTGTGCCGCAGCCGGAAGTCGGATTGATCGTCAAATATGATGGTTCGGCCTGGCGCGACGAACTGGGGCGCGACTGGAGCAACCAGGTGCGTTTCGATCTGCCCGACCTCGACGTATTTGCCATCGATGCGTTGGCCACCACGCCACTGGAATTGCAGGCATTCCCCTCTGTCGGAACCGTTCTTTACGGTATGAAGGTTAATCCCGCGACCGGTAAATTGTACGTGGCCAATACCGATGCGCAGAATCACATACGTTTTGCAGGGGCACGGCCCGGCGGCAATGGATTTACGACGGTGCAGGGCAGCTTTAGCCAGGCGCGTATTACTATTATCGACCCATCGACGGCAGCCGTTAGTCCACGTCATCTGAATAAGCATATTGATTACGATGTTCGACCGGCGCCTGCGTCTGTTCGTGACGCGTCACTTTCGCTGCCGGCAGCGATGGCGATTACCTCAGATGGCTCGACGCTGTACCTCGCGGCCAAGGGTTCAGGGAAAATCGGTATCTTCAGTACGACTCAGCTGGATAACGATTCGTTTATCCCGAATTCCGCCGATCATATCCAGCTGACCGGTGGCGGGCCTACCGGGCTGATTCTGGATGAACCGCGCGATCGGTTATACATTTTGACTCGCTTCGACAACACGGTTTCGGTCGTTGACACAATTGCGGAAGCAGAAGTCCAACGTCTTCCGCTTTTCAATCCGGAGCCTGAGTCAATTGTATCGGGCCGGCAATATTTGTACGACGCGACGACGACGTCGAGTAATGGCGAGGTCTCCTGTGCGTCCTGCCACATTTCCGGGGACAAGGATGAATTGGCCTGGGACTTAGGCGATCCCTTGGGAACCGTATTGCACAATCCGAACCCCTTCAAAGACGAGCCGGAACCGACAGACGAACCGGATTTCCATCCAATCAAAGGTCCGATGTTGACTCAGACTTTGCGCGGGTTAACGGCTCACGGGCCATTGCACTTTCGGGGTGATATGACCGCAGGAAATGATCCGGGTGGAGATCCTATGGATGTCGAAGCCGGCTTTATGAAAATAGCCGCCGCCTATGTCGATCTGCTGGGAAGGGATGCGCCCCTGCCTGAAGAGGATATGCAGGAGTTAATCGATTTCGTGATGCAATTGACGCCACCGCCGAACCCAATTCGAAATCTGGATTTTATTACTTTGACTCCGGCTCAATCGCGGGGTGTCGCTTATTATGGTTCGGATCCTATGGCCTGTGGTCATTGCCATCGAATACGACCTGCCTTGAACCAGTTTGGCACCTTCGGCAAATCTGAGATGATGATTGGCCAGGCGTTCAAAATTTCCCATTTGCGCAACATGTATGAGCGAGTCGGTATGTTCGGCATGCCTGAGACCGACATTATTTATCCTGGGGATCATGAACACATGGGTGACCAGATTCGCGGTTATGGTTATCTGCATGACGGGTCACAGGACACGTTGTTCAGGTATAACAGGCTCAAGAACCTTGTCTTCTTTAGTGCGCCGGAGACCGGGCTCCATACCGAAGCTCAGCGTGATGCGGCGCGCCGGGATGTTGAACAGTTTATGCTTGTCACCGCGACCGATATGAAGCCTGTAGTCGGCCAACAAGTGACATTAAGCGCTGCCAGTGACGCGGCAGCTCATGCTCGCGTGGATTTGATTGTGAGTAGGGCTGCGGTCGGTGATGCGGACCTGGTCGTAAAGGCTGAAATCGCTGGCGTCGAGCGAGGCTGGTATATGTCGGCCATTGATACCTTTACTAGTGACCGTTTGGCTGAAGCGCCTTTGACGGAGGCGCAGCTGCGCAGTCTTGCGGATGTGGGTAGTCAGGCGCTGACTTACACCGCTGTTCCTCCTGGCTCCGGCAACCGGATTGGCGTTGATCGGGATAGGGACGGGGTGCTCGACGGAGATGATAACTGCCCGGCTGTTGCTAATCCGTTGCAGGAAGATTCGGATGGAGACTCAATTGGCGACGCTTGTCCAATTGTGCTTTTGCTTTCCGATGCGTTGATAGATATTTCGCCCAGTGATCCGACAAACTACGTTAATACGAGTGGTGGTTTCAGCGATAAAATGTTCGTTTCAATTGAGGGCCGCAGTGATTTTGACGTCACGCAGGTCGATGCATCGTCGATTCGGTTCGGCCCAGCCGAGGCGTCGGCTCATACACTCCCGCCGGAGGTGAGAGATACCAACGGCGATGGGTTTGATGATTTGTATGTGAAGTTCCGCGTCGGTGCGACGGGTCTTAGCTGCGGCTATGACGATGACGTGTTCTTGTTCGGCGAAACCTACAGTGGGCTTGAATTCGAGGGTTCGGATTTCGTGGTCACTGATGAGTGTGAGACGCTCTCGTGTCACCCTTAGTCTAGAGGCATCGCGTCTGCAATACATGCCCAGCTGGCGGTGGAAAGCGGCTGGTCTTGTCGCGGCTTTGCTTCGCATCTGCTTGCAGATGGTACCGAGGGCCGGACTCGAACCGGCACGGGTTTAACCCCAATGGATTTTGAAGCCAATGGTATTAGATGCGCGCTGGGCCGTTAGCCAGAAATCCACGCCTGCTTGGTCACCATGACGACGATAATGTAGATAGTCAGCGCCAGAGCAGCCATGCTGCGAATAAGTCCACCCATCATGCCGTGAGTGGCTTCTTCCGCATGCTCATCGACCGCAAGGCGAATCAGGTCCGGCCACAGGCTGACGCCTGCCATAAGCCAGAAACATAGATAGGCGTCCCAGGCCCAGCGGGCCTGCGTCAGGCCACCCCAGTCTTCGATCAGCATAAGTCCTGCAAGCGGCGTGATGATAGTCGTAGGCAGGGTAATTCTAAGCGCCATCTTCCGAATAAACGCGCGTGCCCATATGCCAACTTCGGGCGGTTGAGTCTGCCTAACACGCATTGACCAGATGTTGCTGAACACTGTATGTCCTACAAAAATAAATCCCGAGAATTCATGGATGAGCAGCAGCCAGATTGATGGGAGTAGCTTCGGGACTCTGATGCCGAAAAGAGGCAGCGCCATAACGCTCATCAGCACTAGGTAAATAAGAACTTTAAGAATCTTTTGGCGGCTTATCATCCAATAGTGGCTCAAACTATTTTGGTCAGACATAAATGCTGGTAGCCGAGGGCGGACTCGAACCGCCACGCCCGAAGGCAAGGGATTTTGAATCCCTCATGTCTACCAATTCCATCACTCGGCCACATGTTTCTGTCTGATTTTAAGCGAGGAGATTTATCTTTAATCACCCCTGAGTATACTTTCGTATACTTTGGTTCCTGCCTCGTCGCCGTTAGCTAACCATTTGATAAGCAAGCAACCTTTCAAAATAAGCGTCTGGATACGTTTTATTTTGAATCCATCGCGTCTACCAATTTCGCCACCCCGGCAAAGATAGCTTCCCCGCAGTCTCCTATTGATACGATCGAAGCTGCGGGCGCCAAGCATACACCGGCCGTCTGATCTGTTCCATATTCAATCGGGGCTGTGAGCCGTTACAATGCGCCGCCATGCAACCCTCCGATTTCGACTACGAACTGCCCGCCGAATTGATCGCGCAGGAACCATTGCCGAAGCGTGCTGCGAGTCGGCTGTTGTTCGTGCCGGTTGAGGGTGACTTCCGGGACCTGCACTTCAATGACCTGGAAGAGCTCGTGCGTCCCGGTGACTTGCTGGTTATCAACGATACTCGAGTCATACCGGGGCGATTATTTGGCCGCAAAGCCAGCGGGGGTAAAGTTGAGATGCTCCTGGAAAGGATCGCAGAGCCGGATCTTGGGCTTGTGCAGCTGCGCTCCAGTCGCTCGCCTGGCGTTGGCGCGGAGCTCGTATTCGAGCCGGACATTACGGCCACTGTTGAAGGCCGCGCAGGACCTTTTTTTCTCGTGCGGTTTAACCAATTGTTGGAACCTTTGCTGGAGCAGCACGGCCACGTACCCTTGCCGCCGTATATACAGCGAGCCGACCGGGAGCAGGACAGAGGGCGTTACCAGACGGTTTTCGCGCAGGCTAAAGGGGCTGTTGCGGCGCCCACCGCGGGGCTCCATTTCGAAGAAGCTCTGCTAACCAGCCTTGCTCGCCGTGGTGTGGAGATAGCCAGCGTGACTTTGCATGTGGGGGCCGGTACCTTTGCGCCGTTGCGGCCTGAGCAAATAGAGTCCCGGCGGCTTCACAGTGAGCGGGTAGTTGTTAGCGAAGCGGCATGCGCCGCTGTCGAGGCAGCCCGGGAGCGGGGCGGCCGGGTCATTGCTGTTGGAACCACTGTCGTCAGGGCGCTGGAGTCGGCGGCGGCCGGGGGGGCAATGCAGCCTTTGGCCGGCGAGACCGAAATTTTTATCACACCCGGTTATAAATTCGCGGTCGTCGATGCGATGATTACCAACTTTCACTTGCCGAAATCTTCGCTGTTGATGCTGGTCGCGGCGTTTCACGGCAGGGGCGAGATCCTGGCGGCATATCGGCACGCGGTTGACCGTCGCTACCGCTTTTTCAGTTACGGTGATGCAATGTTTTTGGAAAGACGCGAATGACGGGCTTCGATTTCCGGGTTACCGCCACGGATGGCGCGGCTCGGCGCGGCCGGCTTGCCTTTCCGCGCGGGGCTATCGAGACGCCCGCTTTTATGCCGGTCGGTACCTACGGGACGGTCAAATCGCTGACCCCCGAAGAGCTCGAGAGTCTGGGTGCCGAAATAATCCTTGGGAATACCTTCCACCTGATGCTGCGGCCCGGCCCGGAAATTATCAGCGCTCATGGCGGGTTGCATGGGTTTATGCACTGGCAACGCCCGATATTGACCGACTCGGGAGGGTTCCAGGTCTGGAGCCTGACATCCAGGAACCGAATCAGCGAAGAAGGGGTTGAGTTTCAGGCGCCCACGGACGGGAGAAAGGTGTTTTTGTCGCCGGAAGTGTCGATGGACATGCAGAATGCGCTGGCCAGCGATATACAGATGGTCTTCGACGAATGCACAGCCTACCCGGCCAGCGAAGAGCAGGCCCGCAAGTCGATGGAACTGTCATTGCGCTGGGCCGCGCGCAGCCGCGCTCGATTCGATGAATTGGATAACCCCGATCGTGTCCTGTTCGGGATCGTCCAGGGGGGCATGTACAGCGCCCTGCGCCGTGATTCGCTGGCAGGTTTGCTGGATATTGGGTTTGCGGGACTCGCGCTCGGCGGGCTGTCTGTCGGCGAAACTCTGGCAGAGCGGACCGGCATTCTGGACGACACGATGCCGCTCATGCCGGCGGAAAAGCCGCGTTATCTGATGGGTGTAGGGCTGCCTACGGATATTCTGGATGCCGTCCAGCGCGGCGTGGATATGTTCGATTGCGTGATTCCGACACGCCACGCGCGCAACGGTTACCTGTTCACTGAAAACGGCACCCTGCGGATTCGCAATTCCCGCTACCGCGACGACCCGCAGCCCCTGGAGCCGGGTTGCGAATGTTATACATGCCAGAATTACAGCCGTGCCTATTTGCGGCACCTGGACGCTTGCGGGGAAATTCTCGGGTCTCGCCTGAATACGATCCACAATCTGCATTTCTACCTGAACCTGATGCGAAGGATTCGAGCGGCAATCGAGACGGGGGGGCTGGAATCTTTTGCCCGGGAATTCCGCCTCAGGCAGGAGAACTCCGGTTGATCTGTGCCATAATACGCCGCCTTTCGGGCTCGGCCCGCTAACAAATTGAAAGAATCGAATGGATTTCCTAATTAGTAATGCATATGCACAGTCTGCCGGCGGCACTGAATCGCTCGTAGGACTGTTACCGCTGGTGCTGATATTTGTCGTTTTCTATTTCCTGCTGATCCGGCCGCAACAGAAGCGTCAGAAAGAGCACAAGGAGATGGTCGGTAACCTTAAAAAAGGCGATGAAGTTGCGACGGCCGGCGGTTTGCTGGGCAAAATCACCGACGTGAAGGACAATTTCGTTAAAATCGAAGTGGCTGATAATGTCATTGTTACCGTTCAGAAGCATACGGTCAGTAACGTCATGCCCAAAGGTACTATCAAGTCAGCCTGATCCCGCCTATATTCGTCTGCCCATATGAATCACTATCCCGCCTGGAAAAATCTGCTGGTTGCTGCGGTTTTTGTAATCGGTGCATTTATTGCCCTGCCCAATCTATTTGGTAAGGCTCCCTCGTTGCAGGTCAGCCGTGATGACGGTGCTGTCCTTAGCGACGATTCTGTATCCTTGGTTGAATCGATCCTTGAGTCGGCTTCAGTAACCTACGAAGACGCCTACGTAGAAGATGGCAAGCTCCTGATAAGGTTCGATGATATTCAGGAGCAGTTGCGCACAAGTCCTCTGCTGCGCGATAACCTGGGGCAGAACTATGTTGTTGCGCTGACTCTTGCGTCTCGAATGCCTGCGTGGATGCGTGCGCTGGGCTTGCAGCCGATGAGTCTCGGGCTGGATTTGCGCGGTGGTGTGCACTTTCTGTTTGAAGTCGATATGGACGCAGCGATCACGCAACGTCTGGATGTCATCGCCAACGAATTGAACCGTAAATTACGTGACGAGCGAATTAGGCGGAATGTTCGTGTCGTCGGCGACGAGGTGCGTGTTCGCGTCGGAGATGCCGAAGATATCGACCGAGCTGAAGCGGTCATCCGGGATAACGAAGACGGCTTCGATATTCGTCGGGTTGAGATTGGCGGCGAGCAGCAGATTGCCATTCGCATGACGGCCGATCAGGTGCGCGAGCGGCAGGATTTTGCTATTCAGCAGAATACGGTGACGTTGCGGAATCGCGTCAATGCGCTCGGCGTAGCAGAACCTGTCGTGCAACGTCAGGGTGCGAATCGTATCGTGGTGCAGTTGCCGGGTGTTCAGGACCCTGCTCAAGCGGAGCGCATACTTGATGCTACCGCGACCCTTGAATTTCGGATGGTTTGCGACGGCGAGAACGCTTTTGAAGCGCAGCGTCGCGGTCGGGCGCCACTGGGTTGCGAGCTGTTTAATGATCGTCAGGGACAGCCCGTACTCCTCAAGCGGGGCGCGATTGTTACCGGTGATCAGCTCGTTGATGCGAGCCAGGGCTTTTCGCAGGGTTCTCCTGCCGTGTTCGTGCGCCTCGATTCCCGCGGCGCAGACGAGATGTTGAGAACGACCAGGGAAAACGTTGGCAAGCCGATGGCCGTGTTGTTCGTCGAGCAGAGGCGTGAGATCGTTCAGCGCGATGGTGAGGAGCAGCAGGTTACACGTACTGAGCGGGAAGTCATTAACGTGGCGACAATTCAGGGCGTATTCAGCAGCAGCTTCCAGATTACCGGTCTTGACGTAGTGGAAGCGCGTGACCTTTCTTTGTTGCTGCGGGCCGGTGCGTTGGCAGCTCCGGTATACAAGGTCGAGGAACGAACCATCGGTCCGAGCCTGGGGCAGGACAACATCGACCGGGGCATCAATGCGATTCTGATCGGCCTTGGCTGCGTAATCGTCTTCATGGCGTTTTACTACAAGACGTTTGGCGTCATTGCCGATATCGCCTTGTTTACCAATATAATCCTGATGGTTGCCATTCTGTCGATGCTTCAGGCTTCCCTGACGTTGCCGGGCATAGCAGGTATCGTGCTGACTGTGGGTATGGCAGTCGATGCCAATGTGCTCATCTTTGAGCGCATACGCGAGGAGCTGCGCAACGGTAATTCGCCGCAGGCGAGCATACACGCAGGCTACGAAAAAGCGCTTTCAACCATTGCCGATGCCAACGTAACGACTCTTATAGCAGCCGTGGTCCTGTTTGCTTTCGGCACGGGGCCGATTAAAGGCTTTGCAATTACCTTGTCCGTGGGCATCGTGACCTCGATGTTTACATCCATAATCGGGACCCGGGCTCTGGTTAATTTTTTGTTTGGCGGTCGGCAATTGCAGCGCCTGGCAATCTGACGGAACTAGCTACCATTGAAAATTCTTAGCAGCAAAACCGAATTTGAATTTATGGGCAGGCGCAGGCTCGCGGTCACTGTTTCGCTCACAGTCATTTTTGTGTCGATTGTTTCGTTAGCTGTGCGCGGCCTTAACTTCGGCATTGATTTTACGGGCGGCCTACTGCTCGAGGTGGGTTATGAGCAGGCGGCAGACCTCGATGCAATCCGATCGCAACTGGCATCGGCGGGTTACGAAGAGGCGCAGGTGCAGAACTTCGGCTCGGCTAACGACGTGCTGATTCGAATTCTTCCCCGGGAAGATGCCGATACCACCCAGTTAGGGGAGCAAATTCTGACGCTGTTGCAATCGAGTGGCAGCCAGGTTGAGCTTCGCCGAGTCGAGTTCGTGGGCCCGCAGGTGGGCGAAGAGCTGACAGAACGCGGCGGCACCGCGATGATATTTGCGTTGCTGATGATACTTGGCTACATCATGTTTCGCTTTCAATGGAAATTTGCGGTGGGCTCGGTCGCGGCGCTGATCCATGACGTTATTATCGTTATCGGATTGTTCTCGATATTCCAGCTGCCTTTTGATTTGTCTGTGCTGGCAGCGGTCCTCGCTGTTATCGGCTATTCGCTGAATGACACGATCGTAGTATTCGACCGAATCAGGGAGAACTTTCGCCAGATTCGCAGGGGTACGGCTGCCTCGATCATGAATACGTCCATTAATCAGACGCTCAGCCGCACGATTATTACCGGCCTGACCACGCTGTTGGTGCTGTTGGCCTTGTATGCAGTGGGTGGTGAGGCTGTCAGCGGTTTTTCACTGGCCCTGATAATCGGTATCGTCGTTGGTACATATTCATCGATCTACACCGCGAGCGCGATGGCCCTGGCGCTCAATGTCAGCACTGAAGACCTGCTTGAGCCGAAGAAAACTGACGAAGTGGATTCGCTACCTTAGGGTTTCCCTGGCCGGTTTTGACCGGTGTGCCGTGGTTCGCTGCGTGCGCTGTTTTTCAGGCCTGCTTGATAAATGGCCTGAGCAGCTTGTCGAGCTCGCTGTGCACCTTCGGTGAGCCGGCAACCACGTTGCCCGTTTCCAGGTAGTCGCCGTCATCGGTCATGCTGCTGATTATGCCTCCGGCCTCGCGAAGTATCAGAGCGCCGGCGGCGATATCCCAGGGCTGGAGCCCGAATTCCCAGAAGCCGTCCATGCGGCCCGCAGCCAAATAGCTAAGGTCGAGCGCCGCCGAGCCCGGTCTGCGGACGTCACCCGCTATATGCATCACCGCTCTGAACTGGTTCAGGTATTGCTCCATCCAACGATCATTTTCACGATAGGGGAAACCGGTGCCTATCAGCGCGCCATCCAGCGAGCGCTGCTTGGAAACGCGCACCTTCTTGCCGTCGAGCTGTGCGCCGGCACCGCGCACTGCGGTAAATAATTCCTGACGGCTTGGATCGTAGACGCAGCCGACGGCCATGCGCCCCTTTATCTGCAAGGCGATGGATACTGCAAACATAGGAAAGCCATGCAGATAGTTGGTAGTGCCATCCAGCGGGTCGATGATCCATAAATGTTCATCGCCCGCATCATGGCCGGTCTCTTCGCCGAGGATCCCGTGGTTCGGATAGCGTTCTCGTATGGTTTCGATAATCGATTGCTCGGCCGCCAGATCGACCTGCGTGACGAACTCATTTCGAGATTTGCTGCGCACATCCAGCTCATCGACGCGCTTGATGTAGCGCATGGCGGTGTCGCCCGCGCGCCGCGCAGCCTTAACAGCCGTGTTGAGAAAAGCTTCCATAAGAATCCAGGGTCTGAAATACCGGCGTTAATCTGCCGGACAGAAGTTTGGCGCGGTAGAATACCAAACCATGAAGCTGGAGAGTATGCAGGCAAACGCGCCTGTTGAATAGTTCGGATATCGGCATGGCATTATCAGTTCGGTTTGTATTGTGCGAGACATCTCACCCGGGGAACATCGGTGCTGCGGCGCGCGCGATTAAAACGATGGGCTTTGAAGAATTAGTGCTGGTTAATCCGCGTGACTTTCCAAGCTCAGAGGCACGCGCGCGGGCATCCGGTGCCGTCGATTTGCTCGAACGGGCAACGGTAACCGGCACGCTGACTGAAGCGATCGCCGGGTGCGGTCTGGTGATAGGTGCGAGTGCAAGGCGCCGTAGCTTGCAGTGGCCAGAGTTAAGCCCGCGGGAATGTGCCGCCGAGATTGCTGAGCTGGCAGCTGATAAGCCGGCGGCGGTGGTCTTTGGCACCGAGCGCGCCGGCCTTTCCAATGCCCAGATGGACCTGTGTAATGCGCTGGTTTATATACCCGCCAACCCGGAGTACAGTTCCCTGAACCTTGCGGCAGCGGTGCAACTGATCGCCTACGAGTTGCGTCTTGCCGAGGATGAG
Source organism: Gammaproteobacteria bacterium (assembly GCA_037387125.1). Lineage (GTDB taxonomy): Bacteria > Pseudomonadota > Gammaproteobacteria > Steroidobacterales. Next base: position 79,016 of record JARRLL010000008.1, on the reverse strand, counting down.
CCCCCCGAGCAACAGCGCGCAGAATGGTCACCCGCCGCGGCAGACCACATGGAGCTCTTTTATGAGCATCTGCATAGAGTGCTGTTAAAGAGCGGATTTCTGAAGCCGGATAACCCGCGTCATCTCATGCGCAAATTACGGCGAATATTTAATCGCAGTCGCCTTGATGAACACGAACTGCAGATTTTGCGTGGCATTCTGGCAGCGGTTGAGCCACCCGATGACGTTGACACAAACGATGGCTCTGCAAAGCTGCAGGAGGGAAGCGGGTGAGTGGCTCTATCTACCTTGATTACGCCGCGACGGCCCCACTGGACCCTCGCGTGCGGGATGCGATGCTTGCATGCATGGATGACCGTGCGCTGTTTGGGAACCCCTCATCCATTACGCATAGCTACGGCCGGCGTGCCGCAGGCGTTGTAGAGAAGGCAGCGCACCGCGTCGCAGGCCTTGTCAATGGCGCTCCGGAAAACCTGGTTTGGACATCCGGCGCGACGGAAGCAAATAACCTGGCGATTGTCGGCACAGCAGACTTTCGCGCCATCCGCGGGCGGCACATCGTGACGACAGCAATCGAGCACAAGTCTGTGCTTGAAAGCTGCAAATGGCTGGAAAGTCAGGGCTATCAGGTGACTTATGTGCATCCTGATCGCTCGGGCGCAGTTTCGCCCGGCGCCATAGAAGCGGCGCTGCGGCCCGACACTATTCTCGTCTCCGTCATGCATGCCAACAACGAGACGGGGATGATCCAGGATGTAGCCGCCGTCGGGGCAATTTGTCGGGCGCATGATGTGTTGTTTCACGTTGATGCAGCTCAGTCGGTGGGCAAGGTAGCGGTCGACATGGGCGCCATGCAGGTTGATTTGCTGTCGATAAATGCCCATAAATCCTGTGGCCCCAAGGGCGTTGGCGCGCTTTGCCTGGACGGCGAGCGCATCAAAAGGATTACGCCTATCATGCACGGCGGTGGCCAGCAGCGTGGTATGCGTCCGGGCACGCTGCCGGTTCATCAGATCGCCGGCATGGGGGCCACCCTTAAAATTCTGACGGAGGAGATGGATACTGAAGTCGCGCGCATTCGGGGGCTGCGGGATCGATTGTGGCACGGCATCAAAGACCTGCCGGGTGTCACGCTGAATGGTGCGGGCGAGCAGCGGCTGGCGACGATACTGAACGTTAGCGTGGCGCAGGCCGAGGGCGAGAGCCTGCGCTTTGCGCTTCAGGACCTCGCCTTGTCCGGCGGTTCAGCGTGTAACTCGTCGAGCGGAGAGCCTTCCTATGTGCTCCGCGCGCTGGGCCTGAGTGACGTGCTGATCGAGTCCTCCCTGCGATTGAGTCTCGGCAGATTTACGACGCTTGCGGAGATCGATCAGGCGGTGCTGTCGTTCCGGCGCGGGGTCGAGTACTTGCAGGCGTTCGCGCCGGCCGAAGTGGCGGTTTAGGGGCGGGGATATGGCGGTGCGGCAATATTCGCCGGCGGTAGATGAGTATTTCTGGCGCCCGGCCCCTCGCGTTCATGGTAACGATATCGCAGGGGCGGCGGGTTCGATCGAGTCCGGCACCCAGGTCGTTGTCGCGGCGGAGCTCGCAGCGGGGCGGCTGAAAAATGTGGGTTTCCGCCTGTTCGCCTGTCCACATATAATGGCCTGCTGCAACTGGTTGGCTGAGCAGCTGGAAGGCGAAGCGCCCGAGGCGCTGCAGCAGGTTCTCGTGCAGGATCTTCGGCAAAAGTTCGACATCCCCGTTGAAAAAGCAGGTAAACTATTGATTTTGAAGGATGCGCTAGACGCCTGCTATAACAGCTACCAGCAACGGTCGACTAAAGGCTAGGCATCCCGGAAACAGCTATGGCAATTACACTGACAACCAGCGCGGTAAACCGCGTGCGCGATTACCTCGATAAACGCGGGTCGGGCATCGGCCTGCGCCTCGGCATCAAGAAGACGGGCTGCTCAGGCTTCGCCTATGTCATTAATTACGCCGATGAGGTCCAGCCGGACGACGTGGTTTTCGACGAGAGCGGGGTGTCCGTGGTCGTGGATGCCGAGGCCCTTGAATACATCGACGGGACCGAAGTGGATTTCGTCAAGGAAGGCTTGAACGAGGCATTTAAATTTCGCAATCCCAAGGCAACCGGCGAATGCGGTTGCGGCGAAAGTTTCAGCGTATAAGATGCAGCGGCAGCTGTATCCAGGATCCGTAAAATTTGGTTCGTCCTATGGCTTTAAATGCCGTATGACGGTATGTGAAATGTTTAATCAGGAAAACTACAGGCATGGCTAACGAGAGAACACTGTCGATCATTAAACCGGACGGCGTAGAAAAAAATCTGATCGGCGAAATTTACAAGCGCTTCGAGAGCGCGGGGCTGCAGATTGTTGCGGCGCGCATGATGCAACTGACTAAAGCGCAGGCGGAAGGTTTCTATGCGGTTCATAAGGAACGCCCTTTTTTCAATGATCTCGTGGCTTACATGACATCCGGCCCGGTTATGGTTCAGGCGCTTGAAGGCCCGAATGCCATCGAGCAGAACCGCAAGCTGATGGGCGCAACGAACCCTGCGGAAGCCGATGCGGGCACTATTCGCGCCGATTTCGCGGCGAGCATCGAGGAAAACGTTGTGCACGGCTCCGACGGCCCAGACACTGCTGCGGAAGAAATCAAGTTCTTTTTCGGTGATGACGGGGTTTGCCCGCGCACGCGGTAGTTAAGCGCTGATCCGCGGAATAGCGACGACGAGTATGATTCTGGCAATGGAGTCGCAGCTTCGCAATTTGCTCGGTATGCCTCGAAATGATCTCGAGGCATATTTTTCGTCGCTTGGAGAAAAGGCCTTTCGGGCCCGCCAGTTGATGCGCTGGATTTACAGGCGCTCAGTCCTGGATTTAGACGCGATGACTGACCTGAGCGTTAGTCTGCGTCGCACGCTGGCCACGGCGGCCGAGTTTAGTCTGCCGCCGGTGTCGAGCCGGCATGACTCTGCTGACGGCACGGTTAAGTGGTTACTGGACGTAGGCGACGGGCAGAAGGTCGAGACGGTCTATATTCCGGAAGCTAGTCGCGGGACACTCTGTGTTTCTTCGCAAGTCGGGTGTGCAATGGATTGTCCGTTTTGCGCGACCGGGCGTCAGGGCTTCAACCGCAATCTGACGGCGGCTGAAATAATCGGGCAGGTCCTTTTGGCTATACGCGAACTCGGCGGTACCGGCGATAACTCGCCGGTAACGAATGTCGTCTTTATGGGAATGGGCGAGCCGCTGGCGAATTTTCGCGAGGTGGTGGACGCATGCGACCTGTTAACCGACGATCATGGGTTTGGCTTGTCACGCAGGCGTGTCACGGTCAGTACCTCAGGCTTGGTGCCACAGATTCGCAAGTTGGCCGAAGTGAGCAATGTTGCGCTCGCCATATCGCTGCATGCGCCCACCGATGAGTTGCGCGATGAGCTGGTGCCGATAAACAAACGCCATCCGGTCGCGGAGTTGCTGGATGCCTGCTGGGACTACGCTGCTGCTACCAACAGCAAGCAAGTGACCTTTGAGTACATCATGCTTGAGGGTATCAATGACCAGCCGGAACATGCGCGCGCGCTCGTCCGGTTGCTTAGCGGTCGTCCGGCCAAGGTAAATTTGATACCGTTCAACCCGGTTCCGGGTACGCCCTATGACCGCACGCCGCAGTCAGTTGTCGATCAGTTTCGCAAGATTCTAATGGATAAAGGTGTCGTGACTATTACCCGTCGACCGCGAGGTGACGATATTGCGGCTGCCTGCGGGCAGTTGGCCGGCAATCTCAAGAATAGAATTCGTGTGCCGCTGGGGCGCAAGAACCTGCGTGCGGTAAGCAAATAAATTATGAATATATATCGATCGATATCAGTAATAGTTCCCATTGCACTTGCACTTGCACTTACGCTTTCTGCTTGCATAACCACGACCACCGGGGACATGGGCGCTACTGCCTCCAAGTCAGAGGCCGCTCGTCTCAACATGGATCTCGGCATCAGCTACCTTCGGCAGGGCGAATACGAGTCTGCGCTGATCAAGCTGGAAAAGTCACTGCAGGAAGAACCCAATAATCCTACCGCTCACCGCGCGCTCGGGCTTACTTACGAGAGGTTGGGCGCGAATGACAAGGCGGAAAAAGAATACCGCACGGCGGTGAAACAGGCGCCACAGGATGCTGATGCACTTAATCAGCTGGGCGTATTTCTGTGCATGAAAGGAGATCAGTCGGAGGCGATGAGCCTTTTTGACCGCGCTATCAATGTGCCTTTGTACCAGTCACGCTATTTGCTCTATACAAATGCAGGCAAGTGCATAAAAAACAGTGATCTACCTCTTGCCGAGGACTATTTGCGCCGTGCGCTGGCGCTTAGGGATGATTTCCCCGACGCGCTCTTTCAGATGGCTGACGTCGCGTACCAGCGTGAAAATTACCTTCAGGCCAGAGCATTCATAGAGCGCTATCAGGCGGAGTCCCAGGATTCACCTGAGGTTTTATGGTTGGGCTACAGAATCGAAATGGGTATGGAAAACCGGGCAGGCGCCAAGGTCTTTGCCGAGAGCCTGGTGAGAAACTTTCCTGAGTCGGTAGAAACGCGGATGCTGCTCGAAGAGAGGCGAAATGCAGGCTAATAATTCTGCGGACACTGATGTGCCCGAACAGGATCGGCCGGGTCCGGCAGAGCTATTGCGCCAGGCGCGTGAAGCGGCTGACCTGGGTGTTGATGAAGTAGCTGAGCAGTTGCACTTATCCCGTGATGTGGTCCTGGCGCTCGAATCCGGCGAATTCGACGTGCTTGGCGCGCCGGTGTTCGTCAAAGGGCACCTGCGCAGTTATGCGCGGTTGATGGAGTTGGATGAAAAGGAGATCGTCGCCAGCTACCAGCCCAGCGAGCCGGAACCTGAGGAATTTCGGACCTTGTCCATGCAGGCTGAGGTTAAGCCCGCTGCTAGTCTGTCAAACTTTGTGCTTCTGGTTGCTTTGGGCGTGGTTTTGCTCGTCGCGGCCGTTTATCTGTTGTTCGGTGACAATGAGCCGGCCGAGCAAAGCGATTTTGAAGAGGTTGGCGTGATTGAGTCGCCGGAGAAGCCTGATACTTCCGACGAATTGGTCGAGTCGGCAGGTCTGGACGCGAGTCAATCTGCTTCGCGCGCCGAAGATTTCGCGCCGCTGCCACCCATCGACCAGTCCGCGGAAACGGCGACGGAAAGTTTGACTGCAATTGATGCCGCGACTGTGCCGCCGGCTGGCGAGGCGCCGTTACAACCGGACGTTGCGTCGCTGCCAGTCGAGACCAAAATAGCTTCGGAACCGGTCAGCGAGGAGCGCGTTGCAAATCCTGCGCAGGCCGAGACGGTGGCCGTTAGCTTCCGTTTTCGAGAGGAGTGCTGGGTTGAAGTGTCGGATGCGCGCCGTCGGCTGATTTATGGGTTGAAAAAGCCCGGGCACGAGTCGAACTTCAGGGGCGTCCCCCCCTTTAAAATATTTCTTGGTAACGCTCCGTCGGTCGAGCTGGAAATTGCCGGAAATGCGTACGAGATTCCCGCGGGCGGACGTCGCGGCAAAACTGCACGCTTTACTATTGACGAAGACGATTTGCGATGAGTAGCAAGATTACGGGAATCAAGGGCATGGGAGATATTCTCCCGGAGCAAACACCTGTGTGGCAGCGGGTAGAGCAGGTCTTGCAGAGTGTCGTCAAAGCCTACGGTTATCGTGAGTTGCGGGTTCCCGTCGTCGAGCGGACTGAACTTTTCAAGCGGTCGATCGGTGAGGTTACCGATATCGTTGAGAAGGAAATGTATACCTTCGAGGACCGGAACGACGAGAGCCTGACGTTGCGGCCCGAGGCTACGGCGGGAATAGTCCGTGCAGGTATAGGCCACGGTTTATTCCATAACCAGAAACAGAAGTTGTGGTCCGCGGGGCCGATGTTTCGCTACGAGAAGCCGCAGCGAGGTCGCTACCGCCAGTTCCATCAGTTCGATGTTGAGGTGTTTGGTTATGACGGGCCCGATATTGACGCGGAGTTGCTGATGATCGTGGCCCGAGTCTGGAAGGAGCTCGGGTTGAGCGCAATCGAATTGCAGCTTAATTCACTTGGCACGCCGGAGTCGCGACAGAGCTACCGGGCAGAACTGGTCGACTATTTCGCGGCTCACAAAAATGCGCTTGACGAAGAGAGTCTGGCCCGTCTTGAGCGCAACCCGCTGCGGTTGCTCGACAGCAAGAATCCCGATATGCAGCCGTTGATAGCGGCTGCGCCGCATATCACCGAACACCTCGACGCCGAGTCGGCTGAGCATTTTGCGGGCCTGCAGGAAATGCTCACCGATGTCGGCATCGCTTTTACCCTCAACAGCCGTCTGGTGCGCGGACTCGACTATTACACGCGCACCGTATTCGAATGGGTTACCGACCAGCTTGGTGCCCAAGGCGCCGTTTGTTCGGGCGGGCGTTACGACCGGCTGGTAGAACATTTAGGCGGCCGGCCTACGCCGGCCATAGGTTGGGCGATAGGGCTCGAGCGCATCGTTGAGTTATGCACGCTGGTCGGTGAGGGCGCGGGGCAGGGGCCTGATGCCTATCTTGTTGCCGTTGGTGAAGCTGCCGGCAGACAAGCGCTGCGGTTGGCTGAGGCGCTTCGGGATCAGTCTCCTGGCCTGAGTATTGAAGTAAACTGCGGCGGCGGCAGCTTTAAATCGCAATTCAAGCGGGCGGACAAAAGCGGCGCGGCGGTCGCGCTTATCCTGGGCGAGGAAGAACTCGCCGCCCAGAAGGTCGGGGTAAAACCCCTGCGCAGCGAGACCGAGCAAGTCACGGTTGCGTGGTCGGAGGCCCTGGCTGCAATAGAGTCTTTTATTTGAAGGTGCTTTATTCAGCGCTTTCTAAAGCATTGAGGATGCTAACGTGGATGAATTTCTAACCGATGAGCAGCAGGCTGAGCGGGCCAGGCAGTGGATACGCGAGAATGGTGTATTCATTGCTGCTGGCGTGATTCTCGGCCTCGGCGGGCTGTTCGGCTGGCAGCAGTGGGAGACATACAGTGTCAAGGTCTCCGGCGAGGCCTCGGTTGTGTGGGAGCAACTTCGCTCCGCTATTAATGGCGAGCGTTATAACGAAGCGGACGAACTGCTTACCGTGTTGGAAACTGACTATTCGTCGACTCCCTACATCGACCAGGCGCGTCTGGCTATGGCGCGTATGCATATGGATCGCAACTCGCCGGATGAAGCGTTGACCGAGTTGGAGGCTGTTGCTACCGGCGGCAGTGACCCCCAGTTGCGGCGGGTAGCAGAACTTCGCATGGCCCAGGTGTTGATTTATCAAGCCGATTACGCGGGTGCGTTGCGAGTACTTGGCGATCCGGGTAGCGAAGCGTTCGTCGGGCTGTACCACGAGCTACGAGGTGACACGTTCTATGCGCAGGGTAATCTCGAGGAGGCTGCCGCCGAGTACAGGCTGGCCCTGGAGAACGATTCCGCAGCCACCATAGACCGGGCTTTCGTTCAGACCAAGCTGGACGATGTTACCGCTACAATCGCCTCGACCGCTCCTGACGCCAATGTTCCGAGTGATGTCGACGGAGATGTATTGCCCGAACCGGTTAGCGAGTAAGCGTGATCGTCATGATGCGGTACTTGTTTGTGCAGCCCGGAAGAAGCAAACCGGTTTTTCTTAGCTGTCTCTTGGCGTTGCTCCTGGTTGCGTGCAGTTCGAAAGATATCGATCCTGAGACATTGCCGGCCGAGCTTGTCAGTTTTAAGTCGTCGGTCAAGGTAAAGAAGCTTTGGTCTCAGGGTGTAGGGAGCGGGACCGAGTATTTGCGGCTTGCGCTGCGCCCGGCGGAGCATGGCGATACTATTTTCGCGGCCGCGCATGACGGCAAAATCCGGGCGCTCGAGGCCGAATCAGGTAAAACAATCTGGAAAGCCGATACGGAACTGCCCCTTTCTGCCGGTCCGGCAACGGATGGCGAGCTTGTCGTTGCCGGCTCCAGTAATGGCGATGTTATTGCGCTGGATGCTGCGACGGGAGACTTTATCTGGGCGGTTCAGGTTACCAGTGAGGTGCTTTCGGCGCCCGCTGTAGCGCCCGGCAAGGTTGTCGTGCGAACGGTTAACGGTAAGTTGACGGCTCTCGACAGTCGCAACGGCGAGCAGTTGTGGTCCGTTCAGCAATCGATGCCGAGATTGTCGGTGCGTGGCACTTCCACACCGGTGATCTCGCGCAACCTCGTCATATGCGGGTTTGATAACGGCCGGGTTTCCGCTGTGGACTTGAGTGACGGCGGTGTAATTTGGGACGTGCTGCTTGACCCGCCTTCGGGGCGAACGGCGATCGAACGGCTGGTGGATGTGAACTCGACGATACAGGTGGCCGGCAGTGACGTGTATGCGGTTGGTTATCAGTCGCGGCTCGGTGCAATAGCGGCAGAGTCGGGGCAATTGATATGGTCGCGTGAACTTTCCAGTTACAGTGGTATGGCGATCGATTTCAAGACGATTTATCTGGCCGACCAGCGCAGTGAGGTGGTCGCTTTGTCGCGGGCCTCCGGGCGCGAGCTTTGGCGGCGCGACGATCTGCGCAACCGCGATCTGACAGCGCCGGCACTCGTTTCTGATGCGCTCGTGGTAGGTGATTTCGAGGGCTATCTGCACTGGTTCGATATCGCAACGGGCGACCCGATCGCTCGCGTCCGGGCGGGTTCCGAGCGAATCACATCGCAGCCGCTGGTTGTCAACGACATTCTGTACGTCATGAACGATGGGGGAAATCTTTACGCATTTAAAATTATCGCTAAAGCCGAGGGAGGCTGAGCCCTGCTTCCGGCCATCGCACTTGTAGGGCGGCCAAACGTTGGCAAGTCCACATTATTCAACCGTTTGACAGGCACGCGGGACGCCCTTGTGGCGGACTATCCGGGTCTGACGCGTGACAGGCTCTACGGTTATTGCCGGTCAGGCGACGGTGACGCGGTAATCATCGATACCGGCGGTCTGAGTGGCGAAGACGACGAAATGAGTGCGCTTATGGCCCTGCAGGTGCAACTTGCGGTCAGCGAAGCCGACATCGTTGTGTTCATGGTGGAGGCGAGTGCCGGGGTAACCGCAGGTGATCAGGCAATTGCCGAGCTGTTGCGGCGCTCGGCAAAAGTGGTGCTTCTTGCTGTCAATAAATCCGAAGGTTTGCCGGTCGCAGAAACTGCCGCCGACTTCTGGACCCTGGGCATGGGCGAGCCGCACGTTGTTTCAGCCGCGCGTGGCGATCGGGTCAGCGATTTGCTGCGCGAAGCGCTGGGTCGCTGCCCTGAGCGGGAAACTGAAGCCCCCATAGCGGAAACGGTCCCGGGTACGCGCATCGCGGTGGTGGGGCGCCCGAACGTCGGTAAATCTACCTTGATAAACCGCTTCCTTGGTGAAGATCGGCTGGTCGCGCAGGATCAGGCGGGTACAACACGCGACAGTATCTATGTCCCGTTTGAGTCCGACGGGCGCCAATACGTGCTGATCGACACGGCCGGAATACGTCGGCGCTCGAAGGTCAGCGAGAGCATTGAGAAATTCAGCATCGTTAAGTCATTGCAGGCGATCGAAGATGCCGATGCCGTCATTGTATTGCTCGATGCTCGCGTGGGAGTTACCGATCAGGATGTTTCGCTGATCGGCCTGGTGCTGGAAAGGGGCAGGGCGCTGGCTCTGGGTATCAACAAATGGGACGGGCTTAGCAATCCGGAAAGGAACAAGCTGCGCAGGGAAATCGACAGGAAATTACCGTTTATCGATTTTGTCGAGCGACACCCGATTTCAGCCAAACACGGCAGTAACATTTACGATTTGCTGGATGCGGCTACTCGGGCAGCTGAATGCGCTTCTGCGAGCCTGGCGACCAGCAGGCTGAACAAGCTGCTCGAAGATATCATGGCGGAACATCCCCCTCCCGTGGTTCGAGGACGGCGTATCAAGCTTGGTTATGCCCATCAGGGCGGGCGAAACCCGCCGCTGATCATTGTTCATGGTAATCAGACCGAGCATGTGCCGGACAGTTATCGCCGCTTTCTGATCAACCGGATTCGCAAGTTATTTAGGCTTTCCGGCACGCCCATCAGGCTTGAGTTTGTTACTAAAGCGAATCCTTATGCCGGCAGGCGCAATCGGCTCACGCCCCGGCAGGTGAAGCGGCGCCAGCGGGTGCGTAACCGGGGCAAAAGCTAGGCGTTCATACCCCGCGTTATGAAGATATAACGAATTGCCGCAACCGCTTTCGCGGTCGTATCGCATAATAGCGGGCGGTTTAAACCGGGATACAGCAGTGAGTTCTGCGCGCAAATATTTTCAGTATGACGGCACATTCGAGATGCACCGGGGCGGGCTCCTGGAGCGTCCTGTGGTTGCTTACGAAACCTGGGGGCAGCTCAACGAAGCGCGGGACAACGCGATCGTTATATTTACGGGCTTGTCTCCATCGGCGCATGCGACGTCTTCCTCCGAGGATCTCGCGCCGGGTTGGTGGGAGGAAATGGTCGGGCCTTACCGGCCGGTCAACACTCGGCGGTATTTCGTTATCTGCATTAACTCCCTGGGCAGCTGTTTCGGTTCGACCGGCCCCGCGTCAGAGAACCCTGCGACCGGTTCGAGGTATCGGCTTGAGTTCCCTGTGCTGAGTCTCGAAGACGTTGCCGCGATGGGTTATGAAGTCATCAAGAGTCTCGGTATCGAGCGGCTCTACTCGATTATCGGCCCCTCCATGGGTGGTATGACCTCGCTTGCTTACGCGGCGATGTTTCCCGGTAGCTATAGCCGTCTTATTCTGCTGTCCACCGGACCGCGCTCCATGCCTTTCGCGACAGCACTGCGCTCTTTGCAGCGAGAGCTCATTCGCAAGGATCCGGACTGGCAGGAGGGCAATTATGAACCGGGGCGTGAGCCCATACAGGGCATGCGGCTGGCTCGAAAGCTGGGCATGATTACGTATCGATCGGCCGAAGAGTGGGAGCAGCGCTTCGGACGTGAGCGCGTACCCGACGAACGAAAGACGGGAGATTCTTTCGCGCTGGACTTCGAGGTTGAATCGTACCTGGAATCACACGCCAATAAATTTATCGGTCAATTCGACCCGAACTGCTATTTATACCTGTCACGGGCATCGGACTTGTTTGATATAGCTGAACATGGCGGTTCCGTTCCGGCTGGCTTGCGCAAGATAAAGGCCGAAAAAGTACTCGTGATCGGCGTCAGGACAGACCTGCTGTTTCCATTGCATCAGCAAAGTGAACTGGCAGAAGGCCTGACCGATGCCGGCAACGACGTGACTTTCGTCGCGCTCAATTCGATTCAGGGACACGATTCCTTTCTGGTCGACATGGACAGGTTTCGGCCGCTGGTTCACGATTTTCTGGCCGACAAATAGGCATTCGCCCCGCCGGCGATGAGCGCCGGGTACGTTCTACTGGTCGAAGGTTTTTTTCACGATGGCTTCAAGCCGACCGTGCGCGAGCCGAGCCTGGATGCGGTCGCCTGCCTTGATGTTCTGCACATCCCGCAAAATAGCGCCCGTTTCCGCCTCCGCGACTATGGCGTAGCCCCGCTCAAGAGTGGCGAGCGGGCTGATTGAATTCAGAGCTCCTGCCGACACGGAAAGACGGCCGCGCATTTCACGAATAATGTTGCGAATCGAATTGTCCAGCCTGATCGCCAGGGTTGCGGACTTGCTGCTATAGCTGTTCAGCAGTGCGTCGGGCGCGGCCTCGCGCAGCCTGTGATTTAACGCCTGTTGTTGCGCTACGCGTTGCCCGGTCAGGTTCGTCATGCTAACGAGCAACTGGCGGTTTAGATCGTCTGCCCGTTGTTGCAACTGGCGTAGCTTGGTGCCCGGGTGAGTGCGCTCCAGGCGCACGGTCATGCGCGTGCTTTGCTCACGCAATACGGCCGCGCGGTGCCTGATCTCCTGAAACAACCGGCGCTTTATCGTATCCAGGCTTCGCAACATGTCGCTGGTGTCGGGGGTTACTATCTCTGCGGCGCCGGATGGAGTAGGCGCACGCACATCGGCCACGAGATCCGCAATAGTGAAGTCGATCTCGTGCCCCACAGCCGATACCACCGGTATAGCGCAGTCATAAACGGCCTGCGCAACGATTTCTTCATTGAAACTCCAGAGGTCCTCGAGCGAGCCTCCGCCGCGCGTTACGATGAGCACATCGCATTCCGCACGCGCCGATGCAGTGTGAATGGCGCGGGCAATTTCCTCGGCAGAGCCCTCGCCCTGAACACGGGTTGGGTAAATCAGGACGCGCGCCGACGGGTAGCGTCGCTTTAAAACATGCAAGATGTCTCGGATCGCTGCTCCCGTAGGCGAGGTCACAATGCCGATGCTTGCAGGCAACTCGGGGAGTGATTGCTTGCGAGAGGGGTCAAACAGTCCTTCTGCACTCAACCGGGCTTTCAGGGCTTCAAATTTTTTGCGGAGCAGCCCTTCACCGGCTTCCTCCATTTGCGCAATGATCAGCTGGTAGGAGCCTCTGGCTTCATAAATGCTGACGCGGCCCTGCACGAGGACCTGATCACCGTCCTTCGGTCTGAAGCGCAGGCGGTTGGCGGCCGACCGAAACATCGCGCACCGCACCTGCGCATCCGCGTCTTTCAGGCTGAAATAGAGATGTCCCGACCCGGGCTTGGCAAGGTTGGATATTTCGCCGCCTACCCACAGCTGGGGGAGCGCGTCCTCGAGCAATTGCCTGGCTTCCCTGTTCAGCTGGCTGACGCTGTAAATTTCGCCCGTGGGCTGGGTTTCGGCTGTTTTTCTCACTGTCGGATCCTGATCGCTGACCGTCAGTAGTTTACGCGCATTTCCTCGCGGCGTAACATTAGCGGTTTAACCGAACCGACGGCGGCACGCCAAGTGGCGGCAGGCGCCCGGTCACATACACGCGGAATCAGGGAAATACAGGTTATATGCGAATCGCCAAGGAAGCACTGACGTTTGATGATGTATTGCTGCGTCCGGATTACTCCGATGTTCTGCCGCGGGAAGTTGAATTAACCACCCACGTCACGCGCGAGATATCACTCAATATTCCGCTGGTCTCCGCGGCAATGGACACCGTTACCGAATCCCGGCTGGCCATTGCGATGGCCCAGGAAGGTGGCATCGGCATTATTCATAAGAATATGAGCCCGGCCGACCAGGCACGCGAGGTTCGCAGGGTCAAAAAATTTGAAAGCGGTATCGTTACCAATCCAATAACCGTGACGCCGGATAAAACAATTCGCGAAGTCATAGAATTGACGCGCGCCAAAGGCATTTCTGGTATGCCGGTGGTCGATGGCGGTAAGACTGTCGGCATCGTGACCCATCGTGATCTCCGCTTTGAAACGCAGCTGGATGCGCCGGTTTCATCGGTCATGACGCCTAAGGAAAAGCTGGTTACCGTGCGTGAAGGCGCCGACAAAGACGAAGTGCTGTCACTTCTGCACAAGTACCGCATCGAGAAAGTACTGATCGTCAACGACGACTTTGAACTGCGCGGCATGATTACAGCCAAGGATTTCCAGAAAGCCGTGGATTACCCGCTGGCCTGCAAGGATTCCCGCGGTGCGCTGCGAGTTGGTGCCGCAGTTGGAACCGGCGGAGACACGGATGAGCGCGTGGAGAGGTTGATCGAATCCGGCGTGGACCTGATCATCGTCGATACGGCCCATGGCTATACGAAGGGTGTCATCGACCGCGTGCGTGCTGTAAAGAAAGCCTATGCTGATGTGCAAGTCGTAGCCGGCAATATCATCGCAGGTGATGCGGCAATGGCCCTGGTCGAGGCGGGTGTTGATGGCGTGAAGGTCGGCATTGGTCCCGGGTCTATATGCACAACGCGCATCGTGGCCGGCGTAGGCGTTCCGCAGATCAGTGCGGTAGCCGAGGTGGCTGAAGCCATGCGCAAGACCGGGGTGCCAATCATTGCCGATGGCGGGATTCGCTATTCAGGTGATATAGCCAAGGCCATCGTGGCGGGGGCTTCGTGCACGATGATAGGCAGCCTTTTTGCCGGCACCGACCAGTCTCCCGGCGAGGTTGAGTTATACCAGGGGCGTTCATACAAGGCTTATCGTGGCATGGGTTCACTCGGTGCGATGGCACAGCAACATGGCTCATCGGATCGCTATTTTCAGGATTCATCCGAACAGCTTGAAAAGCTGGTTCCTGAGGGTATCGAAGGGCGTGTCCCGTTCAAGGGCAATATGGTTGCGATCGTGCATCAATTGGTCGGCGGCCTGCGCGCTGCGATGGGCTATACCGGTTGCAGCAGTATCGACGAAATGCGGACCAAGCCAGAGTTCGTCAGAATCACCTCGGCCGGTATGCGAGAGAGCCACGTTCACGATGTGACGATCACAAAAGAAGCCCCCAATTATCGCACCGACTAACCGGTGCAGCTTAGCAAGAGGACGGTCGCTAACATGTCTTTACCTGCCGCCGGTGCGGTTGCCGCCATTGATGAAGCGGTGTCGCACCGCGTTCTGATTATTGACTTCGGTTCCCAGTACACGCAGTTGATTGCCCGCAGGGTGCGCGAGGCCGGCGTTTATAGCGAGATTCTGCCGTGGGATGTCGATCCCCGCATGATCACGGATTTTGCACCGGACGGGATTATCCTGTCGGGCGGCCCGGAGTCGGTGGTGTATGACGATCCGCCGCGGGCGCCCGAACTGGTATTCGATCTGGGTGTGCCGGTGCTGGGTATTTGCTACGGCATGCAGACCATGGCCGCGCAGCTGGGCGGGCAGGTAGAGCCGTCGGATGAGCGTGAGTTTGGCTATGCCGAGGTTAAAGTAAGCGGTTCCAGCCGCCTGTTTGACGGCTTGCACGGAGCGGCGGGCGACAGCGCTGCGATGAATGTCTGGATGAGCCACGGTGATCGAGTAAAGACTCTACCCGAAGGTTTCACCGCGGTGGCGAGCAGCGGCAATGCGCCACTTGCCGCGATGGCCGATGAAGCGCGACATTACTACGGAGTGCAGTTTCACCCCGAGGTCACCCATACCGAAAACGGGCAGCTCATTATCGAGCGCTTCGTCCACAACATTTGCGGTTGCCCGGACACCTGGAACCCCGGGAACATCATCGCCCGCGATATCGAGAAGGTTCGTGCCGAAGTGGGCCAAGACAAGGTTCTGCTGGGGCTTTCCGGAGGTGTCGACTCTTCGGTTGTCGCCGCTTTGCTGCACGAGGCATTGGGTGACCAGCTCGTTTGCGTGTTTGTGGATCACGGCCTGCTGCGCCTCAATGAAGGTGACCAGGTCATGGAAGTGTTTGCCAATCACCTCGGCGTCAATGTTATTCGTGTTAATGCGGAGGATCGTTTTCTCCAGGCGCTCGCAGGCGTCGCTGACCCCGAGGAAAAAAGGAAAATTATCGGTCGATTGTTCATCGAAGTTTTCGATGAAGAGGCTGAAAAACTCGAGGACGTCGCCTGGCTTGCGCAGGGTACTATTTATCCAGATGTTATCGAGTCGGCCGGCGCAAAGAGTGGTAAGGCGCATGTCATTAAATCGCATCATAATGTTGGCGGCTTGCCCGCTGATATGAAGCTCAAGCTGGTCGAGCCGCTGCGTGACCTGTTCAAAGACGAGGTCCGCAAAATCGGCGTTGAGCTCGGGCTGCCGCGCGATATGGTTTACCGCCATCCGTTCCCGGGGCCGGGTCTGGGGGTGCGCATACTCGGTGAAGTCAAAAAGGAATATGCCGAGTTGCTGCGCAAGGCTGATCATATCTTTATCGAAGAGCTTCGCAGAGCTGAGCTCTATGATGATGTCAGCCAGGCCTTCGCCGTGTTTTTGCCAGTTCGTTCGGTCGGCGTTATGGGCGATGGCAGACGTTACGACTACGTAATCGCCTTGCGAGCCGTCGAGACCATCGACTTTATGACGGCCAGGTGGGCTCATCTGCCGTATGATTTTCTCGATCATGTATCGCGACGAATCATCAACGAAATCGATGGCATATCAAGGGTGACTTACGACATCTCCGGTAAGCCGCCCGCGACGATCGAGTGGGAGTAGCAGCGGGTTTCGTGCCTTAGATTCCGGGCCGGCCACTCCTTACTCTAGCTTTGCAGCCGATTTTTTATTAACCAGCCGCCGATGACCAGCAGCGACGAATACTTCATGGGGCTTGCCCTGGACGAGGCAAGGGCGGCAGAGGCGCTTGGTGAAGTGCCCGTCGGCTGCGTGCTGGTATCCGGTGGGCAGGTGCTAGCCACGGGCAGAAATTCACCGATAGCGACCAGCGACCCTACGGCGCATGCAGAAATTAACGCGCTGCGAGCAGGCGCTCGGCAGCTTGAGAATTACCGACTGCTGGGCACAACGTTATACGTGACTCTAGAGCCCTGCGTTATGTGTGCGGGTGCGATGTTGCATGCGCGTATCGAGCGGCTCGTTTACGGTTGTACTGATTTGCGCGCCGGCGCTGCAGGCACCGTTTTCGACATCGTCGGTTCGCATGAACTGAACCATCGGCTGAAAACGACCGCAGGAGTTCGCGAGGATGAATGCCGGGGGTTATTGCAGGCATTCTTTCGCGCCCGTCGCTGACCCTGCCTACAGCGGGACGGACTCGCCGTTGGACGCTGTTTGCAGCTCAGGTTCCCCGGGAGCGATGATCTCTTCTGCGTTGTTCGCAGGCGCCTCATCGACCCTGAGCCAATTCAGAATCTCGTAGTAGGTCCGAATGTTGGTTACGTATTGGACGGGCTCCCAGCCGCGAGCGTAGCCACTGGGTACCTGGCTGTGCCATTTGCGCTGCGCGAGCAACGGCAGGGCATCTTTGAGTTCCAGCCAGCGGTTTGGAATGCCACCCTGTATACGAATAATACGCTGCGCATCGCGCACATGGCTGTAGCCGACGTTGTAGGCCGCCAGCGCAAACCAGGTGCGATCGGGCTCGGGTATGTCGCTAAGCCGGTCACGCAGACTGGCGAAATAGCGAGCACCGGCAAGAATGCTTTCGTCCGGATCTTCGCGGTCGGACACGCCCATGTAGCGCGCTGTCGTGGTGGTCAGCATCATTAATCCGCGCACGCCTGTCGGTGACACCGCTTCGGGGTCCCAATGCGACTCCTGGTAACCAATGGCAGCGATCAGACGCCAGTCCACCCCGGTTTCCTCGGCCGCCAGACGGAACATATCCTCGTAATCGGTCAGCAGCTTGTCATGGTGCCGAATGAAGGTCCGCGTGCCCACGTAGTCGAAGCGATCCGTATGGCCGTAGTAGCGTTCCTTTATTTGATCCAGCTTACCGTTGCGCCTGATTTTCGCGAAATACTCACGCGCATCTGCAATGAGTGCGTCGCTATTGGATTTCCCAAAAGCCCACGCCAGCTTTTCCTTGTCCTTCAGGTTCATGGCTATGGCCAGATCCGGCATGTAATGACGCTGGACATCAAAAGTTGATGAGTCGGTTACGGTGTAGTCAATCTGTTGTTTCTCTACAGCGACCAGCAGCTCGGTGATGTCAGCATTCGGGTTTTCCGACCAGGCAAAGGCCGGGTTCTCGGCCTGAATTTCGCTCAGCGTTTCCGCGTAACTGCTCCCGGCCATGATCTCGAGGCGTTTTCCCCGCAATTGGCCGAAGTTTCGGGGCCGCCCGCTATTCAGCCGGTATATGAGGTGTTGCTGAACCTCCTGGTAGGGCGGGCCGAATGCCACCCGTTCCTGGCGTTCCGGCGTAATAGCGAGGGCTGCAGCTGCCAGGTGCGCGTCATGCTGCTCTAAGGTACTGAGCAGTTCGCTGAAGCGATCGACGACAATGAATTCGGGCGTGACAGGTTGCCCGTACTTTTCACTCAGATGCCGCGCGAACCCTTTGGCCAGCAGGTACTCAGGCCCCTCGTAGCCGTCCGCCCCACGGTAGTAGGTCGTCGGGCTGTTACGGGTAACAACCTGAAGCGTGCCGGTCGAGAGAATCTCTTCCAGCGTCCCCGGCGATTTGGAGCACGTGCTTAGCGCCAGGGCGAAAATTATGATCGCCGTCTTCCGCATAGGGCATCACCGCCACCCGGTTTATCACCGAACGCTGTTATTGCCTTTGTTGTAATGGCGCAAAGTTAGCACGATGACGCGGGTCGGGGCTACGGTACAAGTCCCCACTTTAGCAGCCTATGGTTATGTAATAACCATGTAAAACAATAGCTTACAATACCTACTTTACTTAAGCAGTAAGCTCATGCCCGTATCCTTTTCAGATCATTGCATGTAGCGAAAATCAGACAAAAGAAAATGCTGCAAATGCATATGTCGTCCGATTAGCGGTTTCGGCCCGTCAAAATGCCGTGGTTTTGGTCACCATGCACCAGATGATGTAGAAGGTCAGGAAGGTGGAAATAATTCCGCGCATGGCCGCCTGCTTCACGTCGCGCTTGGGATCGTTCTTGTGCGTATCGACGGCATAGCGAATGATGTCGGGCACCAGCTGCAGCGCCGCCATGATCCAGAACGCTACATAGGCGTGCAAGGCCCAGGGCGCATTGGCAAAGCCGCCGAAATATTTGTTTACCAGCATCACCCCGGCGAGGGGCGTGATGATCGAGGTCGGAGCCGTAATGCTTAGCGCCATGACGCGCAGCATCGCCCGCGCCATTATCCCGGTGTCACGGTCACCGACACTGCGAACGCGCATCGCCCAGATATTGCTGAATAAAGTATGGCCAAAGAACAAGAACCCGGAAAATTCGTGCACCACCAGCAGGAATAGGTAGCTGTCGAGGCCGGGGATCGGCATGACCTTGACGCCTTCCCAGCCGAGCAGGGGTATAGGCATGGGCAGCGTATAGAGCGCCATGACGATGGCGAACAGGCTGTAGCGAATAACCTTGTCCTTGTTTAACCCGCCCGTAACGGCGGAGTCGGTTGCGGCTGCTTCACTCATGTGGGGTCGTCCTAAAGTCGTTGTGTCTGGGGTAACTGGGGCCAATGATGGCCGTATTGCGGCCCGGAGACCACTATTCGGCCAACCGCGCTGCCGGACTGTCCGAACCGCGGTGTAGCCGGGTCGAATAATACCTGCCCGAAACCATTCGATCACCGCACGCGGCCGGATTCTTTCTATATAATCCCGCTCCTTTGGAGAGGTGCCAGAGTGGTCGAATGGGCTTGACTCGAAATCAAGTGTGCACGTAAGTGTACCGTGGGTTCGAATCCCACCCTCTCCGCCAGTAACTAAAAAGGCACCCGCATGGGTGCCTTTTTAGTTACCAGTGCAGGGTGTGTGGACGAACCTGCCGGGTTCGACTCGGCTCCGGCTGACGGATCGCGCAGCGATACGGCAGACGGGGAGAGCGCCGCAGCGACGCAGTCGCGAAGCCCGCAGGGCGGCTTGCGGAGCAAGTCGGCAATCCCAGTGCTCAATAGACTGGCGTTGTGTGCCTTTTTAGTTACCAGTGCAGGGCGTATGGACGAACCTGCCGGGTTCGACACGGCAGACGGGGAGAGCGCCGCTGGGTATTTTCTCGTCCGCCGGTGACATCCTGCTACTGATTGATGTCCGCGAAGTGTCTAAACTCGGTCCGAAACCAACACTGATTGGAATTCATCCGTCGGCGGCGTCTGCTCATTCACAATAGCTTTTTCGCGCAACAAGGTATTGCGGTAGAACAGTTTACAGAAGAACAGCTTTACTACACTGTCCTGCAGTGAGCTGCTTGATGCCATTGACCTCAGGAAATACCCAACGCAGTTCGCAGTAACGATCGGATGACGCAACATATAGCCCATCGATTTAAGCGTGATGGTCTGAATACTCTTCTTGTGAAATTCCTCACTGACTGCGACGATCGATTCGGGGGTGAAGGTGTCACTCGTCACCATATAGCGGGTAAAAGTATCCGTATGAATTCCATCCTTGGTGTCGCGGGCGCGGTCAACAACCAGATTGCCGTTCGCCATCGCTTCTTTAAACATATCCGTCCCCGGGTCAGGGCGGGCAATCGCCATATGCGGCAATACGTTATATTTCTTCAACGAATCGAGCGCAAAATCCACGGTGGTTCGAATATTTTCCATTGTCTCCCGCGGGAAACCGATGATGTAGAACGCCTGCAGGTCGATACCCACTTTCTTGCCCAGCTTGAATACACGCAAAACATGTTCGATAGTGAGCGGTTGCTTGCGAATAATGTTGTCGAGCACATACTGATCGCCTGATTCAACGCCGATGACGAGATAGGTGCAGCCCGTCTTTTTCATCGCATGCATCATTTCTTCATCGATCGCGTTTGCGAAAACGCCGTTTGGTGTATCCCAGGTGAATTTGAGCCCCCGCTCGAGGACTCCATTCATCAACTCCATAAAACGCTCTTTATCCAGCGTCAGATTGTCGTCCTCGAGATGAAAATGACGAACGCCGTAATTTTTCACCAGGTTCTCTATATGGTCGAGAGTGTGCTCAACTGAATAGCGGCGGTATTTGCGCCCGGCATGGATGTGAATCGAACAAAAAGAGCACTTGTAGGGACAGCCCCGCGATGTAACCAGTGAAACGGTCCTGTGGGCGCCTGCGTAATCAAATTTCTGCCGCGCCATCAGACCGCTTTTCTCGTAGTCGAAATAGCGCTCCATCCTCGCAAGGTCGTAATTGATTTGCCCGAGCGTATCAAGATCAGACAGCAGTGAACGAGTCGGTGTACGCAGGTTTTGATCGCCGGCACGGACAACAATGCTATTTATCTTTGCGACTTCCATATTGCCGCGCACACACTGGGCGATGTCGAGCATGGTTTGCTCGCCATCACCGATAGCCATGATGTCAATGGCAGAGCATTCCGCCAGCATATGATCGGGTAGCGCAGATGCGTTGGGGCCGCCAACTACAACGGTTGCATCCGGAAGAATTCTGCGCACCAACTCCGCGGTACGCAAAGTTTCTGCAGTGTTCTCGCGGAACTGATTGGTAATGCCGACGATATCCGGCCGGGCTTCGAGCAGGTCCCGCTCAAATTTTTCCCAACTGGCGCCAAAATAGACCAGATCGTCGCGATCCTGGTCGCGGTCGCTGCTTTCCGCCCGGTTCAGCCAGTTGATCCAGTCACGAATATTGAATCCAAAACCCGACTGCTTCTTTTTCTTCTTTTGCTCGTCCAGCTCAAACGGGGTAACTCCACTCGCATCATCCTGCCGCATCCAGCGCGTCAAAATGCTGCCTTTCGATTCGTTGAGCTTTTCGGCTAGTTGCTTCTGGTCCTTGTTTTCCGACTCCACGAAACA
Source organism: Gammaproteobacteria bacterium (assembly GCA_037387125.1). Taxonomy (GTDB): domain Bacteria; phylum Pseudomonadota; class Gammaproteobacteria; order Steroidobacterales. The sequence continues at coordinate 57,756 of JARRLL010000008.1, read as the reverse complement.
ATCGTAAAGGGTGATATCGATTCCGGCCCGTTGTAGAAAACTACCAATTGATAGCAAGCCCAGCGGCAGGCTAAGGCGTGGGCCTCGCGGCCAGACGCCAAAGTAGAACTGCTGTGGCGGGCGGACAAGCCAAACCTTGGGATTCTCCACCTTTTTGCGTGGAGCCCATTCCGGCGTCTTGTTGTCGTATTCCTTAAGGGCTGCTACGTCCATTTATCTTCCAACCCGCGTGAGCCACAAGCATGTCGGCCCTGATTCATCAATCAACAGCGCCTGATCATTTTGGCCGGTGACTCGGCCACGGGAAGTGTATGTAATTTTTGTGATTGTCAATTTTTCTGGTCCGATTCTAACAGATGCTCCCCGCTATTTCCGCGGCAAGATCACAGTTTTAACGGGGTCCGCATTATGTCACCATGCAGCATGACGAGCGGGGCAGGGCCCTCGACGGCACCGCTAGCGTCAGAAAGGTCAGTGCCGCTAGATTGCTGCGCTGTGTCCCCGACACGTGCCTGTCGCACGTAATGAGGGTCAAGCCCCCGCATTGGCTATCTAGTTCACCTCGCCAATTTGTGTCGTAATAAGCAGCTTTCCAGATCAGCCAGGCGCGAAAATCAGGACGATGGGAGACAGGATAATGGAGCAACAAGAATCGATCGGGAACAAAACGTTCAGGTACATATTGATCCTTGCAGGGGCGTACATACTGACTAACCTGGCGCTGACCTTCCTGAAGCTGCTTAACAAACCGTTCAATCCTGACGAGCTGCAGCATTTGCATATCGCCTGGTTGATTGCGGGCGGCGAGCTCCTATACAAGGACTTCTGGGAGCATCATGGGCCGCTTTACTCGCTGATGAACGGCGCGCTCATTTTCGTGGCAGATCCTGAGCCCTCGATACGACTGCTCTTCGCGGCGAGGATTGTGAGCTTCGCTGCACTGATCGGAATCTTGCTATTCACCGGGCTGATCGCGCGCATGCTGACCAGTTCCAACGTTTGCGGTTTCATCGCGGCCGCTCTCCTTTCGTCACTCTTCATTGTGCAGAACAAGGGTGTGGAAATGCGCCCGGATGTGCTGCAAAACCTGTTCTGGGTTAGCGGTCTGTTTCTGATTATCCGTAATCAGACCGACCGGCTATTTAGCAATGCGTTCTGGGCGGGCGTCCTATTCGCGCTAGCTATCCTCGCCAATGCTAAGGCGGGAGTCGGCCCGTTCCTGGTAGTCGTGTTCTATTTGCTCGCACCCTTAGTGGTGAAGGTCAGCTGGCAGGATGTCTGGCGCGATCTGACCGCTATGGCAATTGGCGGCGCGATGGCTGTCGTGCCATTCCTGTTCTATTTTCTGGTCACGGGAACACTCGCGGATTTTCTTTACTACAACTTCACATGGAATGTCTTACTAAGCATTCATTGGGGAGCCGACTACACAAGCTTCTTTGCGGATGAAGAGGCCAGCCTGGCCATGCAAATACTCGACCTGTTTTTGCGTCATCAAGTCATGTTCCTGGTGCTGGTCCTTACAGGAACTGGCTTGTTGCTGCGCAAGCTGGCTAGCACAACCGATGCCGGGTTTAAGAGGAGCGGTGTCCTGTTGCTGCTTTTGTCCACCGGCACGGCCATCGGCTGGCCTGCCAACCAATGGACCCAGTTTTTCCTCATATTCCTGCCGTTGTGGTCGGTACTGGCCGCCTACACATTCTCCGCCTTGCCCGCGCTGCTCGCATTCCGAAAACGGGCCGCAACAACGGCAACAGCGACGCTCGCAGTCGTTGCCGGTGTGTCGCTGCTCTGGTACAGCGTAAGCAGCACGCCAATGACGACCGCGCCGTTACTGCAATCACAAAAAAACTTTACGAACTGGATCCTGAACAACACTTCGCGTGATGAACCGTTTGCGCTAATGTGGAACCAGTGCGGTGGTTACATGTTTAATCCGCATGTAGGGTTTTACTGGATCGCCATGCCACTGCACAGTGATATTATTGCCAAAATTTCGGGCGAGCACCCGTTTGATGAGGCATTCATTGCTGAGATGGACGAGCGAAATGTGCGCTACGTCGTTGGCAAGGAGAGCTGGATGGTCGAAGGGTTAAGCCCCAAAGCGCTCGACTGGCTGCGTGCCAATTTTGATTACACAGATTGCCTTTGGGAGCGGAAGTCGAACTAAGCTATGCCGACTGGCGGGTTAGCATGCGATCCATGAGTTTCTTGGCGATCAGCGGAAAAATCCCGATAAGAATAAGCGAGCCGACCAGTGTGGGTGACATGATGTCATTGACGGATGTAATCAGCGAGATTTGCTCGCCCGCATTGGTCAGTACCAATGTTATCGGCAGCAGTCCCAGCATGGTTACCCATGCAAACGTCCAGACGCGAATCCGGGTCAGCCCCATGACCATATTTACTACGAAATAGGGAAACGCGGGAACAAGGCGAATGCAAAACAAATAGTAGGCACCGTCACGCTCGATGCCTCTGTTGATAGCCGTCGTCGATGTCGGGAATCGCTGTTCTACCAACTCCTGTAATAAAAAGCGGCTTACCAGGAACGCCAGCGTCGCGCCGCTGGTGCTGGCCACAGATATGACTGCAGTGCCAAGCCAGACGCCAAACAAAGCGCCTGAGACAAGCGCCATAATCGCTGCGACAGGCAAGCTTATCGCCGTGCTCGTTACGTAAATACCCAGAAAAATAACGACCGACAAAGCCAGATTGTCCCTGACGAAACCCTTCAGGAAATTTTGTTGTTGCTGGTAAAACTCAAGGCTCAGATAGTCAAGCACATCGAACGATAACGCGGCGACTAACACTAGTAGCATCGACACGACCAGCAGAATTCGAAGTTTTGTCATATAAACGGGGGCGCCGAAGCCTTTGTGGTTGCTGGGGTCTGGCTAACTGGTTACGATACCACATTAGCCGACAAGGGAATCCCATGTGCTTGTATATATGGCCGGAACGGAATGCCGGCTGTCCTTCGATGGTCATTTTATTGCGGAAGCGGTCAGGTTACGATTTCTCCGGCGGCTAGACCCGAAGCCATGTTGAAATTTATCCTGAACAAATTGCCCAAACGGCTGCTGCCATTTGCCGTCGTCGGCGCATTCGGGTTTGTCTTGGATGCTTCAATCCTGAGTAGGCTGATATTTGAATTTAATTGGGATCACTACACGGCACGTATCGCATCGTTTGGCATTGCCCTGCCATTTTCCTGGTTCCTGAACCGCATCTGGACATTTCGCAACCAGGCCAGCGACAACCGATCGCGCGAATACTCAGTCTACGTCGTCATACAAACAGCTGGCGCGTTGTTGAATTTCTCAATTTACGGCAGCCTGGTATTTGCCAGCGCCTTTGCAAAACAACAGCCAGTGTTGCCGCTGGCGATCGCGTCGATATGTGCGATGCTGTTCAATTTCTATGCCGTAAGGCGTTTCGCTTTTACCGGTTCCGCTGCGTCCGAGCCTGCCGCCAGCGCCGAACCCTGAAGGGTGGCGCCAGCGAATTAGCCGGGTGACCAGTTTCGCAGGTATAGATGCTTGCGACCCTTCGGAGTGCGAAGCAGGCGGCTATCACGATCGTAAATTGGCATCGGGATGCTGGTGCACTGTATATTTCCGCTGCAGAAATATAGGCGGCACCGACGCCGTGCTACTCTCGCCTTCCATGCAATGTAAAAACTGACCGGTCTTGATGAATTCGTTGCTTTGTCTCATTCGGAATTGCGCAGGTTTTACGGGCCTCCTACTAATTACGGCAGCCTGCGATACTGCCCCGCATAACATGCCTGCAAGTAGCTCCGACTCATCGGTGCCGACTGGCTGGCCGACCTATGGTGGCGAGGCCGGCGGCTCGCGCTACTCGCCACTGGCGGATATTACGCGGGACAATGTGCATATGCTGGAGCCGGCATGGGTTTACCGTCACGGTGATGTTGCGGGCGAGCGCCTTGCGCCAGGCACCAAGACGGCCTTTCAGGCGACGCCGGTGCTAGCCGGGGACACGCTGTATTTCTGTACGCCCCTCGACCGACTGATCGCGCTGAATGCCGAGACTGGGGAAGAGCGCTGGGTCTATGATGCGAGTCCGAATCTTGAGGGGCATGCCGGCACATTGAAGTGTCGAGGGGTGGCGCTTTACCATGATGACGCGAGTGGTGCCCGCAGCTGTGCGTCACGCGTTTTTATGGGCACCCTCGACGCGCGGCTTGTGGCGGTCGATGCTGAGACCGGAGCCGCATGCGCTGATTTCGGCCGGAACGGCTCCGTCGATCTGCTGGCCGGCCTCGGAGATGTCTATCCGGCCGAGACTTATCCTACTTCGCCACCTGTCGTTGTAAATGACATAGTCGTGACTGGGTCATACGTGGCCGATAACGTTCGTGTCTCGCCCCCGGGTGGCGTCGTGCGTGGATTCGATGTTCACACTGGCGCCTTGCGCTGGGCGTTTGATCCGGTTGCCCCTGGAATCCCGGCGCTGCCCGCCGATGAGAGCGGTGCGCCGCGATTCCACCGAGGCACACCCAATGCCTGGTCGCTGTATTCTGTCGATACTGAACGTTCGCTTATCTTTCTGCCGATGGGCGGCCCGAGCCCGGATTTCTATGGCGGCCTGCGTGACGGGCTGGGCTATTACGGCAGTTCGGTAGTCGCGCTCGATGCACGGACTGGCGAGGTGCGCTGGCATTTTCAGACCGTCCATCACGATCTTTGGGACTACGACCTGGCGGCGCAGCCGCTCCTGATTGATGTTCCCCTGTCCGCCGGGCTGGTGCCTGCCGTCGTGCAGGCAACCAAAACCGGCCACATATTTGTGCTCGATCGGCTGACGGGCAAACCGCTCTATCCGGTGGAGGAGAAGCCGGTTCCTCAGAGCGATGTGCCGGGCGAGCAGTCTGCGGCGACTCAGCCGTTTCCGACGTTTCCGCAACCGCTTTATGGCGAAGGGTTGAGCGCTGCCGACGCCTGGGGCCTTACGCCCCTGGATCGTGGCTGGTGTCGCAAACGGATAGCGGCCTTGCGCAACGAAGGTATGTTTACGCCCCCGAGCTTGCAGGGTTCCTTCCAGTACCCGGGGGTAGGGGGCGGTATCAACTGGGGTGGTGTCGCCCACGATGCGGGGCGCAATCTGCTCGTGTTCGCCGATAACAATGTTGGTTACAGTATCCGTCTCGTGCAGCGCGATACCGACGGAAACACAGGTGCGGGTATCGGTCAGTATGACGATGCACCTATGCAGGGGGCCCCCTACATGCTGCAGATGGAGGCGCTGGTTTCGCCCCTGGGAATTCCCTGCACACCGCCACCGTGGGGTAGTTTACGCGCGCTTGACCTGGTTAGCGGGGAGGTGAAATGGCAAGTGCCGCTGGGGACGCTCCGTGATGTAGCGCCAGTTCCGTTGCCGCTCACTGTCGGCCTACCAAACATGGGCGGTCCCATCGTTACCGGCGGGGGGCTCGTGTTTATCGGCGCGACTATGGACAATTATCTGCGCGCCTTCGACGCGGAAACCGGTGAGGAGCTCTGGTCAGCGCGGTTGCCGGCCGGGCCGCAGGCGACGCCGATGACATATCGTGCAAGTGCGGGTGGCCAGCAGTTCGTGGTTATTGCGGCAGGCGGCCATGCCACTATGAACACAACGCCCGGCGATAGTCTGGTCGCGTTCGCGTTGCCGGTTAATTCGCCGAGTGACTGATGACTTGGTGTATTGCCCGTGATTCATCCGCGCCTGCCTGGGCCGTAAAATGCATTGTCGAACGGCCCCTTAACGGAACGGCAGTGCGCGCCGGCTCCCCTAATAGTCATATCTGTCGTTGACTCTTCGTGCGATGGTTGCTTGTGGGATCTAAATGGGGCGCCCAGCTGCTGGTGTGGTTCTCCGGAGAAAGCTCAATGAGTTTCGGCTCTCGAATCCACTAGCCAGAGTTCAGGCGTTACACCTGCGGCTACAGTTATTGTGGCGCTGACGGGGCCTTGATTTCGGCCCAGTGTGAGTATTGCCGGTGCGGCTCCGGCGAGCAGTGTCGCCCGCCGCAAAGTTCGACTGTCTTCTGTAAATAATTCGATATCTATTGGCTCCCGGAATTCGGCCTGCCCGGACGGAGCGGTTGTCGCTAACAGCAGCAAGTCACCCGCGTCAATTGCCGACGGGGCGGAAGTGAAGACGGCTCGGTCGTCGGCCGTGCGGGCATCAGACACGTTCAACGTAAGTCGAGTGGCCATGGCGGGATTCAGGAGCAGAGCAGCAGCCGTCCCTTTAAAGCGATATCGTCCTACTTCAACCATTCCGTATTGTTCACCGACAGTGGCCTGTGGCGAAAAAACATGTCCACCCGCAAGCCAGAAAAGCGGCGGTGAGGCATCGTCTTGCAGGAGGGTGCTCAACTCATCGATCTCTTGTGCCACCAGCGAGGAGTTTTGTTGCTCAAAATACACATTGTATTTGTTGGCATTAAAGGGAAGGGTGTAAACGGGCAGGGTCGGCTCGTACGCGTTCATAGCCTGAGTGATTTCGCGGTACTGGTTCTTGCTTACCCGGTCAAAATATTCGAGCGAGAAAAACAGCAAATAGAAGCTGTATGCGAGCACTGCCGCCCCCACAGCGCGCTGCAGCCAGAGCCTTGGAAGCGAGGCAAGGCCGTATGCGGCCAATAGAATCAATGGCGGGACAACCATTATTGTATTGCGGTCAGTCAGTATCGGTTGCCCGATCAGGCCGCGCAGCCAGGGTATAAGATAGCCCAGCACAAGCCAGGCAAACAGAGCGAACAGGCCAAAGTACGCCTGACCGATTTTTGCCGGGCTCCGGGGAAAAATGAGCGCAAAAACTGCCAGCCCTACGATAACGACCGCGATAATTCCCGAATGGAAATAAGCTGTCAGATAGTCTGCGAGAAAACCTGGCTCGGGCTGCGGAATCCAGAAGCCCCCGATCACCGAGTGCTTGAGGATTACGGGTATGAGCGGCAGCATGCCGACAAAAATTGCGCCTGCAGATATCACCGCACGTTTTATTAGGGATGCGTCAGGTCGGCCCGTGACCAAGAAAAAGGCAATAAGCACCAAGCTCTCGGCAGCCAGCAGAACAAAAAATACAGCAATGCATACGAACGAGCTTCTTGTGCGTAATAAATCAGGTAATAGTTTGGCGTCGCCAGTGCGGCGGCATACAAGCCGGTGCGGGAATTGAATATGTCGCGGCCCAATAAGTAGATTGTCGGGATGGTGGCTGCGCCCGCTATTGCGGACGGCAGTCGGCCCGCCCAATCCGTGTAGCCGAACAATTGATATGACCACCACATAGCGAGCTGGAAAAGTGGTGGATGCACATCTGAAATCGTAAGTTGCACAACCTGCCGAAACGAATGGGCAGGATTACTGAAATATGCGCTAAAAAGTTCATCGAACCAGTAACTCTGGAATGACAGGCCGCGGAAACGCAAATAGATTGCGATGATGCAAATAATAGACAGCCAGAGCGCTGTTTCATTATTGCGTGCGAACCGCCTCAAAGTGCCTTGCGCGCCGATCACCGGTTGACGAATCCTGAAATTTTCATTTTAAAGGTCATCCTGAGCGCTAATCTCTGGTGTAGATATCGAAATTTTCGGTGGATCTGACTTTGTGGAAGCTGCTTTTGAAAACATCGCGACAATGATTGTCAAAGATCATTCCATTCTCGAATCGGTAGTACCAGCTGACAATAGTAAATGGCTCCTGCCCTGCGGGCACCAACCAGACGACGTTATCGTCTGCCAGCAGTCTGTCAATTTTAGCTTGTGGCATCGCCCGGCGGTTTCCCGGTTCCCAAATAAGCAGTGACCGCTCCCGCAGGCTAGCGCGTTGAAGGTATTTGAGACGGGTAAGAAAGTCCCGGT
>JARRLL010000008.1:14239-49866 GCA_037387125.1 Gammaproteobacteria bacterium | reverse complement strand
TTCGCAGGGAAACGCTCGACAAGATAACTGCCACGCTGGAGCGTGCTCTCGGTTTGCTCATTCATGCGGCTAAATTGTCCGATCATTGCCGCCGTCAATGGTCAGCTGCATGCCCGTCGACTTAGCGAAACTGGAGTCAACCAGTGACAGCACTGCAGCCGCCACGTCACTCGAAGAGATTTCCGTAGCCAGCAGGTTGCGGCGCTTATAATCTTCCACTGTGAGTCCGTATTTTTCTGCCCTCGCCGCTAGCACCTCGTCGGTCCAGATGCCTGTGTCGAACACGGCGTCTGGATGCAGGACATTGACTCGCACGCCGTCACCCGCGAGTTCGAGCGCGGCCACACGAGCCAACTGAGCGAGTGCGGCTTTGGCTACCGAATATGCGCCAACACCTGGTCCCGGTGCCAGTGCGTTTTTCGACGCGTTGATCACGATGGCAGAATCGATGCCTTCCCTTAAATAAGGGATCGCGGCGCGCAAAACTTTAAAGTGTGAATCGAGATTCAAGCTGAGCGCGGTATCCCACTGCTCGTCGGTAAGTTCTTCGATATAAGCGCTCGCGGGAAACGATCCAGCATTGCTGAAAAGCACGTCAATACCACCGAAATGCAACACCACCGTTTCGAGGGCATTTTTCACCTGGTCGGTCGCCGTCAGATCGGCGGCGATGCCAAGATACAGCGGTGACTCAGACACTTCGCTCACGGCCGGATCAATATCGATGCCGGCGACGCAAGCACCCCGCGCTATAAGCAAGCCGGCGGTCGCCTTGCCGATACCCGATGCCGCGCCGGTAACAACGGCCACACGGCCCTCCAGCTCACCTGCCGTCGGCTGGTTCTTGAGCTTGGCCTGCTCCAGTTCCCAGTACTCAAGTTCAAAGATATCTTTCTCAGGCAGCGCTTCCCAGCCATTAAGCTGCTCACCCCACTGTATCGCCTTGCTGGTGTGATCGATGATGTCTGAGCACACCTGCAAACGCTTGCCGTTGATGCCGAAGGTGGCAATACCGTGTCCTTTATACAGGCCCCAGCGTGGCGCCTTGTCGAGACAGATGAGATTGCCGTCGCTATTGCTGTCGAAATACGACTGATATTCGTCGGTGTAGCGCTGCACATCGGCTTCACCTTCGCCAGACATCAACATCGGCACCCGCTTGGTATGCAGCACATGATCCGGCGTAATGGGCCCGCGACGTCCGCAATCATCCGCGTTAGCCAAGCCGGCTAGTCCGAGTTTTCGGAACCGCGCAACCACTGGTCCGCCACGCGAGTCGCTAACAGTTTTTCGCAGTTTGGCAAACTCCAGTGCGTCGATACCCGCCAGCTCATCGTCCGTTACTTGATAATCAGCACGTTGATCGATGTAGGCCTCTGCCTCGCTCACAAGATCGATCATGTTTTCGTAACTGGTGCGCGCATCGTCATCGTAGGTAAATACGCCGTGATGGAGCAGGATAATGCCCCGGTACTTGCTCCAGTCGAGGCCTTTGGTCGCCTCGTATACCTGCCTGGCCAGGATAAACCCGGGCATCATGTAGGGGAGCACGAGAATATCATCGCCGTAAACTTCCTTTAGTTTGCTTTCGCCTCCCCGCGTGTTGGTGATTGTTACGACAGCGTCGGTGTGGGTGTGGTCGACATATTTAAATGGAATAATCGCGTGCAGGATCGCTTCCACTGACGGCGCAGGCGCTTTTGGGTCGATTTGCGACGTTTTGAGTTCGCGCATCATGTCGATATCAGATAATTCATCCAGCATCGCCAACTTCTGCAGTTTGGCCAATTGCGTCGGAGCGAATCCATCCGTGCCGATCGTTTTTAGATCATGGCCGCTACCTTTGACATAAAGGATTTCTTCAGCTTCGCCGAAGATATTTCTAACGGTATCCTTAACCGACGTGTTGCCCCCGCCGTGCAATACCAGGTCATCCTCCTGACCTAGCAAGCGTGAGGTGTAAGCGCGCAGTTCCAGAGGGTTCCGGCACTGTTGCGCGTCGCTGTCATTCCAGAGACTTTTCATTGTTTCTCCTGCTACGATGACGGGCGACGATACCATCATCCGCAGGGAGCTCCAATGCGCGTCGGCGACCGTTATTTCCGTACACTCTGGCCTAAAGAGGAACGCAGCCCGGTATTGCAGATCATCGATCAGCGGCAACTGCCCCACGAATTCGTTATCGAAGATCTGCTGACAATAGAAGACACCGCCTTGGCCATCAGCGAAATGCACGTGCGCGGAGCCGGGTTGATTGGTGCAACCGCGGCCTATGGCATGTACCAGGCGGCCTGCGAAGGTCGTGATTTGGGGCAGGCGGCTGAGTTTCTGCAGACAACGCGCCCAACCGCGATGAACCTGCGTTGGGCAGTGCTGAGGATGTTGGCCGTTGCGGCAGAAGGCGGTGATCTTTATGCTGAAGCCATGGCAGTTGCCGACGAAGATGCCGCCTGGTGCCGGCAGATTGGCGAGCATGGTGTCGAGCTCGTCGCAACCATCGCCGCAGGCAAGAAGGACGGCGCGCCGGTCAATATTCTGACTCACTGCAACGCAGGCTGGCTCGCATTCGTCGATCATGGCACAGCCACTGCTCCGATATACGCCGCACATGAACAAGGTATCAATGTGCACGTGTGGGTGGACGAAACCCGGCCACGCAATCAGGGCGCGGCGCTAACCATGTGGGAGCTCATGCAGCACGGTGTGCCCTGTACTCTGATAACCGATAATACCGGCGGTCACCTGATGCAACACGGGATGGTGGATATCTGTTTCGTCGGTTCTGACCGCACTACCCGCGGCGGTGACGTAGGCAACAAGATCGGCACCTATTTAAAGGCGCTGGCAGCGAATGACAATGGCGTGCCTTTCTACGCGGCGCTGCCGTCATCAACAGTGGACTGGGAACTGCTTGAAGGCGTCGGCAGCATACCTATTGAACAAAGGGATAATGATGAAGTTCTGCGCGCGCGCGGTCTCTATGGCGATGAAATCATTGAGCCCTTGCTGGCACCCGCCGGCGCGCAGGCGGCGAACTACGCTTTCGACGTAACCCCTGCACGGCTGGTGAGTGGCATTATCACTGAGCGCGGCATTTGCACGGCATCTGAGGAAGGATTTAAATCGCTTTTTCCAGAGAAATTCAGTTGAACACAAGTTGGCGCTGCAGCGACAAAGACGTGCAGTCGGCAATTCCGCTTTGTATTTACAGCCGCTTGTAAAACTTTAGCGGCTTCTCGTCGCCGTTAGTTTGCTTGTCACCCGTTTCACAACCATCACATCCCGTCTTCCCGGTTCGTCCGCGACGAAAGCGCCGGAACAATGCCGCGGCAACCAAGACAATGACGATGGCCAGTGCGATCAGTTCCTGCATCGAAGAATCCATGGGAAGGTGTTCAACCTATCATTTGGTTGGCTAGCAGTGCTCCGACGTACCCCAGGCTCGTCATATACAGCCAAGCCGAGATTGGCCACTTCCAGCCGTTGGTTTCTCGCCGCATGATCGCGACCGTCGCCATGCACTGCAGGCAAAAGGCATAAAAAATCATGAGGCCAATGGCCACGCCGAGCGTGAACACGGGGGAGCCGTCGGCATTCTTCGCATTGCGCAGCCGGTTAAGCAGGCGCCTGTCGGTTTCATCGACTTCGTTCCCGACTGCATAAATAGTGCCGAGCACCGCAACAACAACCTCACGTGCGGGAAAGCTCGCGATGACGCTGGAGGTGACCTTCCAATCCCAGCCCAGCGGCGCAAACAAGGGTTGCACGAACTTGCCTGCGCGGCCGAGGTAGCTTTGTTCTATCAGTGCGGCGGCTTCGCGGTTGTCGATTGCCACCAGGCTTTTTTCCAGCGCCGCTTCGCTCAGCGTCGCATTCGCTTCGATGCGCTGGTTTTCGTATTCGACGAACAGTTGTTCGGGCCGCGGAAAATAAACCAGCGCCCAGATTACGATGGCTACGGTGAATATCACGGTTCCGGCGCGTTTTAAAAATACCTTGCCGCGATCCATGAGGCGTATCGCCATGGATTTGAAATTGGGCAGCCTGTATGGCGGTATCTCGATCAGAAATGCCGGCGTAGGGCCTCTCAATGCAAAGCGTTTCATCATCCACGCAGTAAAAATACCGCCGACAATGCCAAGCATGTAGAGGGCGAACAGGACCATGCCCTGCAGATTGAAAATATATCCATAGGTGATGTCCGGCACGAACGCTGCGATGAGCAGCGCATAAACCGGGAGCCGGGCAGAGCAGGTCATGAACGGAGCCGCGAGCATGGTTGCTAGCCGGTCACGCGGATTCGGTATCACTCGGGTGGCCATGATGCCGGGTACCGCGCAGGCAAAGCTCGACAGCATCGGAATGAAAGACAGGCCTGACAAGCCGCAGGCACGCATCAGGCGGTCCATCAGGAATGCCGCGCGCGCCATGTAGCCCGAGTCTTCCAGAAAAATGATGAATGCAAACAGGATCAATATCTGGGGCAGAAAAATAATAACGCTGCCGACTCCGGCAATAGCGCCGTCGACGATAAGGCTGGACAAGGCGCCGGGGGGCAGGCGATCGGCCACCGCCTGGCTCAGATGGGAGGTCAGGACGTCGATGGAATCCATGATCGGGCCGGCCCACGAAAACACCGCCTGAAAAACAGTTGCCATGATGGTTAAAAACAGCAAGGAACCGATGAGGGGATGGCTGGTGGCGGCATCGATCAAATCAACAAATGTGCGCTGTCTCTCCGTGCGCGACTCCACCTGCAAAACGGTTTTGTCTATCCACCCGTAGCGGGACCGCGCTTCGATAGCAGCAAGCGATGTGCCGGGTGCCAGTTTTGCACGCAGCTCGCCCAGCAACTGCGTCGCTTTGTCGCCAGCCAATTCGATGAGCCGCTGCTCACCCGCACTGTCCTTGTCGATCAACGCTCTTTCCAGGTCAGCGGTCGTTAACTCGCCGGCCCTGTCTCCCAGCTCGGCGAGGAGCCACGCCGCAGCTTTCCGGATGTCCGGCACCAGGCTGGCCCGGTCTTTCCTGGGTTGCTGAATCGCGTCCGCGAGGGCGGCTTTCAGTTCCTGCGTTCCGGTGTTACTGCTGCCGACGACCGGAACGACGGCCACGTCCAAAAGCTCTGCGAGTTCCGCCGCATCGATATGAATGCCACGCCGCTCGGCGAGGTCAATCATATTCAATGCAATGACGACCGGAATACCAAGCTCCATTACCTGGGTCGCCATAAACAGGTTGCGACGCAGGTTGGCGGCATCGATAACGACAAGAATGGCAGACGGCCTCGGTTGACCCGCGATGCGTCCCATCAGGACGTCCGCGGATACCAGTTCGTCGGGTGAATGGGACGTCAGCGAATAGGAGCCAGGCACATCAATAAGCTGTATGTCCCCCGATTCAAGCTTCAGGATGCCGGTATGCCTTTCGACCGTAACGCCGGGGTAATTGGCCGTTTTCTGGCGCAAACCGGTCAGCGTGTTGAAAAGGGTGCTTTTCCCGGTGTTCGGGTTTCCGACAACGGCTATGGCGGGCCGGGGGGCGGCTGCAGTGGCTAGTGTGTGTTGCATCGTGTGGGTTGTTGACACCGCGTCATTTGCGCGAGTTCGCCTGGTTCAATGATATTTTAATTTTTTGGGCCTCATTTTTGCGCAGAGACAGCGCATAACCCATTACGTCGATCTCCAGCGGATCGCCCCCGAGGGCTCGACGCAGCATGCTCACGGGCGTGCCTTCCAGGAGGCCTAGCGCCATGAGCCTCTGCCCCAGCGGTCCGTCGCTGTCGATTTCCGAAATAGTCGCTTTCTGGCCGGGTTTGAGCTGGTCGAGTGTCATGGTGCTTCGCCGGTTTCGCCGCGCCGTCGCGGCTTATATTCGGCGCAATTCTAGGGTAAATGAGAATCATTGTCACTTAGCTGTTGACTAAATCAATAGTCTGCCGGCGCCGGTGAGCAGGCAAGCAAGCCTGGTCGACAGGCTAGTCGCTGGTGGCTGACAAATAGGCCTTGGCGAATTCTTCGTCGAAGCGGCGGGGGACTCTATCCGGGTTGCGCTGCTCCAGCCATGCAAAGGCTTGTGCATAGGCCTCAAGAAATACCTGCCGAGACTTGGAGGTGCCTGTGCGGACTCGGTTTTCTTCAAAAATTTGTTCCAGGCGTTCGGGTTCGAAATTATCGCTGAATGCGCCGAGTGCGTTACGCATCGCACTGACGAGCGCTTTTTGATGCTGCATCAGTTCATTGAATGCCGACTCTACGGCACGCGGGCCGCTGATGTGAACATCGCTATCGCCTGAGCCTGCAAGAAGTAGCCGCATCGCGTTGTCGATACCATCCGAATGCCGAAGCGGGTTTGAATTGCCGGTGTCGCTCGCGTCCTTGATTCGAAGGCCCCGCATGGTCCTTTGCTTGTCCTCCAGCAGCGCGTGTGTGCCCTCGGTAAATTGGCTAAGCAAACAGGCTGCGTTCTGCAGCAAGATATCGGGCTCGATACCGCGGAAATCGTCGGGGTTCAGTCCCGCCGTGCGGAGAAACTCTTCGGTCGCGGCGGCCATCACCTCGGTTTTTAGCCGGTTTTCCTTATCCCCGGCCCGAACATCTCGCAGCGCACTTAATTCGCCCGAATCATCACCGGGCGTCAGCGCATCGTCCAGCACGTTTGCATTATGAATACTGTCGGCGGGCAGCATCGTGTACTCCATGGAGTCCTCGATCTGGACCATTTGCGCCCGGACGATGGAGTCGCGCATGCAATCCTCTTGTTGCTCGTCAGGGGAGATTGATGCCGTAATAACGAACTCACCAAGGCGAATGATGTCGCCGTCATACAGTCGCTGCGTGTTCCCTTTGCCTACCGGCGCATTGCTGCCATTTATGTACGTGCCGTTGCGACTCAGATCGACCAGGTGATACACGCCGCCCTGGTAGTCGATGAGCGCGTGACGAGACGAAATGTAGCGCTTGGAGTCGGGCAGGGGCCAGTCGCATTCGAGGCTGCGCCCGATGGTGCCGCCGCAGGCAACGAACTCCTGGGCATAGGCGCCTCCCATGGATTCACGATGGGCACTGACTATTTTCAAGCTTAACGGCATACCGGTGTTTTCCGCTTAGGCGAACGGGCCTTTTACCTCAGTAAGTTATGCAACCAAATGGCAAGACTACCCTTGGATTATGATCGGGCAGAACGACTCCTTATTCTGTTGCATGGATCACAGTTCGCGCCAAATTCGGAAGCGGCTGCAATGCCGTCGTTGAGCCGCCGGGCTGAGTTATAATGCTCGGCCGTCGATCCTCCCAGGGAATCTATTTAACCTAATCCGGCCAGGGTGCTGAGCTATGAGCCCCGCCGGCGCAGGTTCTTAGAATGGGTATTAACAAAGGCAATGCAGTTTCGGAGCGTTATGGCCACCAGTAATAATATTTACAAAGTCATATTCATGAACCAGGGTAAGGTTTATGAGATTTATGCCCGCAGTATCAGCCAGGGCTCACTGTTCGGCTTCATCGAAGTGGAGAAAATCGTGTTCGGTGAGCGAACCACGGTCGTCGTCGACCCGTCGGAAGAGCGATTGAAATCCGAATTCGAGACCGTCAAACGCACCTACATACCGATGCATGCTGTGGTCAGGATCGATGAAGTCGAAAAGCAGGGGCAAAGCAAAATAACGGCCATTGACGGCGATAACGTATCCCGGTTTCCGATGCCGGTTTATACGCCCGGTGGCACAGGTGGTGGTTCCGGCGGGGACAGTTAAACAAACTAATTTTATCGGGACTCTTTCTGACTCATGCCTATTCTGCGATTACCGGGTCCACCGGCGCTTTCCTCTTTTCGTCTGGATAAACTGCTGCCGCAATTACAGACAGTGGTGCCTGCACTGGTCTCCGTTGCGGCGCGCTACGAGCATTTTGTAGCTGCCGAGGCCGAGCTGACGTCGCAGGAACTTGAGCTGCTCCAGGATTTGTTGCATTACGGGCCGACCGCAGGCGAGGCTGCAACGCATGCCCGCAGATTGCGGGTTGTGCCGCGGCTCGGGACGATTTCGCCCTGGTCGAGTAAGGCAACCGATATCGCGCGCAATTGCGGGCTTGAAAAGGTGACACGCCTGGAGCGCGGAGTCTGCTGGACCCTGGATCTGGCGACGGATGATGCCGGTGAGCGTATCCGCGATTTACTGCCATATTTGCATGATCGCATGACCGAAACCATCCTGGCTGAAGGAACGGATGTCGGCATTATTTTTGCCACGCACAGCCCGGCGCCGCTGGTGCATGTGCCGCTGATGACGGAAGGGCGGGCGGCGCTCGAATCAGCCAACGGCGAACTCGGTCTGGCGTTGTCGCCGGACGAAATCGATTATTTAGCCGATATTTTTACTCGTGCCCGACGCGATCCGACCGACGCCGAGTTGATGATGTTTGCGCAGGCCAATTCCGAGCATTGTCGGCACAAAATATTTAATGCGACGTGGTCCGTAGACGGAACCGAGGTGC
The DNA here is from genome assembly GCA_037387125.1 of Gammaproteobacteria bacterium. Classification (GTDB taxonomy): domain Bacteria; phylum Pseudomonadota; class Gammaproteobacteria; order Steroidobacterales. Next base: position 41,374 of record JARRLL010000008.1, on the reverse strand, counting down.
CGCACAGTTTGTTCGGCATGATCAGGCAAACCTTCGACGCATCCCCGGCCGGAGTCTTGTCGGCCTACAAAGACAACTCAGCAGTCATCGAAGGTGGCCAAGGCAGACGGCAGCTCGTCGATGCAAGCAGCGGTGCCTACGATTATCGTGAGGAAGACATTCATATTCTGATGAAAGTCGAGACTCACAACCACCCGACCGCAATTTCACCCTTTCCGGGCGCGGCCACGGGGTCGGGCGGTGAGATTCGCGACGAGGGTGCAACCGGCAGAGGGGCAAGCCCTAAAGCCGGTTTGACCGGTTTTTCGGTTTCTCACCTGCGGATTCCCGGCTTCGAGCAACCGTGGGAAAGCACGATTGGCAAGCCCGACCGCATCGCGAGTGCCCGTGAAATTATGCTGGAAGGGCCCATAGGCGGGGCGGCCTTCAACAACGAATTCGGCCGGCCGAATATTCTGGGTTATTTCCGCAGCTTCGAGCAGCGAATTGCAGGCAGCGATGCCCTGGCCGTCGGTTATCACAAACCGATCATGATCGCGGGCGGAATGGGCAACGTCCGCCCGGCTGACGTTACCAAGCCGGACGTAAAACCCGGGGCACTGATCGTCGTCCTTGGCGGTCCTGCGATGCTTATCGGGCTGGGCGGCGGCGCCGCTTCGTCCATGGGCAGCGGAACCAGCAGCGAAGACCTCGACTACGCATCCGTCCAGCGCGGTAACCCGGAGATGCAGCGGCGGGCGCAACAGGTCATCGACGCATGCTGGGCTCTGGGCGCGGCCGAAAACGGCCACAATCCAATCGTCATTATTCACGATGTTGGGGCAGGCGGGCTGTCCAATGCGATTCCCGAGTTGGTGGATCACAGTCAGCTCGGTGCGACGGTCGAGTTGCAGGATGTGCCCAATGCAGAGCCCGGCATGTCACCCCTCGAGATCTGGTGCAACGAGGCGCAGGAACGCTACATGATCGCCGTGATGCCGGAGGATATCGATACATTTTCGGCCATATGTGAGCGCGAGCGTTGCCTCTATGCCGTCGTTGGCCAGATGAATGACAGCGGGCGGCTCGAAGTGCGTGACGCCAGTACCGGCGATAACCCGGTAGATATGCAGATGCACGATCTGCTGGGCAAGCCGCCGCAGACCCGTAAGGATATTCGGCTTGAGCAGCGCACGGTCCTCGATTCTCGCCTGGATGACCTCGACCTGACGGAGGCGTGTCATCGCGTGCTGAGGTTTCCTGCGGTCGCGGATAAATCCTTCCTGATACATATCGGCGACAGGACCGTCGGCGGTCTCGTTGCGAGGGATCAGTTGATAGGACCCTGGCAGGTGCCGGTCAGTGATGTTGCGGTAACGACCCGGGACTTTTACGGGGTCGCGGGCGAAGCGATGGCTATGGGCGAGCGCACGCCTGTCGCGCTGCTTAATCCGGCAGCATCGGGGCGGTTGGCTGTCGGCGAGGCCGTTACCAATATCGCGGCCGCGCGCATTGGCAAACTGGGCGACATTCGGCTGTCGGCCAACTGGATGGCGGCCTGCGGTTACCCGGGTGAAGATCAGGCGCTTTATGAAACCGTCAAAGCGGTTGGCAGTGAATTATGCCGGGAACTCGGCATCGCCATTCCGGTGGGCAAAGACTCGCTGTCCATGCAGACACGCTGGGAGGAAGACGGCACCAGCAAAAATGTTTACGCGCCTTTGTCCTTGATCGTGTCGGGCTTCGCTCCGGTGATTGATGTGCGCGACACGCTCACTCCGCAATTAAAGGCTGAAGCGGATACCGATTTGCTATTGCTGGACCTCGGAGAGGGGCGTAACCGACTGGGCGCTTCTTGCCTGAGCCAGGTATACGAATTGCCGGGCGGTGTCCCCGCCGATCTCGTCAGCCCGCAGCGCTTGCAGGACTTTTTTGCAGCTATCCAGCAGCTCAACGGAGCCGGTCTGTTGCTGGCCTACCATGACCGCTCGGATGGCGGTCTGTTCGCGAGCCTGTGTGAGATGGCGTTTGCCGCGCGCACGGGGATAGACATCGACATGACGGCTTTCGAAGCCTTGCTGCCGGCCTTGTTCAGCGAGGAATTAGGTGCCGTAATTCAGGTGCGTAAAAGTGACCGGGCGAGCATCGATGCAGTTTTCGAAAAACACGGTCTCTCGGATATTGTGCACAGCGTGGGCAAGCTCAACGATACTCGGCAGATTCGCATCCTACGATCCGGTTCTACCCTGTTTAGTGAGTCACGCGGCAAGCTGCAGCAGAACTGGGCTGAAGTCAGCTATCGTATGCAGGCCGAGCGTGACAACCCGGCCACGGCTCGTCAGCAGTTCGATGCCATATTGGACGACGACGATCCTGGCCTGAGTCCGCGAGTGACATTCGATGCACAGGACGATATAGCGGCCCCTTACATCGCCAGCGGATTTCGGCCTCGCGTCGCGATCTTGCGGGAGCAGGGCGTCAATAGTCAGCATGAAATGGCCGCGGCAATCCATCGCTCGGGCTTCGAACCGATCGATGTGCATATGTCTGACCTGCTCGAGGGTCGTCGCGAGTTAAAAGATTTTGTCGGGCTGACTGCTTGCGGCGGATTTTCATTTGGTGACGTACTCGGCGCCGGTGGGGGCTGGGCCAAATCCATCCTGTTTCACGGCCTGGTGCGTGACCAGTTTCAGCAGTTTTTCGAGCGGCCCGACACCTTCACACTGGGTGTGTGCAACGGTTGTCAGATGCTGGCTAATCTGCAGGCAATAATTCCCGGTAGCGATCACTGGCCGAGGTTCGTGCGCAACCTGTCGGAACAATTTGAGGCACGTCTGAGCCTGGTTGAAGTAGGCGATTCGCCCTCGGTTTTGCTGGCCGGGATGCAGGATGCCCGTTTGCCTATCGTGACGTCGCACGGTGAGGGCCGCGCAGAATTCGAAAGCTCGGCCCGGCGGGACGCGTTTTTCCGCAGCGGCCTGGTGCCGGCGCGCTACATCGATAACTACGGTAGCGCTACCGAGGTGTATCCCCAAAACCCAAACGGTTCGCCGGACGGGATTGCCGGTGCCTGCTCGAGCGATGGACGGGTCACGATCTTAATGCCGCACCCGGAACGTGTGCATCGCACCGTGCAGCATTCGTGGCACCCCGAAGACTGGGGGCATGACGGGCCGTGGTTGAGAATGTTTCGTAACGCGCGGGTCTGGGTCGGCTAGGCGAAACGGGTCTGTTCAGGCCCCGGTGCCATGCCAGTTTCGAGTTATTGGCAGCACCTTGGGGTCGGCTTCGGCGTCCGGAACATCGCCGGGGTCAGCAAAAAATTGGCGCATGGTCAACACCTTGCGTAACCTCGCATGCCTAATATACGACTGGTGTAAAACGTCTTTCATGATCTCGACGAGCACCGCGGCAGTCACCTTGTCCAGGCCGCCGGGGAAATAGATGCTGGAAGCATCCCGGTCGAAGATGATCCTGCGAACATTGGCTGCAACGTCGTCATCCAGTTCTGCGATGCGGATTATTTCATCGAGCTCGTCGAATATTCGCTGTTTCCCGCTTTCCCCGAGTTCCTCGAAAATAACCTGGGCCGTCGCGCGGCAGGTCACGGCAAATGCCTGCATCAGTCCCGCACGGTAACAGGCTAATGCGTCGCGAAAATTGACCGCGACCGTGTCCGGAACGTAGGCAAAGTTGAAGCGTTCACCGGGTTTCTCGACTTCATGCGGTGTGCTGTAAAAGTCGATGCGTTGCGCGCCGATATTCTTTATTCGGTAACGGACAAAGACAGGTGCGCGGCAGGCCTGGCACTGAAATACCATGCCGGCCTGTGAAGGTTTCATGCTGCTGAGTGTTGCGAAATCCGGTGTGGCCGCCTGCGTCATGCGCGAGTGCACTCGGCACCGAGGGCACTCCATAGTCGTCGCTGCAAGACCGTGTAGCCGGTTATTGGAATCGAGATGCATGGTCATTTTTCTTGTTTTTATTATGAGCTAATTCTAGCACGAAAAGTTTTTATCTATCAGTTGTTTATCTTATGTTATCTCCTAGGAGCCGAGAGCTTTGTAGCGAATCCTGTGGGGCGCATCGGCGTCGGTTCCCAGCCGTCGGTGGCGATCCTGTTCATAGTCTTCGTAATTGCCTGCGAAAAACTCCACATGGCTGTCGCCCTCGAAGGCCAGTATGTGAGTAGCGATACGGTCGAGAAACCAGCGGTCATGCGAAATCACGATGGCGCAGCCGGGGAAATCGAGTAACGCGTTTTCGAGCGCCCGCAGCGTTTCTACGTCCAGGTCGTTAGTCGGCTCGTCGAGCAGCAGCACATTGGCGCCGTCCTGAAGTACCTTGGCGAGGTGCACTCGATTCCGTTCGCCGCCCGAGAGCTCACCTATGCGTTGCTGTTGCTGCGTGCCCTTGAAGTTAAACCGTCCCACATAGGCGCGCGAGGGGGTTTCGTAATTGCCGACGCGAATCAAGTCGTCGCCACCGGAAATTTCCTGCCAGACCGTGTTGTTATCGTCCAGTGATTGGCGTGACTGGTCGACGTAGGCGAGTTTGACCGTCTCGCCCCTGCGAATTTCTCCCGCGTCGGGCTGCTCGCTGCCCGCCAACATTCGAAACAGGGTGGTTTTGCCCGCTCCGTTAGGACCGATGACGCCGACGATCGCACCCGGCGGTACCTGCAGGCTGAGTTTGTCAATGAGCAGGCGATCACCGAAACCCTTGCTGATGTCATTGAGTTCGATGACCAGATCGCCCAGTCGCGGGCCGGGCGGGATATAAATTTCGTTGGTTTCCTGGCGCTTCTGGAACTGCTGCGAATTGAGCTCTTCAAACTGCGCCAGCCGCGCCTTGCTTTTCGCGCGACGCGCCTTCGGGTTGGATCGAACCCACTCCAGCTCCGTTTTGATGCTCTTCTGCCGCGCTGCCTCCTGCTTTTCCTCGAGTGCCAGGCGCTGATCTTTCTGTTCGAGCCAGGACGTGTAATTGCCTTCCCACGGAATGCCATGGCCGCGGTCCAGTTCCAGGATCCACCCGGCAACATTGTCGAGGAAATACCTGTCGTGAGTTACCGCGATAACCGTGCCATCGAAATGATCGAGAAATTTCTCGAGCCAGGCCACGGATTCCGCATCCAGATGGTTGGTGGGCTCATCAAGCAGCAGCATATCGGGTTCCGATAGCAGCAGGCGGCACAATGCGACCCGGCGACGCTCGCCGCCCGACAGTTTTTCGACATCGGCATCCCAGGGCGGCAAACGCAGTGCATCCGCTGCGATTTCAAGCTGACGTTCGACCTCCCAGCCGTTTTTTGCCTCGATTTCGTTCTGCAAGTCACCTTGTTCCTCGAGGAGCTTGTTCATCTCGTCATCGTCCATCGGCTCTGCGAAACGTTCGCTGATTTCGTTAAAGCGACTGACCAGGTCCAGGGTTTCCGCAACGCCTTCTTCGACATTGCCGCGCACGTCTTTCGTGGAGTCAAGTTCCGGTTCCTGAGATAAATAACCAATCTTTATCCCGGGTTGCGGCCGCGCTTCGCCCTCGAATTCGGTGTCGATGCCGGCCATTATTCGCAGCAGCGTTGATTTGCCCGCGCCGTTAAGCCCGAGGACGCCGATTTTTGCGCCGGGGAAAAAGCTCAAAGAGATATCGCGCAAAATGTGCCTTGTCGGTGGCACTATCTTGCCGACTCCGTTCATGGTGTATACGTACTGCGCCATCTCGCTGAATCCGGTATTAATGAACGAGGCGGGATTATCCGGAATGCGCTGCTCGGATGCCAGCTTATAATCGCAGCACCTGCTTGAGGTAAATCTGCATTGGTAGCGACCTCCAACAAAACGAGTGACACGAACCGAGTCCTGGTTGTCAGGGATGCGGCGACCGCTGCCTATGGCTTTGCCGACGGGCACCCGTTCAGCCCGGACCGGCACGATGCCTTTCACGCAGCACTCGCCATCAGCGACCTTGCCGACTCGGTTGAATATGGAAGAGGCCGCATGGCCGACCGCGAAGAGTTGACCAGCTTCCACACGGAACGGTACGTGGATTTCGTCGCAGCGCAGTGTCGCCTCGGCTCTGGAATGCTCGATGGCGGCGACACGCCGGCAGCGCGCGGTCTTTTCGAGGCCACCGCCAACGTTGTGGGCGCTACGCTGAATATGGTCGACGCCTTGATGAGTGGCGCCGCTCGTCGTGCGTTCGTTCCCATCGGTGGTTTGCATCACGCCGGTCGGGATCATGCCGCGGGATTCTGCGTCTTCAATGACTGCGGTATTGCAGCGGAAATCTTACGCCGCAAATACGGGTTGCAGCGAATCGCCTATGTCGATATCGACGCCCACCACGGTGATGGCATGTTCTATGCCTATGAAGAAGATCCCGAACTTTTTATTGCCGATATCCACGAGGACGGGCGGGCGCTGTTTCCTGGCACGGGGCATGCCCTTGAAACGGGTAAGGGCGCGGCCGCAGGTACCAAGCTTAATATCCCTCTGCGGCCGCGGTCAGGCGATGATCGATTTATGCTTGCCTGGGGCCAAGTGGAGGAATTTCTTGAGCAGGCGCGTCCGGAGTTTATTTTATTTCAGTGCGGGGCGGACAGTATTGTCGGCGACCCGCTGACGCATCTGGAGTTTACGCCGGCGGCGCACGCGCATGCGGCAAGACGGCTGTGTGAGCTGGCTGACAGTGTCTGCGCGGGCCGAGTGCTGGGAATGGGCGGTGGTGGCTACAACCTGGATAATGTCGCGCGAGGCTGGCTAGCAGTGGTGCGATCCTTCACAGAGGACACTCCGAAAGCCTGATTCGGCGCTGCCCGGCACCGCGGAGTCGGGTACAATTTGGCCTTTTCCCCAATATCAGGCGGAGTACGCAAAGCATGTATACCGGCGAATGGACCATCGCAGACTTTGACCCGGAACTTTTCAAGGCCCTTGAAGACGAGTCACGGCGTCAGGAAGAACATATCGAACTGATTGCGTCAGAAAATTACGCGAGCCCGCGCATCATGGAAGCGCAGGGCACCAAGCTTACCAACAAGTACGCGGAAGGCTATCCGGGGAAACGCTATTACGGCGGTTGCGAATACGTTGACGTAGCCGAGCAGTTGGCGATAGACAGGGCGTGCGAATTATTTGGTGCAGATTACGCCAACGTTCAGCCGCATTCCGGGTCGCAGGCTAACGCCGCTGTCTACATGGCCTTGCTGCAGCCGCACGACACCGTGCTGGGCATGTCGCTTGATGCCGGCGGACACCTGACGCACGGTGCGCCCATTAATTTCTCGGGCCGTATCTACCATTCCGTGCAGTACGGTCTGAAACCGGAAACCGGCGAAATTGATTACGACGAGGTGCAGGCACTGGCGAATGAGCACAGGCCGAAGATGATCATTGCGGGCTTTTCAGCCTATTCGCGTGTCCTCGACTGGCAGCGGTTTCGGGATATAGCCGATTCGGTCGGCGCCTATTTAATGGCGGACATGGCCCACGTGGCGGGCCTCGTTGCGGCCGGCGAATATCCGAGCCCGGTCGCTATCGCCGACGTGACCACCACCACGACACACAAAACCCTCAGGGGGCCGCGCGGCGGGTTAATTCTGGCCCGCAAGAATGATGACATTACCAAGGCGCTGAGTTCGCGCGTTTTCCCGGGCAGCCAGGGCGGGCCGTTGATGCACGTCATTGCAGCGAAAGCAGTCGCGTTCAAAGAGGCCATGCAGCCTGAATTCAAGCAATACCAGCAGCAGGTTAAGAAGAACGCCAGGCAAATGGCGGCGGTGCTGCAGGAGCGCGGTTACAACATCGTGTCCGGCGGTACCGACTCGCATATGTTTCTCGTCGACCTGATCGACAAAGATGTGACCGGCAAAGATGCGGATGCGGCGCTCGGTCGTGCCAACATAACGGTGAACAAAAATGCCGTGCCTAACGATCCGCGTTCACCTTTCGTGACGAGCGGTTTGCGCATCGGCACCCCGGCGGTTACGACCCGTGGCTTTGGCGAGGCGGAAGTGGGTGAGCTGGCCGGCTGGATCGCCGATGTTGTCGATCACATTGACGACAATGACCTCAATGCCCGAGTCCGCGCCCAGGTGCTGGAGATCTGCAAACGGTTTCCCGTCTACGGCTGATTCCGGAGTTTTTCGTGCATTGCCCTTTTTGCGGACATGATGAAACCAAGGTGATCGACTCACGCCTGGCGGGCGAGGGTCGACAGGTGCGCCGTCGCCGCGAGTGTGCAGATTGTCACGAACGATTTACCACCTTTGAATCAGCTGAATTGCTTTTGCCCCGGTTAATCAAGCGTGATCACACGCGTGAACCCTTCGACGAAAGCAAGCTGCGGGCCGGCATAGTCCGCGCGCTTGAAAAAAGGCCCGTGAGCAGCGATGCGATCGAGGAAATCATTGCAGGCATCAAGCATCGCCTGCAGACCGAAGGCGAGCAGGAAGTGCCGGCACGCAATGTCGGCGAAATGGTAATGGCGGCTTTGCAGGAGGTCGATGAAGTGGCCTACGTGCGATTCGCGTCGGTCTACCGGAGTTTTCAGGACGTAACAGAGTTTCAGGATGAGATTCGACGCCTGCAGGAAATGACGAGCGAGGCGACACGCCGCAACCAGATGTCATTGCTGCCGGATGACAAAAAGTGACCGGCTGATGTCCTTTTTGCCCATCGATCACGAACACATGGCACGCGCACTGCGCCTGGCCGAGCGCGGCGTGTGCACCACCGATCCTAATCCTAACGTGGGCTGTGTCATCGTAGCGGCCGACGGCACGGTCGTCGGTGAAGGTTGGCACGAGCGTGCCGGGCAGGGGCACGGTGAAGTGCTGGCGCTGGCGCATGCCGGTGACCGAGCGGCCGGCTCCACTGTCTACGTTACGCTCGAGCCGTGCAGTCATCATGGCAGGACTCCGCCTTGTGCCGATGCATTAATCGCGGCCGGTGTTGCCAGGGTTGTTTGCGCCATGGAAGACCCGAATCCGCAGGTAGCCGGCCAAGGCAAAGCCGCATTGGAGCAGTCCGGCATCAGGGTTCAGTCCGGGCTTATGGCAGCGGCTGCACGGGAATTGAACCGCGGTTTCGTGGCGCGAATGGAACGCGGCCGACCGTGGCTGAGAGTCAAGCTCGCGGTCAGCGCAGATGGTCGTACCGCAATGGCTTCGGGTGAGAGCAAGTGGATAACGGGCGAGGCTGCGCGCGCAGATGTGCACCGATTAAGGGCCCGCAGTTCAGCGATACTGACGGGCATCGGCACCGTATTGGCGGATGATCCGCAGCTAAACGCACGATGCGCCGAACCGATAAGTATCGAGCAACCTCTGCGCGTGGTTGCCGATTCGTCTCTGCGGTTGAATCGCGACGCAAAAATTATTGGGGCAGACGGTAAGGCTCGCGTTTACTTCTGCTCGGCGAACGACGATCGGCAAGCCGTACTCGAGGCCGAGGGCGTCAAACTTGTAAAGACGCCTGAGTCCGAGGGTCGCGTCTGCCTGAAATCGCTCCTGGAAGATCTCGCTGCGGCGGACGTAAATGACGTCCTCGTCGAAGCGGGCCCAGGTCTGAACGGTAGTTTGCTGGAGGCCGGCCTGGTTGATGAAATCGTCGTGTATCAGTCAGCGCGAATCATGGGGGCTGCTGCGCGGGGCATGTTCGATTTGGCCGCCGTGGCCACGATGGACGAGAGTATACAGTTGCAGTTGTGCGGACAGCGCTTTGTCGGCGATGATCTCCGGCTAACTTACAGGATGGCGTGATTGTGTTTACAGGAATAATTGCTGCGGTAGGCGAGGTGGTTGAGGCGCACGTAGAGTCCGGGCGCGGCACCTACCGGTTCGCGACGGGCAAACTTGATATGAGCGGAGTGCAACTCGGCGATAGTATCGCCGTCAACGGTGCCTGTCTTACCGTTGTCGACTTGCACGAGGACGGGTTTAGTGCAGACTTGTCCGCGGAGACACTTGCCTGCACGACACTGGGGAAGCTGGCGAAAGGAAAGCCAGTCAACCTCGAGCGCGCGATGTCGATCGGCGATCCGCTTGGGGGCCACCTGGTTACCGGGCACGTGGATGGTTGCGGGGCTGTGGCAGCGATCGAGCCGGAGGCCGGGTCGATTAAACTGTCTATAAAAGCGCCCGATGAACTGGCGCGTTTTATAGCCCAAAAAGGTTCGGTGTGTGTTGATGGTGTCAGCCTTACGGTAAACCGGGTTAATGGTTCGGTTTTCGAGCTTATGATTGTTCCGCATACTCAGGCGGAAACCATCGTCAAAGACTACGCAGAGGGCACCCCGGTCAATATTGAAGTAGACATTGTGGCCCGATACCTCGAGCGATTGATGCAGTACACTGATTCTTCGTCGCCGTAACAAAGCAAGCCACAAAGGTCTGAGGTCCGAATATGCAAAACGATAACCTGCGCAGTGCCGGCGATAACAGCCAGCCGTTCAGTAGTATCGAGGAAGTCATCGCCGACATACGTGCCGGCAAAATGGTGATCATCGTCGATGACGAAAATCGCGAGAACGAAGGCGATCTGATCATGGCGGCCGCCAAAGTCGAGTCGGAACACATTAATTATATGGCCCGATACGGCCGCGGGCTTATTTGCCTGACCTTGACTCGAGACCGCTGCAAACAATTGCGCCTGCCGCTGATGGTGACGGACACTGACAAGACACTGTCCACAAACTTCACGCTGTCGATCGAAGCGGCGGAAGGGATTACTACGGGCATATCGGCGCATGATCGTGCCAGAACCATTCGCGCCGCAGTGGCGCCCGACGCCGTGCCGGAGGACCTGCGCCAGCCGGGGCATGTTTTTCCGCTCATGGCCCAGCCCGGAGGTGTCCTGACGCGGGCCGGGCATACGGAAGCCGGTTGCGATCTGGCGCGGCTGGGAGGCCTCGAGCCTGCGGCCACAATCGTTGAGATCCTCAACGATGATGGAACCATGGCGCGTCGTCCGGAACTGGAAATCTTTGCTCGCAAGCATGATTTAAAAATAGCCAGTATTGCCGACCTGATTCGCTACCGGCTGGAGAAAGAAAAATCCGTTGAGAGGATCTCCGAGCAGATGGTCACTACCGAGTTCGGTGAGTTCCTGCTGATTTCTTATGAGGATCACATCAGCAGCAATGTTCATGTTGCGCTCGTAAAAGGCGATGTGACGACTTCCGAGCCGGTGCTGGTTCGAGTACATGTTCAGGATACGCTTGGTGATGTGCTCGGTGTGGAAACCAAACCCCATGGTTGGCCGCTTCGCTCAGCTATGCAGCGTGTCGCCGAGGAGGGGCGAGGTGTGGTGGTGGTGTTGCGATACCCGGAGTCACCGCGGCATTTCGTCAATGCGGTAAACGCGCTGCGTACGCCGGTTGATGAGATCGGCGGCAAGCGAGACGGTGGCAGCGTTCTGCGCACCTACGGAACGGGTTCCCAAATCGTCCATGACCTGGGCGTTACCCGCATGCGGGTCCTTAGCGCGCCAAAACAGATGCACGCTATCTCAGGTTTTGGTCTGGAAATCGTTGAGTATATCGAGAACTAAACGGATTTATTAATGAGCGATTTACCCGAAAAAAGTCGTCCGGAAGAGACGCGTCGGCAACTCTACGACTCCGCTTTTTGTATAGTCGCCGCCCGTTTCAATAGCGAGATAGTCACTGCCCTTGTGCAAGGCGCGAAATCTGCGTTGACCCGCCACGGGGTCGCTGAGTCGGCAATAGAGCTGGTGCAGGTGGCCGGCGCCTTCGAAGTGCCGCTTGCGGCCCAGCGCGCTGCTCGCAGCGGCCGGTATGACGGGATCATCGCGTTGGCCGCTGTCGTTCGAGGCGGCACGCCGCATTTCGATTACGTATCGTCCGAGAGCATCGGCGGGCTGGGCCGTGTTGCGCTGGATTGTGACATTCCGATAGGCAACGGGATTCTTACCGTCGACACGATGCAACAGGCGGTAGATCGCGCGGGCGGGTCGGAAGGCAACAAAGGCGAGGAAGCTGCCCTTGCCGCTATCGACATGGTCCACGTGCTTCGGGAAATGGGTGCCTGACCGGGTGGCAGCCAGAGGCAGAAGCGGTGCGCGTCGGTTGTTGCTCCAGGCCCTCTATCAGGCCCAGCTGGCAGGCCACGATTCCGACGAACTCGCGCAGCAATTCTCTGCGCAGACGGATTTCAAGGGGATCGACAGCGAATATTTTCTGAAGCTGCTGACGGAAATACTGGCCTCACGCGATGCACTGGATAACGACATCTATTTGTTTGGCGATATTGCGACCGAACAGCTCGACCCGGTCGAGCATGCGGTGTTGTGGATTGCACTAACCGAATTAAAACAGCATCCCGACGTGCCACCTAAGGTAGTCATCAACGAAGCAATCGAACTTGCAAAGACCTTTGGGGCGGAAGGCGGGCACAAGTACGTCAATGGCCTGCTGGATAAAGCCGCGGCGCGATTGTCATCACTTTAAAATGTCTGCTTAGACGGGGCAGGGCGGTTTTGCAGGCAAATGTCCAAAGAATTTGAAATCATCGAGACCATTTTTACTCGGTCACGCCGGCCAGCGGCCAGTGTCGTGTTGGGTATCGGGGACGATGCCGCATTAACTCGCTGCCCGGAAGGATGCGACCTCGTTACCGCCACGGATGCGCTGGTGGCCGGCACGCACTTTCTGGCGGAAGCGCCCGCTGAATCAGTAGGGCATCGCAGCCTCGCAGTCAATTTAAGCGATATCGCCGCAATGGCGGCCGAGCCTCTTTGGGCCAGCCTGGCGATCAGTTTGCCCGGCGCTGATTCTGCCTGGCTGAAGGCGTTCGCGGAGGGCTTCTTTTCGCTGGCTGACCATTTCGGCATCGACCTAATAGGCGGAGATACCGTCCGCGGCGCCTTGTCCGCGGTTGTCACGCTGCAGGGGTGCGTTCCTCGCGGCAATGCTATCAGGCGCAGCGGGGCCCGACCCGGTGACCATATATTCGTCACGGGTTTTCCCGGCGAAGCCGAAGCAGGCCGCCGTTTAGCCACCGGTGAGTTGGCGACTGATGCTGGTTCGGTCGAGGCAGTCAGCGCGCTGGTCCAGAAGTTTCAGTATCCGCAGCCCCGGGTCATGGAGGCACTCGCCCTGAGGGGAATCGCAAGTGCCATGATCGATTTATCGGACGGCCTGCATGTCGATCTAGAGCGTCTGCTTGTCGCGAGCAATGCCGGTGCCAGGCTTGATGTCGATCAGGTTCCTGCGTCGCCCCACCTGGGCGGGCTTCCCGATATGCCGCAGTTTACAGAACAGGTATTGGTCGGCGGTGAAGATTATGAACTGTGCTTTACTGTTCCCGCCGACAGCCTCGGCGCTTTTCACCGAGCGGCAGATCTTTGGGGGTGCCCGGCTACGTGCCTGGGTCAGGTGTCCTCCGAAGCGGGCTTGCAGTGGTTTCGGGACGGCGATAGCTATGCCGTGCCCGATTCAGGTTTCGAACATTTTGCCTGAGCGTTGATCCGCCGGAGTTGCAATGGAGCCTTCCAGGATAAATAACATCGAGCTTGCGAGGATCGTTGCGAGGGATCCGGTGCACTGGCCGGCTTTCGGTTTTGGTTTCGGACTCATGCCTTTTGCGCCCGGCACGTGGGGGTCGCTGCCGGGTATAGCAATCTGGTGGTTTTTGCCGAAAGAACCCTATGTGCAGGCTGCCGCGGCGGTCCTCATGTTCCTGGCCGGAATCTGGATTTGCGGCGAAAGTGCTCGGCGCATAGGGGTTCACGATCACGGTGGCATCGTCTGGGACGAGATCGTCGGGATGTTTCTTACCCTGCTCGTCATTCCCGAGGACCCGGTCTGGGTGGTCGGCGCATTTATTGCCTTTCGAGTGGCTGATATATGGAAACCATGGCCGATTCGGGAACTGGATCACAGATTGCATGGCGGGCTCGGGATTATGCTCGATGACGTAATGGCGGCTGTCTATGCTGCCTTGATATTGTTGTTTTTGCAGCGAATTCTGCTCTGACGTCGAGGTTTCGAAGGTTACAATAAATGGTTACTCCCGTTGCAAACCTGACCAGAAATCGTAACGTTCCCGCAAAAATCGGCAAATACGAAATCATCAATGAGATCGGCAAGGGCACAACGGGCGATGTCTATCTGTCACATGACGTCTACTACGGTCGTGACGTTGCGGTAAAGGTCTATCATGCCGACCCCGGTGCTGACAGTCAGTCGGCAAAAGTCGCCCGCAAGATGTTTTTCAACGAGGCGCATATCGTCGGGATGCTCCAGCACCCGAATATCCTGCCTATATTCGACGCAGGTGAAGAGAGCGATCACTACTATGTCGTGATGGAGCATGTGCAGGGAGCGAGGACGCTCGCTACTTATTGCAAGCCTGATGCGCTGCTGCGTATCGAGGACGTCATCGAAATCATATTCAAATGCGCGAAAGCGCTGCATTACGCTCACGGTCGCGGTCTGATACATCGCGATATCAAGCCCAGCAATATAATGCTTACTCCCGACAATGACGTGCGTATCATCGATTTCGGCATCGCGATCCTCAAAGACACCGACATGTCGGCGATCCAGGGTATAGCGGGTTCGCCCAGTTACATGTCACCTGAGCAGGTCCAGTCTCTCGAGTTGACCCGGGCTTCCGACCAGTACTCTCTCGGAGCTGTGATGTACGAGCTTCTGACCGGTTTCAGGCCATTTCGCTCGAACGCGCTTGCGAAGCTGCTTAACCAGATTGTGTTTGCAACGCCGCCTCCGATTCACACCTTACGAGCCGATGTTCCCGAGGAACTCGAAGATGTGGTCATGCGGGCCATGCAGAAAGATCCTGCCAGGCGATATGCGACTTGCGCCGAGTTTGCGGCTGCGCTGACCCGCGTCTTCAAGAAACTGACGGCAGAAAAACACGAGAACATAGACCGGAAGGAACATTTTGCGATTCTGCGAAGGTTGAAATTCTTCCACGGATTTTCGCATTCCGAGATTCGTGAGTTGTTCGCGGCCAGCGAATGGCGCGAATTTAGCGATGGCGACGAAATCGTCAAAGAAGGCGAAATTGACGACCACTTCTATGTGATTATTTCGGGTAACTGCGTCGTCGAGAGCCATGGTAATGCTGTCGGCAGTATGCATACCGGTGACTGCTTCGGCGAGTCCAGCTATGTTTCGGGAATCAAACGTACCGCAACCATAAAGGCTCAGGACAACGTAACGATACTAAGCGTAAGCGCGACTTTGCTGGAGCAGCTGTCTACTGCGTGCCAGCTGCGGTTTACCAAGGTTTTTCTGGGGGCGCTTATTCGGCGCCTGCAGGGCAGCGACGCAGACTAAATCAGTCGTTTTCGTCGCCTGCGGCCTCGAAATCCTGCAGATCTTCTTGCATCAGTATCTGAACTTTCTGTTCTGCTGCAGTTAAAGCTGCCTGGCAGTCACGACTGAGTTTGATGCCTTTTTCAAATTGCTGCAGGGCCTTTTCAAGAGGCAGGTCACCCTCTTCGAGGGTTTCGACGATGTCTTCAAGTTCGGCGAGGGACTTGTCGAGATCTGGCTGGCGCTTGCGGGTGGGCGTCACTGATTTATTACTCCCTTCTGTTGTGGTTCTGTCGATGGTTTCTTTTGCGGGCGGAATCGGTCCGGCTATTTTCCATACTTGCTCAATGTAATCAATTCGTTGGCATCGACTCGCGCCGCAGGTATCGCAGCCGGAGGCCGCTTCGGGCTGCCCCGGCAGGCGCCCGATGCGTAAGGCGTTGCATATTATTGTGGGTCTACTACTATTCCGCTGGGTTTTTTGGTTTTTTTGGGTTTTGTTGTTTTTTCGCGTAAACGCTGATTTGCCAGTATGCAGCTTAATGGTCTGTTGGTGAAGCCTTCGGCATTTGGTCGAAGCTGCTTGTCGTCAAGCGTTTCCTATTTATAAGGTGTTCATGCTGTGAGCAAAAGCTACAGCGCGTCTGATATTGAGGTACTGAGTGGCCTGGAGCCGGTGCGCAGGCGCCCGGGAATGTACACAGACACGTCCAGGCCCAATCACCTGGCGCACGAGGTTATCGATAACAGTGTCGACGAGGCACTGTCGGGTCACTGCAAGAAAATCGATGTCACGCTCTATAAGGACGGCTCCCTGCAGGTCGCGGATGATGGTCGCGGTATGCCGGTCGATATACATCCGAAGGAAAAAATCCCCGGTGTTGAGCTCATTCTTACGCGCTTGCACGCGGGCGGCAAGTTTTCAAACGAAAACTATCAATACTCCGGCGGATTGCATGGGGTCGGCGTTTCGGTCGTCAACGCCTTGTCCAAAAACCTCGAGGTCTGGATCAGGCGCGGCGGCAAGGAATTTAATATCAGTTTCGCCGGCGGCAAAAAGCGCGGCAAGCTTGACGTCGTAGGCAAGGTTGGCAAGCAGAACACGGGCACTGCGATTCGTTTCTGGCCCGATCCGAAATACTTCGATTCGGACAAGATTTCTGTGCCTCGTCTGCTGCACGTGCTGCGCGCAAAAGCGGTTCTTTGCCCGGGGTTGCAGATTCGCTTCGAAGTTGAAAAAACCGGCGAAAAATTCGAGTGGCTTTATGCGGGCGGATTGGAGCAATACCTGACGGAGGAGCTGGGTGAAGCAACGACTTTGCCCGAAGAACCTTACGGCGGCAGCATCAAGGGTAACGATGAAGAAATAGACTGGGCAGTTCTCTGGGTCAACAGCGATAACACGCCGGTCAACGAGTCCTACGTAAATCTGATTCCGACTGCGCAGGGCGGAACTCATGTGAATGGTTTCAGGGCGGGTCTTACGGAAGCATTGCGCGAGTATTGTGAGTTGCGAAATCTGTTGCCGAGGGGCGTGCGCATAGCGCCTGAGGATGTCTGGGATGGTGTTAGTTTCGTGTTATCGGCCAAAATGCGCGAACCGCAGTTTTCCGGTCAGACCAAGGAACGATTGTCGTCACGTGAGTGCGCTGCTTTTATTTCAGGTGTTATCAAGGATGATTTCGCGCTCTGGCTGAATCAGCACACAGAGACGGGCGACCTGCTGGCGCAGCGAGCAATCGATACGGCGCAACGCAGGATCAAGGCCAGCCGGACCGTGGTTCGCAAGAAAGTCACTTCGGGGCCTGCGTTACCGGGCAAACTGGCCGATTGCACGGCGACAGATCCCGAGCGGGGCGAATTATTTCTGGTCGAAGGTGATTCGGCCGGCGGCTCGGCCAAGCAGGCGCGTAACCGTGAGTTCCAGGCCGTGCTGCCTTTGCGGGGCAAAATCCTCAACACCTGGGAGGTCGATTCCGGCGAACTGCTGGGCTCGCAGGAAGTCAACAACATCAGTTTGGCGATCGGTGTGGATCCCGGGAGTGAAGACCTCTCCGGGCTTCGTTATCACAAGATTTGCATACTGGCTGATGCGGACTCGGACGGGTTGCATATCGCTACGCTTATTTGCGCTCTGTTCGTCCGGCATTTCCCTGCGCTGGTGCGCGAAGGTCATGTCTTTGTCGCCATGCCGCCGCTTTATCGAGTGGACGTCGGCAAGCAGGTGTTTTATGCGCTGGACGAGGGCGAGCGGCAGGGGATACTCGACCGGATCGATGCCGAGAAGCTGAAGGGCAAAGTCGGCATAACCCGGTTCAAAGGTCTGGGCGAAATGAGCCCGGCACAGTTGCGCGATACGACGATGGCGCCCGAAACCCGGCGACTGGTGCAACTGGTCGTTAAGGCTCAAGACGACACTCACAAGGTCATGGACATGTTGCTGGCCAAGAAACGCGCCAAAGACAGACGGCAATGGCTGGAAACCAAGGGTAATCTGGCCGAAATTTAGACGGATTTACCGCAGAGATTCTTTTGCAGCAGCGGCTGCGCAGGACAGGGATATGGCGACACAGAACCAGTTGGATTTCGAAGGTATAGAAAGCCTGCCATTGGCGGAATTCACCGAGAAGGCCTACCTCGATTACTCGATGTACGTCATTCTCGATCGTGCTTTACCGCACATCGGCGATGGCCTGAAGCCCGTGCAAAGGCGGATCATTTACGCGATGAGCGAATTGGGGCTGAGTGCTGCCTCGAAGCCTAAAAAATCCGCCCGCACCGTCGGCGACGTGCTGGGCAAATTCCATCCGCACGGTGACTCAGCCTGTTACGAGGCGATGGTTCACATGGCGCAGGATTTTTCCTACCGCTATCCGCTGGTCGACGGTCACGGCAACTGGGGTTCGTCGGACGATCCCAAGTCGTTCGCAGCGATGCGCTACACCGAGGCCAGGCTTGCGCGGTATGCGAGCACGCTGCTCGCGGAGCTTGGCTCGGGGACGGTCGACTGGGTGGCTAATTTCGACGGCACGATGCAGGAGCCGACATTGCTGCCGGCGCAGTTGCCGAACCTGCTGCTAAATGGTGCAACCGGCATCGCCGTGGGCATGTCGACGGACGTGCCCCCGCACAATTTGCGCGAGGTCGCCAGTGCGCTGGTCAGGCTGCTGGATAAACCGGAGACGACGCTGCGTGGGTTAATGAGCCACATCAAAGGCCCTGATTTCCCTACCGGGGGAGAAATAGTGTCGCCGCAGGACGAAATAACCCAGATTTACAAGACCGGCAACGGTACGTTGCGCGTCCGTGCGACCTGGGAGCGCGAGGGTGATGACATCATCGTTAACACGCTGCCGTACCAGGTATCTGGCAGCAAAGTCCTCGAGCAGATCGCGGCCCAGATGCGCGCCAAGAAGCTGCCGATGGTCGAAGATCTCCGCGACGAGTCCGATCACGAGAATCCGATTCGCCTGGTGATCACTCCGCGTTCGAATCGGGTCGATGTCGAAGCCCTCATGAGCCATTTGTGCGCGTCGACCGACCTTGAGCGGACCCAGCGGGTAAACCTGAATGTTATCGGTCTGGACGGTCGTCCGTCCGTCCGAAATCTGAAAGAGTTGCTCGGTGACTGGCTGGAATTCCGGCTGATCACGGTTCGTCGCCGCCTCGAATTTCGCCGCGACCGAGTGCAGGAAAGACTCCATATTTTGGACGGCCTGCTAATTGCCTATCTTAATATTGATAAGGTAATCAAGATAATACGAGAAGAAGATGAACCAAAACCTGTCCTGATGAAACGCTTCAAGATCAGCGATATTCAGGCAGAGGCCATACTCAATTTGCGCTTGCGGAACCTCGCGAAGCTGGAGGAAATGAAAATTCGGGGCGAGCAGGATGAGCTGAATGCCGAGCTCGAAGACCTGCTGAAGACCCTGAAAAGCAAGGCCAAGCTGCAAAAGCTTATCCGTGCCGAGATACTGGCGGCGGCAGAGGATTTCGGCGATGAGCGGCGGACGCTGATCGTCGAACGCGAGGCCGCCCAGGCCCTTAGCGAGGATGCCCTGGTTCCCAGTGAACCAGTCACCATTGTGCTTTCGGCGCGCGGCTGGGCGAGGGCGGCCAAGGGGCACGACATCGATCCGCGCAGCCTCAGCTACAAGTCAGGCGACAGCTTTCAGAGTGCGGCATTTGGACGCAGTAACCAGCAGGCCGTTTTTGTCGATAGCAACGGCCGGGCGTACACCCTGCAGGCGCATACGCTTCCCTCGGCGCGCGGTCAGGGCGACCCCCTGACGGGTCGGTTCAAACCAGCCGACGGTGCCCGTTTTTGCGGCGTTATGGCGGGTGACCCCGAGCAATGGTGGCTGGTCGCGAGCGATGCCGGCTACGGGTTTTTCGTCCAGCCGGCAGAAGTCTACTCCCGTGCTAAAGCAGGCAAGGCGATGCTGAAAGTGCCGGCAGGGGGCCAGGCGCTGGCGCCGGTTACTGTCAGCGGGGACGAGTTCCCTGAAGAAACCCTGGTTGCCGCCGTGGGTTCCGCGGGCCATTTGCTGGTGTTCCCGTCGGCTGAATTGCCTGAAATGGCGCGCGGCAAGGGCATCAAAATTCTTGGTGTGCCGACCAAAAAATACAAGGATGGCGAGGAACGCATGATCGCAACGGCGCTGGTGCAACCGAATCAGAATCTGATCGTCCATTGTGGTGCTCGGACCATGACCCTCAAGGCCGCGGAGCTGGAAGCGCGCTATATGGGTGAAAGGGGCAGGCGAGGGAGCCTGCTGCCGCGCAATTATCGCAAGGTGGATTTCATCGAGCCCGAAGTAAAAGACTAACAGTGAGGAAGGGGCTCGTCAGGAGACAGTTTCGGTGCTGGCTTCTTTCTCTTCGTCACCAAGCGTCATCATCTGAGTGGTGATGGACGTCTGGCTCGTGTCTTCGATAACGATCTCGTTGTTCTGGACATAGTTGCCCTGAATGTAGGAAACACCCAGCTGCCATAAAACGGCCATCGTGTTCGCGTCCTGCACTCGTTCGGCGATGGTGCGGACCGAGTTATTATTCGCGAGACGAGCCAATTCCTTGACCTTGCTCTGTGCGTTAGTGTTTTTGTGCAAACCCTGCATCAGGCTGCCGTCAATTTTGACGAAGTCCATTGGAATTTTGGTGATGGTTCGGTCAGGGTTTCTGCTCTTGCCAAAATGCTCAATCGCAAAACGGAAGCCGGCCGTGCGGAGAGATTCCGCCATTAGCTGGGTTTGCCGAAGGTGCTGGACAGCGATGTCTTCGCTGATTTCAAAACATATTTGTGCCGGTTCCAGTTGAGCATCCCTTGCCTGCGACTCCAGCCAACCTATTAGTGTCTCATCCAGCACCGAATCTTTAGATAATCTAATAAAGACCAGCTTTGCGTCGTTGGTGGCGCAAAACGTAAACGAGGCCCCGATTACCCAACGGTCGATATTCTTGGTCAGGCCCTTCCTTTCCGCAACCTGCATAAACTCGCTGGGCAAGACCGTATTGCCGTCTTCATCGAGCATGCGGACGAGCGTGTCATAGGCATTTTCGATGTCATCGTTCAAACCGGCAATCGGCTGGTGTTCCAGGCGCAAGCGGTTTTCCATTAGAGCGCCGCGTATGCGTGGGACCCAGATGGTGTCATCCTGCCGAATCTTTTTGGCGGCGCCACTTGATTCGCTTAGTTGTATGCGATTGCCGCTGGTTGCGCGGGCGGCGCGACAGGCGCCTTCGGCCTCGTCGAGCAGTGCCAAAATATCCGCTTCTGCCGAGTCAACTTCGCACAGGCCGATAGAGCAGGTGAGTGCCGTTGAGCGTTCGTCATGTTCGAACACGGCCTCCGAGACGGCTTCCAGCAACTGTTCGGCCCAGGATTCCACATCTGCCATTGTTCCCCTTTCAACCATGACAGTGAACATGGTGCCGCCGAAACGGCAATAGATATCTGCGGGCTGAATGAATTCACGAAGAATCTGCGCCAGTTGCGCGAGTACCGCCTCCGTGCCCATCAAACCGATGTCGCTTCGAGCGCGTGCAAAGCTGTCCGGCCGCATATAGGCCAGGGCTCGCACGCCGCCTTGTGGCGCCTGTTTGAGTCGTTCCCTCGCAACGTAGAGAAAATGCTGCTGGTTAAAGAAACCCGTGGCCTGATCACGTTGAACGGCCTGCTCGACCAGCGACAGGGGCGTTTTGTTCTCCACTGTTTTGGGCGTGATTATTACCCTGACCGCCGGGTCGCCGTCGTATTCGATATTGGCGAGGCTAAAGACTACCGGAAACTCACTTCCATCTTCGCGCCGGCCATTGATGGCCAACTCCGAGTCCTTCCAGTTGCCTTTCTGGCAGGCCACGATTGCTCCTTTAAGGGCTGATCTGTCGGCTTCGCAACAAAGGTCCATTACGGGCATCCCCGTCATGTCTGCGCCGTCTTCCAAGCCGAATAATTCGAGCCAGGCGGGGTTGGCATGCACGACAATGCCTTCCTGAATATCGGCTATTGCCTCTACCGACGCTTGTTTGAGCGTGTTCAGTTCCTGCTTGAACTGGTTTGCCGAGTTAACGACATTCTGGAGAGTTTTTTCGATTTTGCGTGCTCGCAACTCTCGTGTCGCAACGGCTTGCAAACGCTCTATGTTGCCCAGGGACACGACATCTCGAGCGCCGGCCTGGATGGCGCTGGCGATAATTTCTTCGTCAACTGTTTCGCTTACGAGTAAAACAGGCGCAGGAAGTGCCGTGTCGTGGACTTTATTGCATACTTCCTGCAGCCTTTCCCCAGCCTCCTTGGCAAAGAGCAGAACGAGGTCCGGCGCTTGCGTCAGGAGCGCAGATTCCAGGTTCCCGACTTTGCTAACCTTGTTGCAGTGGGCTGGATGTCCGGCATCACGCAGCGCTGTATTAATCGCTGCCACGTGATCGTCTTCGACGGAAATCACGACAACCGAAATACCCACAGATTTACTCAAGTCCGCACCCTTAGGCTTTATGTAGCGTGCCCGGGATTGTCGGACACAGGCTAGTAATTTAGCGGTCTGGCGCAAAGGCTAGTGTGAACCAGGTCGGAAAATGTGAAATAGGTTCAGTTATGTAAAGCCGGGATTCGCCGCTAAAGATGGCCGCAGCCCGCTGATTTCGAAACTTTTCGGCGGATTGGGCCTCCGCCTTTCAGGCAAGACTATGTATCATAGGCGCCCGCAGCTGCTTGCTGGCGCGCCAGTTAACAATGCAGTCGCAGCTTGGAGTCAACATGAGAATTATTTATGGCGTCCTACAGTACGAATGAATTTCGCTCGGGTCTGAAGTTACTGATTGACGGGGATCCCTGCTCGATTATTGAGAACGAGTTCGTGAAGCCCGGTAAAGGCCAGGCTTTTAACCGGGTGCGAATCCGTAACCTGAAAACCGGCCGGGTAGTCGATCGCACCTACAAGTCGGGCGAAACCGTCGAGGCGGCCGACGTGATGGATCACGAAATGCAATATCTCTATAGCGATGGCGAGGAGTGGCATTTCATGGACCCGCAAAGCTATGAGCAATTCGCGGCCGGGGAGGCTGCAGTCGGTGACGCCAAAAACTGGCTCAAGGAAGAAGACGTTTGTAACGTCACTTTGTGGAACGGGGTGCCCTTGATGGTTGAACCGCCGAATTTTGCCGAGCTTAAAATCGTTGAGACCGATCCCGGGTTGAAAGGGGATACGGCCCAAGGCGGTATCAAGCCGGCGAAACTGGAAACCGGCGCGACGGTTCGCGTGCCGCTATTCATCGAAGAGGGCGAAGTTATTAAAGTGAATACGCGAACGGGCGAATATGTCTCGCGCGTAAAATAGTCAGTTATCAGCAGCCGGGCGCGAAACTCATCGTGGCTGCGATATCCGGTGGCAGTTCGCCTAGCATGAGTGCGCGGTCCAGCCCGACGGCGACACCACAGCAGTCGGGCAGGCCTTCCTGCAGTGCGGCCAGTAGCATCGAATCAGGCAGCATATCCCTCAACCCGCG
The DNA here is from genome assembly GCA_037387125.1 of Gammaproteobacteria bacterium. GTDB lineage: Bacteria > Pseudomonadota > Gammaproteobacteria > Steroidobacterales. The sequence continues at coordinate 18,079 of JARRLL010000008.1, read as the reverse complement.
CGAACTGCGCGTGGCGCGGTCTTTCGCAAACCGAGCGGCTTGCTCATCTGCGTCGCGCAGTTCACGGAATCCGTTGGCCAGCTCTATCCCGTCAAAAAACACTTCGAAGCGCTCGGCCAGCGCAGGATCATCGGGGTTCAGCCGCGCGAGCATCGCCTGCTCAGCCGGGTAGGCTTCGACAACCCAGAGCGCGTCACCGCGCAGCGCGGGATAAACACTGTGGCCTGCAAGATAATCCAGCCATGCGTGTCTGTCGTCTCCGAGTTGCTCAGCCAGCCGGTCATCGCAGGGTGCTTGCGGCAGGCTTGTCGCGCAGGATCGCAGCGATTCAATATCTGCAACGAACGGATCCAGCCCGCATGAATTAATAAAGGCCTCTCGGTAGTCGATGCGCTTGAATTCTCGCACAACACGTTCATTGTGCTGGCTGAGTCTGCATATCAGGGAGCACGTCTCGTTGATCATGTCGTCCAGGCTAAAGCCGAGGCGGTACCACTCGATCATCGTGAATTCAGGCTGATGATAACGTCCCGTTTCGCCGGCTCGAAAGACCTTGCCGATCTGGTAAATATCCTTGCTGCACGACGCAATGAGCCGCTTCATATGATATTCGGGTGACGTTCTCAGCCACCGCGAGTCCGCCGGGCGCCCTGCAGGAATACTCTCGACATGGGGGTCGGTGACGCCATGCCTGCAAAGCACCGGTGTTTCGACTTCCATGACCTCGCGTGCGGCAAAGAATTCTCGCGCGGTCGCCAGGGCTGCGGCACGCTTTTGCAAAGATTCGATCGAAGCGCTCGGCTGCCAGGCGGCAGAGTCCGTCATTACTTTTCGACCCGGGCCAGGCTTTGGCCTACTCGGACGGTCATGCCGCTGCACAAATCAGAGCCCCACGTACTTGCCCCGGCCGGCCCCAGCAAAACGATCGTCGAGCCCATGTTGAAGTGCCCCATGTACTCGCCCTTGGCAAGGGTGGGCGCCGCCGCGCTATTGAAACGGGTAGATATGGGCAGGCCGTCTGCAGGCGGCATGATTTCGCCCCCCCAAACCGTAGAGATGCTCGCGACATTCATCGCGCCGACGAGCACCATCGCGAATCGACCGGCCGGACCGTTGAACTGGCAGACGAGCCTCTCGTTCAGTGCGTAAAGATTGGGCACGGCTGCGGCGGTTCTCGCGTTGACCGAGTAAAGCTTCCCCGGAATAAAGATGCTGTTCTCCAGCGTGCCCGTAATTGGCATATGCAGGCGATGATAATTGTAGGGCGCAAGGTAGATTGTGGCGAAAAGACAGTCTGCCAGTTCCGTCGCCAGCTCTGCATCGCCCAACAAGTCGGCAGCGCTAAAATTCATCCCCTTCGCCTGCACGAGCTGGCCGTCATCGGCCCTGCCAAGCTGCGCGATTGTCCCGTCCGCCGGGCACACCAGCGCACTGTCATCGCCGTCTATAACGCGCGCACCGGCCTTGAGGGTGCGAGTAAAGAAATCGTTGAAGCTGCGGTATCCGTCCGGTACTGCTTTCGCCGCTTCGCTTGTGTCTACGTCAAATAGCCAGACGAAGCCCCGTATCAGGCCGTTTTTTAACCATGCCGTCTCATTACGCGCGAGCCGATAAAATAACCGGCCGAGGATGCGTGCAGGAATAAGTCTTTGCAGGAAAACGATTATCTTGTCTGTCGGCTTGTGGGGCATTATTTGCTTCAGCCGGCTACTAGCTGGCTACGAGTTGGTCATGGGCGCGGTATTCTACACTGCGCCTCGTTAACCATGGATTGCATTTATAAATGAGTCATTCAATTGAACTTGGACAGGCAGGCAACGCAGGCGATCTCATTCGGGCGGCGGCAGCTTTGTTCGAGGATGCAGGCCTGTTTTATGGGCACGGCACTGACAACGCGCTCGACGAAGCCGCAGCCCTGGTGTTTCATGTCCTGGAGCTCGACCATGCGGCCGGCCCGGAAATCTATGAAGCACGGCCCACCGCGGCGCAGCGCGAGCGCATCGCGCAGTTGGCTGAACAGCGTGTCAGCACGCGCGAACCTTTAGCTTATCTGACCGGGGAAGCGTGGTTTGCAGGGTTGCCCTTTCATGTCGATCGCCGCGTGCTCATACCGCGCTCGCCCATAGCGGAATTGATTGAGGCGCGTTTCGAGCCGTGGATCGACGCGAGCCGGGTTCAGCGTATCCTCGAGATAGGCACCGGCAGCGGGTGCATCGCTGTTGCTCTGGCGCGTGCCTTCCCCGCTGCGCGGATCACGGCAACAGACATTTCTGCTGATGCGCTGGAAGTCGCTGCTGCAAATGCGCGCCGGCACGGCGTCGAGAGCCGGATCACGCTGGTCCAGACGGATCATGCCGACGATATTTCCGGGGCGTTCGACATCATCGTTTCCAATCCGCCCTATGTGCCCAGTATGGAAATGGCCGAATTACCTGATGAGTACCGCCATGAGCCCGCATTGGGCCTGGTGAGCGGCAGCGACGGTCTGGATTCGGCACGGAGAATCTTGCAAGATGCCCCGCGCCTGATGCGACCTGACGCGATTCTGGTGCTCGAAGTGGGGGCTCAGTGGCACGAGCTCGAGCAGGCATTTCCCGCGTTGCCATTTACCTGGCTCGAATTCGAGCGTGGCGGCATCGGAGTGGGCTTGCTGCATGCCGCTGATTTAACTCAAGTACAATAAGCTCTTTTAGCCGCAGCGGATTCTGTAGCCATGTCTGGAAACACGATCGGAAAACTCTTCACCGTCACAACCTTCGGGGAAAGTCATGGCCCTGCGATTGGCGCGATTGTGGATGGCTGTCCACCGGGCATGAAACTGACGGAAAAGGATATTCAGCCGGACATGGACCGACGCAGGCCTGGCACGACCCGGCACCACAGTCCGCGCCGGGAGCCTGATGAGGTGCAGATTCTTTCGGGAGTTTTTAACGGAGTGACCACCGGCACCCCGATCGGTCTGCTGGTGCACAACGTCAATCAGAAATCCAAAGATTACAGCGATATAGAGCATAAATTTCGTCCCGGGCACGCGGACTACACCTACCTGCAGAAATACGGCATACGCGATCATCGCGGAGGCGGGCGCTCGTCAGCCCGCGAGACCGCCATGCGCGTGGCCGCCGGTGCGATCGCCAAGAAGTGCCTGCGTGAGCAGGTTGGCATCGAGTTTTATGGCTATCTGGCACAAATGGGTCCGATTCGCCTGACCACGCCGGAGTTTGGTGCGCCCAATGACAACCCGTTTTTCTGCGCGGATGCCGACCGTCTGGATGAACTTGAAGCCTACATGGACGAGCTCCGCAAGGAGGGCAACTCGATCGGCGCGCGCATCAATGTAATAGGGCGCGGGATGGTGCCCGGCCTGGGCGAGCCTATTTTCGACCGACTCGAGGCGGATTTAGCCCACGCGCTGATGAGCATCAATGCGGTCAAGGCCGTTGAGTTCGGCGATGGCTTTCGCGTGGTTGAGCAGAAAGGGAGCGAGCACCGTGACGAAATGACGCCCCAGGGTTTTACCAAGAATTCTGCGGGCGGCGTATTGGGTGGTATTTCGTCGGGGCAGGACTTATTGGCCAGCGTCGCGCTAAAACCCACATCGAGCATACGCATACCGGGCGCGACGATAGACGACGCGGGCAAGCCGACCGAAATAATCACCAAGGGCCGGCACGACCCGTGCGTTGGGCTGCGGGCTACACCGATTGCAGAGGCCATGTGCGCGATCGTAGTGCTGGACCATTACCTCAGGCAGCGAGCGCAAAATCCTGAAGTTAATACTAAAGAAAAGCTAATAAATAACTGAATAATATATAATAAATCGTTAAGAAGGGGCTCTTC
>JARRLL010000008.1:0-14137 GCA_037387125.1 Gammaproteobacteria bacterium | reverse complement strand
CCGCGCACAAACGCCTATATTTGCGTCCCCCAGAGCCTAAGCCCGGGTTATTTTTCAGCAGGTATTTGAGCAATGAAACAAAATTTTAATGTCGCCGTGGTCGGCGCCACTGGCATGGTAGGCGAGGCTATGCTGGATATTCTGGCCGCTAGAAAATTCCCGGTCGGGAAACTTCATGCGCTTGCCAGCGAGCGTTCGCTGGGCAAGACGGTCCAGTTTGGCGGTGCCGAGGTTGCCTGCGAGGTGCTGGAAGATCATGATTTCAGCGGCACGGATATCGCGCTGTTTTCAGCCGGTGGCAGCGTTTCGGCAGTGCATGCGCCGCGCGCTGCTGCAGCGGGCTGCGTGGTCGTCGACAATACGTCGTATTTCCGCATGGAGGAGGATATTCCGCTCGTCGTGCCGGAAGTGAACCCGGAAGCGATTGCCGATTATCGGGCTCGCGGGATTATCGCCAACCCCAACTGTTCGACGATTCAGATGCTTGTGGCCCTGAAACCGATCTACGACGCGGTGGGTATAGAGCGCATCAATGTCGCGACCTACCAGGCCGTATCCGGAGCAGGTCGAAAATCCGTCGAGCGGCTTGCGCGCCAGACTTCGACTCTACTGAATGGCCGACCGCTGGAGGCAGAGGGCGATCAAAAGCAGATTGCCTTTAATGCCGTGCCCCATATCGACGAATTCCAGGACAACGGCTACACCCGAGAAGAGATGAAGATGGTTTGGGAGACCCGCAAGATATTTGGGGATCCGGCTATCCAGATCAATCCGACTGCAGTCCGTATACCCGTGTTCATCGGGCACTCAGAGGCGGTGCATATCGAGACTCGGGAAAAACTGTCGGCGGAACGGGCCCGCGAATTGCTCGGCGCTGCTGCCGGCGTAGAGCTGATCGACGAGCGACGAATGGGCGGTTATCCGACAGCTGTCACAGAAGCGTCCGGGCGGGATTCGGTATATGTAGGCCGTGTTCGCGAGGATATTTCCCATCCGCGAGGCCTGAGTCTTTGGGTCGTATCGGATAATGTGCGCAAAGGCGCAGCGCTCAACAGCGTCCAGATTGCCGAGATATTGGTGCGAGAATACTTATAGGCTATAGTTGGGCTGTTGTTGTTGGCTTTTAACTTAATACTTGCGCCCTTCGGCCTTTGCGGTCGAAGATGCCTGTTTTAAACGCAAGTCGGGGTTTTGTAATGCGTTTGTATATGGCCGCCGCCCGCTGGTTGTTAATTTTCTTTGTTCCTCTTACCGCGCTGGCGGTGGGTTTAGGTGAAATACGCCTTGATTCCGCGCTGAATCAGCCGTTTTCCGCGGAGATCCCACTGGAGTCCGCCAATGCGTCTGAGCTGCTGGAGATGGAAGTTGCTCTGGCATCACGCGAGACTTTTGATCGTTACGGACTCGATCGCCCGGCCTTTTTGTCGGACTTTCGCTTTGCGGTCGACAACGACGCCAACGGCAACCCGATAGTTCGGGTTAGTTCGCTAAAACCGGTCTCTGAACCCTTCGTAACTTTTTTACTGGACATACGCTGGGGATCAGGGCGCCTGTTGCGCGAATACACGGTGCTGCTTGACCCGCCCTTGTTTGAGAACGAGGTGGTGCAGCCGGCGATAGCGGCTGCAGAAACCGGCACCGTTAGTGAATCGCAGGCAACAGGGCAAATTGAGCGGCAAGCCGCAGAGTCCGAATATCAGGATTCGACCGTCATTGAGCCGACGGGCCTGTTCCAGGCTGATAAGGCTATCGAGCCCGCTGAGCCGCAACGCAATGTTGCCGGCACCCAGGTTTCCGAGCCGCCCGCGCAGCCTCTGACCGAGCCTCAACCCCGGTCCGCGGCACCGGTCGCCATTGCCCCGCCATCGGGCACGTATAAGACTCAGCGCGGCGACACGCTATGGCGCATAGCAGAGCGCATGCGCGGCAACACCGGGCTCACCAACAATCAGATGATGCTGGCATTGTATCGAGCCAATCCGGATGCCTTTATGGGCAACATCAACGCACTGAAGGCCGGAGCAATCTTGCGCATGCCGGCTGAGCAAGGCGTCAGCGCACCTGGGATTACCGAGGCCAATAATGAAGTCAAGCAGCAGAATTCGGCTTGGCGGGGTGCGGCTCCTGCAGGTGCGGCTGGTCAGGCCCGTCTGCAACTGGTAGCCCCCGGTTCGGTCGACGAGCCGCAGGGCTCGGGTGCGGCACCTGCGGGTGATTCGACGGCCGGGCAGGGCGACGCAGCGCAGTTGCAGGAGCGCGTCGGTCAACTTGAAGCAGAGCTGAATGAGAGTAAGCGCCTGTTGCAATTGCGCGATGCCGAGTTGCAGGCACTGCAAGAGCGGATTAACTCACTCGAACAGGAGGCCGCCGAGGCCGGAGACATCCCTGAGGACGGGGCAGAAGTTACGGAGCCGGAGCAGATTTTTGTCGACGAAACCTCGGAATCCGAGCCGGTCGATGCTACCGACGACGGGGCAGAGGTGCCTCCGCAAGCCGCCGAACAGCCTGCGAGCGAGAGCGTCGCCGACGAAGAGGGCCTCTTTGGCGGTATTTGGCTCTGGGCGGGTGCGGCAATTGCCTTGCTGTTGGTCGCGTTTCTCGCATGGCGTCGCAGGCAAGCGGCTGCGGAGACCGCTGACTCGGCGGGCTGGGTGGATGATATGTCTGCCGAGACTGCCGCAGTCACAGCTGATGCGTCTTTGAAAGACTTTTCTGATCTGGAGCCGGCGGAAGAGCCTTTTATAGTTGCCGAGGATGAAGACTCGATTACAGATGCCGACGCGACCTACGATGACCGGCAACTTAGCGATTTTGCTGCGGCGGACTCGGACGAAGATGCGCTGGCAGGCTTCAGTTCTGATGATGTTTCGGAATTTGATGACGAAGAGGATTTTGCCGGTCTTTCTGAGCAGGACGATGCGGTGTCCTTCGACGCGGCAGAAGCGGGTGCAGGTGAAGCCGAGTTGCCGCTGGAAAAGACGATCAGCACAGGGGCGCCGCTTAACCTCGATCAGGCCGACCCCATCGCAGAAGCCGAATTTCATATGGCGTATGGTCTCTATGATCAGGCAGCCGAGTTGCTTGCGAACGCTCTCGACGATGAGCCCGATAACCGCGCGTACAGGGTTAAATTGTTGGAGGTCTATTTCGTCTGGGAAAACAAGGAAGGCTTCTTAGAGCAGGCGCGCGCGCTGCATGAATCGATAGGCGATAGCGCTGATTCGGACTGGAGCAAGGTGCTGATACTTGGCAAACAGCTTTGTCCTGACGATGCACTGTTTTCCGGAGCTTCTGCCGGCGGCCCGATATCCGGTTCAGTGGATCTGGAACTGTCTGAAGCGGGCGAAGGCGAAACCGAGCTTGATTTCGAATTTGGTGATGATGGATCGGAAGGTCCGGATTTGGACCTGAATTTGCCCGAGTCATCAGGGGTGGACGAAGACCCGCTGGATTTTGAACTCGGGAAAGACGATGGCGCGACCATGGAGTCGCCCACCGTCGACATTGATTTTGCCGATTTTGGTGACGATTCAGAAGGTGCGACGATGGAGTCGCCGACTATCGAAAGTCCATTCGGTCTGAGCGCTGATGAAGCCGAAGGCGAGACCATGGAGTCGCCGACCATCGAGAGCCCATTTGGTCTGGGTTCCGATGAAACTGAAGGCGAGACGATGGAATCGCCGACTATCGAGAGCCCGTTCAACATGGACGATGACGAGTCGAGTGATGGGGCATCTGCCATGGATTCGACAGTCGAGTCCCCCGCATTTGACGACACCGAGACGGCCGGTGATTCATCTGAGGGCCGGGCTGAGAGCCCACAGGATGATCTGACCAGTCTGGACGTCGATTTGAGTGGTCTGACTGACCTGCCGGTGGACGAGCTCGAGGGCGTCTCGGAAGTTGATGAGATCGCTGGTGATTCCGAAGATGATATTTTCGGCAGTCTCTCCGAGAGTATTCCGAGTGAATCCGCAGACGGCGTTCTCAGTGGGGCGGACCCGACGGTATTTGGCGGTGACGAGGATCGCTCATCGTCGGAAACGGATAATGAAGAAGACGAGATGGGCTTTGCCAGCCTCGAAGCGTTGGGCGAAATTGCCGGTGATGAAGACGGCGGTTTAAGTCAACCCGGTGACGATGATTCGTCGTGGCTTACCAGCGAAGACAGCGAGATTGCCGAGCAGGCCTCAGCCGAAGTTGGCGATACGCTTCAGCAGCCGAGTGCCGAGCAGCAGGGAAGCAGCGACACCGCGGTGCAACCCCCGGTTGATTCGGGTCCCGGTGATACGTCGGTGCAACCGGTAATATCGGAAGCGGACGAGATGGATCTTGATCTTGAGCTGGGCGCCTTGTCGGAAGACGCCTTGCCGGAAGAGGCCACGCTTGCGGCTGACGACGGATTGCTCTTGCCGGATGACGCTACGATGACTGAGGTGGGCACGAAGCTTGATCTGGCGCGGGCCTACATAGATATGGGGGATCCTGACGGAGCACGCAGTATCCTGGAGGAAGTGCTGGATGAAGGTGGCGAAAGTCAGCAGCAGGAGGCGCGCCAGCTTCTTGATGAGCTGAGCGATTGAGCGGAAGTTCGACTACCCCACAGCGCTACGCGATCGGAATAGAGTATGACGGTTCAGCCTATAAAGGCTGGCAAATTCAGCCGCACGCGCCAAGCATTCAGCAGTCACTTAACGATGCCTTGTCGCGTGTCGCCGATGTGCGGGTTGAATGCACGGGGGCCGGGCGCACGGATACGGGCGTGCACGCCGCAGCCCAGGTGGGGCATTTTGACTCGTCAGCCCCGCGTTCGCTCAGATCCTGGCTTTTGGGCATCAATAGTAATTTGCCATCGGATATTTCGGTTATCTGGATAACCCCGGTCTCGACTGATTTTCATGCGAGGTTTTCGGCGACCGAGCGTTCATATCGATACACGATTCTGAACCGGCCGGTAAGGTCGGCGCTGCTAAGACAGCGTGCGTGGTGGGTCCATCAGCCGCTCGATGTCAGCCGTATGCGCGCGAGTGCCAATTGCCTGCTTGGTGAACATGATTTTTCGGCCTTTCGGGCCGCTGCATGTCAGTCTCACTCGGCGGTGCGAACCATCAACCGGCTGGATATAGCCAGGGCCGGAGAGCGCATTCATGTTGATTGCTCCGCCAATGCTTTTTTGCATCACATGGTGCGCAATATCGTGGGCTCGCTGGTCCGGGTCGGAAAGGGCGAGGAAACTGAGGATTGGATTCGCCATACCCTCGCGGCCCGTGACCGGCGAATGTCGGGCATGACTGCTCCGCCGCAGGGGCTTACTCTGACGGGGGTCGGTTATTCGGAAGGGCTGCTGGTCAATACTGTTTATCGGGGCGTCGAATCAGGTGATACCTGATCGTTACTCGTTTATTATGCTCTCGTCATGAGCTGGTACGAAAAAATCATTCCATCGCGAATCAAGACGGAGCGTCGAACCCGCTCCGTCCCTGAGGGCATTTGGCAAAAATGCGGTTCCTGCGGCGCGCAGCTCTATCGGGCTGACCTTGAGCGCAATCTGATGGTTTGTCCCAAATGCGATCACCACATGCGGGTGACAGCGCGGGAACGTCTGGATATGTTTTTAGACGAGGGCACGGGCCGCGAAATCGCAGAGAGTCTTACGCCCGATGACCCGCTTAAATTCCGGGATAGCAAAAGGTACAGGGACCGCATTCTGCAGGCGCAACGAGTGACCGGTGAGCAAGATGCGCTGGTTGCGATGACGGGCATGCTTAAGGGCCAGCCGATAGTCGCATGTGCTTTTGAGTTCGGGTTCATGGGCGGTTCGATGGGGTCGGTCGTCGGTGAGAAATTTGTCCGCGCGGTTAATTACAGTAAAGAAAACCGAATGCCGCTGATAAACTTTTCTGCCAGCGGCGGTGCGCGGATGCAGGAAGCTTTGTTTTCCTTATTGCAGATGGCAAAGACAAGTGCGGCGCTCGCAACCTTGTCGGAGGCGGGTGTTCCTTATATCTCTGTCCTGACGGACCCTACCACCGGTGGCGTTTCAGCCAGTCTTGCTATGCTCGGCGACGTTAATGTGGGGGAGCCCAAAGCGTTGATAGGTTTTGCAGGGCCGAGAGTGATTCAGCAAACGGTTCGTGAAGTATTACCAGAAGGTTTTCAACGTAGTGAGTTTCTGCTCGAGCATGGGGCTCTGGATATGATTATTGACCGCCGTAATTTGCGTGACGAACTCGCGGAATTGCTGGCCAAGCTCCAGAAGCTGCCGGTTCCTGCAGCTTAGGGGGCTATGCACCACCATTCACTGGCTGACTGGCTTGCCTGGCAGGAGACCCTCAACCCCGCCGAGATCGAGCTGGGTCTGGAGCGCATTCGCAAGGTGGCCGGGCAGCTTGCACTCGAGCCACCGTCGGGGGCGGTTTTCGTTGTTACCGGCACTAACGGTAAGGGTTCGTGTGCTTCGTTCATAGATTCCATGCTCAGATCCGGTGGGTTGCGGACCGGGCTCTATACCTCACCGCACTTGATCAAATATAACGAGCGCATACGCATCGCCGATGCGTCAGTTGACGACGTGGCGTTGGTTAAGGCTTTCGAAGCGATAGAAGCTGTTCGCGGCGAAACGCCCCTGACTTTCTTCGAATACGGCACGCTAGCGGCGCTAAAGCTTTTTACCGAGCGCGAATGCGATGCCTGGGTACTCGAGGTCGGGCTGGGCGGCCGGCTCGATGCCGTCAATATCGTTGACGCCGACTTTAGTGTGATTACCACCGTCGATATCGATCATTGCGAGTGGCTTGGTAATGACCTGGAGAGCATCGCCTTTGAAAAGGCCGGTATTATGCGCGAGTCGCGCCCGGCATTTTTCGGTGATAGGCAGGTGCCCGCAGCTATTGTTGCCGCTGCCAATGAACTCAATTCGGATTTGTCGCTGCTAGGGCGAGATTTCGAGTATGTTCGGCACGCCGATTCATGGAGCTGGCGCAGCGCATCGGTAACGCTCGACACATTGCCGCTGCCTCATGGCGCCGGCGAGGAGCAGCTCAGGAATATCAGTACGGCTATCGCGGTGATAAACGCCTTTGATCCGCTGTTAATTGCCGACAAATCTGTCGTCGTCGATGCTATCAGGTTGCATGGCCTTCCGGGTCGATTCCAGATTCATAAAGACGATTACGAATGGATTCTGGACGTAGCGCACAACCGACAATCCGCCGCCGCGCTATTGGCGAAGCTCGAGCAATTGCCGCAAGCAGAGGGCGTATCGACAATAGTGCTCATTGGCATGCTGGCCGATAAGCAGGCCGAAGAATTCGTCAGCCATTTGGCGGTGCTCGCTGATCGCTGGATTACCTGCGACACGGCCGGCGCGAGAGGCTCCAGCGCACGGCAGCTGGCCGAGCGCATAGAGCCCGTTGTCGACGTGCCCGTATTTGCCGGTGGTTCAGTCGCTGACTCGCTGGAACAGGCACGTCGTTTTGCGTCCCCAGGTGACCGTATCCTCATTTGCGGCTCTTTCACGGTTGTCGGGCCCGCGCTGGAGCAGCTTGGTCTATACTCGCCGTGTTGAAAGAGGTTTTTCCATGGATCGGGCGTTGATAGAGCGAATGATAGGGGCCACGGTGCTCGTTCTATTGCTGGTCATTGTTGCGCCCGCTGTGTTGGATGGCAGCCGGCAAGAGTCCCTTTCTGACGGCGATTCACCGTCGGGCGACAGAGTTCGCACCGAAGTGATTGTGTTGAATGAATCCGGCGAAAGATCATCGCGAATCGAACCGGCTGATCAGGCTGAGGCAGAAACATCAGTACGCGAAGCCGAATTGATAGCTGTGCCGGAGCCCGTGAGTGAGCCGCCGCGCGAGCAAGCAGCAGCTGCTGCGCCAGCGGTGAAGGTTGCATCGGAGCGCCAGGAGGCGGGCGCCCAGGACGCTGTTCGTGCTGCCGGAGGCTTCGCCGTGCAGCTGGGTAGTTTTCGTGAGCAGGCTAATGCGAGCCAGTTCGCGGACAAAATCAAAGGTAAAGGCTTTCCCGTTTTCGTGCAGTCAGCGGGTTCACCGGCAGGACCCGTCTACCGTGTCTATGCCGGGCCACGGCCAACCCGTGATGCAGCCGAGAAGTTGACGGCAACGCTTGCAAAGGCGGGCTATGACGGGATGGTTATCGATATGAGTTCTAACTAACTAAGCGGTGGTGGATGCCCGTGGTCATAGTTGATTACGTACTGATTGTCGTTATAGGGCTTTCCGCAGTTATCAGTTTGTTTAGGGGGTTTTTTAAAGAGGCCGTTTCCCTCGGCACCTGGGTGGTTGCGTTATGGCTGGCCTGGAGGCTCGGGCCGCAAGTCGCCGGAATGCTTGAGCCCTGGATAGGGACATCGGTTCTGAGGCTATGGGCGGCAAGGGTGCTTGTGGTGATAGCAGCCTTACTCGGCGGAGGCCTGCTGGGCTGGTTTTTCGGCCAGGTTCTCGATAGCACAGGATTGAGCGGCACAGACCGGGCGATAGGCACTGTTTTTGGCTTTGCAAGGGGCGTGTTGCTGGCGGGACTGTTGGTAATGATTCTGGATCTGCTGGGCTTTCGCGAAGCCCCTTGGTGGGAAGAGTCTAAACTGATACCGTATGCCGCCCCCGTGGCGGATATCATTCGGCATGCTGCCGAAGATGGAATGGAATATCTCGAAGAGCTTGATACCGATGCCTGAGCGTTACCCGGGCGCAGCAGAAATCACAGCAAGGAACTAGCCAGTGTGTGGGATTGTAGGAATCGTTAGTAGTCAGCCTGTCAATCAGGCCATTTATGACGCGCTGATCGTGTTGCAGCATCGTGGTCAGGACGCTGCAGGTATCATGACCGATGACGATGGCACGCTATGTATGCGTAAAGACAACGGCCTCGTGCAGGACGTTTTTCAGCGTAAACACATGCTGCGCCTCGGCGGCAACATGGGTATTGGTCATGTGCGCTATCCTACGGCGGGCGAAGCGGCCGCGAGTGAAGCGCAGCCCTTCTATGTCAATTCGCCCTACGGGATTTGCCTGGGGCACAATGGCAATCTGACCAACACGGCCGAGTTGCAGGCGCTCGTGCGGGACCGGGATAAACGGCATCTCAATACCAGCTCGGATACCGAAGCCTTGCTCAATGTGTTCGCCCATGAGCTGCAGGTCCAGATTGCAGAGCCGCTAACGCCTGCGGTTATTTTCGAGGCGGTCACTCGGCTGCACGAACGCTGCAAAGGTGGCTATGCCGTTGTCGCCATGATAGTCGGCCATGGGATTGTGGCCTTTCGTGATCCCCACGGTATACGGCCGATAGTTTTGGGTCGACGCGAGGAGGGCGGTGTCGTCGAGCACATGGTAGCGTCTGAAAGCGTTGCGCTCGATGCGCTGGGTTTTGAGATGGAACGCGATATTTTGCCGGGCGAGGCAGTTTTTATCAGTCAAGACGGTTCTATGCATGCGCAGCAGTGCGGCCCACAAAACGGCTACACGCCATGCATTTTTGAATACGTGTACTTTGCACGGCCCGATTCGATTATCGATAAAATTTCGGTGTACAAGTCCCGCCTGCGCATGGGCGAAAAGCTTGCGAAAAAAATCCTGAGTGAGCGGCCTGAGCACGACATCGATGTCGTTATTCCCATTCCTGACTCGAGCCGCACCAGTGCCCTGTCCGTCGCTCACGGGCTCGGCGTCAAATACCGGGAAGGGTTTATCAAAAACCGCTATATAGGCAGGACATTTATCATGTCGGGCCAGGAAATGCGGCGGAAATCAGTCAAGCGAAAGCTCAATGCCATCGATTTGGAGTTTCAAGATAAGGTGGTACTGCTGGTCGATGATTCTATCGTGCGCGGAACGACATCCAGGCAGATAATTGAAATGGCCCGGGAGGCAGGAGCTAGGAAAGTCTATTTTGCTTCAGCCTCGCCTCCCGTTCGGTATCCGAACGTTTTTGGGATTGATATGCCGGCGGCATCCGAGTTGGTCGCATGTGGCCGAACAGAGGATGAGGTTGCGCAATATATTGGCGCAGACTGGCTGATTTACCAGGATCTGGACGATCTGATTCGGGCGGTACGCTACGACAACGGCAGTATTAAGGATTTCGATACATCCTGTTTCTCCGGGCAGTATGTAACCGGCGATGTAACGACGGAATACCTTCGCGAGATAGAGGTTAATCGGTCGGATGCAGCTAAGCAGGCCAGAAAGTTGGCGCGCAAACAGCAGAGTGTCCAGCCGGACTCCTCGATGCTCTGATCAGACACCGGATATGGGTATTAAAGCGATCATTATTGATGCGAGCGATGACTATCGCTCCTTGATCGCGCATCACTTAACGACCCACTGGAGTTCTGCAAAGGTCACAGAGTACGATCCACGTGAAGCAGGACGTTTACCACAGGGCTTTGCCGGGGCCGGTAATGATCTGGTGATACTTGGAGATCCGCTGGGTGAAGAACGTGCTCTGGACTGGTTAAAGCAGTTCAATTCCATCAAGGAGTTTCCGCCCGTTATTGTTCTCGGCGATGGCGATGAAAGAGCCATTGTCGAGGCTATGCGCGCAGGAGCCGCCGATTACATTTCATACGGCAAATTAAATCATAACGACTTTATACAGTTATGTGAGGCAGCGCTTGAATCGCAGCAGCGCGCCTCGAGCCGAAACAATGCCTCGAAGTCCGGCACTTTTGATGGAGCGTTGTTGAAAAATTACACGATTGAGAAAAAGATAGCCGGCGGAGAGATCGCATCCGTCTATCTTAGTAGTGATGCGAAGAACGGACGACAGGTGGTGCTGAAGGTCTTGCAGCAGGTACCCGATGCCGGCAAAAGCAGCGTGGCATTTGACCGATTTGTGCGTGAGTTCGAGCTGATTCGCGACATCAGGCACCCTAATGTTGTGCGGATATACGACTTCGGCGTGTCTGACGACAACGCCTACATTGCGATGGAGTATTGCAGTCGGGGTAGCCTCAAAAAGCGCATTCTAAGCGGCATGTACGCCGACCGCGCAGAAGAGATAATGCGTCAGATCGCGCAGGCGCTTGATGCTATCCATAGCGTAGGAATTTTGCATCGCGACCTGAAGCCCACGAATGTTTTGTTCAGGGAGGATGATTCCGTTGCGTTGATAGACTTCGGCCTCGCGCGACAAACACACCTGAAGGCAGAAATTTCCGGGGTCGGAGAAATATTCGGGACGCCTTATTATATGAGCCCGGAGCAGGGCCATGGTGAAGCAGTCGATGAGCGTTCCGACATATACAGTCTCGGCGTCATGTTTTTTGAGATGCTAACCGGGAAGCGGCCGTATGAGGGTGACAATGCTCTCGGCGTTATAATGAAGCACGCGCGCGAGCCGATACCGAGGTTGCCGGAGCATATGAAGCGTTACCAGCCGGCGATCGATCGCATGATGGCCAAGCAGCCAGGGCAGCGTTTTCAGTCGGTGGATGAGCTTCTTCAGTGGCACCCCGAGCCGGCTTAAGGTTTTCTAGAATTGCAAGCTCACAAGCTTGGGCCCGTTCTCAGCCCAACGCAGCACACTGCCTTCCTTATACCAGTCGCCCAGCACGATGCGCTTGCAGGCGCGGTTCGCCAGCCTGAACTCGTGTATGGCGGGGCGGTGCGTGTGTCCGTGCAGCATCGTGGTGACATTAAACTGCGTTAGAGCCTGCTCGACCGCACGCTGATTTACGTCGAGAATTTCCGGCGGCTTAAGTTCATAGCTGCTGGAGCTTTTCTTGCGTGCCTTTTTCGCGAGCGACTGTTTGAATTTCAGCGGCAGCTTCGAATATAAAGTTTTGAAGCGGGGGTCGCGTACAATTTTTCTGAACCGCTGATAACTAATGTCGTCTGTGCACAGGTAATCACCATGACTTATCAGCACTGATTCGCCGCCAACAAAGATAAGCGTCGGGTCGGGCAGGAGCGTCGCGCCCGATTCACGACAGAACTGCTCGCCCAGCAGGAAGTCACGATTGCCATGCATTACAAAGCAGCGTGTTCCGGATTTCGTGAACTCCGAGAGCGCGGTGATCACTTGTCTATCATGCGAGTTAAGTTCGTTATCGCCGATCCAGTATTCAAACAGGTCGCCGAGGATATAAAGTGATGTGCAGCCGGCGGCCTCTCGCTTCAGGAAACGAAGAAAAGCATCGGTGGCTGCCGGTCTAGAGGAATCCAGGTGCAGATCCGATATGAAGAGGGTTGTCACGTCGGAGCAAGAATCCTAAGCTATTGCGCCTCAGCGTCAGCGTCAGCGTCAGCGTCAGCGTCAGTGCCGTCATCAGCTTCAGCGTCAGAATCTGCTGCAGTGACGGTGGCGTCCGTGTCGGATGCAGGCGCGTCGTTTTCAGGTGAGACCAGGGCCATGCTGCGGATCACGATCGGCTCTTTGGGCACGTCCTTGGTCAGCTCGGGTGCGGGTCCTGAGCCCGTGGTTCTGTAGCCGATTTCATCGATGACCTCCATCCCCTCAATCACGCGCCCGAATACAGTGTAGCCCCAGCGAGTAGGCCTGGGGTCGAGTGCAGTGTTGTCGGTCAGGTTTATGTAAAACTGCGAGTCAGCGCTATGCGGTTCGCCGGTGCGAGCCATGGCAACGGTGCCACGTCGATTGCTGAGACCATTCCCGGACTCGTTGGGAATCGTCGCGCCCGGAGTTTTGCGTTTGTAGTCGGCGTCATAGCCGCCGGCCTGTGCCACGAAGCCTGCGACAACGCGGTGAAATACCGTGCCGTCATAAAATCCGCTCTCGACGTATTGGACAAAGTTCTGAACGGTTAAGGGTGCGCGGCTCGTAAAAAGCTCGATAACCAGGTTGCCGGCAGTGGTCTCGATTCGAATCTTGGGGTACGCGGGCAGGGCAGCCTCGACTTGCGACTCTTGGGCCAGGGCGAACCCGCTCACGGCGAACAGGGCAATGGTAATAACTAGCAAGTTTTTCATCGTGGTCCTCGTAAGATCAGTCTATCCGGTTGGCAACGGACAACGTGTTTTCCAGCAGCATAGCGACAGTCATCGGCCCCACGCCGCCCGGTACAGGAGTTATCCAGGCAGCATTTTCAGCGGCCGATTCGAATTCAATATCGCCTTTAAGCGATCCGTCTTTCAGCCGGTTGATGCCTACATCAAATACGATTGCGCCGGGTTTAACCCAGCTGCCAGGTATCAACTGAGGCTTACCGACCGCAACAGCCAGTATGTCAGCCTGGCGGACTTTGGCTTCAAGGTCTGTGGTGAATTTGTGGCAAACAGTGACGGTGGCGCCTGCCAGCAGCATTTCCAGGGCCAGGGGGCGGCCGACGATGTTTGATGCGCCTACGATAACCGTATGCAGGCCTTTGGCATCGACACCAATGTGCTGCAGCAGTCGCATAATGCCGTAGGGCGTGCAGGGCCTTAGCGAAGGCACGCGCTGCGCCAGTCTGCCCACCGTGAAAGGATGAAAGCCATCGACGTCCTTGGCCGGGTCGATCCGCTCTATGATTTCGTGGGCTTCGATATGCTGAGGCAGCGGCAGCTGGACAAGTATGCCGTCGACGGTGATATCGGTATTCAGCCGGTCAATCAGTTGCAGTAATTCGTCCCGCGAGGTCGTTTGCGGCAGATCGTGCTCAAACGACAGGATGCCGGCTGCGCTGCAGGCATTACGCTTGTTTCTTACGTAAATTGCCGAGGCGGGGTCCGCGCCGACCTGGATGACTGCCAGCCCCGGTGCGCGTTTGCCGGCCGCGACCCGTTCTGCCACCCGCTTTTTTATGTCCGCGCGAATGGACAACGCAACGCTTTTTCCATCGATAAGCTTGGCCGGCATCATGTTTACCTGCTCCGGGGGAAGTCCGGAGTGCAAGCGCGCAAACATACCAGACGAGACCCTTCCGCAAAAGCCTGCAGCCTCGGGGGCACTGAATTAATTGACCTTCCGTGGGTGCGTCCGTATCATCCTGCCGCCCCGGGGCCTGAAGCCGCATGCGGTTGCCAGCGACCAGGGATGAAGTAACCGGCGGGGCATAGCGCAGTCTGGTAGCGCATCTGCTTTGGGAGCAGAGGGTCGGGGGTTCGAATCCCTCTGCCCCGACCAAATTTGCGTGTATTTGGACACGCAAATTGATCAGTCGCCGAAGGCGACG